>NZ_CP030047.1:8302500-8902500 GCF_015291625.1 Bradyrhizobium sp. CCBAU 53421
ACCCTTGCGGATCACACCCTAAGCTTCGGCTCGTGGCTTGAGCCCCGTTACATCTTCGGCGCAGAAACCCTTATTTAGACCAGTGAGCTGTTACGCTTTCTTTAAAGGATGGCTGCTTCTAAGCCAACCTCCTGGTTGTTTTGGGATTTCCACATCCTTTCCCACTTAGCCACGAATTAGGGGCCTTAGCTGTAGGTCCGGGTTGTTTCCCTCTCCACGACGGACGTTAGCACCCGCCGTGTGACTCCCGGATAGTACTCTCAGGTATTCGGAGTTTGGTTGGGTTTGGTAAGACGGTAAGTCCCCCTAGCCCATCCAGTGCTCTACCCCCTGAGGTATTCATCCGAGGCGATACCTAAATATCTTTCGCGGAGAACCAGCTATTTCCCAGTTTGATTGGCCTTTCACCCCTAACCACAAGTCATCGGAGCCTTTTTCAACAGGCACCCGTTCGGTCCTCCAGTGAGTGTTACCTCACCTTCAACCTGCTCATGGCTAGATCACTAGGTTTCGGGTCTAATACAACGAACTTGACGCCCTATTCAGACTCGCTTTCGCTGCGCCTTCGCCTATCGGCTTAAGCTTGCTCGTTAAATTAAGTCGCTGGCCCATAATACAAAAGGTACGACGTCACCCAGAACGTATCTTGGGCTCCGTCTGTTTGTAGGTGTCCGGTTTCAGGTCTATTTCACTCCCCTCGTCGGGGTGCTTTTCACCTTTCCCTCACGGTACTGGTTCGCTATCGGTCGCTGAGGAGTACTTAGGCTTGGAGGGTGGTCCCCCCGTGTTCAGACAGGATTACACGTGTCCCGCCTTACTCGTGGATACATCATCGCATTACTCGTACGGGGCTATCACCCTCTGAGGCCCTGCTTTCCTGACAGGTTCCGATTGTCTTTGATGTATCACTGGCCTGGTCCGCGTTCGCTCGCCACTACTAACGGAGTCTCGATTGATGTCCTTTCCTCCAGGTACTTAGATGTTTCAGTTCCCTGGGTTTGCTTAAAACCTCCTATTTTATTCGGAAGTCTCATACCTTCTCTTGATAACCGGAAATCCAAAACCTCGCGGTCTGATTTCTTCCATTTCTGGTCGAACCCCAAAACACAAGGTCTTGGAGTTCCGGCTATCGAAGGTGGGTTTCCCCATTCGGAAATCCGTGGATCAAAGCTTCTTCGCAGCTCCCCACGGCTTATCGCAGCGTAGCACGTCCTTCATCGCCTCTCAGCGCCAAGGCATCCACCGAACACCCTTAAGGCACTTGATTGCTCTCATTATCAATGTCCACACACTCGGCAGAATGTTGTCTGCACAATTGCCCAAAGACCGAAGTCTCAGGCGCGCATCCTCGATGAATGCGATTGCACAGCCGGACATTGACTAGAAAGACCAGCTTGCTTCGTAAGATCGGCCCGATAGCGAGGCGGTCAAGCTTCGCTAAAAGGGATCATTTACAACCCGCTCACCTCACTCATCTTGCGATGAACTGCGATGCGCGAGCGCCGAAATGATCCCGGAGATAATGAATGGTTCAGGCGAATTGCTTCGCTTGATCCAAACTCGGATCGATCTCCTCTTTACGATGTCAGAAAACACGCACGTCACCGTCCATCCGGACCAATGAGTGCGAAGTGATGTTTCGCGGACGATATTGACGAAGCATACTCGAGCTTCAATTCCATCTGGTGGAGCCAGACGGGATCGAACCGACGACCTCATGCTTGCAAAGCACGCGCTCTCCCAGCTGAGCTATGGCCCCGTACCAGAAGACGAATGCTCCGCACTCGATCAAAATGGTGGGCCTGGGAAGACTTGAACTTCCGACCTCACGCTTATCAAGCGCGCGCTCTAACCAACTGAGCTACAAGCCCCTAACACGAGAGACATGCCGGCGCGCATCCGACGTGAAGTCGATGCACCGCACAGCGCTCAGCCCCTGGCGCGTGTTCGTCCGCGAAGAAAGAGAAACGAAGACGGCGAAATCCCGCCAATGGAGCTCAACAATCCTGAAACTGTTGGCCCCTGAATGTTTCTAAAACGGTTCGATAGTGAGCGTGAGCTCGCTGAAGAACCATCCTTAGAAAGGAGGTGATCCAGCCGCAGGTTCCCCTACGGCTACCTTGTTACGACTTCACCCCAGTCGCTGACCCTACCGTGGCCGGCTGCCCCCTTTCGGTTAGCGCACCGTCTTCAGGTAAAACCAACTCCCATGGTGTGACGGGCGGTGTGTACAAGGCCCGGGAACGTATTCACCGTGGCGTGCTGATCCACGATTACTAGCGATTCCAACTTCATGGGCTCGAGTTGCAGAGCCCAATCCGAACTGAGACGGCTTTTTGAGATTTGCGAAGGGTCGCCCCTTAGCATCCCATTGTCACCGCCATTGTAGCACGTGTGTAGCCCAGCCCGTAAGGGCCATGAGGACTTGACGTCATCCCCACCTTCCTCGCGGCTTATCACCGGCAGTCTCCTTAGAGTGCTCAACTAAATGGTAGCAACTAAGGACGGGGGTTGCGCTCGTTGCGGGACTTAACCCAACATCTCACGACACGAGCTGACGACAGCCATGCAGCACCTGTCTCCGGTCCAGCCGAACTGAAGAACTCCGTCTCTGGAGTCCGCGACCGGGATGTCAAGGGCTGGTAAGGTTCTGCGCGTTGCGTCGAATTAAACCACATGCTCCACCGCTTGTGCGGGCCCCCGTCAATTCCTTTGAGTTTTAATCTTGCGACCGTACTCCCCAGGCGGAATGCTTAAAGCGTTAGCTGCGCCACTAGTGAGTAAACCCACTAACGGCTGGCATTCATCGTTTACGGCGTGGACTACCAGGGTATCTAATCCTGTTTGCTCCCCACGCTTTCGTGCCTCAGCGTCAGTATCGGGCCAGTGAGCCGCCTTCGCCACTGGTGTTCTTGCGAATATCTACGAATTTCACCTCTACACTCGCAGTTCCACTCACCTCTCCCGAACTCAAGATCTTCAGTATCAAAGGCAGTTCTGGAGTTGAGCTCCAGGATTTCACCCCTGACTTAAAGACCCGCCTACGCACCCTTTACGCCCAGTGATTCCGAGCAACGCTAGCCCCCTTCGTATTACCGCGGCTGCTGGCACGAAGTTAGCCGGGGCTTATTCTTGCGGTACCGTCATTATCTTCCCGCACAAAAGAGCTTTACAACCCTAGGGCCTTCATCACTCACGCGGCATGGCTGGATCAGGCTTGCGCCCATTGTCCAATATTCCCCACTGCTGCCTCCCGTAGGAGTTTGGGCCGTGTCTCAGTCCCAATGTGGCTGATCATCCTCTCAGACCAGCTACTGATCGTCGCCTTGGTGAGCCATTACCTCACCAACTAGCTAATCAGACGCGGGCCGATCTTTCGGCGATAAATCTTTCCCCGTAAGGGCTTATCCGGTATTAGCTGAAGTTTCCCTCAGTTGTTCCGAACCAAAAGGTACGTTCCCACGCGTTACTCACCCGTCTGCCGCTGACATATTGCTATGCCCGCTCGACTTGCATGTGTTAAGCCTGCCGCCAGCGTTCGCTCTGAGCCAGGATCAAACTCTCAAGTTGGACTTGAAACCTTGAACCGGCTGATCACAACGTTTGACGAGGTCCCACCATTCTTCGTCGACCGAAGTCAACGAGCCGCCTGCGATTCACATCGTTGGCAGCGATGGTGTAACCTTTAAAACGTGTACCGCCGAAGTCTTTCGTCCACTCTCAGAAGTCAAAAGCCGAAGCTTTCAAGTATTCCGAGAGACGCAAGGACTCCGCCGTCCACGTTTCTCTTTCTTCATCTTCACTTGTCAAACAGCCCGGGATCGGATGACCCCACACCCTTAGAGGGTGGTTCTACCCTTCACCGACCGACAGTGAACCTCAACCGATTTATGTCGGTTGTTGTGTCACTCATCTAAGTGAGGAGCATCAGAGGCGCGTTCGCTCGCCTTGGTCAGTGACCCGGCGGCGCCGCGCTCAGTGGTTGGTTTATAGTCCCCACCCCTCGGGATTGTCAACGCCCATTGTCAACAAATCGTCGCACGCTCAAATCGCTTGTGCAGTGCGAAGAAATTCTCGTGCTTTCCGTGGCTTAGGTCGGAGGTAAAAATTCGTCACCCAGCCCTCGCGGTAAAAAACTTCAAAAAAAACTTCAAAAAAGTTTGGCGCCGGGGAGCCCCGTGAGGCCCTCCGGACCGGGTTCCAGCCGCCCGGGCCGGGCGGCGGCATCGACCTGCCTCCAGGCAAGCTTTTCCACCTCAAATGCCGCACTTGAGCCACAATCCTGCGACGTTCTCGCTATAACGAATGCATTGAACCGCTCGTAACCTGTGGGGGCTCGGGTGGTTTTTCTGGGGGACCAGGCGATTTTCTCCAAGAACCCGTCGCCTCTTCCCTTCGCGGCCGAGCAACATCGAGAGATCTGCACACCATTGACGTTCGAGATCGCGGCTAGCTAATGGCCATCGGCTTCTCGATTTCGATGCGTGTGGCTCGCCACACTGCCGGGATTCCTCTTCCGGGGATGAAGGCGGGGACAAGGACGAGCAGAGGTCGATCGCAGTTGCTGGAATTTGGGGGGATATCGGGTTGAGCCAACGTGCGTCACGCGGAAGCGGCATTGGGCGCGAGACCGGGATGATCGATCTCGGTCACGAACCGCCGCTTTCAGTCGACGGCACCGAGGCTGCGGTGATCGATCGCCGCCGTGTTTCCGTACAATGGTTCAGCGGCACCATTCTGACCGGACTATGTGGCGCGGCCCTGATCGGCGGCGCCGTTTTTGCGTCGCTCGACGGCGAGATGACCTTCGCCAAGGTGCCGGAGCGCGTCGAAGGCGCGCTGCGCGGTGCCTTCACCGGCAATGATCGGGTCGTCAGCCTGCACAAGGGCGACCGCCTGCCGCCGCCGAACGAATCCTCCGCCTCCCGCAGCCTGGTGCGCGTGTCGACCGTGACCCGCGTCGGCAATCGCGACGTGATGCGGGTGCGGCCCTTCATCCGGATTTCCGGCAATCTCTCGATGACCACGAGTGATCTGTCGTCGAAAATACCTGCCTTCAATGCACAGCGTCTGTTGACCGACGTCGGCTCCGACACGCCGGCCGCGGCCGAGGATCCGAATGCGGCAGACGCCGCCGAGCCCGACGCCGAAGTTTCTTTCGTCACCAAGGATCTCGGGTCCGTGCTGCCGAAAGCCAAGCTCGCCGCCGTTGTCGCGCTCGACGATATCCTGATGCGGGTGCGCGATGCCGCCAACTGGCGCGGCTCCGGCGGCTCGGTGCGCTACGCCTCGCTCGCCAATGCCGCGGCCGACGCCACCGGCGCCGGCCCCGACATGCGGATGGCCTACGCCACCGAGGGCAATACCTCCGATCCCTATGCGGGCTTCGAGACCCGTGTGGTGCCGGAGAATGTCACCCTGCTGCCGAAGACCAAGGAGCAGGTCACCGGCGGCAATCCGGTCGGTGAGCGGGTTCACCTCGTCAAGAAGGGCGACAGCATCACCTCGATCCTGCGCGATCAGGGCGCAACGCCCGACGAGGCGAAGGCAATCGCCGCGACGCTCGGCCCGCGCGGCCGCGATGGCGGCCTGAAGGAAGGCCAGAAGGTGCGCATCCTGATGGCGCCGGCAGCGCCGGGCGCCCGGCTGCAGCCCTATCGCGTCATCGTCGCCAACGATTCGATCGTGGAAGCCGTCGCCGCCCTGTCCGATCTCGGCAAATACGTCGCCGTCGACGTGCAGAGCATGAACACCACGACCGACACCGCCGACAATTCGAGCGACGATGACGAGGATGATGGCAGCGGCGTGCGGCTCTATCAGAGCATTTACGAGACCGCGCTGCGCAACAAGGTGCCGCCGACCGTCATCGAAGACATGGTCAAGATCTACTCCTATGACGTCGATTTCCAGCGCAAGGTCCAGCCCGGCGACTCGTTCGACGTGTTCTTTGCCGGCGAGGACGAGGGCGTCACCAGCACCGAAAAGACCGAAGTGCTCTACGCCGCGCTGACCGTCGGCGGCGAAACCAAGAAATACTACCGATTCCAGAGCTCGGACGACGGCCTCGTCGACTACTATGACGAGACCGGCAAAAGCGCGAAGAAGTTCCTGGTGCGTAAGCCGGTCAACAACGCGATCATGCGTTCGGGCTTCGGCGGCCGCCGCCACCCGATCCTCGGCTATGTGAAGATGCACACCGGCGTCGACTGGGCCACCGCCTACGGCACGCCGATCTTCGCTTCCGGCAATGGCGTGCTCGAGAAGGTCGGATACGAGGGCGGTTACGGCAAATACATCCGCATGAAGCATGCCAATGGCTACGAGACGGCCTACGGCCACATGTCGGCCTTCGCCAAGGGCATGGAGATCGGCAAGAAAGTTCGGCAGGGCCAGGTGATCGGCTTTGTCGGTTCGACCGGCCAGTCGACCGGCCCGCACGTCCACTACGAAATCCTGGTCAACGGCCGATTCGTCGATCCGATGCGCGTGAAACTGCCGCGCGGCCGCTCACTCGAAGGCCCGATGCTGGCCAATTTCGAGAAGGCGCGCGACGGGATCGAAGCCCAGATGTCCAGCCGCGGCAGCTCGCGCATCGTCTCCGATGCCACGGGCTCGACGTCGCAGACCCGCTCCATCACCAACCGCTGATGCTGCAAGGGGCCGGTCCGTCCGGTCAGATGCGATGCCGCTTCCGGGCCGTCACGTCGCCGGTTTCAACAAATTTCGCGCCGTAGGACGGGAACCCGAACGGCCATCATCCAGTTGATTTATCAGTGAAACCTCCAATGGAGGGTGTCATGGAGAACTGGACGAACGCAAAACTGTGCGACGTCGCAAACCTGATCCTCGGCGCGCTTCTCTTCCTCTCGCCGTGGCTGCTCAAGTTCGACGCCGGAATGGTTTCCACCAACGCCCACATCGTCGGCCTCGTGATGGCGATCCTTGCGATCGCCGCGCTCGCGGCATTCGCGGTCTGGGAGGAGTGGCTGAACCTCATCGTCGGGCTTTGGGCGCTGGTCTCGCCCTGGGTCCTTGGTTTCCAAGCAATGACCACCGCGACGACCGTACATGTCGTGATCGGCGTCGCCGTCGCAGTCCTTGCGGCGATCGAGCTCTGGGCAATGTCCCAGCATCCGCCTCGGCTCACAACGCACAGCTGAGGCTTGAAACGATGCATCCCTGCCCGCTGGCGCGGATCGCCGGCGGGCGAGGGTTTGGTCGTGCTCAACGAAAATATGCACGAGGATTTGCACCATGACGCAGCTCACCCGTGACGACGTGTTGAAAGCCGTCGGCCACGCCGACGATGTCACGATTGCCAAGATCATCGCATCGGGCGCAACGGTCGCTGAGCTGGCCGAGGCGCAGGCCTGGCTCGCCAATGACGAGCCGCTGATGAATGACGGCAGGCCGCTGGCCACTGGCCGCGCCCGCGAGCTGGTCGACATCCTGTCGGAACTCGAGCCCAGCGCGGACGACGAGCCGTCACCGCCCATCGCCCCGCAGGAATGAGCGCTTACGGCGCGAGACTTGCGCAGATCAGGAAGACGATCCCGATCGCGGTCAGGCCGAACGCGACGGCGGCAAGCGGCAACAACATGTCGATCGTGGCATGGGTACTGTTGATCGTGCTGCCCCAGACTGCGAATTCGCCCTTCCGCCACTCGCGGAACGGGATCGATCGCGGATGCGGGTCATGCCGGTAGTCGTATCTCTGCCAGATCTGCGACAGCAGCCACGGCAGGAACACCGCGACAAACAGCAAGACGCTGACGAACATCAGCGACAGTTCCACCTCGTTCTGGCGGTCGAACAAGATCCAGGCCGACAGCACGAACCATGCGACCAAGCCCGCGGCTGCGCCGTAAACGCGGGGATGAAGATCGTCATAGACGGGCCGGTTATGGGCGATGAGGTCTCTGCTCATGCGATTCGCCTTCTGCTGAGGGCGACCGGCGGCGTGGCTTTGCAGGATGATGCAAGGTGGCGCGCGAATCAGCGATGCAATTCGGGCCGAATGCTTCCCTTTGCAGCTGCGCGGGACGTTGCCACGCCAGCCGATCATTCAGGATGAAAACGAACGCCGTCCAGAGGCGGTTTCATTAATTCGGGCCCACAAAACGGGCCGCCGAACAGGAACTCCGTCGCGACGGCCCATTGTCGCGGATGCGGCCCGTCGCCGGCCCGCATCCGGTTTCGCTAGGGATGCTCAGTTCAGCTTGCGCTTCGAGACCGGAGCATCGAACTGCACGATCTCGGCAGTTTTGGACACCTGACCGTTGAAGGTCAGCACATTGCCCTTCTCCGAGATCACCACGCGATCGCCGTCCTTGACCTCGCCGGCGAGGATCATCTCGGCCAGCGGGTCCTGCACGCTGCGCTGGATCACCCGCTTCAGCGGGCGGGCGCCGTAAGCCGGATCCCAGCCCTTCTCCGCGAGCCAATCCCGCGCCTTTGCATCGAGCGTGAGCTCGATCTTGCGATCCTCGAGCAGCCTGGTCAGTCGCGCGAACTGGATCTCGACGATACGGCCCATCTCGTTCCGTTGCAGCCGGTGGAACAGGATGATCTCGTCGATGCGGTTCAGGAATTCCGGCCTGAAATGCGCCCGCACGACGCCCATCACCTGATCGCGAACCGCCGCGGTGTCCTCGCCTTCCGGCTGATTCACCAGGAATTCCGAACCGAGGTTCGAGGTCATGATGATCAGCGTGTTGCGGAAGTCGACGGTGCGGCCCTGACCATCGGTCAGGCGGCCGTCGTCGAGCACCTGCAACAGCACGTTGAAGACGTCGGGATGCGCCTTCTCGATCTCGTCGAACAGCACGACCTGGTAGGGCCGGCGCCGAACCGCTTCGGTCAGTGCGCCACCCTCGTCGTAGCCGACATAGCCGGGAGGCGCGCCGATCAGCCGCGAGACCGAGTGCTTCTCCATGAACTCGGACATGTCGAGGCGGACCATCGCGGTCTCGTCGTTGAACAGGTCAGCGGCGAGCGCCTTGGTCAGCTCGGTCTTGCCGACGCCAGTGGGGCCCAAGAACATGAACGAGCCGGTCGGCCGGTTCGGATCCTGCAGGCCGGCGCGGGCACGGCGCACGGCGGTTGCCACCGCACGCACGGCTTCGGCCTGGCCGACGACGCGCTTGGCGAGTGCATCCTCCATCTTCAGGAGCTTGTCCTTTTCGCCTTCGAGCATCTTGTCGACCGGCACGCCGGTCCAGCGCGAGACGACCTGCGCGATGTGATTGGCGGTGACCGCCTCCTCCATCATCTCGCCGCCGCTCTGCTTGCTGCTCGCCTGCGCTTCGATGTCGGCAAGCTTCCGCTCCAGCTCGGGAATCCGGCCATAGGCCAGCTCGCCCGCCTTCTGGAATTCGCCGCGTCGCTGCGCATTGGCCAGCTCGACGCGGAGCGCATCGAGTTCGCTCTTCAGCTTCTGGGCATTGGAGAGCTTGTTCTTCTCCGCGCTCCAACGCGCCGTCAGCGCCGCCGACCGCTCCTCAAGATCGGCAAGCTCCTTCTCCAGGGTCTGCAGGCGGCCCTTCGAGCCGGCATCGGACTCCTTCTTCAGCGCCTCCTGCTCGATCTTCAGCCGGATGATGTCGCGGTCCAGCGAATCGAGTTCTTCCGGCTTGGAATCGACCTGCATCTTCAGCCGCGCCGCCGCCTCGTCCATCAAATCGATGGCCTTGTCGGGCAGGAAACGGTCGGTGATGTAGCGGTTCGACAGCGTGGTCGCGGCCACCAACGCGGAGTCGGTGATGCGCACGCCATGATGCTGCTCGTATTTGTCCTTCAGGCCGCGCAGGATCGAGATGGTGTCCTCGACCGTCGGCTCGCTGACATAGATCGGCTGGAACCGGCGGGCCAGCGCCGCATCCTTCTCGACATGCTTGCGGTACTCGTCGAGCGTGGTCGCACCGATACAGTGCAGCTCACCGCGTGCGAGCGCAGGCTTCAGGAGGTTGGACGCGTCCATCGCGCCGTCGGTCTTGCCGGCGCCGATCAGCGTGTGCATCTCGTCGATGAACAGGATGATGCCGCCCTCGGCGGACGAGACCTCCTGCAGCACGGATTTCAGCCGCTCCTCGAACTCGCCGCGGTATTTCGCGCCGGCGATCAAGGCGCCCATGTCGAGCGACAGCAGCTTCTTGTCCTTCAGGCTCTCGGGCACATCGCCATTGAGGATGCGCAGCGCCAGACCCTCGACGATCGCGGTCTTGCCGACGCCGGGTTCACCGATCAGGACGGGATTGTTCTTGGTCCGCCGCGACAGAACTTGAATCGTGCGGCGGATCTCCTCGTCACGGCCGATCACCGGGTCGAGCTTGCCGTCGCGCGCAGCCTGGGTCAGGTCGCGTGCATATTTCTTCAGCGCGTCATAGGCGTTCTCGGCGGTCGCGCTATCAGCGGTGCGGCCCTTGCGCAGCGCTTCGATCGCCGCATTCAGGTTCTGCGCGGTGACGCCGCCCTTGCTCAGGATAGAAGCCGCCTCGCTGCCCTTCTCGAGCGTGAGCCCGAGCAGCAATCGCTCGACGGTGACAAAGCTGTCGCCGGTCTTGTCGGCGGCCTTTTCCGCCGCGTCGAAGGCGCGCGCCAGCTCCGGCGACAGGTAGACCTGTCCGGCGCCATTGCCCGAGACCTTGGGCAGCTTGTTCAGCGCCTCTTCGGTCGCTTTCAGGATTGCTCTGGAATTGCCGCCAGCACGGTCGATCAGACCGCCGGCGAGCCCCTCATTGTCGTCCAGCAGCACCTTCAACAGATGCAAGGGTGAGAACTGCTGGTGACCGTCGCGCATTGCGAGCGATTGGGCAGACTGGATGAATCCGCGCGAGCGCTCGGTGTACTTCTCAATGTTCATTCGTTTTCCCTCGGCCTGCCGTCACCACCCGGGGCGCGATCAGCAAAAGTGGGCACCGGTTTTGCGTCCGATCGCGCCCAAACTTTAAGTTTGCGCGTGGTCTTGTCGCGAAACCGCACACACTTTCGCGGACCACGCGCGAAGGCATGGTTCCGGCATCTTCATTGGGTTTCCGCGGGCCGCGTTGACGTTCCTCAACCAGCCTCTGGTCGTCGCCATCATTTTTCAGGCTTGCCGCAGATGTGGGCACTTGGTTCCGAAACGGAAGAGCCACGATCTGCGATTTCACCCGGTGGAGCTCAGCGCCGTACGATGGCGACAAGGTAGCGGCAGGGCTGAGCAGTTTCGTTACGGAAGACGATGTCCGACGGCGGCCCGAGCTCGACGCGGTCACCCGCAGCGAGCTCGTGGCGCTCCGCCCCTTCCATCAAGGTGAGGCGGCCGCTGATCACCCACACCACCTGACGGACCAGGTGATAGGCGCTGGCGGGGAAGCCGGCTTCCTGGTTGGCAGGCAGCTCGACCTCGACCAGCTCCAGCGGATTGGCCGGATGCAGGAATACCTGCCGCCGCAGATAGGCCGCCTTGGGATCGCGCCACACCGGCTGATCCTTGGCCCGCTGCAGGCGGGAACCGGCTGAGGCAACCTCGAACAGCGCGGCCATGGTCAGGCCATAGGCCGTGGCGATCCGCGACAGCGTCGCCGCCGTCGGGCTGGCCTCCGCCCGCTCGATCTTGCTCAGCATGGCCTTGGACACGCCTGCCCGCCCGGCGAGTTCCGCCAGCGACCAGCCGCGCCCCTCCCGTTCGGCGCGAACCCGCCGCCCGAGAGCCTCATCGGCCTTGTCTTCTATAATTGACATACCGTCTTATATAGTAGACGATAGGGTCGTTCAAGAGGCTCGTCAAGGAACCACCGATGATTATCCGCCCCGCCACCGAGCAGGACATTCCTGCGATCACCGCGATCTTCAATGAGACGGTCGCCAACTCGAACGCGATCTGGACGGAGAAGCAGGATTCCGACGCCGAACGGCTGGCCTGGATGCAGGCCCGGCTGGCGCTGGGCTACCCGGTGCTGGTCGCGGCCGAAGGCTCTGTGGTTCTTGGGTACGGCACATTCGGCGATTTTCGGGCCTTCCCGGGTTACCGCTACAGCGTCGAGCACAGCGTCTATGTCCACGCCGATCATCGCGGCCGCGGGCTCGGCCGGGTCATCGTCGACGAGCTGATCGCCGCGGCCACCGCGCTCGGCAAGCACGTCATGATCGCCGGCATCGACGGCGGCAATCCCGCCTCGCTCCGGCTGCACGCGCAGGCTGGCTTTGTCGAGGTCGCGCGGATGCCGGAGGTCGGGCGCAAGTTCGGCCGCTGGCTCGAACTCGTGTTCATGCAGCGCATGCTGGACACCCCGGGCGCGGCGCGGCCCGACTAGCTGCCTTGGCGTTGGCGGCGGTTCTCCTCGCGCACCAAACAGGCTAGAGCGGGCGGATGGACACGACGCACACCTCCTCCGCCCGGATCACCGGCATCTACCGCTACCCCGTCAAGGGCCTCACGCCCGAGCCGCTGCCGCGCGCCGAACTCAAGGTCGGCGAGACGCTGCGCTCGGATCGCCGCTACGCAATCGAAAACGGCCCGAGCGGCTTTGATTCATCGGCGCCGAAATGGCTGCCGAAACCGCACTTCCTGATGCTGCAACGGGACGAGTGGCTGGCGCCGCTGCGCGCCCAGTTCGACGATGACAGTCACGTGCTGACCTTGCGCCGGGATGGCGCGATGGTGGCCCAGGGCGATCTCGAGACGGAAGCCGGGCGCGCGGCGATCGAGCGCTATTTCGCCGATCGTCACGCCGGCCAGATCAAGGGACCGCCCAAAGTGCTGGTCAGCCCCGGGCACAGTTTTTCCGACGTGCCGCGCAAGGTGGTGTCGATCATCAATCTGGCGAGCCTGCGGGCAATCGAGGAGATGGTGCAGGCGCCGGTGCATCCGCTGCGCTTCCGCGCCAACCTCTATGTCGAGGGCTGGCCGGCCTGGCATGAGGCCAGCCTGCTCGACCAGACCATTGCGATCGGAAGCGCGCGGGCAAAAGTTGTGAAGCGGATCACACGTTGTGCTGCGGTCAATGTCGATCCCGACACCGGCGCGCGCGACCTCTCGGTCCCGAACACGCTGATGCAGCGCTTCGGCAACAATGAATGCGGCATCTACGCCGAGATCATCAGCGATGGCGGTGCGGCTGTCGGCGACACGATTGCCGCGGAACCGCACTAGGTCACGCCAGGTTCCGTATTCCTCGAAGACGGCATTACGCGCATCGCATTGCAATGTTCGGTTGCGTGCAATAGACTTCACTCGACATTTTGAATTGCAGCAAATTTGTCGAAATTGATTGCACGGGGTTGCCATGAGCATGATCATGGTTTCGTACCGGCGGGTCGATCAGGACACAGCGGGCCGCATCGCCGACCATCTGATCGAGAAGTACGGTGAGAAATCCGTCTTCTTCGACGTCAACAGCATTCGCACCGGCGCCAACTTCGTCGACCGGATCGCCAAGGCCATCGTCGCCTGCGACATCGTCATCGCGGTGATCGGTCCGCATTGGATCGGCAAGACCGACGATGGGAAACCTGCGCGTCTGGAGGATCCCGCAGATTCTGTGCGCTTCGAGATCGAAACGGCGCTGAAGCACAACAAGACGCTGCTGCCGCTGCTGGTGAACGGCGCAACCATGCCTGAGGCCGCCGAGCTGCCGGAATCGCTTCGCTTCCTGCACTTCTGCAACGCTGCCCGGGTCGACTCGGGTCAGGATTTTCGCATGCACATGACCCGCCTGATCGACACGATCAACGAGGTCCTGAATGAAGCCGGGCGGTCGCCGCTACGTCAGGTTTCGCCGATCAAGCGCTACTGGAAGTATGGCGCAGGCCTCGCCGCCGCAGCTTTGGCGCTGGCGGTTTGGACCATCGGGCCCGCGTTCGAACATACGGTGGTGAAGTCAGGCGGACCGGACGATCAGACCACCGTCGGGCGCACGACGCCGCCCGCCGTTCCGGCCTCCGTCACGCAGCGCGCCAAGGCGCATGACGGCTTTCTCTTTCCTGATTCCGATCGACGATTTCTGAGTGAGGCCGATCTCAAGGACATGTCGGCGATCGAGCTGCGCATCGCACGAAACGAGATTTTCGCGCGGCATGGCCGGTTCTTCAAGGATCAGGTGCTCGCGAACTACTTCTCGCAATTCGCCTGGTATCAACCCGCTGCGGTCGAAGTCCCCCTGAGCAACCTCGAGACGACCAACGTCGACACGATCGAGGCGACGGAGCACGAGAAGTGAGGCCAGCCGGCAGTATCGGTTGACCCCGGACCGCGTATGGCCACCTGCCCCATTCTCAGGAGCGAGGTGGCCAGTCCCTGATCAATTCGCCGGCATCACATAGGCATAGATCCGGCCGCGCGAGACCGGCAGTTCGCGAACGCGGTGGCTGCTGTTACCCGAGATCATGATCGGATTGCCCTTGGCATCGACGCCGGTGATGATGCCGACATGACCGCCGCCGCGGCGGCCCATCACGGCGATGGCGCCGACCTGCGGCCCCGACACGCGCGTACCGTATTTGGCGAACGAGCTCGCCATGTCGGAGCCGGTGCCGCGATGGCCGGTCTGTTGCAACACCATGTTCATGAAGCGCGCGCACCACAGGCTGGAGCGCCCGGTCGGGTTGCCGCCGCCGAGATAGCGGCGCGCCGTGGCGACGATCCCCGATGAGCCGAATCCACTCGCCTCGCTGACGCCGCCGGTATTGGGCACGGACTCAGCGTTGCCCGGCAACACGGCCGCATTGGCCTCGGTGAAGTCACCACCCGCCTCCGCCTGTGCGCGACGCTCGGCGCGCGACAGCCGCGCGGTGTGCCGATAGTGATGATGACCAGAATGGCGCGCGTGATGACCCGCATGGGGCGAATGCGCGTGATGCGAATGACGCGGACGGGCGGAAGCCGAAGAAACCGAAACGACGGCGAGAGTGAGCGAACACAGAGCCAGCGCCAAAACACGAAGCGACCGGCGATACGCAAGCAACTGAACCATACTTCACGAGATCCTCTGAAACGCCCCAAACTCCCCGTCGCGATCCCAAGAGAACACGCAAGGGAACACGGCGGTGGTTTTGTAAATCGGGATGTGGCGCGAGGAAGATTTCATGCGGCGTTGCGGAAACGATTTCTGGGTCATTCCGCGCAAATTCCATGACGAAAATAGCCAGAACTGCCGCATTGCAGCCGCGGAAATTAATTGCAAATCTGAGCGCGGCCAACGAGAGGAGATTTTAATGCCCCACGCCGTCACGAAAGATAATGTCCGCCTTCATTTCGAAGAGGCCGGCAGCGGCACCCCGATCATCTTCCTGCACGAGTTCGCAGCTGATCACACCAACTGGGAGCCGCAGATGCGCTACTTCACGCGCGGCCACCGCTGCATCGCCTATTCGGCGCGCGGCTATACGCCCTCGGAGGTACCTGCGAGCGCCGAGGTCTACACCTACAAGCATTTCTACACCGACGCGCTCGCGGTGCTCGACCATCTCGGCATCGCCAAGGCGCATTTCGTCGGCCTCTCGATGGGCTCCTATTCCTCGCTGCAGGTCGCGCTCAACGCGCCGGAGCGCGCACTGTCGATGACGCTGGCCGCGGTCGGCTCCGGCTCCAGCCTCGAGAATCTCGATGCCTTCCGCGCGCAGTGCCGCGCCAATGCCGAGCAATACGAGAGCATTGGCTCGGTCGAGGTCGCCAAGGTGACGCGCGAGGCGCCGAGCCGGATCCCGTTCCTGGTCAAGGACCCGCGCGGCCACGCCGATTTCTACGCCGCGCTCGCCCGCCATGACGCCAAGGGCTCGGCCAACACGATGCGCAGCTTCCAGGGCGGCAGGCCCTCGATCTACACCATGACCGACGCCATCAAGCGCGCGGCGACGCCGGCGCTGATCCTGTGCGGCGACGAGGACGACAATTGCATCGCGCCCAGCATGTTCCTGAAGCAGCATCTGCCGGCCGCCGGCCTCGCCTTCTTCCCGAAGTCCGGCCACGTGCTCAATCTCGAGGAGCCGGCGCTGTTCAACGAGATGGTCGAGCGCTTCATCACGCTGGTCGAGGCCGGCCGCTGGCCGGTGCGCGATCCGCGGTCGCTGGTGGCAGCGCCGGTGTAAGCCGTCACTTCCCACCGCCGCGGCTGAGCAGGAACACGCCCTGCTCGCCGAACATGTTCCACACCCACCAGGGCAGGTTGAGCGGCACCGGGCGGCCGTAGAGATCGAGCGCGACCGCGCGCTCCATCTTGACGTTGATCTGCTCGCAGAGCTCCACGAAATCCTTGATGGTGCAGAAATGGATGTTCGAGGTGTCGTACCAGCTCGCCGGCAGATTCTCGGTGCGCGGCATGTGGCCGCCGATCAAAAGCTGCAGCCGCATTTTCCAGAACCCGAAATTCGGGAACGAGACGATGGCGCGCTGGCCGATCCGCAGCAGATTCTCCAGCACCACCTTGGGCTGCCGCGTCGCCTGCAAGGTCTGCGACAGGATGACGTAGTCGAATGCGTCATCGGGATAGTTGACGAGGTCGGTGTCGGCATCGCCCTGCACCACCGCGAGGCCCTTGGCGACGCAGCCGTTGACGCCCTCGCGCGACAATTCGATGCCGCGGCCGTCGATGCCGCGGCTCTCCAGCAGCTGCAGCAATTCGCCGTCGCCGCAGCCGACGTCGAGCACGCGCGAGCCCGGCCGCACCATCTCGGCGACCAGGAGATGATCCCTGCGATAGCCGCCGGTCCGCTCCGGCGCGACGCCCGGCAAGGGCAATGTCTGCTGCATGCTCATGACTGGCCGTCGTCCTTCAATCCGCGCGCCTTGCCCGCAGCCAGCAGGAAGGCGCGGGAGATTTCGAGGAATTCCGGCACGTCGAGCAGAAACGCGTCGTGGCCGCGATCGGTCTCGATTTCGGCGAACGACACCCGTGCGCTCGACGCGTTCAGCGCGTGCACCAGCGCGCGCGATTCCGAGGTCGGAAACAGCCAGTCGCTGGTGAACGACACCACGCAGAACCGCGTCTGGATGCCGGTGAACGCCTTCGCCAGCACGCCGTTGTGGTCGGCGGCGATGTCGAAATAGTCCATCGCACGGGTCAGGTAGAGATAGCTGTTGGCGTCGAAGCGCTCGACAAAGGACGAGCCTTGATAGCGCAGATAGCTCTCGACCTGGAAATCAGCATCGAACGAGAAGGTCGGCAGCTCGCGATCCTGCATCCGCCGCCCGAACTTGCGATGCAGCGCGGCGTCCGACAGATAGGTGATGTGCGCGGCCATCCGCGCCACCGCGAGCCCGCGATGCGGATGGGTGTCCTCGTCGACATAGCGGCCGCCGCGCCAGTCCGGATCGGCCATCACGGCCTGACGGCCGAGCTCGTGGAACGCGATGTTCTGCGCCGAATGCCGCGTCGAGCAGGCGATCGCGAGCGTCGAGAACACACGCTCGGGATAGGCGGCGGTCCATTGCAGCACCTGCATGCCGCCCATCGAGCCGCCGACCACGCAGAACAGCGTCGAAATGCCGAGACGATCGATCAGCATCGCCTGCGCGCGCACCATGTCGGGGATCGTGATGATCGGGAAATCGAGCCCCCACACCTTGCCCGTCGCAGGATTCAGCGACGCAGGCCCGGTCGAGCCCATGCAGCCGCCGATCACGTTGGAGCAGATGATGAAGTATTTGTCGGCATCGATCGGCTTGCCGGCGCCGACCATGGTGTCCCACCAGCCGGGCTTGCCGGTGACGGGATGGGTGTTTTTGACATGCTGATCGCCGGTCAGCGCATGGCAGATCAGGATCGCGTTGGACCTGTCGGCATTGAGCCGGCCGTAGGTCTGATAGGCGATCTGGAACGGTGCGAGATCGACGCCGCAATCCAGCTTCAGCGGCTGATCCGTGCCGAACTTCGCCAGCAATGACGACGGATGATCGGCCTCGTGGGCGCGATCATCGCTCTGGGTTTGCGGGCTCGGTATCGGACGCACGTTGCTCATCTAGGCGACCCTGCCTCCGCGCGGGAGGGCTCGAACAGAAATCAGGCCATAAAAAACCCGGCCTGAACAAGGTTCGGCCGGGAGCTGATCTGTCCCCGGCCTGTTTAGCGAGTTGTTTAACGTGGCTGCAAGCCGGCCGGCTCAAATGACCACGGAGTGCAGCGAACCTAGTCCTCAGGCCCCCCGTCGTCAAGGCGGCCAGCGAACGTCCCCTCGCCGGGCGCCGATGGTTAACCGAATGCGCAGGGCACGCCTGCGACGTTTCTCTTTGCTTTCGCTGCCCGTCTTTCCTAATCAGGGACCCTGTCCGGCACGGCGTCGGGCCGCCCGGACGACAAGGTTTGAGAGCATGTCCAACCCACCCCCGTCGCCGCCCTCGCTGCAGGAGCTGCGCAAGGAGATCGATGCGATCGACGAGCAGGTTCACCGCCTGCTGATGGCGCGCGGCGACATCATCGACCGCCTGATCCAGGTCAAGAAGACCCAGGAGGTCGGCTCGGCGTTCCGCCCCGCGCGCGAGGCCAGCATGATGCGCGAGCTGGTGCGGCGTCATCGCGGCATCCTGCCGCTCGACACCATCGAGAGCATCTGGCGCGTCATCATCTCGACCTTCACCTACGTGCAGGCGCCGTTCGCAGTGCACGCCGATGTTTCGGTCGGCGAGTCCGCGATGCGCGACTCGGCGCGGTTTCACTTCGGCTTCGTGGTGCCCTACGTCTCGCATTTCAGCGCCCAGGCCGCGATCGAGGCGGTGGCGAAATCGAAGGGCGACCTCGCGCTGGTCTCCGCGATCGCGAGCCGTACGCCGTGGTGGAATGCGCTCGAGGCCGATGGCGCGCCGAAGATCATCGCGCGGCTGCCGTTCCTCGAACGCGCCGACCATCCCGCCGCGCTGCCGGTATTCCTGATCTCGCGGGTCGCCGACGACGCCATGGTGACCGAGGTCGAGATGTGGAGCGTGCGCGTCTCCGGCTGGAACGCCGATGTCGCCCGTGCGCTGGCCCCGCTCGCCGAGATCGTCGCGGTCCCCGACACCGCCTTCGACGGTGCTGCCCTCCTGGTCTCGGTCACCGGGCAAGACTTCGAGAAGATCAAGCTGGCCTTGATTGAGGCCGGCGCCTCGGTCCGCTCGTCGGCCCTCGTCGGCAGCCACGCAACGCGCTATACGGTGCCCTCTAACGGATCGGCCAGGACCTGAAGTAAGAGCCAGCCGTCCGTCCAGGCTTTTGTTTTGACGCGTTTTCTTCACGCGAACCGGTGTCCACTTCGCTCGAAAACGCTCTGTTCGGAGTTGATAATGTCCCGCCCCGTGCCGAACCCCGGCATCCTCGATATTGCGCCCTATACGCCCGGCAAGAGCCCGGTGCCGGAACCGGGCCGCAAGGTGTTCAAGCTGTCCGCCAACGAGACGCCGTTCGGCCCGTCGCCGAAGGCGATCGCGGCCTACAAGGCCGCGGCTGACCATCTCGAGGACTATCCGGAGGGCACCTCGCGCGTGCTGCGCGAGGCGATTGGCCGCGCCTACGGGCTCGATCCCGACCGCATCATCTGCGGCGCCGGCTCCGACGAGATCCTCAATCTGCTGGCGCACACCTATCTCGCCCCCGGCGACGAAGCGATCTCGACCACCCATGGCTTCCTGGTCTACCCGATCGCCACCATGGCGAACGGCGCCAGGAACGTGATCGCGGCCGAGACCAATTTCACCGCCGATGTCGACGCCATCCTCAAGGTGGTGACGCCGAAGACCAAGCTGGTCTGGCTCGCCAACCCGAACAATCCGACCGGCACCTACATCCCGTTCGACGAGGTCAAGCGGCTGCGCGCCGCCCTGCCCTCGCATGTGCTGCTGGTGCTCGACGCGGCTTACGCCGACTACGTCTCGCGCAACGACTACGAGCTCGGCATCGAGCTGGTCGCGACCACCGACAACACGGTGGTGACGCACACCTTCTCGAAGATCCACGGCCTTGCCGCGCTGCGGGTCGGCTGGATGTTCGGCCCGGCGCATATCGTCGATGCCTGCAACCGCATTCGCGGTCCGTTCAACGTCACGACGCCGGCGATGCTGGCCGCGGTGGCGGCGATCGAGGACACCGCGCATGTGCAGATGTCGCGGACCCACACCGAACAGTGGCGCAACTGGCTGACCGAGGAGATCGGCAAGCTCGGGCTCAAGGTGACGCCGAGCGTCGCCAATTTCGTGCTGATCCACTTCCCGACCGACAAGGGCAGGACCGCGGCGGAAGCCGACGCCTATCTCACGCGGCGCGGCCTCGTGCTGCGCGCGCTCAACAATTACAAGCTGCCGCACGCGCTGCGCATGACCATTGGCACCGAGGAAGCCAACCGCCTCGTGGTCGAGGGCCTGCGCGACTTCTTAGGTGGAAAGTGAACACCGACGTGACCACGGCTCCGCTCTTCAACCGCATCGCACTGATCGGCTTCGGCCTGATCGGCGGCTCGATCGCGCGCGGCGCGCGCGCGCAGGGCCTCGTCGGCGAGATCGTCACCACCGCGCGCTCTTCGAAGACGCGCGCGCGCGTCGCCGAGCTCGGCATCGTCGATCGCGTCGTCGAGACCAACATCGAGGCGGTCAGGGATGCCGATCTCGTCATCCTCTGCATCCCGGTCGGCGCCTGCGGTCCGGTCGCGGCCGAGATCGCCGGCCATCTCAAGCCCGGCGCCATCATCTCCGACGTCGGCTCGGTGAAGGGCGCCGTGGTCAAGGACATGGGGCCGCATCTGCCCGGCGGCGTACATTTCGTGCCGGCGCATCCAGTGGCCGGCACCGAGCATTCGGGCCCGGATTCCGGCTTCGCCGAGCTATTCATCAACCGCTGGTGCATCCTGACCCCGCCCGAAGGCACCGATCCAGCCGCGACCGACCGGCTGCGCGCGTTCTGGGCCGCACTCGGCGCCAAGGTCGAGATCATGACGCCGGATCATCATGACCTCGTGCTCGCGATCACCAGCCATCTGCCGCATCTGATCGCCTACACCATCGTCGGCACCGCCGACGAGCTGGCGCAGGTGACGGAATCCGAAGTCATCAAGTTCTCCGCCGGCGGCTTCCGTGACTTCACCCGCATCGCGGCCTCGGACCCGACGATGTGGCGCGACGTGTTCCTCGCCAACAAGGACGCCGTGCTCGAGATGCTCGGCACCTTCACCGAGGATCTGTCGAAGCTCACCCGCGCGATCCGGCGCGGCGACGGCGAAGCACTGTTCGACCACTTCACCCGCACCCGCGCCATCCGCCGCGGCATCGTCGAGATCGGCCAGGATTCCGCCGCGCCGGATTTCGGCCGGCCGCATGCGAATTTGAAGAAGTAAGATCAGGCACGCGGCTTCCTCTACTTGGTCGTCCTGGCGAAAGCCAGGACCCATAACCACCGCATTTGGTTGTGAACGGGATTCCGGCCCCAACGTCGTGCAACAACGGGCACTCGGGGTAATGGGTCCTGGCTTTCGCCAGGACGACAGCGAGTGTGTGGTGCCGCCTATGAATCAAAGCGTCCGCATTTTCGCGACATGAATTGTCCGAGCCTTGCCTTTCGTCACGCCGCTCTTCGAACAGAGGGCGCAGGGAAAACCGGGTGCCGATCGCACCCACGGGCCGCAAGGCAGCGACGGCACTCACCGTCGCAACCGCTGATCCCGGATCGGGCCTGTCGATATCGGCGCAACCTTCTGTGTTAGGCGCTGGCGGCCGACGAGGCCGGCGGTTGCCAGCATGACGATGCCGCCGAACCACCACGAGCCGATCACGAACTCCCAGGCACGCGGCGGAATCTCGTCGAACACGATGCCATAGACCGACACCAGTGCAGCCAGCGCGGCGAGGAAGATGCCGCCCGCGCTCATGAGCTCGACGGCATCGATGCGCCCCGTGGCGCGCAAGGCCGGCCTTGGAATATCGATGCCGAGGTAGAAGCCGACGGCGCCGATCACGATCGTCGTCACGATGAAGGCAAGCGTACCGAAGAAGGAGATGTGCCCCTTCGCGAGCTGGGCGGCAACGAAGGTGCCGGCCATGGCACCGGCCATCGCCAGACCGGTTCGTTGCAGCACATGCGCGGCACGGCTGACCATCATCAACTCGCGGGCGATCACGGCCCTCTCCTTTCTGCTCACGATCCTCATCTGCGGTGTCCTTTCCAGCACTTCGGTCCACAGAGGCTGTGAACCGATCTGTCCCGTCATTGCGAGCGGAACGAAGCAATCCATCGCGCGGCAAGCGGAGATATGGATTGCTTCGTCGCTATCGCTCCTCGCAAGACGAGGTTGATGGGCTCAAGCCCTCTCAGTACCGAAGCACGCGATTGCCACTCGATGTACTAGAACGGGTAATAGCGGATCTGGGTCATGACGATGTGGTCGTCGGTCTTCGGCGCGCCGCCGACACCTGCGAAGGCGAAGCGCTGGTTGTAGGAGTACTGGATGCCGGCCTTGATCGCTCCGTAGTCGCCCTTGAAGATCGTGTCGTAGAACCCGGCGGTGTATTGCCTGACTTGGGCGGTGTTGCCGTTGCAGGTCGCCGCCGGCGAGTTCTCGATGTTGCAGCCGAGATTGTTGTAGAGCGGATTGCCGTAGCCGAACGGCACCGTGCCGACATTGGAGAACGTCGCCTTGGTCTTCTCGAGGCCGGCATAGGCATAGAGATCGAGCGACGGCGTCGTGTGCCAGACCGTGCCGAGCAGGAACGCCGTGATCGGCAGTGGCTGGATCGAGCCGTCCTGGCGCACCGTCGCATCCGGGAACGGCGCGGCGGTGAAGCGGCCGAGCGCGCCGTGCGACGCGGAGCCCTGCAATTCCAGGACCTTCGGCACGATCTCCGCCGAGAAATGCCCGCCGAAGCTCACCGTGTTGACGTCGTGATTGGCGAAGTTGAAGCGATCGTAGAAGTCGCGATACATCGCCCAGCCCTCGACATGCAGCTTGTAGGGCCCGAGCCGCGGATCCCACGCACCCTTCACGGTGAAGTCAGGCACGTGATTGAGGCTGACGTTGTTGGCGTTGTTGAAGAAGCTGCCGCCCGGCCCGGTGAGGTTGACCAAGAGGTTCGGATTGAGCACGCCCTGCGGGCCGGCCGCGGGCGTACCTACCAACGGCGTGTTGCCGCCGAAGAACGACGTCTGCGGATTTTCCGCCGAGACCGCGAGCTTGAATTCGGGCCCGATGTCCTGCCAGACGCGAATGCCGGGCTGCCGCGCCGCGAGGAAGCCGGGCACCGATTCGAAATCAATCACGCCCGGCGCGTCGACCGAACGCGGATCGATGCCGGCCTTGCTCGGCGCGTTCAGCGACCAGCTCTGACCGGCCAGGACATGCAGGCCGAGATCCGTGCGATCGACCTCGACGCTGGCCTGCCGCAGCCGCGGGTTGAACGAG
The DNA here is from genome assembly GCF_015291625.1 of Bradyrhizobium sp. CCBAU 53421. NCBI lineage: Bacteria > Pseudomonadati > Pseudomonadota > Alphaproteobacteria > Hyphomicrobiales > Nitrobacteraceae > Bradyrhizobium > Bradyrhizobium sp. CCBAU 53421. The sequence continues at coordinate 8,325,835 of NZ_CP030047.1, forward strand.
TTGGTGGCGACCGAATTCGCGGTCTGCGCGGCGCCTTCGAAGTCCATTTCGCCGTAGCCGGCGACACGGGTGTTGGCGAACACTTCGGCTTCCGCGAGCACCGAGAAGCGGGTCTGCCGCGCCGAGAAGCGCGACTCGCCGGTGTTGAAGTTCTTGCTCTGCGGGAACGGAATGAAGGCGTAGACCGAGCCGGTGTCGGAAGCGAGATTGCGGGTCCGATAGATGCCGGTGAGATCGACCCAGCCGCCGAAGGTGAAGGTGACGCCCTTGTAGCAGAGCTTGCCCGATGCGCAGGGATCGAACGGCACCGGCGCCTTGGCTGCCATCCGCGTATTCTGCATTGCGTTCTGTCTTGCCGCCAGCACCTCCTCCTTGCGCGCCTGCACTTCCATTTTCTGTTCGAGCTGCTTGAGACGTGCTTTCAGCGCCTTCAGCTCCGACGCATCGTCGTCCGCCAACGCTGGACCTGCCGACAACAGCATGCTGCCGAGCAGAATTCCCCCGAGAATTCGCATCGCTTCCTCCACACGAGGTTGTTTCCTCAGGCGAGAGAGAGCGGTACTCGGGGAATGATATTCGCGGGCTCCCGCAATATTGCGGTCACGTTTTTCTCATCGCGGCCACGGGAATAGTTTGCCGCAATTGGCGATATCGCGCGCGAGGGATTAAGGTGTCCGCGCGGTGTGTGGGGCGGATTTTGCGCAGCACAATCCGCCCCACCGCCCGCGGCGAAAAAAGCGGACGTGTAACAACGGCGGTCGCGAGATCGAATTGTCGTTCGGCGCCTGTTTCAGGCTGCCATGGACATGCGATGGACGAAGGGCAGCAACATGATCGGTGAAGTCATTGTAGTCGGTGACCTGAAGTTACGGGACGACGCCTCGCTCGACGAATACAACCGGCTGGGCGAGCGCATGTACGACATCGTCAGCCGGCTTCCGGGATTCCTGTCGGTGAAATCGTTCAAGGCGGCGGACGGCGAGGAGCTCACCTTGTTTCGCTTTGCCTCGGAAGAAGCGCTCGAAGCCTGGCGCCGTCATCCGGACCATGTCGAAACCATGCAGCGCGGACATGCCGAATTCTACGCCAGCGGCTTCCTGCAGATCTGCAAGGTGATCCGCGAGGTCGGCCCGTTTGAGCATGTGTAGGGCGGATTAGCCGAAGGCGTAATCCGCCATTTCGGTAGATCGGCGCGGCGGGTTACGGCTTCGCCTAACCCGCCCTACGAAGTTTCGACAGCGTGCTGCTCAGAACAGCGGCGGAATCTGCGCGACCTTCAGCGGGCCCAGGAACACCGCGCCGTCGGCGAAGCGCAACGGGAAGCTGCGCGCCTTCTTACCCTCGAGCGTGGCTTCGGTGCCGAGCGAATTGATGCCGGCGGAGATGCCGGCATTGGCGTTCTGCTTGATCACCTTGCCGAGGCCCGGGATCGCGCGGTCCAGCGCGCCAAAGAGATTGCTGAGGTCCTGGCTCTTCACGCCGGGTGCGACGCGGTCGAGCGTCGACTGCGGCACGCCCTCCTCCAGCATCTTGTCGATGCCGAGCGCGGGGATGACGCGCTCGAGGCCCGCGACCGTCATTTGCAGTTCGCCCTCGATGCGGCCCTGCGCGTTGAGGCGGAGCGTGCCGGCCGCGACCGACAGCACATCGCCCTGCTCGATCCGCGACTGCTGGATCTCGACGCTACCGCCGGCGGCCTGGATCTCGCGGAAGCGATCGGGCCACGGCTTGGGCGAAAAATCCTTCAGGCCGTTCAGCCGCGCATGGATGTCGGCGTTGAACGGCTGGGTGAGCAGCGGATGCACCTCCTGAAAGGTACCGCCCGAGATCTGCAGCACGGTCTCGATCGCGGGGCTGTCCGGCGCCGAGCCGTCGACCTGCCTGCCGTGCAGCTCGATGTGATTGACACGCATCAGCGGCGTCGGCGCGGGACCGCCGGTGCGGTCGATGGCGAGATCGTCGAACACCAGCGAGGCACGCTGCGGCACCGCCGGCAGACCGACCACGCTGCTGCGTCCCAACTTCCAGTCGACCTGCAGCGTCGGCTGCGCATTGCGCTCGGCGATTGTGGCCGGGCCCTTGAACTCCGCGATCACGAGCTTGGGATCATAGATCTGCGCAACGACCAGGATCTCGGCCAGCCGCGCCACGAACGACATTTGCGGCGAGGCGGTCTGCGACACCAGCATCACGCTGGGCTGCTCGCAGCGGATTTCAAGCCGGAACGGGTAACCTGCCACCGAGCGCTTGTCGCAATCATAGACCCGGCCCGCTTTCGCCTCCTGCGCGCGCCAGGCATCGGCCTGCACGCCGACCTGCGAGGCGGCGAAGAACCAGAAGCCGCTCCACAGCACCGCGGCGATCAGGACCACAACGGGGACGGCATAAAGACCGAAGCGCGAGCGGCGGCGGGGGGCGGAGGTCATATCGGACATGCGGCGTCCTTTGGAGCGCGAATTTGTCAAAATCTAAGCGGCAGCAAGCCTTGGGCAACCCTTGGGCAACCCCTACGCACCTCTTGCGCAACCCTCACGCAACCTTTGCGTAACCCTTGGAAACATCACGGAATCTGCTTCGCTTCGACGGCGTGTTCTGCTAGCCCATCTGCGCGATGTCAGCAAATCCTCCCCATTCCGAGACCGACGGCGACCTCTGGGTGTTCGGCTACGGCTCGCTGATGTGGAAGCCGGGCTTCGAGTTCCTGGAGCAGGTGCCGGCACGGCTGATCGGCGAGCATCGCGCGCTTTGCGTCTATTCGTTCGACCACCGCGGCACGCCGGAGAAGCCGGGCCTGGTGCTCGGGCTGGACCGCGGCGGCGCCTGCCGCGGCATCGCGTTCCGCGTCGCCGCCCGCCTGCGCCACGACACCATCGCCTACTTACGGGCGCGCGAGCAGACCACCAACGTCTATCGCGAGGTGATGCGCTCGGTGTGGCTGGAGAACGCGGCCCGCGATCGCGTCAGCGCGCTGGCCTATGTGGTCGACCGCGGCCATGTGCAATATGCCGGGCGGCTGTCGCTGGCCGAGCAACTGCGCCTGGTGCAGCAAGGCCATGGCCGCTCCGGCAACAACCGCGATTATGTGCTCTCGACCGTCGCCTCGATCGAGAAACAGGGGTTTCGCGATCAGCCGCTGCACCAGCTTGCGGCGATGCTGCATGATTCGGGCACGACGCTGCATCGGGATGTGCATGCCGCTGACGGGCGCGATCCAGGCTGAACGCCGACGCGCCATTGACGTCCGTCGAGGAACCCGGCCTGCGAGTTTTTGCCACGGCGCGAACAACATTGTGGTCTCCATTTCCGGTCGCTGGAATGGAATGACTGGAATGCGCCCCTCATTGCTAAGGCTCGCCGCACTCGGCCTGCTATTGCTGCTGAACTCGCCATCGTATGCCGGATTGAGGGAGGATGGCGCGGCCTGCGACGCAACGGAGCCGCACCCGGAGCTCGCGATCCCCGCCTGCACCCGCCTGATCGCAGCCAATCCGAGGGGACGCGACCTTTCGATCACCTACTACAACCGGGCGCTCGCCTGGCATAACAAGGGGAATCTGGAGAAGGCCAAAGCGGACTACGACCAGTCGATTGCGATCAATCCGTCGTTTGCGCCCTCCTACGGCCAGCGGGCCAAGGTCTATCTGCAGAACCAGGACTACGACCGCGCGCTGAGCGATTTCGATCAGGCGATCCGGCTCAAGCCCGCCGGTCAGTTCAGCGCCGGCTGGTTCAACAATCGCGCCGAGCTGTTCGTCGCCACCGGCGACTACGATCGCGCGCTGGCCGATTACGGCAAGTCGATCGAGCTCGATCCCAACTCGTGGTACGCCTACGTCAATCGCGCGCTGGTCTATGACTTCAGCGGCAAGGACCGGCTCGCGGCGCTGCATTGCGAGGACGCGATCAAGCGCGCGCCGCACGCAGCCGGCCCCTATTACTGCCGGGCCGCGGTCGAGGTCAGCGCCGGCGATCTCGACAGTGCCGCGCGGGATGTCGAACGCGCGATCGCGATCCAGGACGGGCAATCCGAGTTCTACTCGCTGCGCGGCCTGACGTTCGCCGGCAAGGGCGAGCTTGACCAGGCGATGCGCGACTACGACCGCGCCACGCAACTCAACGCACAGGGCGCGCTGAACTATGCACGGCGCGGCCTCGCCGACGAGAAGAAGGGCGATGTCGACGCGGCTCGCGCCGACTTCCGGCACGCGCTCGACGTCATCGGCCTCGATCAGCTCGACCGCACCCAGGGCCAGCGCGTCGCCCGGGAAGGCCTGCAACGGCTGGACAAGGTCGCCAGCACGGACAAGAGCGTCGTCGCGGATCACGCCGCGGCCAAGCCTGTGCCCGCGCTCGCCACGGCCGTTCCGGTTCCGCCGATTAGCGCGGGCAAGGCAGCAACGACCGAGCGGCGCGTCGCCCTCGTGGTGGGCAATTCAAAGTATCGCTCGGTGCCTGTTCTGCCGAACCCCGGCCAGGACGCCGCCGCGATCGCCAACACGCTGCGCGCGGTCGGCTTTCAGGATGTCCGCCTCGTCACCGACGCCACGCGGGACAGCCTGGTCGACGCCCTCAAATCATTTACCAGTGCGGCCGACGGCGCCGATTGGGCCGTGATCTACTATGCCGGCCACGGCATGGAGATGGCCGGCGAGAACTATCTGGTGCCGGTCGACGCCAAACTCGCGACCGATCGCGACGTGTCGTTCGAGGCGGTCGCGCTGACGCAAGTGATGGGCGCCACCGAAGGGGCGCGCAAGCTGCACCTCGTCATCCTCGACGCCTGCCGCGACAACCCGTTCGCCAACCAGATCAAGCGCACCGTCGCGTCGCGCTCGATCGGCAGGGGATTGGCCCAGGTCGAGCCCGACAGCGGCACGCTGGTCGTCTACGCCGCCAAGCACGGCCAGGTCGCGCTCGACGGCGACGGCGGTCACAGCCCGTTCGTGACGGCCCTGATCAAGCGCATGCAGACGCCGCGGATCGAGATCCGCAAGCTGTTCGACCTCGTGCGTGACGACGTCATGGTGGCGACCGATCGGCGGCAGCAGCCCTTCAGCTACGGCTCGGTGCCGGGAGCTGAGGATTTCTACTTCGTCGGCGCGAGCCAGAATGCGGCGAAATAGTCCGCGTCCGAATGCGGCCGACGTCGGGCATCTGTTGCGGCCAGACAAATCCCGGCGGACGTATGGCAGCGCCCTGTGACATTTAGGCTTTTGCATCGCGGCGCAGACGGATAGAAGCTGATCCGCAAACATCGCTCGCTGATGCAATGAACCTCTCAGCTCCCTTTGTCCGCCGCCCGGTCGGCACCACACTGCTGTCGCTTGGACTGGTGGTGGCGGGCATCATTGCGTTCTTCAAGCTGCCGGTGTCGCCGCTGCCCGACGTCGACATCCCGACCATCATGGTGCAGGCGACCCTGCCCGGCGCCAGCCCGGCCGACGTCGCCGCCACCGTGGCGAGCCCCCTGGAACGCCACCTCGGCCAGATCGCCAGCGTCACCGAGATGACGTCGACGTCCTCGCTCGGCTCCGCCCGCATCACGCTGCAATTCGACATCGACCGCGACATCAACGGCGCCGCGCGCGACGTGCAGGCGGCGATCAACGCGGCGCGTGCCGACCTGCCGACCAACCTGCGCACCAACCCCACCTACCGCAAGTTCAACCCCGCCTCGGCGCCGATCCTGATCTACACCCTGACCTCGGACACGCTGACCCCGGCCGAGCTCTATGACGCCGCCTCAACCACGCTGGCGCAGAAGCTGTCGCAGGTCGAGGGCGTCGGCGAAGTCTCGGTCGGCGGCGGCTCGCTGCCGGCGGTGCGCGTCGAGCTGATCCCGCCGGCGCTCTACAAATACGGCATCGGGCTCGAGGACGTCCGCGCCGCGCTCAGTAGCGCCAACGCGCACAGTCCGAAGGGCGGCATCGACGTCGGCGACCAGCGCTACCAGATCTATGCCAATGACCAGGCCCGCAAGGCCGCCGACTACAAGCCGCTGGTCGTCGCCTACCGCAACGGGGCGGCGGTGCGCCTGACCGACGTCGGCGACGTGCTCGATTCCGTGGAGAATGCGCGCACGCTCGGCCTTTCCAACGGCAAGCCGGCCGTCGTGATGATCGTGTACCGGCAGCCGGGCGCCAACATCATCAAGATGGTCGACAGCGTGAAGGGGCTGATGCCGCAGCTCAGGGCCTCGGTCTCGCCGGCGATCGACATCACGCTGGCGATGGACCGCTCGAAGACGATCCGCGCCTCGCTGCACGACGTCGAGATCACGCTCTTGATCGCCGTCGCCCTGGTGATCCTGGTCGTGTTCGCGTTCCTGCGCAATGCGCGGGCCACGCTGGTGCCCGTGGTGGCGGTCGGCGTGTCGCTGATCGCGACCTTCGCCGTGATGTATCTGCTCGGATACACGCTCGACATCTTCTCGCTGATGGCGCTGACGGTGGCGACCGGCTTCGTGGTCGACGACGCCATCGTGGTGCTGGAGAACATCGCCCGCCACATGGATGCCGGGATGTCGCGGCTGGAGGCGACGCTGGTCGGCACCCGCGAGGTCGGCTTCACCGTGTTGTCGATGAGCGTGTCGCTGATCGCCGTGTTCGTGCCGATCCTCCTGATGGGCGGGCTGGTCGGCCGCCTGTTCCGCGAATTCGCCATGACGATCACGATCGCGATCGTGATCTCGCTGGTGGTCTCGCTGACCACGACGCCGATGATGTGCGCGGTGCTGCTGCGCAAGGACGAAGGCCAGCCGCACGGCCGGATCTACCGGATCAGCGAGCGCGTGTTCGAGCTGATGCTGAGCGGCTACCGCGCGACGCTCGGCCTCGCGCTGCGGCATCCGCTGCTGGTGATGCTGATCCTGGGCTGCACGCTCTATCTGAACGTCCATCTCTACACGGTGGTGCCCAAGGGCTTCGTGCCGCAGCAGGATACCGGGCTGCTGGTCGGCTCGATCCAGGCCGATCAGAGCACCTCGTTCCAGCTGATGCAGCAGAAGCTGACCCGGTTCATCGACATCGTGAAGTCGGATCCGGCGGTGGACACCGCGGTCGGCTTCACCGGCGGCGGCGGCGTCGGCCCCGGCGGCACCAACACCGGCACCGTGTTCGCCTCGCTGAAACCGATGGACGAGCGCAAGCTGCGCGCCGACAAGGTGATCGAGCGGCTGCGCGAGCCGTTGGCAGGCGTCGCCGGCGCGACCCTGTTCCTGCAATCGATCGGCGATCTCGGCGCCGGCGGGCGCTCGGGCAATGCGGCCTATCAATACACGCTGAAGGGCTCCACCTTCGAGGAGCTGAACGAGTGGACGCCAAAGCTCGTCGCCGTGCTGCAGAAGGAGCCGACGCTCGTCGACGTCAACACCGACCAGCAGAACAAGGCGCTGCAGGCCAATCTCGTGATCGATCGCGATGCCGCCTCGCGGCTCGGGATCACGGTCAGCCAGCTCGACAACACGCTGTATGACGCATTCGGGCAGCGTCAGGTCTCGACCATCTTCGTCGCGCGCAACCAGTATCACGTGATCATGGAGGTCGCGCCGCGCTTCTCGCAGGACCCGCAGACCCTGAAGGAGGTCTACATCTCGACCTCGGGCGGATCGGCGAGCGGCACGCAGAGCACCAATGCGGTGGCCGGAACGGTGGCCTCGTCGTCGCAGAAAAGCTCGATCAGCTCGGTCGCCGCCAACGTCGTGCGCAACCAGGCCACCAACTCGATCGGCGCCACCGGCAAGGGCGTCGCCTCGACCGGCACCGCGGTCTCGACCAGCGCAGAGACGATGATCCCGCTGTCGAGCGTCGCCCGCTTCGAGCATGGCGAGACTCCGCTCGCGGTCAACCACCAGGATCTCCTGGTCGCCAGCACCATCTCGTTCAATTTGCCGCCCGGCGTCTCGCTCAGCACCGCGACCACCACGATCGAGAACGCGATGCACGCGCTCGGCATGCCGGCCGGCATTTCCGGCGGCTTCGCGGGCTCCGCAAAAATCTTCCAGCAGGCGCTGGCGAACGAGCTGTTCCTGATCCTCGCAGCGCTCGCGACGATCTACATCTCGCTCGGCATGCTCTATGAGAGCTACATCCACCCGCTGACCATTCTGTCCACCCTGCCCTCGGCCGGCGTCGGCGCGGTGGCGGCGCTGATGCTGTCGCACACCGATTTCGACATCATCGGCATGATCGGGGTGATCCTCTTGGTCGGCATCGTGAAGAAGAACGCCATCATGATGATCGACTTCGCGCTCGATGCCGAGCGCCAGCGCGGGCTGTCGTCGCGCGATGCGATCTATGAAGCCTGCCTGATGCGCTTCCGCCCGATCATGATGACGACGCTCGCCGCCTTGTTCGGCGCGGTCCCGCTGATGATCGGCCTCGGCGAAGGCAGCGAGCTGCGCCAGCCGCTCGGCATCGCGATCTTCGGCGGCCTGATCCTGAGCCAGATCCTGACGCTCTACACCACGCCGGTGGTCTATCTCTATCTCGACCGCGCCAGGCTCTGGACCCAGCGCCGCCGCGCCGCGCGCCGCGCACGCCGGGCAGCGGCACGCGCGACATGATCGACCGCCGTTGACAGACCCGCGCCGATGTTGCCACCCTGCCGCGAGGTGGCAGGCGCAAGGAACCAGGCTGTGGCTCCAGCACCGGAAATCGCCGCGTCGCGCTGGTTCAACACCGGCGAGCCGCTGAGCCTAGCCGCGTTGCGCGGCCGGCCGGTGCTGCTGCACGCGTTCCAGATGCTGTGTCCCGGCTGCGTCAGCCACGGCACGCCGCAGACCCAGCGCGCGTTCGAGCTGTTCAGGCACTCCGACCTCCAGGTGATCGGGCTGCACACCGTTTTCGAGCACCATGCGGCGATGACGGAGGTCGCGTTGGAAGCCTTCATCCACGAGTACCGGCTGACGTTCCCGATCGGCGTCGACGAGGCCGGCGACGGCACGCCGATCCCGGTCACCATGCAGCGCTACGGCATGCAGGGAACCCCGACCAGCATCCTGATCGGCCGCGACGGCAACATCGTGCATCACGGCTTCGGGCAGCAGAGCGACATGGCGCTTGGGGCCATCATCGCGGCCGAGCTTGCCGCGCCGCATGGTCGATAGCGGCGCCGGCTGCAACCCGGCTCACGCGACTGCGTTATGACGGCGTCGCGTATTGCGTGATAGCGTTCCGCCAACCAGAACCATCGCCTTGCGGGAGGATCGCATGAAGACCTATCAGCTCTACATCAACGGCCAGTATGTCGACCCCGCCAACGGCGAGTGGTTCGACAGCATCGATCCATATCGCGGCGAGGCCTGGGCGAAGATCCCGCGCGGCACGGCCGCCGACGCCGACAAGGCGGTGAAATCAGCCAACGAGGCGATGTGGAACGGCCCGTGGGCGAAGATGACGGCCTCCGCGCGCGGCAAGGCGATGCGCAAGCTCGGCGACCTCGTCGCCGCCAACGCCGAGCGCCTCGCCGAGATCGAGGTGCGCGACAACGGCAAGCTGATGGCGGAGATGCTGGGCCAGCTCCGCTACCATCCGGAATGGTGGTGGTATTTCGGCGGCCTCGTCGACAAGCTCGAGGGCGGCCTGGTGCCGATCGACAAGGCCGACACCTTTGCCTACACGACGCACGAGCCGGTCGGCGTCGTCGCGGCACTCACCGCGTGGAATTCGCCGCTGCTGTTCGTCGCCTGGAAGTGCGCAGCCGCGCTCGCAGCCGGTTGCGCCGTGGTCGTGAAGCCCTCGGAGTTCACCTCGGCCAGCACGCTCGAATTCGCCGCACTGACGAAAGAGGCCGGGATTCCCGACGGCATCTTCAACGTGGTGACCGGCTTCGGGCCCGAGGCAGGCTCGGCGCTGATCTCCCATCCCGGCGTCGCCAAGATCACCTTCACTGGATCGGATACGACTGGCGCCAAGGTCTACGAGACCGCGGCCAAGAGCCTGAAGCGGGTCTCGCTCGAACTCGGCGGCAAGTCGCCGAACATCGTGTTCGAGGATGCCGACCTGACGGCGGCCGCGGCCGGCGCGATCTCCGGCATCTTCGCGGCCACTGGCCAGACCTGCATCGCCGGTTCGCGCCTTCTGGTGCAGAGCTCGATCAAGGAGAAGTTCGTCGCGCGCGTGCTGGAGCTGGCGAAATCCGCCAAGATCGGCGATCCCATGCAGGCCGACACCAATGTCGGCCCGATCACGACGCCGGCGCAGTACAAGAAGGTGCTCGACTACATCGACATCGCGAAGGCCGAAGGCGCGCGCTGCCTGCTCGGCGGCAAGCCGGCGTCCGGCGCCGGCATCAAGGGCGGCCAGTTCGTCGAGCCGACCATCTTCACCGATGTCGACAACACCATGCGGATCGCGCGCGAGGAGGTATTCGGCCCGGTGCTGTCGATCATCTCGTTCGACACCGAGGAAGACGCCGTCCGGATCGCTAACGACACGATCTACGGCCTAGCCGCAGGGATCTGGACCAAGGATCTCGCCCGCGCCATCCGCGTGCCGAAGCAGCTCCGCGCCGGCACCGTGTGGGTCAACACCTACCGCGCCATCAGCTACATGATGCCGTTCGGCGGCATGAAGTTCTCCGGCGTCGGCCGGGAGAGCGGCATCGACGCGGTGCGCGAGTATCAGGAGACCAAGAGCGTCTGGATCTCGACCGCGACCGACGTGCCGGCGAATCCGTTCGTGATGCGGTGAAGAGACCTCATGGCGCAACCAGCGAGAGGGCGAGCAGCGACAGGACCAAGGCTGGAGTCATTACACAAATGCCGAGCCGCAAGAAACGGAAGGCGCTGACATGCTCGCCCTCCCGGCGCAGCGCGATCAGCCACAGGATTGTGGCGAGAGAGCCGGTGACTGAAAGATTGGGCCCGAGATCGACGCCGATCAGAACCGCGCCGGTGATATGAGGAGGCGACTGCGCGGCTTGTGTCGTGGTCGCCGCGATCAGACCCATCGGCAGGTTGTTGATCAGGTTCGAAGCGAGCGCCGTGATGATGCCGGCCCCCCACGCGGTCGCGTGCGGCGAGACGGCCGCGGCCCGTTTTAGCACTTCGGCAAGCACAGGCAGAACACCCGTGCGGTTGAGCCCTTCGACGAGGATAAACAATCCGGCGACGAGAGGCAGGACCGACCACGAAATGTCCCGGACGATCGACGCCGGCGAGTTTCGGCCGAGCAGGAGCACGATCGCGGCCACGGCAGCACCGCAGGCAAAAGTCGGCAGGCCGAGATCCACGCCGAATGCGGACGCGGCTAGAAGGACCCCCGCCGTCACGCCGATGCCTGCACCGACGATCGTCGCATTTCTCGTCAGGACGACAGGCTCGGCGCCGCCGCTCTCCACAGTGCCGTGCAAAGCCTTGCGCTGGCTGATCCGCAGCAGGATGAAGGTCGCCGTGATCGCCGCCACCGACGGCAGCAGGAAGTAGTGCAGCCAATCCACCAAGCTCGGCATTCGCTCGCCGAACAGGACGAGGTTCGCCGGGTTCGAGATCGGCAGCACGAAGCTCGCCGCGTTGGCGATGAACGCACAGACGAACAGATATGGCAACGGCTCGACATTCGCGGCGCGAGTCGCCGCATAGACTGCCGGCGTCAGCACGACCGCGGTGGCGTCGTTCGACAGGAAAACGGTCACCAGGGTGCCGACGGCGTATACGATCGCGAACAGCCGGGATGCCGAATCACGGGAATGCTTGATGGCCAGCTCGGCAAGCCAATCGAACAGGCCCTCCTTCCGCGCGACCTCGGCCAGCAGCATCATGCCGATCAGGAAAAAATAGACGTCGGCACCCTTGCCCGCGGCCATCATCGCGTCCCGCAACGGCAGCAGATCGAACGCGACCAATAGCACAGCACCGGTAACGGCCCAGATATATTCCGGCAGATTCCATGGGCGCGCGATAACGCCGAGAGTCGCAAGGCCCGCAATGCTCCAGGTCGCGGCGTGGCTATCGAACATCAGGCGACACCCGCGGCTGCCGGCGCCATTCTGGGTGCGGCGCGGTCGGGTTTCGCTACGCAAGCTGGCTTGAGCAGCGGAGCGAAAGCGAGCCACAGCGCCACCGACACCAGTGCGGACGCACCGAGGACGAGAAACATCGCTTCGTAGCCAAGTTCTTGCGCAATCCAGCCGCCGATCGCCGGACTCAGCGATGCTCCGATGCCCTGAACGGTCATGACGGCGCCCTGGCCGGCATTGATCCGGCCGGTACCATCAAGAATCCGTGCGACCAGGCCCGGTACCGCCACGCTCAGCAGGCCGGCACCGACGCCATCGAGAATCTGAACCGGATAGACGCCCCACCTGTTGAGCAGCCACGCGGCGATGACGCCCCGGATCGGCAAGGCGACGAACGACACGAGCAGCACCAACCAGTAGCCTTCCCTCTCCGCCATACGCATCGCGACGAGCGAGGTCAAAATCATGGTGCCTTGAGCGATCACGATGGTCATTGCGACGAAGCTCGCCGGATCGGCCTGCTTGCCGGAGACCACGGCAAGGCCATAGAGCGGCAGCATCGCAGCGTTACCGAGATGAAAGAAGAGCAGAGCCGCGGCAAGGACCAGCAATGGCTTGGTCTTGACCAGAACGTGCAATCCGCTTGCGCGCTTGTCATCATTGGACTCGTACGCCAGTCCACGGGCCGCGTCGTCGTCGATGGCGTCGCGCGGGATCATCAGCACCGATACGATCGAGAGAGCACCGAACAGCGCGGCAAGCCAGAACACCGCCGCGAAGCCGTACAGCCAGCCGACCAAGCCGGAGAGCCCCGCGCCGACCATGTTGCCGGCATGGTTGAAGGCTTGGTTGCGGCCGATCTGCCTGTTGAAGCCGACCTGACGCACGATACCAAGCGTGATGCCGGCGACGGAAGGACCGATCGCGGCGCCTGCGATCGCGGTCGCGATCTGCGAGGTCGCCACGAGCCAGAACTGCTGCGACAGCAGCACGGTCCCCGACGCCATGACGGTGCATATGCCGGGAATGATGACGAAAAGCTTCTTGCGGCCTGTGGTATCGATCAGGGCTCCGGCGGGTGTCGTCATCATCATGCCGGCGACGCCGCCGGTCGTCATCACCGTCCCGATCCAGCCGCTTTGCCAGCCATGCGCAAGCAGAAACACGCCCAGGAAAGGGCCGATGCCGGCCTGCATGTCCGCCATGAAGAAGTTCAGCGCGAGCAGCGGGCGCAGCGCTTTGTCTCGATCTGCGTTACCACTGGTCATGCGCCGCTCCTTCGAAGCGCGAAATGAGAAAACGCCGGCTGTCATCGGGGCTGCGCTGGACGCACGCCCCCCGCGAGTATGTGAACGATGCAGAGATGGTCCGCCGGTTCTGCAATCACGTCGTTTCCCGTCGGCTTCCCGGCCGATCTGCCTGCCGTTCCCGATCGAACTGGAGCCGGAATTGTTCCGGCTCCAGGCGCATCTTTGGATGTTGCCCCTGCGGTTCGAAGTTTGGGTCTTCAGGCGGCTTCGTGATCGTCGCCCACCAGACGAGCCTTCCGGATTCGCCCGTCCAATTCCACGTGCAGTTCGTAGTCCTGGCCGTTGCGCCGGCCCTCAAGTTCGAAATGCTTTGGCTTGCGACGGGGCGTGCCCGTCGGCTCGAAGCCGGCCGCGCGTGCGGCGTCGACCGCGGTGGTGGGGTCCGCTGGTTCATGGTGGGCGTGGTCGGGCTTCTTCTTGTGCTCGATCGTCACGCTGTCGTCATCACAGACAAAGCGCGTCACCTTGAGCTCGGACGGCTTCATTTCACCTTCGAGGTTAACGTCAGCGCCGATCCGGAGCTTGACGAGGTCGGCTCCGTGCGGCGTGAGATCGGCGAGCACCGCTCCCTTCGCCGTTTGCACCACGAAGCGGTGCGCGAACACGTGTACGATCCTGCCGGACAATTTGATCCGTTCATGGGACATGCTGGTCTCCTGATTCGATTTGTTGGCTACTTGCTCAAAGCGGTCGCGCAGGCGGCGGTGGCGGCGGCTCCGAGTCCGGCGGCGGCGGCGCGCCGCGGGGCATAGGCGGCGGAGCATCGGCCCCGGGCAACCAAGCTGACCCACCAGGAGGTTGCGGCGGACCTTCAACTCTCCGCGGCGGAGGCGGCGCCCCGGGACGCGGGGGCGGCGGCGGTCCGAAGGCGTCCGCCCGACCATCGGCGTGCGCAACGACGTGAGCATGAACGATCCCACGGTCGAAGATGCCTTCGACCGTGACGATCTCACCTCTGGTCACCATGCCGGCACGTTCCCCGCGCGGGCCGAGGTCGACCAGCGCCCGACCGCTGCCGTCGTCGACGATGAACTTGTTGCCGAAAATTTCGACGACGCTGCCTCGCACCGCCGACGGACTTCCAGGCTGCAGTGCATTGATGGCGGTCGGCTGCAGCAGCATGACGCTCCGCGGCTGCCAATTCTGGGCGAGTCTCGCGCCACCGGCACCGGCGGCGGCGCCGACGGCGAGCACGGCGAGCGCGACGCCCGCCAGCAGACCTCGACGCCACGGTAGCCGGCGCGCCGCCGGCGATGGGTCCGTAGTATCAACATGTGAATGGCTTTCAGTCATCAGACGGTCCTTTCATCGATTGCGATGACCGGAGCCTAGGGCACCGTCCCCAATCCAGCCTGAACCGTTTCGTTCAGGTTGGGTTAAGCTCACCGGCATAGGTCCCGTCCGAGGTGTAAGCGGAATGAAGATACTTCTGGTCGAAGATGATCGTCTGCTCGCGCAAGAGATCGCCCGCGCCCTGCGCGAGGAGAACTTCGCGGTCGACGTGGCCGCGAACGGCGAAGACGGACAGCATCTCGGCGAGACGGAATCCTATGACGCCGCGGTGCTCGATCTCGGCCTGCCGAAAGTGCCGGGTATCGAGGTCCTGCGCGGATGGCGCAGGCACGACCGGCATCTGCCGGTGCTGATCCTGACAGCGCGCGACGGCTGGACCGACAAGGTGGACGGCTTCAAGGCGGGCGCCGACGACTATCTGACGAAGCCGTTCCGGACCGAAGAGTTGGTCATGCGGCTTCGCGCACTCGTCCGCCGTGCCTCCGGGCATGCCGGACCACGGATCTCATGCGGCCCGCTGAGCTTCGAAACGCAGACCGGCATGTTCGAGCTCGATGGACTTCCCTTGAAGCTGACTGCGCTGGAATGGCGCGTTCTTGAATGCCTTGTTCTTCGCAAGGACACCGTTGTCGAGCGCAGCCTGCTCTCTGAGAAGGTCTACGAAGGCGATGTCGGGACGGACTCCAATTCGATCGAGGTGATCGTGGCGAGGCTGCGCCGCAAGATCGGCAAGGCGCTGATCGAGACCGAGAGGGGTCGAGGCTACAAGCTCAACTCGGGTTCGCGATGATGGGCCAGACGACGTCACTTAGCCGACGACTCATGATCGGAGCCGGCGTGTTCATCACCGGCGCGCTCGTCGTCGCCGCGGTCTTGATCTCGTTCGTTCTGCATCGCTTCGTGCAGGGGCAGATCGATCAAAGGCTCGACGCCCAGATCCTGTTTCTGTCCTCGATGCTCGATGCCGACGGGAGCGGCAACCTGCGTCTTGCGGGATCCGCCGACGGCCCGCCTTTCGACCGCAGACGGCACGGCTGGTACTGGAAGATATCCGGACCGAAAAACGTGCTGCGGTCCCGGTCGCTCGACGGTGCCGATCTGGCTGCTCCCGACCTCGCCAAGAGGCCCCCGCCGCCGCCGCCTCGCCGGGCCGACGACGATCCGCCGCGAGATCGCCCGGCGCCGGCAGACGGCATCGGTCCCGACGACCGCAGACTCCACTTCCGCATCCTGAACGTGTCGGCCTCCGGACTTCCGGCAACGATCGTGGCTTCCGCTCCGAGAGACGCGGTGCTCGGACCGTTATGGGAAGCGATGCGCACACTGGCGCTGTCGCTTGCCGTGCTCGGCATCGCGTTGATTTGCGCCATGCTGATCCAGGTCCGGCTAGGATTGCGTCCGCTGGAGCGACTTCGTCGCGCGGTCGCCGATGTGAGATCCGGGCTTCGCGAGCGCGTACCCGACGCTCAGCCGACCGAGGTGCAGCCGCTGGCCGCCGAACTCAACGCGCTGCTCGTCCAGAACGCGGCAAATCTCGAACGGGCGCGAAAGCACGTTTCGAATCTCGCGCACGGCTTGAAGACTCCTCTCGCGACCTTGGCCATCGCGCTGCAAAAGCAACCGTCAGGCTCCGCGGATCTCCATGACCTCGTCGTCCTGATGGACCGCCGCATTCGCCATCACCTGGGGCGCGCCAGATCCGCTGCGCTCGGCGGTCCGGTTCGGAACAGAACGGCAGTTGCATCGCGCGTCACGGATCTTGCCCTCGTGCTCGGCAAAGTGAACGCCGACAAGCAAATCACCTTCATCAACCACATTCCGCCCGACCTTTCGGTGGCCTGCGAACAGCAGGACATCGACGAGATGCTCGGAAACCTGCTGGAGAATGCTTTCTCCTGGTGCCGGAGCGAGGTCGTCGTCGAATCGAGCGAGGACGGCCGGAGCGTTGTCATCATCATCGAAGACGACGGACCGGGACTTTCTCCGGAGCAGATGTCACAGGCAATGCAGGCCGGCCGGCGGCTCGACGAGAGCGCTCCCGGATTCGGCTTTGGACTGTCGATCACGCGCGAGCTCGCCGAACTTTATGCCGGCTCCCTGACCCTGGATCGGTCCACGATGGGAGGACTTCGGGCGGCGATACGCGTCCCCTCCGCCGGGCGGTAGGTTCGCGTTCCCTACCCCTTCGCCGGACCCGGCACGCCGCCGAACAATTCCGCCTGCTCGGCGCGGCCGGCGTCGACGATGCGGGTGGTCGCGGTTTCGATCGCCTCGCGCAGGCGGGCCATGAACTCGTCGCGCGGCAGGCCCGGCGGCAACGGATCGAGGAATTCGACCACCAGCGTGCCCGGATAGCGCATGAAGGTACGGCGCGGCCAGAACAGCCCGGAATTGAGCGCGATCGGAAGGCACGGCACGCCGCTCTCGGCATAGATCTGGGCGACGCCGGCCTTGTAGTTCGGCGCGGCACCGGGCGCGGTGCGGGTGCCTTCCGGAAAGATCACGAGCTGGCGGCCGAGCTTCACCTCGGCGGCCGCACGCTTCAGCGTCTTGATCAGCGAGCGCGGGCCGCCGCCGCGCTCGACCGAGATCATGCCGACCTTCTTCAGGTACCAGCCGAACACGGGGATCATCATCAGCTCCCGCTTGAGGATGAACAGCGGATGCTCGAAGAAGCGCACCAGCGCGAACGTCTCCCAGAACGATTGGTGCTTGGAGGCGACGACCAGCGGCCCGCTCGGAATTTTCTCGACACCGCGGAACTCGATCCTGATGTTGCAGATGACGCGCAACAGGAACAGGCTGATATTGGCCCACGCGGCCTCGATCGCCATCAGCGCGCCGCGCGGCAACAGCAGCGCCGGCAGCGCAATGATGCAGAGCAGCACCAGCACCAGATAGAACAGCACGTTGAAGATCAGCGAGCGCAGGAAAATCATTTCAGTCCTTGTTCGAGCATGATCTCCGCGCAAGCGCGTTCCGCGCTTGTCGCGAAGGAAAACCGCTTCGCACTTTTCCGGATCATGCCTAGTCCCTGTTCGCCTGCGCCGTCGCCGGGCGGCGTGGCGCCGCTGCCGGCTGCTCGGCGAGATCGGAGGTCAGATCGAGGCCGATATCGGCCAGCCGGACCCGGACCTCCGCAGCAACATATTTGGCGTATTCCGATAGCAAGAGACGGAACGTTCCGCCACTCGTCCACCACGGCTCGTCGCGCCATTTGTCGCCGACCACGGCGAACGGGATCAGCGTGACGTCGGGCATCGCGTGTGACAGTTCCACGATCGCGCGCGGCATGTGGTAGTTCGAGGTCACCACGATCAGCGACTTGAAGCCGCGCTCGCGCGCCCAGCGCCGCGTCTCCGCCGCATTGCTGCGGGTGTTGACCGCCGAGCGGTCGAGATCGACGCAGCAGCTCATCAGCCCCTGGCTGTCCGGCACCGAGCGCGAAATGTCGCTGGCGCCGCTGGTCGGATGCACGCCCGAGATCAGCAGCCGCTTGCCGTAACCCGCCGCCAGCAGTTCCATCGCGTCGGACACCCGCGACGAGCCGCCGGTCAGCACCACGATGCCGTCGGCATTGTGCGGCGGGTCGGTCTCGACGCCGCGCAATTGTGAAAGAAAGCTGATGAAGCCGACCGCGGCGGCAACGAAGGCAAGCGCCAGCGGCGCGACAATGACGGCGCGCAGCCAGCCGCGCGGGCGCGCGGCAAGGCGATTCGGCGACGTATCGTCGGACTGCGAACTCATGTGATGCGGCTATCCTTCCCCCCGGGGATTTTAGAGCATGATCCAGAAAAGTGGAAACCGGTTTTGCCCGGCCAAGGCCGCGTGAATGCACGCGAAATCACACTGTGGCGACGACCCGCGATCACGAAACCGGCTCCATGACTCCGATGCCGCGCGCCGTCAGTCGATGTCGTCGAGCGTGGCAAACAGGGTGCGCCGCGACGCCCATGCGGTGATCGCCGCGATCAGCACCGCCTGCATCGCCAGCACCAGATAGCCCGACGGACGCAGCGAGAACGTGCCCAGCAGCGCCGCGAACTGGTCGCCCACCGGCGTGCCGGAGAACCAGTTGGCGATCGACTCCGAGAAGCCGAATGCCAGCATCGCCGCGCCGCCGCCGATCAGCCCGCCTTCGAGACCGAGCCGGAGGAAGTGCCGCAGGAAGCGGTTGGCGATGAAGCTGTCGCCGGCGCCGACGAAGTGCAGCACCTCGACGATCGGCCGGTTGGCGGCCATCGCGCCGCGGGTCGCGAACGACACCGAGATGATGGTGGCGATGATCACGAGGATCAGGATGCCGACGCCGGCAAACACGGTGGCGCCGGTCATCGAGCGCATGCGCTCGATCCAGGCGCGGTGATCGTCGACGCTTGCGGTCGGCGCCACCTGCGTCACCCGTGCGCGCAAGCCGGCGAGATCGAGCGTGGTGCCCGGCTGCACCCGCGCCACGATGACCCGCGGCACCGGCAGTTCGTCGATCGACAGCCCGCTGCCGAGCCACGGCTCCAGCAGCTTGGCGGATTCCTCCTTGCTGAACGGATGGACCTCGAGAATGCCCGGCTGCGCCCGCATCGCATCCACGGCTGCCTGCGCATCGCGGTCGAGGTCGCGACCGGGAGAAGGGCGCACCTGGATGGTGATCTCGCTCGACACTTCGGACTGCCACTCGGCCGCCGACGCGCTGACCAGCAGCACGGTCCCTGTCGTCAGCGAGGCGAGGAAGGTCATGATCGCAACCACCGCGACCAGCGCGCGGCCCGAGATCGAGGCGCGCGGCACGATCGGCGACATGTTGCGCGCGGTGGCCGGGACCTGCGGGCGCTCGCGCCCGAGATCGACCAACGACACTTTCTCGTCGCCGCTCCTATTCATAGATGTGCAGCCGTCCCTGATGCAGCACCAGCCGCCGCGCCTCGTATTGATCCATCAATGTGATGTCGTGGGTCGCGATGATGACGGCGGTGCCCGATTTGTTGAGCTCGATGAACAGCCGCAGCAGGCGGCGCCCGAGCGTCGGATCGACGCTGCCGGTCGGCTCGTCCGCCAGCAGCAATTGCGGCCGCGAGATCACCGCGCGTGCGATCGCCGCGCGCTGCTTCTCGCCGCCCGACAGGATCGGCGGCAGCGCATCCATGCGCTCGCCGAGGCCGACCCATTTCAAGAGGTCGATCACCTCGCGGCGATAGGTCGATTCCTCGCGGCCCATCACGCGAAACGGCAGCGCGACGTTCTCATAAGTCGTCATGTGGTCGAGCAGGCGGAAATCCTGCAGCACGATGCCGATGCGCTTGCGCAGGTCGGCGACCTGATCCTTGTTGAGCAGGGAGACGTCCTTGCCGAACAAATTGACCAGCCCGCGGGTCGGCCGCAGTGACAGGAACAACAGCCGCAGCAGCGAGGTCTTGCCCGCGCCGGACGGCCCGGTCAGGAACTGGAACGAGTGCGCCGGGATCATGAACGAGAGGTCGCGCAAAATCTCCGGGCCGAGCCCGTAGCGCAAACCGACATTTTCGAACCGAACCAATGCGCTAGCTCCGTTCGAGAGGGCCTTTGGCCCGATACCCCATACTGGCGGCCCGAACACCCGCCGATCGTCCGCGAACCGCACAGAATGCTTGTGCGTCGGTTATGGTTTCCGATTCGTTAACGGTCGCTCAGTAGCATCCGGGCATACCACACGGTGGAGATTCGGCTCCATGCATATCGTTTGCCCGCATTGTACAACATCCTATGCCATCAATCCGGCCACCCTGGGCGAGGCCGGACGCACGGTCCGTTGTTCCCGCTGCCGCGAGGTCTGGTTGGCCCGGCCGGAGGACGCAATCGGGGCGACCGCCCCTACTCTGGCCTACGAGGCCGCGGGCTCCAATCTCGCCGACGAATGGGAGGCGATGGGGCGGGAGGAGGCTGATACGACCCCGGTGGTCGAAAGCCCCTCGATTTCGGCCGATCTGCCCGCCGACGGCGATGCCGCCACGGAATGGCCGGCGGTGGCCGAGGCGGACGCCGCGGCCCATGCCGGCACCCAGGACGGCGCCGGAAAGCGCCGCTTGCGCCTGCCGCGGCTTCCCCGCCTGTTCCGCCTGCGCTCCTTGCCGCGCATTCCCTTCGTGCCCGTGATCGGCGCCCTGCCGACCACCTGCGCCGCGATGGGCGCGCTGATCATCGCGCTGTTCGTCTGGCGTAACGACGTGGTGCGGCTGCTGCCGCAGACCGCGCTGTTCTACAAGATGGTCGGGCTCGACGTGAATTTGCGCGGCCTTGCCTTCAAGGACCTCAAGATCACCAACGAGACGGTGGACGGCAAGCCGGTGCTGGTGATCGAAGGCATGATCGTCGGCCAGACCAGGAAGCCGGTCGAATTGCCGCGGCTGCGCTTCTCGGTCCGCGACGCGCAGGGCGCCGAAATCTATGCCTGGAACGCGGTGCTGGAGCAGCCAGTGCTCAATCCCGGCGAACGCGCCTTCTTCAAGTCGCGCCTTGCCTCGCCGCCGCCCGAAGGCCGCAATATCGACGTACGCTTCTTCAACAAGCGTGACCTCACCGGCGGCCGCGCGTGAGGCTGCCCGCCAACATTTTCGGGAACCGACTATCGCCATGACGCGTGTTCTGATCGCCGACGACGAAGATTCGATGCGCTCGCTGGTGGCGCGCGCCATCGCCATGGACGGCCACGAGACCGTGACCGCGCAGGACGGCGCCGAGGCGCTGGAGGTGCTGACGCGCGACGAGGGCGCGTTCGACCTGCTGCTCACCGACATCCAGATGCCCGTGATGGACGGCATCGCGCTGGCACTGACCGCGGCACGCGATTTCCCAGCGCTGAAGATCCTGTTGATGACCGGCTTCGCCCACCAGCGCGAGCGCGCCTCGGGCCTTGAGGCGATCGTGCATGACGTGGTGACGAAACCGTTCTCGGTGGCCGATATCCGCACCGCGGTCGCTGATGCGCTGGCGGCACGGAAGGCGAGCTAGGGCTCCGTTGCGAGGCGAAGCAACTCGCCTCACATTCTGTGTCATGCCGCGAAAGCGCGGCATCCAGTACGCCGAGGCCTCTCGATTCCATCGCCGGCGTCTCTGGAATACTGGATCGCCCGGTCAAGCCGGGCGAAGACAGTGGAAGATGCGGCCAGTCTCAATAATCCTTCAGCAGCCGCTCGATGTAGTCGAGCTCGATCTGCGGGCGTGACGGATCGGCGAGGCGGCGGCGCAGCTCTTCGAGGATGCGGCGGACGCGCTGGACGTCGATCTCGCCGGGGATCTTCACCGTGTAGTCGTCGCCGAACTCGCGGCCGTGCAGCGGCCGGCCGAGCGGATCGGTCTGGTTGCCGCCGCTCTGCTGGCGGCCGGCGCGGTTGCCGGGGCCATCGCCGGGCTGATCGCCGTCGCCCTGCTGCATCGCGTCGGCGAGGCTCTGCGCGCCCTTGCGCAGCGCATCCAGCGCGCGGCCCTGCGAATCCACGGCGCCGTCGGCATTGCCCTCGCCGAGCCGCCCGGAGGCATCGCCCATCGCCGAATCGGCCTGGTCGAGCCCGTCGCCGTCGTCATCACCCTGGTCGCCGCCTTGCTCGCCCTGCTGGGCCTGATCGCCCTTCTGGCCTTGCCCCTTCTGGCCCTTCTGGCCGCGCTGCTCCGGACCCATGCCGCGCTTGGCGAGCTCTTCCTGCAGCTTCTTGAGGCGGTCGCGCAGCGCCTGCTGATCCTGTTGCAGGTCGCCCATCGACTGGTCGCCCTGCTTGCCGCGCATCCGGTCGCGGCGGGAATCCTGGCCCTGCTTGAAGGTCTTGTCGCGCAACTGCTGCTGCTTGCGGATCATGTCGCCGAGCTCGTTGAGCGACTGCTGCATGTC
The DNA here is from genome assembly GCF_015291625.1 of Bradyrhizobium sp. CCBAU 53421. Classification (NCBI taxonomy): domain Bacteria; kingdom Pseudomonadati; phylum Pseudomonadota; class Alphaproteobacteria; order Hyphomicrobiales; family Nitrobacteraceae; genus Bradyrhizobium; species Bradyrhizobium sp. CCBAU 53421. The sequence continues at coordinate 8,348,251 of NZ_CP030047.1, forward strand.
GTCGTCGCCCTGGTTGGGCTGCGCCATCTGCAGGTTTTCGAGCATCTGCTGCATCTGTTCCAGCAACTGCCGCGCCGCATCCTTGTCGCCCGAGCGCGACAGCCGCTCCATGCGATCCAGCATGTTCTTGAGATCCTGCTGGCTCAGCACCTTGGCATTGGGATCGAGCGGACGGGCGAGCTGCTGCGGATTGTTGCGGAACTGCTCGACCATCTGGCGCAGGAAATTGTCCAGCGCCGCGCGCAGATTGTCGGTAAGCTTCTTGATCTCCTCGTCGCTCGCACCGCGTTCCAGCGCCTGCTTGAGCGCGTCCTGTGCCGCGCGCAGCGCCTTGTCGACGTCACTGATGTTGCCATCCTCGATGGTGACGGCGAGCGCCCACAGGCTGGCGACGACCTCGCGCAGCTGATCGTCGGTGCGCGCCGCCTCGAGCTGGCGGGCCACGGTGTGGAGGCCGAGATAATAGCCGGTCTCCGGCATGAACATTTCGGGCGCGATCATCAGCGCGTCGAGCGCGGCGTAGACTTGGCCGTTCTGGTTGGCGTCGAGCGCCAGGATGCGGCGCTGCTCGATCAGCGCGCGCGCCAGGGGCTTGGTGAACAGCCGCTCGGGCAGCCGCATGTTGAAGGGCTCGCTCTTGCCCTCATTGCCGGCCTCGTCCTTCGCGGTCAGCGTCAGCGTCACGTCGGCGCCGGCGTAAGGATCCTCGCTGAGATCCTTGACGGTCTGGCCGACGCCGTTGCGGGTGCGCGCGTTCGGCAGCACCAGCGGAAATTGCAGCGGCTCGAACAACGGCCGCGGCTGCGCCGCCTTGCCGTCGGCATCTTTCTGCGCATCGGCCAGCCGCGCCGCGAACTGCGCGCGAGCTTCGGTCACGCCGTAATCGTCCTCGAGCTTGTAGGACATCTGCAAGGCGCCGCGCGCCTGCCGCTCCGGATCCTTGGCGAGCGCGATCGACGGCGGGCGGTCCGGCGTCGCGGTGAACTTCCACTGCGGCTGGCCGGCCGGCGCGCGGACATGCGCGGTGCCGTCGCCGGTGATCTTGAAGTGCCGCTCATTGGTGCCCTTGGGCGCCTGGCCCTCCGGCGCGACCTCGGCGACGCCGCCGCCGACCACGACGTCGATGGTGCCGCCGCTGGAGCGCACCAAAAGCGTGCTGCCCGAGGGAACCGCGAGCGGGGTGGTGTCGGCCGCGTTGGCGTCCTTATTGGCGTTGGACAGGATGATCGGCGGCTTGCCGGTGTAGTTCGGCGGCGTCACCCAGGCGTCGACCCGGACATTGGATGGCGCCATGATGCCGTTCCAGTCGAACGCGGAGGCGACCCGCAGGCCGCGCTCGTCGCCGGCGGCGACATAGGTCGCGACCAACATGACGATGACCAGCGCGCGCAGCGCCCAGGGGTCGTGCAGCGAGACGCGCGGCCGCGGCAGCCCGGCGCGGATGCGCTTGATCGAGGCCAGCGTGCGCTCGCGCTGCGCCTGCCACAGCGCCAGCGCGAACGGATCCTTGTTGGTGAGCGTGTCGGAGAGCGTGGTCGCGGGGCGATGGCGGATACCGGCGCCGCGGTCGAGCCGGCTCAACCCCTCCTCGCGGCTCGGCCAGCGGAACCGCGCCAGCGGCGCCAGCGCGGCGAGCCCGGCAAGCGCGAACAGGCCGGCGCCGACCACGCGCGCGGCAAACGGCAGCATCAGCCACAGCCCAGCCCAGGACGCGACCAGGAAGAGACCCACGACCGTCAGGAACCGCGCCAGATGCGGCCAGGCCCGTTCCCACGCAATCGCGAATTTTGCCCGCTGCAGAGCCTCGGTCAGTTTCAACCGCGCGATCGCATCGCTGTCGCGCGCGGCGCTTGACGGGTTGTCAGACGGGTCGATGTTGGCTCCGCTCAATAAAATCTCCGGGGTAGCCGGCAGGTGAGCCTAGCACAGCGGCGGCTTTGAGGCACCCGTTCCGGGGCGTAACCCACACCGGGAAATACGCATAACACGAAGGCGTGACTGCGGCGGTTCGACCCCGTAACTTCCCGGCCGAACCAACGCCTTAAGCATGAGGAAACAATATGGACCAGAAGACGCACGACAAGGGGCTCGAAATCCGCAAGGCGGTGCTCGGCGAGGCCTATGTCAACAACGCGCTGAAGAACTCGGACAGCTTCAACAAGCCGTTCCAGGAACTGGTCACGGAATATTGCTGGGGCGCGGTCTGGGGCCGCGAGGAGCTGCCGCGCAAGACCCGCAGCATGCTCAACCTCGCCATGATCTCGATCCTCAACCGGCCGCACGAGCTGAGGGCGCACATCAAGGGCGCGCTGACCAACGGCGTGTCGCGCGACGAGATCCGCGAGATCTTCATGCAGGTCTCGATCTATGCCGGCATCCCGGCCGGCGTCGACAGCTTCCGTATCGCGCGCGAGGTGTTTGCCGAACTCGACAACAAGGCGTGAGGCGCACGCCGCCTCCGCATCGTCGTCCCGGCGGCCGGGACGACATCGAATATGGGGCGCTCGGCTCGGCACATAACGACGTAGAGGAAACGACATATGGAAATCGGATTCATCGGCCTCGGGAAGATGGGCTTCCCGATGGCGCGCCGGCTGATCGAGGCTGGCCACAAGCTCACCGTGTTCGACACGAGCAAGGACGCGCGCGATCGGCTGGTTGCGCTCGGCGCTGCGGCTGCGACGTCGCCAAAGGACACCGCCGACCGCGTCGAGACCGTGATGGCGAGCCTGCCCTCGCTGCAGGCCTCGCTCGAGGTCGCAACCGGCACAGGCGGCGTGATCGAGGGCACGCGCGTCAAGCGCTTCATCGATCTCTCCACCGTCGGCTCGCAGATGGCGGTGAAGATCCACGATCTCCTCGCCAAGAAGAACATCGTGCAGATCGACAGCCCGGTCTCCGGCGGCGTCTCCGGCGCCGAGAAGGGTACGCTGGCGGTGATGGTGTCGGGCCCGCGCGCCGATTTCGAGCTGGTGAAGGGCGCGCTTGACGTGATCGGCAAGGTGTTCTTCATCGGCACCAAGCCGGGCTCCGGCCAGACCATGAAGCTCGCCAACAACTTCCTGTCGGCGACCGCGATGGTCGCGACCTCGGAAGCTGTCGTGATGGGCGTGAAGTCCGGGCTCGATCCGGCCGTGATGATCGACGTCATCAACGCAGGCTCGGGGCTGAACACCGCGAGCCGCGACAAGTTTCCGCGTTCGGTGCTGCCGCGCAGCTTCGACTTCGGCTTCGCCACCGGGCTGATGGTGAAGGACGTGCGGCTCGCGGTCGAGGAAATGCGCGCGCTCGGGCTGTCGATGGAAGTCGCCGAAGCGGTCGGCCGGCTCTGGGAAGTCATCATCCGCGACGAGGGACCGGAGTCGGACTTCACCGCGGCGATCAAGCCGATCGAGAAGGCCGCCGGCGTGATCGTCGGTGGCGGCAAGGGCGGCACGCACGCCGCGAAATAAGCCTCGTCGTCCTGGCGAAAGCCAGGACCCATTACCCCCGGCGTTCGTGCTGAGGGAGCTGGGGCCACAACGCAGCAAGACAAGCGGCAATGGTGGTTATGGGTCCTGGCCTTCGCCAGGACGACACCATTGATGCGGCCCGCTTAGCGGCTCACAGCCACGGCGCGGGCTTGTCCATCACGATCAGGGCGTCGACGTCGATCCGCGGGCGGACCACGGCGTACTGGTCGTCCTTGACCAGCACCTCCGGCACCAGCGGCCGCGTGTTGTAGGTGCCGGCCTGCACCGCGCCATAGGCGCCGGCGGTCATGATCGCCAGCAGATCGCCGGCCTTCGGCTGCGGCAGCGAACGGTCGAGCGCGAGATAGTCGCCGGTCTCGCAGACCGGGCCGACCACGTCGGCGACCATGGTCGGCGTACCCGGCGCAGGCTGGCGCACGGCTAAGATATCGTGATGCGCTTCATACAGCGTCGGCCGGATCAGGTCGTTCATCGCGGCGTCGATGATCACGAAGTTCTTGGCATCGCCCGGCTTCACGTGGATCACGCGGCTGACCAGGATCCCGGCATTGCCGACGATCAGCCGGCCCGGCTCGAACATCAGCGTGCAGCCGAGATTGTGCGTGACGCGCTTGACCATCGCGGCATAGGCCGCCGGTTCCGGCGGCGCGGCGCGGTCCATGTAATAGGGAATGCCGAGGCCGCCGCCGAAATCGACATGCGAGATGTCGTGGCCGTCGGCGCGCAGCGTCTGCACGAATTCGGCGAGCAGCCGGAACGCCGCTTCCAGCGGACCGAGATCGGTGATCTGGCTGCCGATATGCACATCGGTGCCGGTGACCTTGATGCCCGGCAGCTTCGCCGCGCGGGCATAGACCTCGCGGGCTCGCGCGATCGGAATGCCGAACTTGTTCTCCGACTTGCCGGTCGAGATCTTGGCGTGGGTGCCGGCATCGACGTCGGGATTGACTCGAACCGAGATGCGCGCGGTCGTCTTCATCTCGACCGCAAGGCGCGACAGCATCTCGAGCTCGGGCTCGGACTCGATATTGATGCAGAGGATGTCGGCGGCAAGCGCGGCGCGCAGCTCGCCTTCGGTCTTGCCGACGCCGGAGAACAGGATCTTCGATGGCGGGATGCCGGCCGCGAGCGCCCGCTTCAACTCACCACCGGACACCACGTCGGCACCGGCGCCGAGCTTGGCCAGCGTGCGCAGCACCGACTGGTTGGAGTTGGCCTTCATCGCGTAGCAGACCAGCGCCTTCTCGCCGGCAAAGGCCTCGGTGAAGACGCGGTAGTGCCGCTCCAGCGTCGCGGTCGAATAGCAATAGAACGGCGTGCCGACGGCCTCCGCCAGCTCAATGAGATTGACCGCCTCGGCATGCAGCACGCCGTTGCGATAGTCGAAATGGTTCATGACAGGCTTTAGGTACTAGTTGCCGAGCAAGGGGTCGAGCACGAAAGACCGTTTATTGCCTTTCGACGCGGCCGGCGCGGCATCCGAGCCATAGGTCGGATTGAACACGCTGGGTTGCGCCGCCCGCTCGGTCTCGGTGTCGCCCGGTGCTGCGGCCGGCGCGGCGTTCGCGGTCGGCGGCAGGTCGAGCGGTCCCTTACGGCCGCAGCCGCCGAGCGCAAGCGCCGATACGCTCAGCACAATGATGGCCCATCCCGAGGGGGTCAGGCGGTTCTTGCTAATCACGACGAATTCCCCAATTCGGGCGGCACCATACAAACATTGGCGTGCTCTGGCGAGAGGCGGAGGCCTGAGAAATCACGGCCAAATTTTCCGGATCAGCCCAATTTTCGCTCTTTTTCCAGCCGCTTGGCCCAGGCTTTGGCCTGCGCCATCACATTCTTCGGCGCGGTACCGCCAAACGAGGTCCGGCTCTTGACCGAGGATTCGACGCTGAGCACCTTCAGCGCCTCGGCCGTGATCTTGGGCTCGACCTCCTGCATGGCCTTGAGCGGCAGCTCGTGCAGCGCCACGCCCTGCGCCGAGGCCAGGCCGACGATGCGCCCGGTCACGTGGTGGGCGTCGCGGAACGGCATTTTCAGGGTGCGCACTAGCCAATCGGCAAGGTCGGTCGCAGTGGCATAGCCCTCGCCGGCCGCTTGCTTCATCTTGGCCTCGTCCGGCACCAGGTCCTCGATCATGCCGGTCATGGCGCGGATCGCGAGCGACAGCGCCTCGAAGGCCTCCATCGCGCCCTGCTTGTCCTCCTGCATGTCCTTTTGATAGGCGAGCGGCAGGCCCTTCATCACGATCAGGAGCGCCGTGAGCGCGCCGATCACGCGGCCGGTCTTGGCGCGCACCAGTTCCGCCGCGTCCGGATTGCGCTTCTGCGGCATGATCGAGGAGCCGGTGGTGAACTTGTCGCTGAGCTTGACGAGGCCGACCAGGGGCGAGGTCCAGATCACGATCTCCTCGGCGAAGCGCGACATGTGCACCGCGCAGATCGCAGCCGCCGAGAGCGTCTCCAGCACGAAATCGCGATCGGACACCGCGTCGAGCGAATTGGCCATCGGCCGGTCGAAGCCGAGTGCTTTCGCCGTCGCGGCGCGGTCGATCGGAAACGAGGTGCCGGCGAGCGCAGCCGCGCCGAGCGGCGATTCGTTCAGCCGCTTGCGCGCGTCGGCAAAGCGGCCGCGGTCGCGGCCGGCCATCTCGACGTAGGCCAGGAGGTGATGGCCGAAGGTCACCGGCTGCGCGGTCTGCAGATGGGTGAAGCCCGGCATCACGGTTCCAGCATGCTCCAGCGCGCGAGCGACCAGCGCCTGCTGGAACGCGTCCAGCGCGGCCATTGTCTCGTCGATGGTGTCGCGGACATAGAGCCGGAAATCGGTCGCGACCTGGTCGTTGCGCGAGCGTGCGGTATGCAGCCGGCCGGCGGCGGGCCCGATCAGTTCGGACAGCCGCGACTCGACATTCATATGGATGTCCTCGAGCGCGCGCTTGAAGTCGAAGTCGCCCTTGCCGATTTCTGACAAAATCGTGTCTAGACCTTTGCCGATATTTTTCGCATCAGCGGACGTGATGATGCCTTGCGCAGCGAGCATCGCGGCGTGGGCCTTGGACGCGGCGATGTCCTGGGCATAAAGGTGACGGTCGACGTCGATGGAGACGTTGATTTCCTCCATGATCGCGTCGGGACGCTCCGAGAACCGGCCGCCCCACATCTTGTTGCTCATGACATCTCGCTCACGAATTCGTATTTCAGGCCGCACTGTTTCATCGCCGGAGCGGCGAAACGGCACAGCGGTTCGGGACGTATTCCCGGCACTGCATAGCCATATCTGACCCAGGATGACAAACGATATGCCCGAGACGACCCCATCCGAACCGACCGCCAAGCCGAGTGCCAGGCCGACGGCCAAATGGCGCATCCCGCTGGTGATCGGCGCTGTGCTGGCCGGGGCTGCGATCGGCTATGTCGGGGTCTCCGGTCTCAGGCATCCCGCCGGCGGCGATATCGCCTGCAACGGCGCCGTGGATCTGGCCAAGAAGATCGCCCCCTTCGCCCATGGCGAGGTCGCGGCACTGACCATGGCAACCACCCCCTTGAGGCTTCCCGACCTGACCTTCGAGGACGCCAACGGCCAACCGAAGAAACTCTCGGACTGGCGCGGCAAGACCGTGCTGGTGAACCTGTGGGCGACCTGGTGCGTGCCTTGCCGCAAGGAGATGCCGGCGCTCGACAGCCTGCAGACCAAGCTCGGCGGCAAGGATTTCGAGGTGGTCGCGATCAACATCGACACCCGCGACCCGGACAAGCCGAAGAATTTCCTGAAAGAGGCCAATCTGACCAATCTCGGCTATTTCAGCGACCAAAAAGCCAAGGTCTTTCAGGACCTTAAAAACATAGGCAAGGCGCTGGGCATGCCGACCTCGGTACTGGTCGACGGCAAGGGCTGCGAGATCGCCAATATCGCCGGTCCCGCCGAATGGGCGAGCGACGATGCCATCAAGCTGGTGAAAGCGGCGCTAGCCCCGGCCGCGGCGGGCTTTTGATCAGGCGACGGCGTTGAGGTTGCCGCCGACGCCGGGACCGAGATTGGCGGTCGACGGCCTGCCGAGCAGGGTCTGAACCGCGAACTTTTCCGCATCGAGGTTCTGCTTGGTCACGCGGGTCGCGATCTCACCCTGCAAATTGCCCTGCTGCATCGACAAGATGCTCGACACCATGCTCATCATGTCCATACGCGGCACTCCCAAACTTGGCCTTGCGTAGCGCGTGAAAGTTAATGCTTGGGTAACGGATGGCCGCGTCAGGCTGACGCATCGTCCTCGAAATGCTCTGAGATCGACAGCGCTCTCGAGGCGCCGCTCAGGCCGCGTTCGCGGCAAACGCCGCGCCGAGGGTGCGCAGCGCCTGTCGTGTCCGCGCATCCGACAGCTTTGAGTGGAGCATGACATCGCGCGACGGCAATGGCGGCAGGCCAAGCCGCGGCCCGAGGTCGACGGTATCGGCCGGCGCCACCCGCCGCGCCAGCGCGGCGACGGCGAGGCCAGCGGATATCGCAGCGCCGATGGTCGAAAGCCCGCCACCGACGAACGCCTCGGTCCAGGCGATGCCGGCGGCGTCGAGAGTTTCGACCGCCATGGCGCGCACGCTGCACGGCTCGGCTTGGGTCGCCAGGCGCAGCGGCTCGCCGGGCCGATGGTGAAAATCGGGCGCGGCCATCCAGCCGAAAGGTTCTTCGAACAGCACGTCGCCATCGCGGCGCTTGGCGTCGTGGCGCAGCACGATCGCGGCATCGAGCTTGCCGTCGTCGAATGCGCCGAGCACGGCACGCGACGTATCGACATTCAGCTGGATCACGAGGCCCGGATCGGTGCTGTTCATCCGCTTCAACAGCGAGGCCAATTCCGATCCGACGATGTGATGGCTGATGCCCACGACCAATCGCCGATGTTCGACGGCGAACGATCCCATCGCCGATTGATGCGCGGCGACCAGATTGCGCGCCGCGCCGAGGAACGCGGCCCCTTCAGCCGACAGCCGAACCAGCCGCGGCGTTCGCTCCAGGAGCCGCCGGCCGAGCCCGTCTTCCAGCCGCCTGATCTTCAGGCTGACCGCGGACTGCGTGGTCTCCATGACCTGCGCCGCGCGCGTGAAGCTGCTGAGGTCCGCCACCAGGACAAAGGCCTGCACCGCCTCGACGTCGAGCGCCTTCATGGCCATTCATTGCAATTAGTAATCATTGAAATACGTTACCATACGGTTTTTCAATGATCAACGAGCTCCTAGGATCCGCTCAACGCAACGATCGCCAGGAGCTACCATCATGCCGCTGACCCGCGTCTCACTCAGGCAGGGCAAGCCCGCCGCCTACCGCAAGGCCATTCTCGAGAGCCTCTATCGCGCCATGCGCGAGACTTTCGATGTGCCGGAAGGCGATCGCTTCATGACGATCTCCGAGCACGATGGCGACGATTTCGCCTATGGCGCGGACTACCTCGGCATCAGCCGCAGCGACGATCTGGTCATTATCCAGATCACGGTCAGCAACACCCGCCCGGTGGCGCAGAAGCAGACGCTCTATCGGCGGATCGCCGAACGGCTGACGGAAAGTCCGGGCCTGCGCGCCGAAGACATCTTCGTCAATCTGGTCGAGGTGCTTCCGGAAAACTGGTCGTTCGGCAACGGTGAGGCGCAGTACGTCCGATGACCGCCGCCCCGATCCTCTCGCCGCGCATGAGCGGCATCAAGGCCTCACCCGCGTCGGTGCTGCGCCGACGCGCCCGCGAACTGCGCGCCGCCGGGCGCGACGTCATCGAGCTGTCCTCGGGCAATCTGGACTTCCCGACGCCGGATCATGTGATCGCGGCGGCGCATGAGGCGGCATTGCGCGGCGAAACCCGTTACACCGATGTCGACGGCACGCCGGAACTGAAGCGGGCGGTGCAGGCCGCGCTGCTGCGTGACCACCATCTCGACTATCGGCTCGACGAGATCGTCATCACCAACGGCTCGACCCAGGCGCTGTTCAATGCGCTGCTGGCGACGCTCGCGCCTGAAGACGAGGTGATCGTCCCCGCGCCCTATTGGGCGCCCTATCTCGATCAGGTGCGGCTGGCAGGCGGCACGCCGGTGGTCGTGCCGTGTGCACAGAACAACGGCTTCAAGCTGCGTGCTGAGGATTTGCAGGCGGCAATATCGGCGCGCACGCGCTGGATCGTCCTCAACAATCCGGTCAACCCCTCTGGTGCGCTGCATTCGCCTGAGGATCTGTCCGAGATCGCAGCAATCCTCCTGCAGCATCCGGATATCTGGGTGCTCTCCGACGGGCTCTACGAGCACATCACGTTCAACGGCGCGCCGGCGCCGACGCTTGCAGAGATCGAGCCGCGGTTAAGGCCACGGACGTTGACCATTAGCGGCCTCGCCAAGAGCTACGCCATGATGGGATGGCGGATCGGCCACGCCGCCGGACCATCGGCGCTGATCCGCGAGATGATCACGATCCAGTCGCAGACCACATCCGGCGCCTCGTCGATCAGCCAGGCCGCCGCGATGGCGGCGCTCGATGGCGCGCAGGATGTGCTGGCCGAGCGCGCCGCGATCCTTGGCGCCAGGCGCGACCGCTTTGCCGAACTCGTGAACGGATGCAGCGGGCTCTCCTGCACGCCGCCCGAAGCCACATTCTATCTGCTGGTCAGTTGCGCCGGCGTGATCGGCAAGCGCGCGCCCGACGGCAAGGCGATCGAGACCGACCGCGATTTCGCGGCCTACCTGCTCGAACAAGCCGGTCTGGTGGTGTTTCCCGGGGAGGACCTCGGGCTCTCGCCTTACATCCGGGTCAGCTTCGCCAATCCGTCATCGATCATCGAAGAGGCCGCAAAGCGGCTGAAGCACGCCTGCGAGGTTCTGCAATGACGGCGCGCGGACAGAGCCAGCGCCTCGCGCTGGCAGCGCATCTGCTCGGACTCGGAACGGGTGTGGCGATGGTCGCAGGTCTTGTGCCCGCGACGCTAGCGCTGCTGCGGGCACTGAGCTGAAACGAGTGCAGTGATTACCGGGTCGGGACCGGCTTGTCGCCGCGGTAGTCGTAGAAGCCGCGCTGGGACTTGCGTCCGAGCCAGCCGGCCTCGACGTATTTCACCAGCAGCGGGCACGGCCGGTACTTGGAGTCGGCCAGCCCCTCGTGCAGCACCTGCATGATCGACAGGCAGGTGTCGAGGCCGATGAAGTCGGCGAGCTCGAGCGGGCCCATCGGATGGTGCGCGCCGAGCTTCATCGCTGCATCGATCGCTTCGACGTTACCGACGCCCTCGTACAGCGTGTAGATCGCCTCGTTGATCATCGGCAGCAGAATGCGGTTGACGATGAAGGCGGGGAAATCCTCCGACACCGCGACCTGCTTGCCGAGCTTGGCGACGAACGCCTTGGCGGTATCGAAGGTTGTGTCGTCGGTGGCGATACCGCGGATCAGTTCGACGAGCTCCATCGCCGGCACCGGATTCATGAAGTGAATGCCGATGAACTTCTCGGGACGATCGGTCGAGGCGGCAAGCCGCGTGATCGAGATCGACGACGAGTTGGTCGCGACGATCGCGTCCGGCTTCAGCACCGCACAGACGTCGTGGAAGATCTTGCGCTTGGTCTCTTCCTTCTCGACCGCGGTCTCGATCACGAGATCGCAATCGGCCAGCGCATCAAGCGACTCGGCGGAGGCGATGCGGTCGAGCGCCTGCTTGCGCTCGGCCTCGCTGATCGCCTTCTTGGCAACCTGGCGGGTCAGATTGCCGTTGATGGTCGCCAGCGCCGACTTCAGCCGGTCGCCGGACACGTCATTGAGCACCACGTCGAAACCGGCCAGCGCCGCCACATGGGCAATGCCATTGCCCATCTGGCCCGAACCGATCACGCCGACCTTTTTGATTGCCACCGTCATCTTGTCATCCACCGGAACGGCGCGCATGTCGCGCCTGCCCAATTCCAACGATACCCGAAGTGAAGCCTTCCGGGTTGCCCAATCCGCCGGAAAACGTTTCCCGGGACCATGATGTGATTGCAGGCAATCACACCCCGATCCCATTTCCCCTGTCGGGCATGATCCTTCCGGAAAAACGTTTCCGGATCATTGCCTCGAAAATAACAACACCGGCCGGAGCTTAGCCATCCGGCCGGTGTCTTGTCGCTTACTTTCCGAGCTTGCCGAGCGCTTCGGTCAGCTCCGGAACCGCCTGGTAGAGATCGGCGACCAGGCCGTAATCGGCGACCTGGAAGATCGGCGCGTCCTCATCCTTGTTGATGGCGACGATCACCTTGGAGTCCTTCATGCCGGCCAGATGCTGGATCGCACCGGAGATGCCGACCGCGACATAGAGTTCCGGGGCCACCACCTTGCCGGTCTGGCCGACCTGCCAGTCGTTCGGCGCATAGCCGGCATCGACCGCGGCGCGCGAGGCGCCGACGCCGGCGCCGAGCTTGTCAGCCAGCGGCTCGATGTACTTGGCGAAGTTCTCGCGGCTCTGCATGGCACGGCCGCCCGAGACGATGATCTTGGCCGAGGTGAGCTCCGGACGGTCGCTCTTGGCGACCTCCTCGCCGACGAACGTGGACAGGCCCGGATCGGCCGCGGATGCGGCGTTCTCGATTGCCGCGCTGCCGCCTTCGCCGGCGGCGGCGAAGGTCGAGGTGCGGACCGTAATCACCTTCTTGGCGTCCTTCGACTTCACGGTCTGGATCGCGTTGCCGGCATAGATCGGCCGCTCATAGGTGTCGGGCGCAACGACCTTGATGATCTCGGAGACCTGCATCACGTCGAGCAGCGCTGCGACGCGCGGCATCACGTTCTTGAAGCGCGAGGTCGCGGGCGCGACGAAGGCGTCGTAGTTCGGCGCCAGTGCGACGATCAGCGCGGCCAGCGGCTCGGCAAGGTCGTGCTCATAGGCCGGGCCTTCAGCCACCAGCACCTTGGTGACGCCGGCGAGCTTGGCGGCTGCTTCCGCCGCCGCCTTGGTGCCCTGGCCGCCACCGGCGACCAGCACATGGACGTCGCCACCGAGCTGGCTCGCCGCGGTCAGCGCCTTGTTGGTCGAGTCCTTCAGGGTCTCGTGGTCGTGTTCGGCAATCAACAGCGTCGTCATCAGAGAACCCCGGCTTCGGTCTTGAGCTTGTTCACGAGTTCGGCGACGTCCTTGACCTTGACGCCCGCCTTGCGGCCTGCCGGTTCCGCGGTCTTCAGCACTTCCAGACGCGGCGTCACATCGACGCCGTAGTCAGCGACGCTCTTGTCGTCGATCGGCTTCTTCTTCGCCTTCATGATATTGGGCAGCGACGCGTAGCGTGGCTCGTTGAGGCGAAGGTCAGTGGTGACGATCGCCGGGCCCTTGAGCTTGATGGTCTGCAGGCCACCGTCGACTTCGCGCGTGACCTTGAAGTCGGATCCTTCGACCTCGAGCTTAGAGGCGAACGTCGCCTGCGACCAGCCGAGCAGCGCGGCCAGCATCTGGCCGGTCTGATTGCTGTCGTCGTCGATCGCCTGCTTGCCGAGAATGACGAGGCCGGGCTGCTCCGCCTCGACCACTGCCTTCAGGATCTTGGCGACCGCGAGCGGTTCGACATTGCCTTCGGCTTTGACGAGGATGCCGCGGTCGGCGCCCATCGCGAGCCCGGTGCGAATGGTCTCCGAAGCCTGCGCCGGTCCGATCGACACCACCACCACTTCGGTCGCCTTGCCGGCTTCCTTCAGCCGCAACGCTTCCTCGACGGCGATTTCGTCGAACGGGTTCATCGACATCTTGACGTTGGCGAGCTCAACGCCCGTCCCGTCACTCTTGACGCGGACCTTGACGTTGTAGTCGACGACCCGCTTTACCGGCACAAGAACCTTCATCGATCCTCTTTCGCTTTGATTTTATGGGTTTCGGTTGGCTGGCGCGGAACCTAAAGGTCCCGTTTCCCCCGGTCAACGCGCCAATGCCAAAAAACCGTCCCTCGGTTTTGAACCAGTTTAGCGGTTCTGGCCCGGCACCCACAACACGTCCCCGGCTCCTTTATTATTCTGGAAGCGGCTGGCAACGAACAGGAAATCCGACAGCCGGTTCATATACTGGATGCCAGCAGCATTGACCGGCTCGTCCGGCCGGGCGGCGAGTTCCACCATCATCCGTTCCGCGCGGCGACATATCGTCCGGGCAAGATGCAGATATGCGGATGCAGGCGTCCCGCCGGGCAGCACGAACGAGGTCAGCGGCGCAAGCTGATCGTTGAGGCTGTCGATATCGCGCTCGAGCCGCTCGACCTGGCTCGCCAGCATCCGCAGGCGTTCCGCCTTGCCCTCGCGCTCGGGCACCGCAAGGTCGGCGCCGAGATCGAACAGATCGTTCTGGATCCGGCGGAGCATCGCATCGACCTCGGGACTGTCCGCCAGATGCAGCCGCACCACGCCGATCGCGGCATTGGTCTCGTCGACGGTGCCATAGGCGGCAACCCGCAGATCGTATTTCGGCCGCCGCTCGCCGGAGCCGAGCGCGGTGGTGCCGTCATCGCCGGTGCGCGTGTAGATCCGATTGAGAACGACCATGGCCGTGATCTCCTAAGGTTAGCGCATCGCGCACACCGCTCGAAAGCGCTCTACCGTCCCATCGCCCAGACCGCGAGCATCGCGATGACGATGGCGACGAACTGAAACAGCACGCGCAGCCGCATCAGCTTCTGCGATGTGTTCGGCGAGCCGCCCTTCATCATGTTGATGAGGCCGAGCAGGAGCACCAGCGCGACGGCGCCGACGGCGATGGGAAGAATGATCGTGCTGAGGACAGATGTCATCTGCGGTACATAACACCGCAGGACGCGGACTTCCACACAGGCGGCCCATGCAACCAACTGGCTTTTCACCGCGTAATATCAGATGCTGGGTCCGTCCTCGGACCGAGCGGTTGTCGACAATGCCGGGTGGAATGTGAAGCAGCTTCGTTACGTCTACGACGTCGTGATGGATGCCTTTTACACGTTCCTCGCCGACGACGGCTGGGCGATCGCGAGCCACATCGCGCTGTCGACCCTGATGGCCCTGTTTCCGTTCCTGATCGTGCTGACGTCGGTGGCCGGCTTCTTCGGCTCCAAGGAGCTTGCCGACCAGGCGGTCGGTCTGCTGCTGCAGGTCTGGCCGCAGCAGGTCGCCGAGGCGCTGTCCGGCCAGATCCACGACGTCCTGACCAACACCCGCGGCGACATCCTGACCATCGGTGCGGTGCTCGCGGTGTATTTTGCCTCCAACGGCGTCGAGGCGCTGCGGGTGGCGCTGAACCGCGCCTATGCCGTGATCGAGCTGCGGCGCTGGTACTGGCTGCGGCTCGAATCGATCGGCTACACGCTGGTTGCGGCGTTCACCTCGCTCGCGATGGCGTTCCTGATCGTGCTCGGCCCGCTGATCATCGAAGCGGCGCGGCGCTACATTCCGTTCTTCGTCGAATCCAACGAGAGCCTGCTCAACACCGCCCGTTACGGCGTCACGGTGCTGGCCCTGGTCGTCGCGCTGTTCATCCTGCATGCCTGGCTGCCGGCGGGACGCCGCGGCTTCACGCAGATCTTGCCCGGCATTATCTTCACCATGGTGGCCTCGCTGATCTCGGGCATCGGCTTCGGCATGTATCTGGCGCGCTTCGCCAACAACTACGTCACGATGTATGCGGGGCTCGCCTCGGTGGTGATCGCGCTGGTGTTCCTGTATTTCATCGCGGCGATCTTCGTGTTCGGCGGCGAGTTGAACGCGGCGATCATCAAGTCGCGGCTGCCGCGCGGCGTGACGCTTCAAGCAGCGCAGTCGCGAGTGCCCGCGGAGAGACAGGCTTGACCAGGAAGGTGTCGGCGCCGGCGGCGCGCGCCGCGGCCTCGTCCTCGGCACGGCCGGAGATGCCGACGATCACGATGCGGCCGTGCGGCGGCGGCAGCGCGCGGATGCGCTTGATGGCCTCGACGCCGCCGATGCCGGGCAGCACCATGTCCATCAGCACGGCATCGAAAGCACCCTGCGCGAGGCGATCGGGCGCGCCCTCGCCCTGACCGATGAATTCGGCATGGTGACCGAGCTCGGTCAGGATCGTGTTGAGCACGACGCGGCCGAACGGATTGTCCTCGACGCTGAGCAGCCGCAGCCGCTGCGATGACGGCGCCGCCGCGCCTTCGCGCGTGGGCACGCCGGCCGCTGCTGCGGCTGACGCCAGCACCACGTTGAGCGTGAAGATGGTGCCGCCGCCTGCGCGCTGGGCCACGGCGATGTCGCCACCCATCGCGCGCGCGAGCTGCTTGACCGAGGACAGGCCGAGCCCGGCGCCGCCGAACCGCGATGCGATCGAGACATTGGCCTGCGAGAATGGCCGGAACAGGCGCTTGACCTCCGATAGGGTCAGGCCGATGCCGCTGTCGGAGATCGCAAAGGCAACGCCGATCCTGCCCTCCGCCTTCCCCTTAGCTTCTCCCTTGGCCTCTCCCTTGGCCGCACGCACCGGCGCGACGTGCAGCTCGATGCTGCCCTGCTCGGTGAATTTGACGGCGTTGTCGATCAGGTTCTCCAGCGCCGCGCGCAGGCGGACGGGATCGCCGACCGCGAACGCCGGCAGCTTGGCGGAGATCTCGACCGAGGCCCGCAATCCCTTGGCTGCGGCACGGCCGGCCAGCGAATCGCCGGCATGGCGCGCAAGCGCGCGCAGGTCGAAGAAGTCCTGCCGGACCTCGAGCCCCGGCCCCTCGCTCCGGGCCGCATCGACGAACAGGGTCGCAAGGCTCGCCAGATGCTCGGCCCCCGCCTTGATGGTGTCGACCCAGCGCCGCTCGCGCTCGCCGAGATCCGACGTCGCGAGCAGATTGCTGATCGCGAGGATCCCGGTCAGCGGCGTCCGAACCTCATGGGCAAAGGCGGCAAGCGCGGTTTCGACCATGCCGGGAGCAGCCTTCGGGGCAGCCCGCTTGCGGCCCGACTTGGCCGCCATCTTGACCGCGCGTGGCTTGGCAGTCCGCGTTTTGGCAGCGCGCGCCTTCGGCGGCATCCTTTTGGATGGCCGCTTGCTGCGCCGTACGCGCGATTTTGACGCCATGGCCTCAGTAATCCCCGCCCCTGCCAACAACATGGCATGCCAGGCGTGCCGGAGTCACTGCGCCGTTTGCGGCGCGCCACAGCTGAGCCCCGTGATGGTAACCACCCTGTTTCGCGACCAAATGCGGCCAGGATCTATGGCAAGCCGACCAGGCGGCGGATATCGGCCGGGCTGGCGCCCTCTGCCCGCAGTTCGCGCAGCCCCGTCGCCTGGGTCGATTTCGACAGCTTTTGGCCGACGGCGTCCCGGATCAGCGCATGGTGCCGGTAGACCGGCACGGGCAGGCCAAGCAGTTCCTGCAACAGCCGGTGCACGCTGGTCGACCAGAACAGGTCAACGCCCCTGACCACATCGGTGACGCCTTGCAGGGCGTCGTCGATCACGACCGAGAGATGGTAACTGGTTGGGGTCTCCTTGCGCGCCAGGATCACATCGCCCCAGGCCTCAGGCCGCGCCGCCACCTCTCCGCTCTCACCGGCCGGACCCTCGCCCGCTTCCCGCCAGCGCAGGCCGTCGGCGCGGGCGCATGCTGCGGCCATGTCGAGCCGCAGCGCGAACGGCGCGCCCTGCCCGATCAGCCGGTCGCGCTCCCCGGATGGGAGCGATTTGGCCGTTCCCGGATAGAGCGGCGCGCCATCGGGGTCGCGCGGCCACACTCCGCCGGCTTCGCGCTCCGCGACCAGCCGCGCGATATCGGCGCGGCTTTCGAAGCTCGGATAGACCAACCGCTCGGCCGTCAGGCGGTCGATCGCGGCGCCATAGGCGGAAAAATGCTCCGACTGCCGCCGCACCGGAGTCTCCCAGGCGATGCCGAGCCAGGCCAGATCTTCATAGATCGCCTGCTCGAATTCGACCCGGCAACGCGTCGCGTCGATGTCCTCGATCCGCAGCAGGAAGCGTCCGCCCGCGGCGCGCGCGAGGTCGTGGTTGAGCAGCGCCGAATAGGCATGGCCGAGATGAAGGTAGCCATTCGGACTCGGTGCAAAACGGAAAACGGGTGGCATGGCGTTCGATCGCGCGTCATTGCCGGGCCGGGCCCGGCGATCCTGGTTTGGGCATGATCTTCGCGCGAACGCCTTAAGTTGGTCGCGCGGGAAAACCGATTTCCAATTTTCCGGACCATGCGGCTAGACAAGACTCTGTTACGATAGGAGATGGATGCGCGGGTCCCGGCTACGCCAAGGCTTCGCCGAGGCCCTCGCATCCAGGCCCGCCGGAGCTTTAGCAGGGGCGGCAAGCCCGCGCATGACTAGCCAATGCAGATCCCGCAATGCTGATCCATCTCGAAACCCAGGCCGACCTCGACGAGGCCATCCACAGACTGGTCGACCAGGATCGACGGCTGCGCCCGATCCTCGAACTGACCGGCATGCCGGCCATCCGGCAGCGCGAGCCGGGGTTTGCGGGTCTTGCCGCGATCATCTGCGGGCAGCAGCTGTCGACCGCGAGTGCTGCCGCGATCTGGGGCCGCGTCAGCAAGGCATTCGATCCGTTCCACCACGATGTGATCCGCAAGGCGCGCGCCGACCGGCTCGGCCGGCTCGGGCTCTCCGCGGCCAAGATCAAGACGCTGAAGCACATCGCGCGCGAGCTCGCCGAGGAGCGGCTGAACCTCGACGTGCTCGCCAACGAAGAGGCCGATGCCGCGCACAACACGCTGACCGCGCTGCCCGGGATCGGCCCGTGGACCGCCGACGTCTATCTCCTGTTCTGCCTCGGCCATGGCGATGCGTGGCCGGCGGGCGACCTCGCCGTCCAGGAGGCGGTCAAGGTCGGGCTGGGGCTGAAGGAGCGCCCGACGCCGAGGCAGATGGCACCGCTTGCCGAGCCGTGGCGCCCGATGCGCGGCGCGGCCGCGCATCTGTGGTGGGCCTATTATCGCGTGCTCAGGAATCGCGAAGGCGTGATCGCCGGCGCAAAGTAGGGTACGAAAAAACACTTGCCGTGTGATCGCGCGATATATCATGAGTAGACCAATACTTTTTCAATTTGCCGGCCTCGCGCATTGACGACGCCCAGCACATCCTTCCCGCAAGGAGGACGGACCTGGTTTCGCTTCGCACCCCGCTGACGCTTCTCCTGATATCCCTGGGGGCCATCGCCGCGGCGTGGTGGTGGCTGGGCATCCCGGTCGGCTTGCCGCGCGCACCGATCGATCCAAACGATAAAGTTCAGTGCATCTCCTACGCCCCGTTCCGCAACAATCAGACATCGCTTGCTCCCGCGACGCAGGTCACGCCGGAACAGATCGCGGAAGACCTCGCGCAACTTGCGAAGATATCGCACTGCATCCGCACCTACGCGACCGATCTCGGTCTCGACCAGATTCCCGGGCTCGCAGCCAAGGCGGGGCTGAAAGTCATTCAGGGCATATTCCTCGATCGGGACCGAAAGAAGAATGCGACACAGGTCGAAACGGCGATACGCCTCGCCAAGCAATATCCGGACACGATCATTGCACTCGTGGTCGGCAACGAGGTGCTGCTGCGCAAGGAAATGTCGCCGTCCGACCTTGCCGCAATGATCCGCTCGATCAAGGCACAGGTCAGCGTCCCCGTCACCTATGCCGACGTCTGGGAGTTCTGGCTGAGCAATCGCGAACTTTCCGACGCCGTCGACTTCATCACGATTCACATCCTGCCATACTGGGAGAATATCCCGATCCCCGCGGAACGTGCCGCCGCTCACGCCGACGAGATGCGCCGGCAGATCGCGGCGGTCTTTCCCGGCAAGGAAATCTTTATCGGAGAAGTAGGTTGGCCGAGCGAAGGGCGCATGCGCGAATCCGCGCTGCCGTCGCGCGTCAATCAGGCGCGGGTGGTCTCGGAAGTGCTCGACCTTGCCCGGCGCGAGCATTTCCGCGTCAACCTGTTCGAGGCGTACGATGAAGGATGGAAGCGGGAGATCGAGGGCACGGTCGGCGGATCCTGGGGCCTGTTCGATTCAGAAGAGCGCACGCTGAAATATCCGGCTGGGGTGCCGATCAGCAATTTTCCGTTCTGGAAACTGCAGATGGGCAGCGGAATGGCGCTAGCGATCCTGGTGTTCGGCGCGGCATGGCTGACCTTGCGCCGCAAGCCGAGGGAGCCAAAGGAAGCAAGGCTCGTGTCATGGCTTGCGGTCGCGCTCTCTGCGACCACAGCCGGAATCCTGTTCGGGATCGCTGCGCAACGACTGGTCTATGAAAGTTACGGAACCGAAGGCTGGCTTGTGTGGGGCTCGCTCCTGGCGGCGGCAACGGCGTCGCCCGTGTTCGGCGCCAATGCCCTGGTGTCGGGTCGCGCACCGCCAAGCTTTGCCGAATTGCTGGGCCCGAAGGGCTACCACACTGAATCGATGCTGGTGACGATGCACGGATTGGCCTTGATGGTCACCGCCGTGATCGGCACGGCGACGGCACTCGGCCTGATCTTCGACCCGCGCTTCATCGATTTTCCGTTCGCGCCCCTCACGATGGCGGCAGTGCCTTTTGCAGCCATGACGCTGCTCAATCCTCCGGGGAAGGGAAACCGCCCTCTGGCGGAATCGATGTTTGCCGGCATTTTCCTTGCAGCGGCAATCTACACAGGGCTCAACGAAGGGCCGGAGAACTGGCAGGCGCTGTGGACTTGCGCTGCCTTCATGTTGCTCGCGGCAACGCTATGGCGGGCCCGCGCCTGAAAACTTCTTGGTTCGGCGCGTTTTCTTCACGCGAACCGGTGTCCGCTTCGCTTGAAAACGCTCTGGTTTCTATCCGCGCAGCCTGATGCGGTCCTCGCGCGCGCAATCGGTGACGAAGCCGATGACGGCGCGCACCGAGGGAAGCTCGACCAGGTCGGGATGGGCGAGCAGCCAGAGATCGGAGAGGCTCGACAGCTTTTGCGGAGCGACCCGCACCAGATCGGGATAGTCGGCCCCGACCAGACAGGACAGTGCGCAAATCCCGAGCCCGGCCCGCGCCGCCGCCAGCATGTCGCCCTGCGAGGAGCAGCGCATCACCAGCGTGCCTTGCCGCGTGATGAAATCGCTCCACCGCGCGAGGCGCACATTCGAGGCCTGGTCGGCAAACCCGATCACGCTGTGCCCCCGCCACTCGTCCGGCCGCTCCGGCAGCTTGCGCCCGGCCGCATAACCGCGTGACGCATAGAAGCCGGCGCCGAGCCGTCCGATCCTGCGCCCGATCAGGTTCTCGTCCCCGGCATCGACCGGCCGCAGCACCACGTCGGCCTCGCGCCGCCGCACGCTCGCCGGAAACGGGTGGGTGATGATCTCGAGCTGGATGTTGGCGTGATCGCGCAGGAACGGTCCGAGCCGCGGCATCAGCCAATGCGCCGCCAGCGTCGCGCCGATCGACAGCTTCACGACGCCGCGGGCCTGCTCGCCGGTGGCGGACGCGGCCGCCTCTGCGCGCAAGGCGGCCGCCGCCATCACCTCGGTGTGCTCGCGGAATTTGCGGCCGTGCGACGTCAGCGACAGGCCGTCGTTGGAACGGGCGAACAGGCGGGTCCCGAGCTGCTTCTCGAGCGCCGCGACGTTGCGGCCGACGGTCGGATGGCTGATGCGCAGCCGCCGCGCCGCGCCGGCGAAGCTGCGCGTCTCCGCGACCGCGACGAACGTCTTGCAAAGCTCCCAGTCCATGCCGCCCGCCTGTGCCTGTTCATTTTTGGCAAATTGGCTGTTCAATATTGAACGTCATAACGCAGCCGTCCAGCCCTATATTGCCGCGCCAAGGGAGCCGACGCTCCAGCCATCACAACAAATCGCGATCCGCCCCGGCACCCGGCCGGGCGGTACGCATGGAGGATCCGAACAATGTCGCTGCCCGCTTCGCTCGCCAACAGGCTTGACCTGCCGGTCGTCGGCTCCCCGCTGTTCATCGTCTCGGGGCCGGAGCTCGTGATCGCGCAGTGCAAGGCGGGCATCGTCGGCTCATTCCCGGCGCTCAACGCCCGCCCGGTCGAGAAGCTCGACGAGTGGCTGACGCGGATCGAGAACGAGCTCGGCGAGTACCAGGCGCTGCATCCGGAGAAGAAGGTCGCGCCCTACGCGGTCAACCAGATCTGCCACGCCTCCAACGACCGCCTGATGCACGACATGGAAACCTGCGTGAAGCACAAGGTGCCGATCATCATCACCTCGCTGCGCCCGCCGTCCGAGATCGTCGAGGCCGCGCATTCCTACGGCGGCGTCGTGTTCCACGACGTCATCAACGTGAAGCACGCCCGCAAGGCCGCCGAGCAGGGCGTCGACGGATTGATACTGGTCTGCGCCGGCGCGGGCGGCCACGCCGGCACGCTGTCGCCGTTCGCGCTGGTGCGCGAGGTCAAGCAGTGGTTCAAGGGCACAATCCTGCTGTCGGGCGCGATCTCCGACGGCTGGAGCATCGCGTCCGCACTCGCGCTCGGCGCCGACCTCGCTTATGTAGGCACGCGCTTCATCGCGACCGAGGAAGCCAATGCCGACATCAGGTACAAGCAGGCGCTGACCGAATACGCCGCGCACGACATCGTCTATTCGAACCTGTTCACGGGCGTGCACGGCAACTATCTCGGACCGTCGATCGCAGCGGCGGGCCTCGATCCGGCCAACCTGCCCGTCGCCGACAAGTCGAAGATGAATTTCGGCTCCGGCGGCAACACCAAGGCCAAGGCCTGGCGCGACATCTGGGGCTCGGGCCAGGGCATCGGCCAGATCACCGACGCCCCGCCGGTCGCCGAGCTGGTGGCGCGGCTGAAAGCGGAGTTTAATGAGGCCCGCAACGATTTCGTCCGTGCCAGCGCCTGACTTGGACGCCGCCTGGAGAAGTGCAGCATGATCATCAGCGGCGACAGACAGATCAGCTACAGCGATATTCACGCCCGCATTGCGCGGGCCGCAACTGGCTTCCGCGCGCTTGGCGTTCAGGGCGGCAAGCCGGTCGGCATGATGCTGCGCAACGATTTCGCGCTGTTCGAGGTGGTCGCAGCCTCGGCCGCGCTCGGCAGCCCGGTGGTGCCGATCAACTGGCATCTGAAGGCCGACGAGGTCGCCTACATCCTGTCCGACAGTGGCGCCAACACGCTGGTCTGCCACGCCGACCTGCTGCCGCAGATCCGCGACGGGTTGCCGCCGGCGATCAAGCTCCTGGTGGTGACGACGCCGCCGGAGATCGCCGCGGCCTATGGCGTGGCGCCGGAGAACACGCGGGTGCCCGACGGCATGACCGATTGGGACATCTGGCGTGACACGCATCAACCGCTGACCGACGCCCCGATCGGGGCAGCGCCAATGTTCTATACATCGGGCACCACCGGCTTGCCGAAGGGCGTCCAGCGCAAGCCGCTGCCGCTCGCGCAGCAGGCCGCCGCCGCGCGCATCAGCACCATTACCTTCGGCATCAGGCCGGACGACGGCCAGGTGATCCTGATGAACGGGCCGATGTACCATTCGGCCCCGCACTCCTATGGGATGTTCGCGTTCCGCAACGGCTGCACCGTCGTGCTGGAGCCGCGCTTCGATCCCGAGGACCTGCTGCAACTCACCGAACGCCACCGCGTCACCCACATGCACATGGTGCCGACCATGTTCGTGCGCCTGTTGCGGCTGCCGGAGGAGGCGCGGCGCCGCTACGACCTGTCCTCGCTACGCTTCATCGTGCATGGCGCGGCGCCCTGCCCGGTCGAGGTCAAGCGCGCGATGATCGAGTGGTGGGGATTGGTGATCAACGAATATCTCGGCGCCACCGAGACCGGCATCCCGGTCTGGCATACGGCGGCGGAAGCGCTGGCCAAGCCCGGCACCGTAGGCCGCGCCATCGAGGGCGGCATCGTCAAGGTGTTCCGGCCGGACGGCACGCCTTGCGACGTCGGCGAGCCCGGCGAGATCTTCATGCGCCAGACGTTGATATCGGATTTCGACTATCACGGTAACGCCAAGGCGCGCGCCGAGGCCGATCGCGACGGCCTCGTCAGCGTCGGCGACGTCGGCTATCTCGACGCGGACGGCTATCTGTTCCTGTGCGACCGCAAGCGCGACATGGTGATCTCGGGCGGCGTCAATATCTACCCCGCCGAAATCGAGAATACCCTGATCGGCATGGAAGGCGTCCGTGACTGCGCGGTGTTCGGCGTTCCCGACGACGAATATGGCGAGCGGCTGTTCGCCTGCGTCGAGCCGGAAGCCGGTAGCACGCTGTCGGTCGCCGCGATCCAGGAATTCCTCCGCGGCAAGCTCGCCAATTTCAAGGTGCCGAAGGACATCCGCTTCATGGATGCGCTGCCGCGCGAGGCGACCGGCAAGATCTTCAAGCGCAAGCTGCGCGACCTCTACCGCGAAGGTCAGCTTCGCTGAACCGGGTGACGGTGAAGCCGAACGGCGTTTGAAACTTAGTTGCTGTTGCAAAAGGCCGGCGATCGACGCAACGATGCCGGCGCATCCCCAGCCCGGATCATCGCCATGAACTCGACCGACTTCATCGTCATCCGCAACGACCTGCAGCAATGCAAGGTGATCGAGACGCAGCTGCCCGACGCCGCGGCCCTGCCG
Source organism: Bradyrhizobium sp. CCBAU 53421 (assembly GCF_015291625.1). Taxonomy (NCBI): domain Bacteria; kingdom Pseudomonadati; phylum Pseudomonadota; class Alphaproteobacteria; order Hyphomicrobiales; family Nitrobacteraceae; genus Bradyrhizobium; species Bradyrhizobium sp. CCBAU 53421. The sequence goes on from NZ_CP030047.1 coordinate 8,372,254, forward strand.
GCCGACGCGCTGCTGGTGAAAGTGACCCGCTTCGCCTTCACCGCCAACAACATCACCTACGCCGTGATCGGCGAGCAGCTGAAATACTGGCAGCTGTTCCCGGCGCCCGACGGCTACGGCATCATCCCGGTGTGGGGTTTTGGCGAGGTGCTGGCGTCGAAACATCCCACGATCGCAGCCGGCGAAACGCTGTTCGGCTATTTCCCGATGGCGACCCATCTCGTGATCGAGGCGGCCGACGTCAGCAAGCGCGGTCTGCGCGATGCGGCCGCGCACCGGCAGGAGGTCTCGCCGGTCTACAATGCCTATGCCCGCGTCTCCGGCGATCCGACCTATGCCGGCCGGCAGGGCGACTTCCGCGCGCTGCTGCTGCCGCTGTTCATGCTGTCGTTCCTGGTCGATGACGCCCTCGCCGAGAATGAATTCTACGGCGCGCGCCGCGTCATCCTGTCGTCGGCCTCGAGCAAGACCGCGTTCGGGCTCGCCCACCTGCTGCACAAACGAGGTATCCGGGTGATCGGGCTGACCTCGAAGGGCAATGTCGATTTCGTCAGCTCGCTCGGCTGCTATGACGAGGTCGTCACCTATGACCAGGTCAGCGCGATCCCGGCGGCCGAGCCTGTCGCCTATGTCGACATGGCCGGCAACAGCGCGCTGCGCGAGAGCCTGCACCGGCACTTCGGCGCGCAGATGGTCTATTCCGGCCGGGTCGGGCTCACGCATCGTGCGAGCGAGCCGGACGAGCCGACGCTGCCCGGCGCCAAGCCGGTGTGGTTCTTCGCGCCGGACCAGATCCGCAGGCGCGCCAAGGAATGGGGGCCCGGCGGCATCGACCAGCGTTTCGGCGCCGCCTGGACCGAGCTCGTGCCGCATCTGCCCGATTGGCTCGATGTCGTCGAACGGCGCGGCCCGGCCGCGGTGCGCGAGGCCTATCTCGATACCCTGCAGGGCCGCGTTCCGCCGGATCAAGGCCTGATCCTGTCGCTGGCCGAATAGGCGCTATCCCGTCACGCCCTTTCTGCGGCCTTGCCAATGGGTATAGGCTCGACGCCAAGGGAACGCCGCCAAGAAAACCTCACCAAGGCGGCCGATGACGAGAAACGCTCAATGCTCGACAAGACGGACGATATTTCGGTCGCCGCCGACAATTGGCTTGTGCAGTTCGAGGATGCGCTGGCGGGTCCCGACGATGTGCTGCTGAAGCCGCTGGTCCACCCCGAGAGCTACTGGCGCGACGTGCTGGCGCTGAGCTGGAACATCCAGACCGTCAACCGCGCCTTTGCCATCGTCGAGGAACTGCCCGCGCACGCGCGCCGCAGCACGCCGCATGACTTCCGCATCGATGCCGAGCGCGCGCCGCCCCGCCGGGTGATGCGCGCCGGCACCCATGCGATCGAGGCGATCTTCAAGTTCGAGACTGCCGTCGGCCGCGGCCACGGCATCGTGCGGCTGATCCCTGACGCCGCCGACGGCGATCGACTGAAGGCCTGGACGCTGCTGACGGCGCTCGAGGAATTGAAGGGCTTTGAGGAGCAGCAGGGCCACACGCGGCCGCGCGGCCAAGCTTACTCGCGCGACTTCCGCGGACCCAACTGGCTCGACTTGCGCAAGGCATCCGCCGAATATGGCGACCGCGATCCCGACGTGCTCGTGGTCGGCGGCGGACAGGCCGGGCTGGCGATCGCCGCGCGGCTCAAGCAGCTCAAGATCGACGCACTGATCGTCGACCGCGAGGCCCGGGTCGGCGACAATTGGCGCAAGCGTTACCACGCGCTGACCCTGCACAACCAGGTGCAGGTCAATCATTTGCCCTACATGCCGTTCCCGCCGAACTGGCCGACCTACATCCCCAAGGACAAGCTCGCCAACTGGTTCGAATCCTATGTCGATGCCATGGAGCTGAACTTCTGGACCGGCACGGAATTCGTCGGGGGCAGCTATGACGAGGCCAAGGGACGCTGGACCGTCGAGCTGCGCCGCGCCGACGGCACGACGCAGACAATGCAGCCGCGCCATGTCGTGATGGCGACCGGCGTCAGCGGCATTCCGAGCTTGCCTGATATCCCGTCGCTGGAGAGTTTCTCCGGCAAGGTGCTGCATTCCAGTGGCTATGAGGACGGCGAACATTGGGCCGGCAAGCGCGCGCTTGTCATCGGCACCGGCAACAGCGGCCACGACATCGCACAGGACCTGCATTCATCCGGCGCCGAGGTCACGCTGGTGCAGCGTTCTTCGACGCTGGTTACCAATATCGAGCCGTCGGCGCAGCTGGCCTATGCCGCCTACAATGATGGCTCGCTCGAGGACAATGATCTGATCGCGACCTCGATGCCGCTCGCGCTCGCCAAGCGCAGCCATGTGCTGATGACGGAGCAGTCGAAAGAGCTCGACAAGCCGCTGCTCGACGGCCTCGCGCGCAAGGGCTTCAAGCTCGATTTCGGCGACGGCGGCACCGGCTGGCAGTTCAAGTACCTGACCCGCGGCGGCGGCTACTACTTCAACGTCGGCTGCTCCGACCTCGTCGCCAGCGGCGCGATCGCTCTGAAGCAATTTGCCGATATCGACACCTTCGTGAGCGAAGGCGCGCGACTGAAGAATGGCGAGACGGTTACCGCCGACCTGATCGTGCTCGCGACCGGCTACCGGCCGCAGGAAGAACTGGTGAAGAGGCTGTTCGGGGAAGCCATGGCTGCGCGCGTCGGCCCGATCTGGGGTTTTGGCGACGGCCAGGAGCTGCGCAACATGTACACCCGCACGCCGCAGCCCGGCCTGTGGTTCATCGCCGGCAGCCTCGCGCAATGCCGCATCAACTCGCGCTATCTGGCGCTGCAGATCAAGGCGATCGAGGCAGGCCTGTTACCGCGCAATGTCGGGCCGGTGGCGAAGCTTTCGTAGAAAACTTACCGGCGTTCCGGGACGCGAAGCGAACCCGGAACCTCGAGATTCCGGGTTCGATGCTGCGCATCGCCCCGGAATGACGACCTTGGGGGACATTACATGCCAACCATCCTCGGCACCGGCGACCATCGCTACCGCGTGGTGGAAAACTTCGCAAAACTCCCCGACGGCTGGAGCCTGACTGATGTCGCCTCCGTCGCAGTCGACAGCAGGGATCGCGTCTATGTGTTCAACCGTGGCGAACATCCGATGGTGGTGCTCGACCGCGAAGGAAACTTCATCCGGAGCTGGGGCGAAGGCGTGTTCGCGCGCGCCCATGGCCTGCACATCGATGCTGACGACAATCTCTATTGCACCGACGACGGCGACCACACCGTGCGCAAGTGCTCGACCGACGGCAAGGTGCTGCTGACGATCGGTATCCCGAACAAACCCGCGCCTTTCATGAGCGGCGAGCCGTTCCATCGCTGCACCCATACCGCGCTGTCGCCGCAGGGTGAGATCTACGTCTCCGATGGCTACGGCAATGCCTGTGTCCACAAATACACGCCGGACGGCACGCTGATCAAAACCTGGGGCGAGCCGGGCACCGATCCCGGCCAGTTCAACATCGTGCACAACATCGCAACCGACGCCGACGGCTGGGTCTATGTCGCCGACCGCGAGAATCATCGCGTCCAGGTGTTCGACGGCAACGGCCGATACGAGACGCAGTGGAACAACCTGCACCGGCCTTGCGCGCTGTGCTGCTGCTCCGGCGGCAAGCAACCGAACTTCGTGATCGGCGAGCTCGGCCCCGGCATGGCCGTGAACCGCAGGGTGCCCAATCTCGGCCCGCGGCTGTCGATCGTAGATGGCACCGGCAAGCGCATCGCCCGGCTCGGCGGCGAGCACGGCCCGGGCGTCGAGACCGGCAAATTCCTGGCGCCGCATGGCATCGCGCTGGACTCGCGCGGCGACATCTATGTCGGCGAAGTCGGCGTCACCGACTGGAAGACCAGCTTTCCCGACACCGAGATGCCGGCCGCCGTGCGGGTGACGCGGTGTTTGCAGAAGCTGGAGCGGGTGATGGGGTAACCGCGCTGTATTGAAGCAGAGCGCCTACTATCACCGTCACCCTGAGGTGGCCGCTTCTTCAGCGGCCCTCGAAGGGTCGACGGCCCGGCCGGTGGCCGTGCATCCTTCGAGACGCCGCTTCGCGGCTCCTCAGGATGACGGGTCGAACAGTGCGCGCCCGCGTAATCAAACCTCTCCGATCACCTCGCGGCGGCGCTGCTCGGATTCTTCCGCATAGCGCCGCATCGCGTGCGCTTCGGTGAGCAGGCCGATCGGCCGCCGGTCGCCGTCGCCTTCGACCACGGCAAGCGATTCCGCTTCGGCGGCGTCGAACACCGCGATTGCCTCCTGCACGTTCATGCCGGGATGCAGCACCACGTCGGCGTAGCGCAGGATGGCCGCAAGGCCCTTGTCGGCCTCGAGATCGGGCGCGTGCGCTTCCGCGACCAGCGCGAGCCCGGCATAACGCCCCTCGCCGTCGACCGCGACGACCTGGGTCTTCGAGCCGGGCGGGAATTCCTCGCGGAACGTCTCGATCGGCATTGCGGCGTTCACCGTCGTCATGTCCTGCCGCATCATCTTGCCGACCGTGAGATCGCGGATCCAGCCGATATCGGCGGCACTGCGGATGGTCTCGCCGCGCAGATGCAGCCGCCAGGTCGCGAACGAGTAGCCGAACAGCTCGCGCGTGATCGTGGTCGAGATGATGACCGCGACCAGCACCGCGGTGGTGAGCCAGAGATTGCCGGTGGATTCCAGCGCGATGAACGACATCGTCAATGGACCGCCGATCACCGAGGCCGACAGCGCGCTCATGCCGATGACAGCATAGGCGTTGGGATCGAGATTGAGCCCAGGCCACACGATGTCGACGCCGGCCGCGAACAGCCGGCCGCCGAGCGCGCCCATGAACAGCGTGGCGAAGAACAATCCGCCGCGGAAACCCGAACCCAGCGACACGATCGAGGCCACCGCCTTCAGCACGAACACGCCGGCGATGATGGTCAGTGGCATCGCCACGATGCCGGCGAAGCGCAGCGCGCCATGGCCCGACGACATCACCTGCGGCGTCAGCAGCGCCATCGCGCCGACCGCGAGCCCGCCGAGCGCCGGCCGCAGCGGCTGCCATAGCCGGGTCTTGGTGAGCAGCGCCTCGCACAGCGTCACCCCGCGCATGATCGCGATTCCGGTCAGCGCCGCGACCATGCCGAGCAGCGTGGCGATGGCAAGATCCCGCCCCAGTACGTCGCCGACAGTTCCGACGCCGACGCCAAGCGGTAGCGGCTCGAAGGCATGGGCGACGAAATAGCCAGTCACCGCCGCCACGCCGACCGGGGTCAGGCTCGCCGGCGTGTAGCCGCCGATCACAAGTTCGAAAGCGTAGAACGCACCGGCGAGCGGCGCGCTGAAGGCCCCCGCGATCGCCGCCGCGGCGCCGCAGCCGACCATGATTCGCTGGTCGTTGCGGCGGAGATGAAAACCGCGGCCGAGCGAGGCCGCGAGGCCGCTGGACAGCTGGGTATAGCCGGCCTCGAGCCCGACCGAGCCGCCGACGCCGCTCGACCAGATCGTCTGCAGCGCCACGATCACGCTGCCGCGGAACGACATCCGGCCGCCATAAAGCGCGTTGGCCTCGATCGGGTCGATTTCCCGGGCCGGCCGGACCCGAAGCAGCAGCAGGAACGCCACTCCAAGCACCAGTCCGCCAACCGTGGGAACCACGAGGGCGCGCGCGGGGTCGATGCTCGGCTGGCTCGACAGCCGTTCTCCCAGCGGCAGATTGAACAGCACCGAATGCAGCACCGTCACGAGGCCGCTCATGACCGCCACCACGAGGCCGCCAATGGCGCCAATCAGCACCGCCAGCACCACGAGGCTGGTCTCGTGCGCACGCACGAATGCGCGCAACCGGCGCGGCGCCTCGATATAGCTTGTGGTCGTCGTCATCGGCAGGGTCCGTCACTGGCCGACAGGGCCTTTGCGGCTCCCTTTACGGGCCTCGCGGGCGGGAGGCAATCGGGGCAGGAACATGGCAGGGCATGGCGGATAAGCCGCTCATTGCTCTTCACAATCCCGTCACGCTGCCTGTAGTATGTGAGTGCGTGCTGCTTCGCAGCTAATGGGAGTCAGGAGCGTTATTTGAACGCACATGTCTCGCAAGGCGGTTGGCCGGTGCTGGTCTTGAATGCGGACTTCCGGCCGCTGAGTTATTACCCGCTGTCGCTCTGGTCCTGGCAGGACGCGATCAAGGCGGTGTTCCTCGATCGTGTCAACATCGTCGAATATTACGACCGCGCGGTACGAAGTCCTTCCTTCGAAATCCAGTTGCCCAGCGTCGTATCCCTGAAATCCTTCGTCAAGCCGACCACCCACCCCGCCTTCACCCGGTTCAACGTTTTCCTTCGCGACCGATTCAGCTGCCAATATTGCCTGTCGGCCGACGACCTCACCTTCGATCACATCATTCCGCGCAGCAAGGGTGGCCAGACCACCTGGGAGAACGTCGTCGCCGCCTGCTCGCCCTGCAATCTGCGCAAGGGCAATTTGACGCCGCAGCAGGCCAAGATGTTTCCGAAGCAGACGCCGTACGCCCCAACCGTGCATCAGCTCCACCGCAACGGCCGGCTGTTCCCGCCGAACTATCTGCACGAGAGCTGGCTCGACTATCTCTACTGGGATACGGAGCTCGATCCGTAGCGCGGCGCTGCAGCAGCCGTATGCGTGGCGGCAGCCGCAGTTCGTAGCTATGCCGGCTGCTTGGTGAGGGCCGCCTCGCCCTCATCGCGTCCGGGAACGCTGACGTGGACCTCGTGACCCAGCCTGATTGCCAGCGCAGCGGCAGCCGCCGCCGACTCGAATGCAGCTTCCTTGGTGGCGTATCCGGCATTGAGATTGCCGTCGTGCAGGACGCCCCACTCCTCGCCGGCTGGAATTACCGCATATTGAGCCAATCCCATCATCTCCTCCTTGCGCGAACAGTGCAGCGCATCCGCGCGCCTTCGAATGAGGCCTCAACAATGCCCTCGGAGCGAGGTTCCTAAGCCGACCCGGTTCGGCTGCGACACAATTAGGAACGAAGCTGCATCGGCCGCGTCGGACTATGTTGTTACAAGCAGGACGCCAACCATGGTCCGAGAAGGTCCCGCTGAGCCAGCTCCGGCAAGTACCGCGGAGACAACGCAGGCGATACGGGCGCGTCCCTACGGGATGATGATCACGTCTGCGATCATCGCACTCGTGATCGCCGTCCTGGCTTACACGCTGACGCGATAGCTAGCGGTCACGCGCGAGGGCACGTCTCGAGCAAAGGCTCCGGGATCGTGCGGTCTGTCGCCATGCGTATCGCGGCATGCGCGTTGCGCAGAAATCAATCATCCATGGCTTCGTTCCGCGTTTCTGCGCGTTCATGGAACATGCCCGATCGCAAAGCGACGTCTTCTGCGCCTGCACACGTTGGCCCCTGCTCGCCGTGAACTTCCTCATGGCAGACATGCAGTCGCGGATTGGGCCGTTCGTCGGGGTTTTCCTCCAGTTGCACGGCTGAACCAGCGGCTTGATCGGGACGGCGCTCACGTTCGGTAGTGTCGCGGGCATGCTGATCACGACGCCGATCAGCGGCTGCATCGATACGACCGACCACAAGCGCGCCTGGGTGATCGTGCCTGGTGTCGCCGTCGTAGCGGCGTCGATCGTCATCCTGATGTCGCAAAGCTTCTGGGCCGTCGCCCTGTCCTAGGTTGCGGCATGCAGTACGGCTACGTGACGGTCTTCCTTCTCGCCGCCTTGTTTGGCGCGATCACGATCGCTTGCGTCCTGATGATTCCGGGGGAGTCTGTCGGTCGCAAGCTGGATCATCTTCCGATCGACCGTGCAGAAATACTGACGGCCTCTCACGCGTGATCGCATCTGCGTGATCATCCACGCCTTCGATGCAATATGGTTGTATCCTATTAGTTTGTATCCTATCTAATTTGCATGGCTCCGTCGCAATCCCATATCCACGCCGAGATCGGCCGCCTGATCACCAGGCTTGGCCGGATCTGGCGTCGCGAGTCGGATCAGGCGCTGTCCGATCACGGCCTGTCCTACGCGACGGCGATCCCGCTGCTGGTGCTGTCGCGGCAGGGGGAGAACGTCCGGCAGGGCGTGCTCGCCGACGAACTGGGGATCGAGGGACCTTCGCTGGTGCGGCTGATCGATCTGCTGCAGTCCGAAGGCCTGGTCGAGCGTCGTGAGGATCCGACCGACCGGCGCGCCAAGACGCTGCATCTCACCGCGGCCGGCGAAGCCAAGGTCGAGGAGACCAACCGGGTGCTGCGCCGGGTGCGGGCCAGCGTGCTCAAGGATATCGGCAGCGAGGAGCTTGCGGTAACCTTCGAGACGCTGCAGCGCATCGACGAGCGAGCGAGCCGCCTGCACGACGCCAAGGCCGCTCCAGCCAAGACTGCTCCAGCCAAGACCACGCCAGAGGCGAAATAGTCATGCGCGCGGAAGAGCCGTTCCTGGTCCGCCACGCGGATCTGATCTTCGCGTTGAAGACGTTCGCCGCGTCGATGCTGGCGCTGGTCATCGCACTGGCGATCGATCTGCCGCGGCCCTATTGGGCGATGGCGACGGTCTATATCACGTCGCAGCCGCTGGCCGGCGCGACCAGCTCGAAGGCGTTCTTCCGCGTGATCGGCACCCTGGTCGGCGCGAGCATGACGGTCGCCCTGGTGCCGAACCTGATCAACGCGCCGGAGCTGCTGTGCCTCGCGATCGCGCTCTGGGTCGGACTCTGCCTCTACCTTTCGCTGCTCGACGGCACGCCGCGCAGCTATGTCTTCATGCTGGGCGGCTACACCGTCGCACTGATCGGCTTTCCGTCGGTGGCCGACCCCGGCAGCATCTTCGATGTCGCGCTGGCGCGGGTCGAGGAGATCTCGCTCGGCATCATCTGTGCGAGCCTGGTGTCGACCGTGGTGTTTCCGCGCAGCGTCGCGCCGGCGGTCGGCGGCCGCGTCGGGAGCTGGCTGTCGGATGCGCGCCGGCTGTCCCGCGACGTGCTGCTCGATCACGGGACCAGCGAGACGCGAAGGGCGCAGCGGCTTCGCCTTGCGACCGACATCGTCGAGATCGATACGCTGGCGACCCATGTCGCCTATGACCGGCTCGCCGAAATCGGCACCGTGCGCGGCCTCGGCGAGATCCGGCTGCGCATGCTGATGCTGTTGCCGATCATCACGTCGATCGAAGACCGGCTCGCCGCGCTCGGCGAAGCGGCGCTGCAAAGGCAGCCGGAGCTGCGGCACCTGATCAGCGATCTCGCCGCCTGGATCATCGACGACGATCGCCAACGGCAATCCGGCGACGAGATCCGCGCTGCGATCGCCGAGCGGCAGTCTGCCCTCGACGGCCTCGCGCCGCGGGAGCGCATCATCACGATCAGCCTGCTGCTCCGGCTCCGCGAGCTGGTCGACATCTCGGCCGACTGCCGCGCAATCGGCGATGCGATTGCCGCGGGCCGGGATATCTCCAGCGTGCCGCTGGCATTCCACCCGGAATCCGGGGCCGCGCCGGTCCGTCATCGCGACCACGGCATGGCGCTGTGGTCGGCCGCGGGGGCGGCGGTCGCCATCCTGATCTGCTGCGGCCTGTGGATTGCGACCGGCTGGGCCGACGGCGCCTCGGCGCCGATGATGGCCGCGGTCGCCTGCTCCTTCTTCGCCGCGCAGGATGAGCCGGCGCGCAGCATCCGGGCCTTCGGCCTGTTTTCGCTGGTCGCGATCGTCGTCGTCGCGATCTATCAGTTCGCGCTGGTGCCGGGCATCTCCCATGTCGAGGTGCTGATCGCCGCGCTGGCGCCGACCTTCCTGACGTACGGCTTCCTGATCGCGCGGCCCAAAACCGCGCCGATCGGCATGGCGCTCGCCGCCAACACCGCGACGCTGCTGGCGCTGCAATCGACCTACAGCGCGGATTTTGCCAGCTTTGCCAACACGTCGGTCGCCTTCTTCCTCGGCGTCGTCATCGCCGAGATCGTGACGCGGATCGCGCGCGGCGTCGGCGCCGAATGGATCGCCAAGCGGCTGATGACGTCGGGCTGGCAGACGCTCGCGGTCGCAGCCGAGCGGCGCGGCCACGGCGACCGCGCGCAGTTTGCCGGCCTGATGCTGCATCGGCTCGGCCTCCTGGTGCAGCGCATCGCCTTCATCTCCGAAAGCGACCGCCGCGATGCCGACAGCCTGGTCCAGCTGCGCATCGGGCTCAACATCATCGACCTCAGGCGGGCCCGCTACGGCCTCGCCGCATCGACCGTGCGTACAATCGACGACATGCTGGACGACCTCGCGGCCGCGTTTCGCGCCCATGCCGACGAGGCGATGCCGGCCGAATTGCTGTCATGCGTCGATGCGGCGGTGACCGCGGTGGTCAAGGATCCCAATGAGCGCGCGCGGGACGATGCATTGCTTGGCCTCGTCGGCATCCGCCGTGGCCTGTTTCCGGATGCACCTGCGTATCGATCGCAGCCCGAGGAGAGTTTTGCTGCATGAGATATGAGCTCGACATCTACGGTGTCCTGGTCCCGGCGCTGCTGCTGTGGCTGATCGTTGCCTACGCGCTGAGCGCGGTGGTGAGCCGGATCATGCAGCGCTTCGGGCTCTACCGGCTGGTCTGGCACCGCGCGCTGTTCAATTTCGCCCTGTATGTATGCCTGCTGGGCATGGTCGTCTATCTTTCGGAGTTTTTGCCATGAAGGGGAATTTCGCCTGGCTCGGCCGGGTTGCGCTGACCGCGGTCGCGCTCGTTGCCGCGCTTGCCGTCGGCCGCGCGCTCTGGGCCTACTATATGGAGTCGCCGTGGACTCGTGACGGCAGGGTCCGCGCCGATGTGGTTCAGGTCGCTCCCGACGTATCCGGATTCGTCACCGACGTGCTGGTCAAGGACAATCAACAGGTGCATCGCGGCGATATCCTGTTCCGGATCGATCGCGCCCGCTTTGCCCTGGCGTTGCAGCAGGCCGACGCGGCGGTCGCCGGCCATCGCGCGACGCTGGATCAGGCCGACGCCGACCTCAAACGCTACAGCGCGCTGACCACCGATGCGGTGTCGCAGCAGAAGCAGGAGCAGGTTCTGGCCACGCAGCTTCAGGCCAAGGCCGCCTATGACCAGTCGGTCGCCGATCGCGCGGTGGCGCAGCTCAACCTCGATCGCAGCGAGGTGCATGCATCTGTCAACGGCACCATCACCAATATGGACCTGCGGCCCGGCGCCTACGTTACCGCGGGCAAGGGCGTCATGGCGCTGGTCGACACCGATACGCTGCATGTCGAGGGCTATTTCGAGGAGACCAAGCTCGCGCGCATTCGCGTCGGCGACAAGGCGCAGGTCCGGCTGATGGGCGAGCCGGTCCGGCTCACCGGACACGTCGAGAGCATTGCGGCCGGCATCGCGGACCGCGACCGCACGGACGGCGCGAACCTGCTCGCAAACGTCAATCCGACCTTCAGCTGGGTCCGGCTCGCACAGCGTGTCCCGGTGCGCATCACGCTCGATCACCTGCCGGATCGCATCGCACTGGTCGCCGGCCGCTCGGCAACGGTCGAGATCATGGACTAGTGCACGCCGTAGCGGGTGAAGTCGTCGCCGATGCTGCCCTGGATCGCCTTGGCCGCCGCGATATCGACATTGCCACCGGCCTTGTCGCCCTGCTTCAGCTTCGCCAGCCCGCGTCCATAGAGCGCGCTTGCCAGCTTCGGGTCGATGCGAAGAGCCGAGCTATAGTCGTCGATGGCTGCGCCAAGCTCGCCGGTCTTCAGATAGATCAGGCCGCGCGAGTCAAAGGTAGCAGCGTTGGCCGACCCCGATTGCAGCGCCTTGTTGCAGTCTTGCAGCGCCTCCTGCAACGCGCCAAGAATGGCGCGGCTCCAGCAGCGTCCGTTCCACACGCCGTCCAGGTTCGGCTCGAGGCGAATGGCCTGATCGTAGTCTTTCACGGCGCGGGTATAATCATTCTTCTTCAGGTAGGCACCGGCGCGGTTGGCAAAGGCTTCGCCGTAATTCGGGTTGAGCTTGATGGCCTCATCGAACGCGTCGGTCGCGCGATCGTAGTCGCGCTTCCTGAAATAGGCCACGCCGCGGTTGTTGAACGGCTTGGTGTAGGTCGGATTGAGCTCGATGGATCGATCGAAATCCTGGATGGCGCGGTCATAGTCTGCCTTGGCGGCGTAGGCATTGCCGCGGTTGTTGTAGGCGATCGCAAGGCCGGCCGGCGTCATGTCCTGACCCGCATCGATCAAGGCCGTACAGGCACCAATGCGTGCGTCGACCTGCGCGTGATCGAGGCCGCTGCACAGCTCGATGTTCCGCAGGTAGTTGCTCTTTTGCTTCGGGTTCTGCGCGCCCGCCGGCGATGCGAGCAACAGCAGGATGAACAGCGCCGCACGGCCGCCGCTGCCCCCGGAAGCTGCGCGAGGCTTCATATCGGGCTCCGGTTTTGACGACGCCGCGTCACTGGTTTCCATGAATGGCCGCTCAAGGCCGACGCCCTGCTCGCCTAGCACCCTCGACAAACATTCGGATTGAACCTGTGGTGGGTGTTTTGCTCGGGCTGCGGCGCCATGCGTGTCGCGGGCTTCCTGAGCAGCTTGCTCTTGCCCTCTTCCACAAGCGTCGCGAACCTGACCGTTCCATCGTCGGAGATTTCGATGCGCGGCGTGGTGCCTCGAATTCCCATCGTCGCGGCGGGCGTGTCGATCTTCATGTCACCGGTCTTCGCGACGTTGCCGGCAACGAAGGTGAAGGTGCCATTGGCCAGCTTGAACAAGGTCGAATTCGACTTGCCGTTCGGGTCGTATACAAACTCGGTCAGGGTCATCTTGGCATTGCTCGACAGATTGAACGAGGTACCATCGGTGAAGTTGATCCCGACGCGTCCATCGACTCCGGTCTGCACAACATCGCCCAAATAGACGGGGTCGCCAACCTGCGTCTGAGGCAGTTTGTCGGGCAGCCCTGCTTGAACGACGACTGCACTCTCATGCTCGATCGTGACCGAACCGGTCGCCGTTACGACTCTCCCGATGAATTTCAAGGGAGAGTTCTGGACTGCGGGCTGCGCCGGCTCGGTTTGCGCCTGCACCTGGCCGGGTGCAAGAGTTGCGAGCGCCAGGACAAAGCCCGCAAGCAATTGAACAAGCAAATGGATGCGCACGATCCCCCTCCTTTGAGAAGATTTCGTCGTGTCGCAGCGCGATGGTAACCGGACCGTCGGGCCGAGACCGCAGGACCTTGAGTGCCAAATGAGTTGCCGCAGTCAGACCTAAGCACCTGACACAGTTAGACTAAAAATTAATAAGTGGACAATTTGCTTGGTAACTATACTATTAATCTCGTGGGGCTGCACGCGCGATAAAGGACAGCTGTTCTGCCATTTTCGTAAGGCTCCGCGCAGTACTGGAATTCGATTTTCACTACCGAATTTAGTTTCAATCAGGACGTTTCGGCGGGCAAGCCTATGGCTGTTGACGCGAGGATTTTTCACCTCGCGGCGAGCCAAACCAAAAAACTGCGGCAACCACGTTCCGTCTGAATTGCTCAGCAGGCGAAAAGCCAATGTTAGTTGCGTCCGGCGTCGAGTTCGGGGGCGTGTGCGTGGCCGCTTTGGGCCAGCCGCCACGATTGATCGGCAACATTCAGACGGCGATTGGCTGCGGCACTATCAGGCGTGCAAGCGGCATCGCGGTTCGAGGCGCGATTGGCGATCCCGTTCGCGACGGCGACGTCATCGAGGTCGCAGCTGGCGGGCGGATCGAGATACGCTTGATCGATGGCAGGGTGCTCGACGTGCCAGGCGGCACCTGCCTTGAGCTAAATGGGTGCGCGCAGGACCCCGGCGACATCGCGCAACCGGGCCTGCTCGCGAAGACCAGGGGCATCTTCCGTTCCATTGGCAGTTGGCTGGCGAGGTCGGGCACTCCGACAACGGCCCCGTCGGTGGGCAACATTCGAGCGGGCGGCTTCGGCACGCTGTCGCTCACCGCGCTGACCTTCTCGCTCCTGGAGGACGCCCGGGCTGCGGAGCCGAACGTCACGTTCCTGGACGACGACAGCATCAGCTACAAGGACCTCCACCACGGCGTGTTTGAGCTCGTGACCAAGGAGGCAATCCCTCGGCACATCATTGTCGAGGATCCCGGCGAGACGATCGTCCTGAGCAAAAGAGGGTCCTCTGTCGGCGTAAGCCATGTCACGAATTCTCCTGCGCACATGGAGGAGTTGCGGGAGGCCCAACAGGAGGCGCTTGCCAATTTCGAGAAGGGAGCAGGATCAAAAGGGTCCGGCATGCCCGCCCTCGAAGGGTCGCCGTTGCTGCAACCGATCAATTTTCAGCCTGGCGCGCCGCCACTGACGCAAGATCCGCTCGCGCCCGTGCCGGAGGTTATCTTCGCCACCATTCAGACCTTCAAGCCACCGCCGGTGCCACCGAGCCTGAACCTCGGAGCAGGGATCGCAGAAATCGACACGGCGAAATTTGACAACTTCAGTGCAGCGAGCGGGACTTTTTCTGCGAGCAGCAAGAACGGTGCAGTGACATTCGGCATCGGCGGAGGAATTGCAGGCAACGTGGTGCTGGGCCAGTTGACCTACGACGTGTCGAGCACTGGACAGTTTGGCACGCTCTACCTCAACAGCGCGACGGGAAACTACACATTCGTTCCGAACAATGCCGCGATCAACGCGCTGAAGGTCAACTCGAGCCAAAGCTTCGTTATCACCGTATCGGATGGCACGCTCGCGACGAGTGAGAGCTTCAACATCACCATCGTCGGGGTCGATGATGCCTCCATCATCTCCGGAGCCAAGGCTGGCGCGGTGGTGGGGGCAGTCGGTGTCAGCGGAGCCTCGCCCGGTCTGCTCATCGCGACCGGCACGCTCACCGATACCGATGTCGACGACCCCGCCAACACCTTCACCGCGGTGAACGTGCCGACGGCAAGCACGGGCGGGCATGGCACATTCACACTAACGACGGCCGGCGTGTGGACCTATACGCTCAACAACGCCGACGGCTCCGTGCAAGCCCTCCATGTCGGCGACACGCTGACCGACAGCTTCACGGTGACCACGATCGGTGGAACGCCGCAGGTGGTGACAATCACCATCCACGGCCCGCTGATCGAGGCCAGAACGGCGCCGTCCCTGACGCTGAGCGAGACGCATCTGACAGCGACGGCGCTGGACGACCACATCGCCGGCTCGGCACCGGACGCCGCGTTGACGACGACCTCTGGCGAGTTCTCGGCGGCATTCGTTACCGAAGCGGGTCTGGCAGTCAGCTACGCGCTGACGATCACCGGCGGCAACGGTGCAGCGTCCGGGCTGATCGACTCGCACACCGGCCTCTCCGACGTGCTGGTTCTGAACGGTAACACCATCGAAGGCCATGTCGGCACAGCAAGCGGCACGCTCGCATTCACCATCACGGTCGATCCGGCCACGGGCCGCGTGACCTTCGTCGACCAGCGCGCGGTGGAACAATCGTCCGACACCAGCCCGGACAGCGGCGAAGCGATCGCGCTGGGGACGGGCATTGTAAACCTGATAGCGACGGTGACGAACAGCGACGGCCAGTACCAGGATATAAGCATCGATCTCGGCAAGCAGCTGACGATCACCGACGATGGCCCGAGCATCAAGGCGAACGCAACGACCCCGTCGCTGACGCTGAGCGAGACGCATCTGACGGCAACTGCGCTGGACGACCACATCGCGGGCTCGGCACCGTGCGCGGCGCTGACGACGATTTCGGCTGATTTCTCGACGGCATTCACTTCGGTACAAGGCGCCGATGGCGCGACGACCCACTATGCCCTGATGATCAACGGAGGTAACAGCACTCCGTCCGGTCTGACCGACTCACATACCGGCCTCGCCGACGTGCTGGTTCTGCACGGCAACACCATTGAAGGCCATGTTGGCACGGCAAGCGGGGAGCTGGCATTCACCATCGCGGTTGATCCGGCCACGGGAAGCGTCACCTTCACCGAGTATCGCGCGGTGACGCATCCGTCCTGCACCAGCGCCGACGAAGCCGTGTCGCTCACCTCCGGCATCGTAGACCTCGTTGCCACCATCACCGACAAGGACGGCGACTTCCAGAGCGCGTCGATCGATCTCGGCAAGCAACTGACGATCACGGACGACAGTCCGACGATTTGCAACTTTTCAAAGATTTGCGTCGCCGACCAGGACAATCAGTTCGCGACCGGTACTTACGATGTCAATTTCGGCGCTGACGGTGACGCCGCGATGCTCGTTGCCATCCATAATGGTGCAGTTGGCAACACAGGATTCGATCTGGCGGCGTCGCACCTGGCCGACGGCAATACCGCGGTGCACGTCACTGGAAATGGCGACAACTTCACCTTCTACTATTCAACCCACGAGGTGGGCGGCGGCGTCGAACTGGACGCCTATCGTGCGGATTGCGGCGGCACCCTCACCGATCCGTATTTCAAGCTGCTGATCGATCCGCACGGAACCTTTTGCTTCAATCTCGAGAACGTCGATCTGCTCAAGGACGTCACCGCGACCGGCTCCGATTTCGGCGCCCCGGGCGACGCGAAGCCGTCACTGACCGCTGCGGACGGACAACTCGTTATCACCGGTTCTGATAGCTGCGGCCATCCCCTCGACGTAAAGTCGTCGAGCAGCGGGATTGCGGTCGGCGATTGCGGGCTGCAGATGGACCCCGACGAGCAGTTGAACCTCGCGTTCTCCGAGAAGCAGTCGCAAGTCGGTTTCACCCTCGCTCACTGGCAGGGTTGCGGCGCAGCGAACGTGACCTTCAAGGTCCTTGATGGCTGCGCCGATGTCCACGATTTCAACATCTGCGTTCCGAAGCCACCCGATGGCTGCACCGGAATAGTGGTGAAGGAAACCTCGAATGCTTCGCTGATCAATACCTACACATTTGACAATACGACGTTGACCTACACGCTCTACGTCGGAAAGGAGTTCAATCAGGTCGAGGTTGACTACGATCATGCGGCAGGCGGCAACGCCACCTTCACGGTCAACAACATCGCCTATACCGAGAAGACGACCATCCCGGGCACCGATCTGCTGTTCGATGTGTCCGCCATCGACAAGGACGGCGATGCGGCCACGGCCATCCTTCCGGTCGATATTCAGGACCTCAAGACCTGGACGTCTGCCCCGACATTCGCACCCAGCCCGGCAAGCGTTGCGATGGCCGGCAGCATTCTGTCAGACCCGGTTACACACGTGCAGCACGATCTGATCATGTAAGGGCCCTGAAGCCTGGTGGAGGTCCTGGCCCGTGTCAGTTGTTGACGCGGGCCAGGATTGTTTCTCGCGTCAGTGCCAGCCTTCGCCAGCCTTCAGCGCCGCCGAGAGGCTGCGCACCGGGCGCGTCACCAGCGGATCGAGATCGAAGCGCTTTTCGAGCAGCCGGAGGATCGACGTGGTGTCGAAGTCCTCGTGCGCGACGCCCGACTTGTTGAAGCGCTTGGCAATCAGCAGCGCCGGAATGCGGGTGCCCGGCCCCCACTGGTCCGCAGCACGGGCTTCGGCACCACGACGGTTGTGCGGCGGGGGCGGAACGTGGTCCCACTGCCCACCGAACTCGTCATAGGTGATGATGATCAGGGTGTCCTTGCCATCCGGCCCTTCGACGATCGCCTTGACGAGATCGACGAGATGCTGGCTGCCTTCGGATTCGCTGGTGTAGCCCGGATGCTCGTTCTCCTCGCCGATCGGCTTGACGAAGCTGACCTGCTTCAGCCGGCCGTTCTTGGCCGCCTGGATGAATTCCGCCTCGTCCTTCAGGTGATCCCTGCGGGCCTGCGTTCCCGGCGCGTAGCTGGCGAAGTAGTTGAGCGCCTGATGGTGGTACTGGAAGTCCACGTCGGGGCAGTTCGGGAACACCGCCGTCGAGACGTGGTTCGGATCGGTGCAGGTCGTGCCGTTGCCGTTGGTCCAGCCGGACGCGCCGACATCGCCATTGGCGTTCGACCAGCCGCCCGAATACCAGGCCCAGTCGATATGCTTGGCCGACAGCCGATCGCCGATGTTCGGCGTGTGCAGCGGCGGCAGGCGCTTGATGTCCGAAGTGCCCGGTGAGTAGGGCTGATAGGTCGGCTGCGTGGTGTTGACCGCATAGTCGCCGCAGGCGAGGCCGGCCGGCAGACCGGGCTGGTTGCATTTCGCCGTCAGCTGCGCGTCCTTCACGGTCGAGAGCGGCGTATAGAGCGGCGTGCTGGTCGGCATGCCGTTCGCATCAACGATCGCGTGGAAGTCATTGGCGCTGCCGTCGTTCAAGGCACCGACGAACTGCGGCGCCGCGGCCGCGACCAGGAACTGGTGGTTGAGGAACGAACCGCCGAAGGCGCCTTGGAAAAAGCTGTCGGCGATCACATAGTTCGGCGCGCCGTGGCCGTGCAGGTAGGTGTAGATGGGCAGCTTCTTGGTATCGTAGTAGCCCATGACAAGACCCGCAGCGTCGCTGCCGGTCATGTAGCGGTTCTGCCGGCCGCCATTGAGCTGGTACTGCTCGCTGTAGAAGCGGTGCACGATGTCCGCGGTGCAGCCGCCGGGCGCGCCGGTGCCGTTGAGGAAGCCGTGCGCCGCGAAAGCGCCGAGCGGCTTCGGACAGGTGGTCGCCGAGGTCGGGATGAAGTCGTTGATCTCGAACGGCTTGTTCTTGAAGGCGCTGAGGATCGCGACCGAGCCCGTATTGTCGGTGCAGGTGGTGGGCTGCGGCGACGGCGAGGTCAGGTTGACGTCATTCTGCAACAGGCAGGCGTAGGCGGTCTGGTTGTCCTGCCGGACCTGCAGCGTATGCGCCTGATCGGCGTCGGAGGTGCCGTTGATCCGGTCACGGCCGACATCGCCCCAGTGTCCGTAGAGGTTATCGAAGCTGTGGTTCTCCTGGTAGATGACGACGACGTGCTTGTACTGGTGCACGCCTTCATGACCGCGATCGCGCAGGTCACGCAGCTCGTCCCTGACCTCGTGCTTGAACTCATCAACGATCTTTTCGACCAAATTCTCGGCGTTTGCCACCGGCGAGATGGCAACGGCGCCAGCAACAACTGCGAGCGCCGGAATGGCTCCCCAAAGCCGCATAGTGCTCTCCTGATTTCAGAAAGAAATAGAAATGGAGTTACACGCTATGCAAAACACATTTCGCTGGAATGACTGTTTTTCGACGCGAGCACAAACGCGTGAAAAGATGCGCGGGTGCCGACAAGTTTTCGTTCTCTCACATGCAAGTCGGTCTGTGTTTCGTTGATCGATCGTCATCAAACCGCAATCAACAGTCGTCTATCCAAACAGATGGTCATTGATCCTGCCGACAGGAAACTGTCACCTCCGTGACATCTTCCGAGGTGCGGCGGCGCAATTGCATTGTGACAGGGGCGTTTTCTCGCAAATGGCTTGGGATATTCTGGCGTCCGGCTCCGGAAAATGTCGTACGGCATCTGCCGATCGTGGCGCGCGACCGGCGCGGGTCGCGTTGCTGGCGCTCGTCGTTGCCTTCCTCCCGTCGCGCGCGATGGCATTCCCGCTCGGCGGCGACCAGACCGTGCTGCCGGCCGGCACCGAATTTTCCGAGGAGGCGCTGGCGCGGCCGCGCGAGCTCTTTCACTCCGAGGCGATCGGTGGTCACAAATCCTATTTGGTCAATCTCGGCGATCTCGCGTTCAATTCGCCCTCCGTCTTCGGCGGCAAGGCCCGTCAGGCCGAGATGAGCTGCGGCACCTGTCACGTCAACGGCGCATCAAACCCGAAATTGTTCGTTCCGGGCGTATCCTCCCGCCCTGGCACCTTCGACACGACCAGCCTTGTCTTCAATGCGAAGACGTTCAACAGCATCCTCGATCCGGTCCGGATTCCGAGCCTGCGGGGTGCCCGCTTCCTCGCGCCTTACGGACATGACGGGCGCATGACCTCGCTGCGCGACTTCGTATATAATGTCATCGTCAACGAGTTTTCCGGGCCGCGGCCGAGCGATGCGGTTCTCGATGGCCTCGTCGCCTATATCAACGACATCGATTTCCTCCCCAATCCGAAGATTGCGCCGGGCGGCCGGCTTGCCGCGCAGGCCAGTGTTGAGGAACGGCGCGGCGAGGCGCTGTTCTTCAAGCCATTCCCGAAGCAGGCCGAGCTGAGCTGTGCCGGCTGTCATATTCCGGCCGGGACCTTCAACGACCAGCTGCGTCACGACGTCGGATCCGGCGGACTGGTCAAGACCCCCACTCTGCTCAACGCCAACTTCAATGCACCCTACTTCCACGATGGCCGCTACGACAGCTATGAACAGGTCGTCGATCATTTCGATCGCCTGTTCGACCTCGAACTGTCGACCCAGGACACGCAGGATCTCGTGGCCTATCTGAAAGCGGTCGGCGACGGCGAACGCCCCTTCGACAAGGACGGCGTCGTGCTCCGGATGAAGGAAGTGCTTGAACTCTCGAGCGTCCTCGAGGTCGCGATCCCGGCCGCCGATACCGCGGTGGTGTCGCTGGCCGTCACCGGAGTGGGCGCCGAACTGCGTGAGTTGACCGAGCACATCCCCGACATCAGAAACACCTCGATCGGCGGCAAGGACGAGCGGCTCGCCGCCCGCGCGATCCTGAAGGATCTGGTTCTGACCTTGCGTCGCATCGACCTCGAGGTCGGAGCCGGTCGGATCGACGAAGCGATGGCGGAGTACCGCAAGTTTGCCCAGCTGGTGAACTTCGACGTTCCGGTCGCCCTGAAAAAGGCCGAGCCCTGGTCGCTGTTCAACAGCAACGTGCATCAGTCGCACTACACCGCGCTTGGCCGGATGCTGCCAGTGACGAGCCGGCAATCGCAGTAACGCGCGACGCGATCACTGCGAGGCCGGCGGCTCGACCCATACGTCGCTCTGCTGAATCCTGCGGATTAGCGCTTGCGGGTCGAATCTGCGCAGACCTGCGGGCACTTCAAAGATTTGTGCCGGCTGCGGTTCGTCGCGGATGCGATCGGCCGCGATCACCGTCCCATCCGCAGTCTTGATCTGCACCGGAAACCTGCGCGCGCGGTCGACCCAGCCGGTAAAGCTCAAACCGGACGGCGCCTCGATTCGATAGACGTCGGTGTTGCACCCCGCGATTGCTTCCTCTCCATCGCGCTGGCATTGCCATGTCGCAAGATCGACCGGCGCGGACAGCTGCGCGATCGCCTGCCATTGCCGGCACGGGTCATCCAGATCGACCGGAACGAACATCCGGGTCAGCGGGCTGGACTGCCTCGCTTCCATGAAAACATGTGCACCCGGACGGACGAAATACGCCGCAGGCTTGGCCATGTCGATCAGGAAGAAGCCATCCGGCAGTGCCTTTGCTTCGATCCGTGTCTTCTGTTGCGAGACACGGATCGTTCCCAGCATGGCCGTCGCTTCGTCCTTGCGCTCAACGAGATCGGCGGAAAACTGCTGGGCCGCGGCCGGCGTCGGAGCATGGGCCAGGATCGCAACGGCAACCAGGAAGGTCGCCGCGCTCCGGCTCATCGAGCACGTCTTCACATAGCGCTTCATCGCATATTCCCGGTCGACCAATTGGCGGGCTGGCAAAACATGACAGCGCCGACCGAACCATCGGTTCGATCGGCGCCGATCTCAGTTCAAATCAAGACCTCGTCCTCGACGAGGGCTCGATCACTCGGTGTAGGACAAATTGACCGGCTTGCTGAAGTCGAACGCGTCGAACAGGTCAGACAGGGCCGGGCTGTTGGTCGGGACGTACTCGTTGTTCTTCGTGTAGGTCGGGTTCGGCAGGTTGTCGCGGCTGCGGTTCGTGAGCGGCTGGAGGGCCCAGTTGCGTTCGATGAACTTCAGCAGCGAAACGTGGTCGGCGTAGTTGTGGTTGACCTTGCCGCCCGTCGAATAGGGCGAGAGGATCAGGGTCGGGATGCGCGGTCCGTCACCGAAGAAGTCGATCGACTGGGTGTAGCCGGAGTCCCAGTAGCCGCCGGCTTCGTCCCAGGTGATGAAGACCGCAGTGTCGGCCTTCAGCTCCGGATTGTTGTCCAGCGCGTTGAGCACGTTCAGGACATAGGCCTCGAACAGATCAACCTTCGAGCTCTGCGGATGACCGTCGAGCAGACCGTCCGGCTTGCCGAACGACACCGCAGGCAGGGTGTTGTTCTGGATCGCCGTGATCAGATCGGCCGTGTCCTTCATGTGAGCCTGACGCACGGTCGCATTGGCCATGATCGAGGTCGCATACTGGAACGGATTGCAGATCTGGCAGTAGGCAACACCGAGCGCGTGTGCCGGATCGGCAACCGCGGCGGCGCTGAGGTTAGGGTTCGACGGATTGGCGGCGACCGCGGCGTTGGCAAGTGCCACGGCGTCGTTGAATGCACCACCATAGAACGCCCAGGTAATGTTCTTCTCGATCAGCGCGTCACCGATCGTGCGAACCGACGACGGCGGAACGTTGTTGCCGCCCGACAGCGCGCCGTTCGGCAGATAGCCCGGATTGACGTTGTTGAGCATGTAGTAGTGGTTGGGCTTGCAGTTCGGCTCCGCCGCGTACGGCAGATTGTTGAGGTAGGTGACGATCGGCTTCACGCCGGGCTGGAACACGTCGGAGCAGTTGCTCCAATTGCCGTCGACGGTGTAGCGGTTGACCGATCCCGCGACCGGGTTCGGGTTGGCGATCAGGTTCGCCGGCGGCGTCACCGGATTGCCCTTGCCGTCGCTCCAGAAGGCCGCATCGCCGGTGCCGAGCATGAAGTGGTTCGCGCCGGTGCCACCATGGAACGACTGGTGGAAGTTGTCGCTCAGCGTGAAGCGGTCGGCGAGCATCTTCAGGATCGGGGCCTGACCCTGCTGGGCGTTGTAGAAGCCCATCGAGTTGGCCATGCTCTTGTTGGACGCCGAATAAGTCGCCATCACGAACGGGAACAGGTCGTTGAGGCAGCCCGAATTGTTCTTCTTGGTGGCGTTGGCGGCGCTGCAATCTTCCTGCTGCCAATCCTGATAGAAGCGATGGGTCGAGTCGCCGGTGTAGTCGTCGTCGCTGATCTGCTCACCCTGCAGCTGGAACGGTCCGTTCAGACCGCCGGCGCCGGGAATGCGGGTATCAAGCACACCGGTGGGCAGGCCGCTGAAGCCAGTGGTGAGGATGTCGAGATCCGCCGGATCCATGTCCTTCTCGACGCTGGCCTCAGTGATCGTCTTGAACGGAGGCGACGTGTCGCTCTGCGCGGTCGGCGTGCCATTGGTGTTCGGCTGCGGCATCAAATTGGTCGCGTTGTAGGGCGACTTCGCGATCGCCGGCGCACCGATGTAGAAGGACGGCTGGCCCGCGACCGAGTACTGCTGCGCTTGCGCAAAGTTCGGTCCCGGCGTTCCATCCTCGTTGACGATCCCCTTCGACAACAGATTGGAGATGGTCTGCCCCTTGCCCTTCGGCTTGTAGATACCGAACGTGTGATCCAGACCGCGATTCTCGCCGATCAGGATGATGACGTGCTTGATCGGCGAAGCGGTCTTGCCCTTGTCGCCGTGATCCTTGTCGTCATGATCGTGGTCATGCTTGACGCGATCAGCTTCCTGATGCGCCTGGTTGTTGTGATGCGGACGCTTGTCCCAATCACTGCGGCCGCCCGGATAGTGAGCGGCATATGCGGCTGTTGCGACGAGCACCGTTGACGCGATGCAGAGCGCGGTGCTGGTTCGCCAGTGCTTTTTGTAATTCAAACTCATTGTCGACCTCAGGGTGTTTGCGGTTAGCAACACGCCCTGCTTAGTGCGACAGTATGACGCATGGTTTTCGCTTACGTGAAAGCGCCCAAGAATTTTCGAACCGTTCAAAAAATTTCCGCGGAGATATTCTGCTGCCGCACGCTGCGTCTCCGCGATTCAACTCTTCAATTGAAGATCGAAAATAGATGGAGCGCTCCACGCAATAACGCGGAGCGCGAATGCTGTTTGATTCTGCGCATCAATGCGAGACGTGCCTGGAGCGCATCACCTCGCGAAGCGCAGCGTAATGCTGATCATGCACATCCTGATTGAACAACGACCACGGCTCGGCGCTCGCCAAAAGCGCCGGCACCGCGGCAGCCATCAGGTTGCGATAATTCCTGAACTCGTTCGCAGCATCGGCGCTGCGACCCGCCGCAACGGCCATCTCGATTCGCCGCAGCGTGAGCACGAGCTCCTTCAGTCCGTTGCGCGCAAGCACGCGCTGCTGTTCGCCGCCCGATACGCTGGTGTTCTTGCGATCGGGATATTGCTCGGTCAACTCGCGCAGTTCGCGGCCGATCGTATCGACCGCAAGCGCGACGATGTCCTTGTCGCCGGCAGGGATCGCGGTCACGAGCACCGTGGAGAAATCGTTGATCTCCTTCAGCGTTGCCGCGGCACCGTCGCGTTCATAAGGCTGCACGCCGTCGCCGACGGCCGTGAGGTAGGCGACGAGGTCGCCCTTGTCCTGCGCCGAGAGCTCGAGCTGAAAGGTCCGGTCGAAATAATCGACCACCTGGTTGTAACTGTCGAAGCGGCCATCGTGGAAATACGGTGCGTTGAAGTCGGCGTTGCGCAGGGTCGGCGTCTTGAACAGGCCGCCCGAGCCGACGTCATGCTGCTGGTGATCGACGAAGCCGGACGATGGAACGTGGCACCCCGCGCAGCTCAACGACGGATCGTGCCGGAACGGCTTGGTGAACAGCGCTTCGCCGCGGCGCTCCGCGTCGGTGATCTTGCCGGCCAGCCGGCCGGCGGGACCGAGGCTCGGATTGGGCAGGAAATCGATATCGTGAAGATAGGCCACGATCGCATCGAGCGTTGCCGGCGACGGCTCGGGACCCGCGAACTCGCTGGTGATGACGTTATGGACGAAGTCACGCAACGAGGCGAACCGGCCGTCGGCGCCGTAGGGCGCAAGATAGCGGGCGCCGCGCAGGCTCGGGATCCGCACCGGATCGAACGCCAGATTGTTGGCCTTCGGATTGAACAGCGGACCGGTGGTGTCGAACGTGCCGGGCCGGCTCGACATCTTCGGCATGAAGAACTTGGCGTTGTTCGCGCCATTGACGTGACAGGTGCCGCAGCTCACGCCGGCTTGCCGGGCCACCTCGCCTAGCAGCCCCGGCGAATTGAAGGCGAGATCGCCGAGATTGACGAGATACGACTTGGCTCCGGTTCGCTCGGACTGGAACACCTCGCGCGGCTTGTCGAGCGCGTCCTCGTTCAGCTCGGTCGCAACCGGCAGCACCGTCTTGTCGCCGTCGACCGGAAACGCCGCCGCGCGTCCGAGCAGAGCAAGGGCGACGGCGCCGGAGACCAGCGCTGCCAAATGCAGGCGAAGCGATCTCATCGCGCCTGCGCCTCCAGGGTCGGACGCTGCAGCCCGAGCTTTGCCGAGGCGCTCTGCAACGCGACGACCAGTTCCTCGCTGGTCTGGCGCAGATCGGCGATATTGACATGCGGCAGGTCGGGCGTGGCGACGATCGCCTCGAGCTGCTCGATCCGATTCGTCACCATCTCGTCGAGCTTGCCGTCGACCGTATTCAGCGCGGCGGAGAAGATCGTGTGATAGGCGAAGTCGATGCCGGCGATATTGTTGCGCATATCGTCCAGCGAGGTGCCGCTGATGCGCGACTCGCCGCCATCGGCCTTGCTCTCGCCGACTTCGTAAGCGAGCCGCACCGTGCCATCCAGCAGGCCCTGCGGTGTCAGCTTGATATCCTTGAGCTTGCCGTGAAGATCGTTCAGGTGATCAACCAGGCCCGTCGCATCGGTGGCGACATCGGTACTACCAGCTCCGAACAGCTTCGCTTCGATGGCGTGAAACCCGCTGTCGGCGTTGGGCCAGGCGTCGATCTGCGCGTCGAGCTCGGGCACGAAGCCTGCGGTGAACACTTCCGAGCGTTCCCAGCCGGCGCGCGCCGACAACCAAGCCTTCTTGGCACCGGGCAAATCCGCCACGGCAGCGCGCTCGCGCAATGCACGCGCCCCGGCCAGCGCGCTGGCAACGCCCTCGATCAAATACGGCCGATAGCGCTCGGCACCGTCCTCGAGCGCGCCCGCGTTCGCGGCGCGCGCGCCTGCCGACGCTGCTAGCAGAGCCAGGCACGCCGCCACTCGCATCTTGTGCATAGTCAACCCACTCATCTGCCGCGAAGGGCTCGCGGCACGTAGCGGTGCGAACTATTGTCGGTATCCTATGCGGATTTGTGACAGCGCAGACTTTTTGTCGCATCTTTTCTGCTTCGCGATCGTTGTCGACGATCACAATCCCGCAAACGCATCATGCGGCTGCCGGGCAATTGAAAATGCACTGTTCAACGCGCGCGAGTTGTTGCAACACAGTGTGTCCACGCGTCACACTTGTCCCGCCACCATGCCAATCGATCGCGAAGCTCTTTATTTCATTGCATCTTATGGCGCGCTTTGCGTGCTCTGCTGCACCGTCGCGCTGATCGATCTTCGCCACGGCATCATTCCCGATTGGCTGAATCTTGCGATCGCGGTACTCGGGCTTGCCAATGTCGTCGTCACTGAAAGCACGACGGCCGCATTCAGCGCCATGGCGAGCGCCGCCCTCGTCGGCGTCCTGTTCTTCCTGTTGCAGCGCCTTTATTTCGTCTTGCGGCATGTGGACGGGTTGGGACTTGGCGACGTCAAGTTTCTTGCCGCCGCGACGATCTGGGTCGGAGCCTTGGGGATTCCGACCCTGCTGCTGATCGCAGCGCTCGCAGCCCTTGCCGTCGCAGGCAGCCTGCAACTCGCAGGACACGAGATGAAGCGCCAGACGTCGATCCCGTTTGGTCCCTTCCTGGCGCTCGGACTTCTCCTGACGCCGGCCCTGCAGAACTGGCTGGCGTTGAGCTAACGAACCTGCAGTCACCTCTGGATCCGCGCAGCCAACGGCTTCCTGTCGCTGCTGACCGGAACGAGGCGGACATCGCCGCTCTCCTCGGCGCCCGGCTGGGGCAATGAGAGCACGGCATCGTGCTCGTCCTTCTGCATCGTGACTTCGCGCCCGCTGATGGTTCGCAGCTTCCATCCCTGGAAATCGTCGCCGAGCTTCAGCCGCAATGCGCTCTTGTTCGACTGATCGAGGAAGATCCCAAAACTTTCATCGTCGCCCGCGATCGTGCCGACGAGCACCAGCGGCGGCGGCTCGATCGCGACCTTGCGCGGCGGCGGCGGCAACGGTTTGCTCACCTCCGGTTCCGCGACGACGGCAGGCGGCGGTCGCCGCGACGGCGAGAACACCGGGCGGTCGCGAGTGTTAGACAGCGTCTTGAGCGGAATGCCCCACAGCGGATTTGCGCTGAGCGGCCGGGGCGTCGGCGCTGGCGAAGGCGCGACCCGCACCGACGTCACCGGTTCGGACGGCGGCGGTGAACTCAGCACCGGTCCGCCGAGACGGGTATCGTCGAGCAGCCCGGCATCCAGCGCATCGCCGGACCGGTCAGGCATGGCAGCCGGTACGGCCTGGACCGACGCCACCAGCAGCACGATGGTTGCAGCGAAGCGTCGCATCATTTGGCTCCCCGCCATTGGCCGGACACGCCGAGCAGCACACGCAGCTTGCCGGGATCGGCGCCCTTGGCCGCCTCGTCGGCGACGGGTTGCACGACCAGTTGATCGATGAACAGGAACGGCATGCCTGCTTCGAGATCGTAGAGCACCTGCTGCAATTGCGCCTGTTCGATCTCGCTGCTCGCGACCATGCTGATGAAGCCAGCCTTGGCCGGCGCGTTGGGTACGTCGAGCTGCGTCGACAGCACATTGCCGCCGGCCTTGATCACCGCGCCCGACACCCGTTGCAGCAGAGTGGCGCCGGCAACCGTGACGGTCGCCCCCTCGAGATAGGCGGAACCGGTCGGCATCGGGGACTGACCGGGCGCGGTATTCGCCTTGGATCGCCCTTCGAGCTGCTCCAGCATTCCGGCTGATGCCGCAACATCGCTGCGCAGGCCAATGATATCGGACAGCGAGGAGATGACGACGAAGAGCAGCAGCACGAAGAGGCCGAGATAGCTCGCGGTCGCGACCAGTGGCGAAGTGCTGACGGCCGTCAGCGATCGGGATGCTGCGCTCATGAGCCGGACCCAAAGTAGGCTGATATGTTGGCCTCGACGTGGAACCGCTCCGCCGATTCATTCGCGGCGCGGGTCGTCGGTGCGAAGAACGTCGCGCGGGTGAATTGCGGCGACTGCTCCAGCAGGCGGATCAGGGACGGCGCATCCTGGGTCAGTCCCACCACCTGCACCTTGTTGCCCTCGATACGGAGCTCCGTCACGTACGTTGTGTCGGGCAGCACGCGCGAGATCGCTTCCAGGACCATGACGCTCGATGGCGTCGTCTGCTTGCGCTTGGCGAGCAGGCCGATGCCGGACGAGTCGCCATTGGTATCGAGACGCAAGGCGGCGCGGCGCTGCGAGATCCGGTGTTGCAGGTCCTCCTGCTCGGACTGCAGCCATCCGCCGAGATAGATGTTGAGCATCAGGGAGACCGCGGCCGCGGCTGCTGTCGAGATCAGGCCGATGCGCAACAGGCGCGGAACCGCAGGCCCGGCGAGGCCGCGCAGCGATCTGTCGAGCAGCGTCACCTGCTGCTCGGCGCCGTCGCTGCCGACCGCCGGCGCCGAGACCGCAACGGACGCTGCGCCAAATATCCTGGCCATCCGGATCAGCGGATCGACCTTGCTCGCCGCCGTCGCACTGAACGCGACCTCTATCCGGTCATTGGAGATCGGCTGCGGCGAACCCCAACCGAAGACCGCATCGGCGGCGGTCCATGGTGTCAGCCGGTCGACTTGCGCGCGGATCATGCCATCGAGGAAATCGCCGGCCTGGCTCGGGAAATCGAGCACGCGGCTGACGACATGATCCGATCGCAACCGCACCTCGATGCGGCTGCCGTCGAACGCCGTCTTCCACTCCGTTGACAATGGAGGCTGCGGTGCGTCGTGATCGAGCCGGAACGAGACCGGGGCCGACGGCGCGCCGTCCTTCGCCACGGCGAGACGGGCCGTGAACGTTCCGTCGGCGTTTTCATCGAGCTCGACGCTGCGCCGTCGCATGAACCTACCCGCAACGCCATCGACAGCAGTCGCGACCGCGCCGATCCATTGCTCGAACCATTGCCGTGCCTCAGTGAGCATTGCTATCAACCTTTCCTCCGCGGCAGAACCATCGTTCGCGGCTCGGCATCGTTCTGCCAGGACAACACACGATAGGGCTCGACCTTGTCGCCGAGCGCAATCACCGCTTCGGACGTGGTGCGGTGACCGTTGCGGAACCGGATCGAGATCGCGATCCGGTAGCAGGGGCTCTGCGCGGTCGACGCCGCAGCTTGCGGGTTCGGAGCCTGCGATCCGGCGGCGGTGCCGCCGTTCGGCGGCGGAGCCGGCGAGCCGAAGCCGTCCTGTTGCTTTCCCGATGCCTTGTCCACCGCGAGAGCGACTTCCGGCGCGGCGATGGCCGGGTCGACATCCGGACTGCCGTTGAACACCGTCACGAACGGCAACACACGATCGACGAAGGCTTCGGGGATGCCGGCGACCAGCGCCAGCTCGTTGACGTGGGTGAACAGTCCTTGCCGTGGCGCATAGCCGAGCGCGTTGTAGCGCGCGGCCTCCACATTCTCGCTGCCCGGCACCGGCCGGGTCCGCCAGCCGACGATCCGGTCGGCATATTCGGTCGCGGCGTCCTTCCGGGCGCCGAGCACGACGAAGAGGCCGCTCAGCATCTCCTTCGACGCGTAGTTCAGATCGACGCGGCCGGCCTCCGACGTAAAGGTGACGCCGACGCTGGCGTCGTCCAGGCCGAAATGAAACGCCCCGTACTGCGGCCTCGTCTTCTCATCCGTCAGCGTCAGTTGATAGGCGGTGAGCTCGAGCCCCGCCGAGACCAGCGCCTCGGTCTGCAACGACAAGTCGCTGGCCGCCAGCGCTCGCGCCGACGCGGCAAGATAGGCCGAGAAGATGATCGCCAGCGACGACAGCGCCAGCAGGATCCAGAGCACCGCAACGATGACGAAGCCGCGGTTGGGCGGCGATCGGCCGAACTTGCCGGATGCGCCCATTACGTCTTCCCCTGATCCGTAGCAGCACCGTCGGAGCTCTGCTTGTCGCCGCAATTGCCGTCCGGCTTGGTGCAGTCGCTCGGAATCTGGACATGGACCGGCGCGATGGTCGAAACCGACAGGACGCGCTGGCTCGCTGCATCGCGCACGGTCAACCGGATCATCGCCGGCAGCTTGTTGGCATCCTTCCACGCGCCCTTCCAGGCCCGGTCGGGACCGGCATAGGCGAACGACAGCCGATAGGGTGCGCGCAGCAGCACGACGGGGCTGCCGAGATGCACCTGCTCCGACAGCGACACGCCGTCGGCCAGCGGCGTGAAGCGCGCCTGCGACCGAACCGTGACGAACTCGCCGCGATCTCTGACCTCGCCAAGGTGTACCACGTCGAGCCCCGGTCCTGCGTTCGGCCCGACCGACGTGCGCACGAACGTCACTGCCAGTTCCGATCCGTCGAACAGCGGCTTGTGGGTATCGCGGTTGGCGGCAACGAACTCGGCCGCGGCGAGATCGGCGCCGATCCGTTCCAGCGCGATCCCGATCAGCTCGCTGCGCTGAATCCGGTCGAGCCCCCGGTTCCAGCTCGGCAGCCACTGCGCCGTGATGCTGGCGAGTGCCGACAGTAATAGTCCCATCAGCGCCAGTGCGACGATGGTCTCGATCAGCGTGAAGCCGCGCTCACCCGTTCGCGGTGTAATCTTTGCCCGGGTCATTCCGATGACCTCGGCATCAGGCGCACGGTGCGAATGTCGGACAAGGCGCCGCCTGGAGACTTGACGCGAATCCGCACCAGCTCAGGCGCCCAGGGCACGTTGCCCTCGGGCACGGTCCAGTCGCCGCCGAGCGGGCTGACCTCGATGGTCCAGCGGTAGCCCTCCGCCTGCCCCGTCGACGTGCCCGACTGCAATTCGGCGCGCGGCGGAATACCGACCGTCATCAAGGTGCGCACCGCCTGCATCAGCGCGACGTGCTGCTCCATGGCCCGGACGCCGCGCGTCTTGACGCCCATGACGGCGCCGATCGCAACGATCGAGACAGCCACCAGCGCCAGCGCCACCAGCACCTCGATGATGGTGAACCCCGCATCCCAGCGGTTAGTTGGCGGCGACGTCGCGAGCAACGATTTCAACCCTTCCGGTGAGCCAGTTGACGCGGACCTCGTATCCCGCATCGAGCCGCGTCAGCGCGATGGAGCCGCCGCAGGAACCGCCATTGGCGAAGAAGCGGATGGTCGAGAGCGCGGCGCGGCGCTGACAGCTCTGCGGCAGCACCGCATCGAACCGCACGTCATCGGGGATCCGAACCGTCATGCGCGAGGCCCCCGAATGGATCACCCGGCTCGCCGCATCGACCAGCGTCGCAACGCTGGTGCTGCGCTCGATCGCGGCGTTCCGGTCGGCCTTCAGCAGCGTCGCGGTCTGCAGCGCATAGGCCTGCAAGCGCGATCGCGAGGTCTGGTGCGGAATGAACGGAAGCAGCACGGCCGCCAGCAACGCGATGATGGCGAGCACGCACACCATCTCGAGCAGGGTGAAGCCGCGCTGCGCCACATCATTCATGCGCGCCATGCATCCTCATTGGTCGTTGTTGGCGGCCGTCGTCTTCTCGAGCGAAATGTCGGCAGAGGTGCCGCTGCCCCCTTCCTGACCATCGGAGCCGTAGGAGACGATGTCGTAAGGCCCGTGTTCGCCCGGCGAGCGATAGAGATAGGGATGGTTCCAGGGATCGTTCGGAACGTTGCCGCCCTTCAGATAGGGACCGTTCCAGGCGGCGACGCCGGGCGTGCGCCGGACCAGCGCGGCAAGCCCCTCCGCCGTGGACGGGAAACGCCCGGCATCGAGGTAGAACAGGTCGAGCGCGCTGGAGAAGCTCTGCAACTGAATGCGCGCGGTCTTGACCTTGGATTCGCTGAGATAGTTGAGCACGCGCGGCCCGATCAGCCCCATGATGAGGCCGATGATCGCGATCACGACCAGCATTTCGACCAGCGTGAAACCCTCCTGCCCCGTACGTCTGTGCCGTTGCGACTGCGTGCGATCACGTCCCGCTCGCATGGAGAATGTTTCGATGATGGTGTTGCGCGATATCATGACCGATG
The DNA here is from genome assembly GCF_015291625.1 of Bradyrhizobium sp. CCBAU 53421. Taxonomy (NCBI): domain Bacteria; kingdom Pseudomonadati; phylum Pseudomonadota; class Alphaproteobacteria; order Hyphomicrobiales; family Nitrobacteraceae; genus Bradyrhizobium; species Bradyrhizobium sp. CCBAU 53421. Next base: position 8,404,389 of record NZ_CP030047.1, read on the forward strand.
ACCCCTGCTCTAACCGACTAACTGCGTGACCGAGAGCAGCGCCGTCATGACCGATACGATCAGTCCGCCGACGACCGTGCTGATCGTGATGATCGCCAGTGGACCGACGATGCCGACGACACGGTCGAGGCTGCGCTGCAACTTTGCTTCGTAGAATTCCGCGACCCGCCCGGCCAGCACCGGCAGCTGCCCGGTCTCTTCACCGAGCCGCAGCATGCGGACCGCCATCGGCGGCAGGCTGTCCGCCACCGCGAGCGCTTCCGATAATTTTCCGCCATGGCGGACGCGGTCGGCGGCGGCGGTCCAGTTCGCCTCGCTGCCGGTCACTGCCATGATGTCGACGAGGATCCGCAATGCGGCCGTGAGGTTGACGCCGCTGCCGAGCAGGACACCCAGATTGCGGCAGAACAGGCTGGCGCGATAGAACTGGAAAGCGCTGCTGATGCCCGGCACCCGCGAGATGCCGTTGACCAGCGCGGCGCGCACGCGCGCCTGCCGCAGCAGCCACCAAGCGAGGGCCATCGTCGCCGCACTGATCAGGCTCGCCGCCGTGGCGTTGGCGCGCAGGAAATCCGACACCGCGATGAAGCTGGCGAGCGCCGTATCCGACTTGCCGCCGAAATCGCCGAGCACGGTCGAGAATTGCGGCAGCACGAACAGCAGGAAGAACAGCATCACGCCGGATGCCGCGACCAGCACGAAGGCCGGATACTGCATGGCGTCGGTCAGCTTGCGCCGCATCTGCTCGGAACGCGCGCGCTCGGTTCCCAGCATTTCCAGCACGGAGTCGAGTGTGCCGGAGATTTCCCCGACCCGGACCAGAGCGATGTACATCGGCTGGAATAAGGTCGGGTGATCCGCCACCGCATCGGCAAAGCTCTCACCGGTCAGCAACGCGGCGCGGATCTTGGCCACCACCGGACGCATCCGCCCGACATCGGTATCGCCGGACAAAAGCTCCAGCGCATCGTCGAGGCGCGCGCCGGCTTTCAGCAGCAGCGCAAGATCGCGCGTGAACGTGGTGACCTCGACGGCACTCGGCCCGCCGAACAGGCTGCGGCCACCGGCGGCGCCGGATGCGCGCTTGTCCTCGGTGGTTTCGATCGGCAGCAGCTTGAGATATTCGATCCGTCGCGCCACCTCGGCCGCCGTCGGCGCCGAGATCGTGCCATTCACGATCTCGCCGGCTTGGGTCAAGGCGCGATAGCGATAATTCGGCACGGCGTCACCGCACGGTCGCGACGCGGAGGATCTCGGCGGGCGAGGTCAATCCGGCGCGGCATTTGGCGACCCCGTCGTCGAGCATCGTGGTCATGCCCGAGCGGATCGCCACCGTATCGATCTTCAGTCCGTCGGTTCGCTCTCCGATCAGTTCGCGCAGTTCATTGGACAGTTCGAGCAACTCGAACACGCCGAGACGGCCGCGATAGCCGGTCCCGCCGCAACGTTCGCAGCCGCATGGCTCGTGAATGATCTCGTCGGCCTTAAAGCCGAGCGCGGCGAGCCGCGGATCCTCGGCGAGATCGGCGGCTGCCAGCGGCCGCGCCGTCTTGCAGCGCTCGCACAATTGCCGGACCAGGCGCTGCGCGATCACGCCGCGCAGCACCGAACGCAGCAGATAGCCTTCGACCCCGAGGTCGAGCAGGCGCGGCACCGCGGCAGCCGCCGTCTCGGTGTGCAGCGTCGTCAGCACGAGATGGCCGGTCAGCGCCGCATGCACCGCGACATGCGCGGTCTCCGTGTCGCGGATTTCTCCGACCATGATCACGTCAGGGTCCTGACGGACGAAGGACCGCAGCGCGGTCGCGAAGGTCAGGCCGATCGCGGGCTTGATCTGGGACTGGTTGACGCCGGGCAGCTCGTATTCGACCGGGTCCTCGATGGTCAAGATCTTGCGGCTGGGCTCGTTGAGGATCGACAGGATCGTCGCCAGCGTCGTGGTCTTGCCGCTCCCGGTCGGTCCCGTGATCACGACCATGCCATGCGGCAGCTTCAGGAGCCACCGCAGCTTGGCTTCGTCAGGCTCCGAGAAGCCCAGCTTCTCGACTACCAGCAGGCCGCGATCCTTGGGCAGGATACGGATGACGCAGGATTCGCCGTGCTGCGTCGGCATGATCGCGACGCGGATATCGATGTCGGTGCGCCCGGCCCGCAGCCGCGCCGCACCGTCCTGCGGCAGGCGGCGCTCGGCAATATTGAGATTGGCGATGATCTTGATGCGGGAGACCACCGCCTGCGGCAGCACCCCCGACAGCGCTGCGACCGGCCGCAGCAGGCCGTCGATGCGCAAGCGTACCATCAGGCCGGCGGAAAACGGCTCGATATGGATGTCGCTGGCGCGAAGCTCGACCGCCTTCTCGATCAGATCATTGACCGCGCGCACCACCGGCGCGCCGCTGGCGAGATCGCGCAGGCTCTCGATGTCGTCTTCCCGGGGCAGCGCCGCCGCCGTATCGGCGGTCTCGGCCTCTTCAGTGCTGGAGGAGTTGTTCAGCGCGATGGCGACGTCTTCCGACGATGCCACCTTCACATCGATGCCGGCGCCGAGCACGATCTGCGCCGCCCGCAAGGTCGCCTGGTCGGTCGGATCGACCACCGCGAGGACCGTGGCCCCATCGGCCGCCCGGCATGGATAGACCATGGTCTCGCGCAGGAAGCGCGCCGAGAACGCCCCGACCAACGGTTCGGCTGAGGTCATCTCCTGGAGTGTCAGGCGGCCGAGCGCGAAGAAGCGCGCGGCCTCGTCGGCGAATTCGGTCGGTGAAAGGCTGGTGACCTCCCACAGCTTCAACTGCCTGACGTCGGCGCCCTGCCCGGTCCGCTCGGGCGATCCGTCGATCGGCGCCAGGTGATTGTTCTGACGGAGATAATCCACGAACCGAACGGACAGGTCGTTGGCCATTCTCGATATCCCGCCACACTATCCCGGATCAGTCCGTGCCATCCGCCGCAGCGTTCGGCTCCCGGCAATTGTGCGGTTATCGATCCGAAGTGTGACAGCTGTGCGAAGTCACATCGTTTGCCTCGCTCAAGAAACCTTGACGTGGCATCGCGGACACGGCGGCGCGGTTTGGTGCGATGCGATGGGCCGCTCGCGAACGACAATCATGTAACCAATTTATTTCTGTCATGTTCGATCGCTAAGAGTCCCACCGGGGTAGGACCGATCGTCGCAAGCAATCGAAATTTCAGTTAGTCAGAGCGAAGGGCCTTCATGCAACGCGTAGGCACAGTGGGCCGCTGCCCGACGATCCGTGGCGGCCTGGCAGCCATTTTTGCCCTGACGTCACTGGGGTTGCTGGCGTCGTGCAATTCCGCGACGGTCGGCGAGAGCGTGGATGCGTCCCAGGTCGATGTCACCGACAAGGTACGATCGCTCGATCTCTTGCCGCGCCAGCCGCAACCGGTGAGCGGGCTGGCTGCAACTGGCGGCAGCCAGAGCGGCGCCGTCCGTGCGGCGATGTATGAGGGAAGCGAGGTGACCGGGGTCGCCGACGCGCGGCCACAGCCGGCGTCGAACGGCAACGGCTTCGATCTGAACTTCGAGAGCACGCCGGTGGCGACCGTCGCCAAGGTCGTGCTCGGCGACATCCTGCATGTCGGATACACCATCGATCCGCGGGTACAGGGCACGGTGAGCCTGGTGTCGGTCCGCCCGGTGCCGAAATCCGACATGGTCTTCGTGCTGGAAAACGCGCTGCGCTTGAGCGGCGTGGTGTTGCTGAAGGATACCGCGGGCTATCGCCTGACGCCGCTCGGCGACGCCGTCGGCGGCGGCCGTGTCGATGCCGCGGCGGCCAATCCCGAACCCGGATTCGGCATCTCGGTGGTCCCGCTGCAATATGTGTCGGCGCAAACCCTGCTGAAGCTGACCGACAGCTTCGCCACCAGGGCGGGCTCGATCCGCGCCGACACGACGCGCAATCTGCTCCTGATCCAGGGCACCGGCGCCGAGCGCCGCACCGCGGTCGATACCGTGCTCAGCTTCGACGTCGACTGGATGCGCGGCCAATCGGTCGGCATCTTCCCGATCTCGAGCGGCTCGCCCGCGCCCGTTATCGCGGAGCTCGAGAAGATCGTCGATTCCGGCGAGAACGGCCTCAGCCAGAACGTCATCAAGTTCATGCCGATCGCACGCCTCAACGCGGTGCTTGTCGTGACCAAGAAGCCGGACATGCTGCACACGGCAGCGACCTGGATCAAGCGCCTCGACCGCAACGACACCGCGCGCACCTCGGTCCATGTCTACCGCGTCAAATACGGCGATGCGCGCCAGATCGCGCGGGTTCTGACCGACATGTTCCTCGGCGGATCGTCCGGCAATCTGCTCGACAGCGCCGACAGCCAGCTGGCGCCCGGCTCCGGCACCTCGTCGACGTCAAGCGTCGCCGACCGCCTGTCGGCGAACGGCAATCTGGGCTCGAACTCGAACAGCTTTGCCTCGCGCGGCACTTCGGGGACCGGCGCGACGGGCCAGGGCCTCGGCCAGGGATTCGGCGCCGGCGGGCAAGCGAACAATCCCAACAATCAAGGCCAGGGCAACAATGCCGCGCTGGATAGCGGACGCGGCGCCGGCTCCGGCAATGGCCAGCCGGTCATGCAGGACGTGCGGATCACGCCCGATGTCGTCAACAACAATCTGCTGATCTATGCCGACCAGGCCAATTACCGCATCATCGAGGCAACGCTGCAGCAGATCGACGAGCCGCAGCTCCAGGTCGCGATCGACGCGACGATCGCCGAGGTCACGCTCAACAACACTTTGTCCTATGGTGTGCAGACCTATCTCACCAGCAGGAACCTCGGCCTGAAGCCGAACGTCGGCTCGTTCACGGGCACCCAGGCTACCACGGCGCCTACGACCACCGTCGACCCGACCACCGGTGTCGCCTCCGTCGCCGGCTCGGTCACCAATGCCTTCATCAACCGCGCCTTCCCGGGCTTCAACTTCCTGATCGGATCCGAGACGCAGCCGAGCCTGATCCTGGATGCGCTGCATGCCGTCACCAGCGTCAAGGTGCTCTCCAATCCATCGCTGGTCGTGATCAACAATCAGGTCGCAACCTTGCAGGTCGGTGACGTCGTCCCGGTATCGACCGGCAGTGCGACGGTGCTGACCGGGAGCAACACGGTGGTCAACACCATCGACTATCGCAACACCGGCATCATCCTGCGGGTTTCGCCGCGCGTCAGCGTGAACGGCACCGTGCGGCTCGATGTCGAGCAGGAGATCAGCAACGTCCCGCAGACCAGCGCGAACAGCCTGACCCCGACGGTGTCGGAGCGGCGGGTCAAGAGCCAGATCGCGGTCGCCAATGGCCAGACCGTGCTGCTGGCGGGCCTGATCAGCGAACAGCAGAGCGGCAGCCGCAATGCGCTTCCGGTGCTCGACCAGATTCCCGGCCTCGGTGATGCCTTCGGGCATCAGAGCAACGGCACCCAGCGAACCGAGCTGATCATCTTCATCCGCCCGCAGATCATCCGCAACGGTTCCGACGCCCAAATTGTGGCCGAGGAGCTGCGATCGAAATTGCGCGGCAACATCGCGACGACATCGACCAATGCGCCGATCACCACCGCCTACCACTGAGCAGAGCAGCACGCTGCGCCCCGTGTTCTGGCAACGGACCGCCCTTTGCGCTTCGGTTGCGATCGCGCTTTGGGCTGTGACCGCGTCTGTCGCCAGTGCCGACAGCGTCGCGCGCGGAACGGTCGCCTTCCATCACGGCGATTATGTCAGGGCGTCCCGCGAGCTCGGGCCGGCCGCCGACCGCGGCAACCCGAGAGCACTCGGCATGCTCGGCTTCATGTACGAGCACGGCTTCGGCGTTCCGCAGGCCTATGACGCCGCGGCCGATCTCTATTATCGCGGCGCCGTGCAGGGCGACCCGTTCGCGCAAGCCATGCTCGGCCTGATGTACGATAAAGGCCACGGCGTTCCGAACGATTACGTGCTGGCCTACAAATGGCTCAATCTGGCGGCGGCCCGCACCGTCGGTCGGCAACGCGATGCCTATCTCCGGTTCCGCGATGCCGTCGCGATGAAGCTCTCGAAGAACGAGATCGTCGCCGGCCAGCGGTTTGCGTTGGGATGGGTCCCCGGCCGCCCGGTACCGGACGTGCACCTGACGGTCAAGTAATCGCCGATCGCATAAACCCGGGCTGCGCGCATGACGCTGGCGCTTCCCGGAAGCGACATTCGCATGCGTTGTCGCTTTCCCCGGGGCCGCGATCCAGCAGCCTCGCTGCATCACCTGCCCGACGCGCCCGTCGCATCACCGAGCCCGATGACCTGGAAGGCGCTGTTCTCATTGTAGGTCTGCTTGTCGCGCGGTTTGGGCTGCTGTTCCGGCGGCTCCTGCGACGGGCTTCCGTCACCGCCGCCGTAGCCCATGACCTCGACGATGATGACCGACGGCTGGTCATTGTTCTTCGGCGGCGGCGCCGCGGCCTGCTGGCTGGCGGCGGTCGTATTTGATGCGGCAGTCAGCGCGCCGACAGGCGGCCCCTGCACGGTCGGAATGCCGGTCGAGGTGCCCTGCACCTGGATGTTGGCGGCGTTGACCACCTGCAGCGCGGCGAGGTTGACGTTGCCGGAGACGCGGATGCCGGCTTCGCCCGCATCGATGGTGCCGAGCGGCGCGATCAGGTCAACGTCGCTCGGCGGCGTCCCCGGAATGGGGGCGAGCGTCGCGATGCCGGCGCCACTGGCCGGTGCCGCCGGCGACAGTTTGATATTGCCATACGCGTCATAGCTGCGCAGCGGCGGCGTATAGATCACCGTCGTCTTCGAGCCGCGGCCGGCGTTGATGTCGCCGATCGCCGACCACGCCAGGATGTTGCCACCGAACGTGGTCATGATGCGGCTCTGGCCGAGCAGCACGCTGCCGAGCGAGTACACATCGATATTGCTGTTCTGGCCTTGCGTGATCAGGCCAGCGCCGGGACCCGGCGTCACGCCCTCGATTCCGACGATCGTCTGCCCTCCCGGATTGAGGACCTGAATGTCGCCGCCGAACTGGGTCTGGATGCCGGCGTCGGCAAGATACGTGTTGCTAAAAATGTCCTTCGTGAAGCCGCTGAACATCGTGATCTTGCCCGAATACGCCAGCGGCTTGCCTTGCGCATCCTGATCCGGGAACAGAGTGGCAATCGCCTCGCGACCGCGCAAATAGCTCTTGTGGCGACTGCTGTGCTCGTTGTTGTACTCGCGGCCGCTTTCCTTCAGCTCGGTATAATAGACCTGCCGAACGAAAACGCCCTGCTGCTGTACCGGCAAGGTCAGGAAGAAAGCGAGCGCATCCTGCTTCGCGCCGGTGAAGACGTAGGACCGGCCGTCATACGAATAATTCCGGCTCGGCGAAAACCGTTCGCGCAGCCAATCATACAGCTCGTCGGCATAGGTCTTTGCGACCTTGCCGCTACCCGCGAGCGGCGTGCCGTCGCCCGGAAGCTGGTTCGCGGCATCGAAATACAGCTTGGCGAAATCGGTGTAGTCGGGGCCGTTGGCCCCAGTACCGGCGATCGCAACGATTCCCGCACCGCCTGCGGTGTTGGACTGGTTGACGATATCGCCGGCGCTGACCAGCGAGCCGAAATAGCCCTGGTACAGGTTGCGGCCGGCTTGCAGCTGGAACAGACCGGGACCGAGGACGGTGACCGATTGATAGAAGATGTCGCGCCCGGCCTGCATCAACGAGATGTCGTCCGGGCCGTTGTTGAGGAACACGCTCGGCACGGGACCGGTGCCGACGATATCGCGGCCGGCGATCACCTCGAACGGCTTGGCCGCGATATACCAGGTGCTATGGGTGGGATAGAAACCCGCGGAGGCGGTTCGCGTCTTTGTCAGCACCTGTCCAAGGGTAAGATCGACGATGTCGACACCGGCATAAACCAGGGCCGGCTGGCTGTCGCCTGCGTGCAGGTTGGAGATCGGCAAGTCCTCGCCGAAGGCAATTGGATTGAACGAATTGTCACGGAAAGCGGCGTTCGCCCAGGCGTTGCTGTAACCGCCTCCGCCGGTGCGGGTGGCAAAGACGGGATTGAACGGCGTCGCCAGCGTGCTCATTTCCGCGCCCGATATCGCCACGACTTGGCCTGTCCCGTAGATCGAGCCGGCCGCCAGCAATTCGAGTTGGCCGAGCGGTGACGGCGTCAGCTCAATGATCGAATTACCTCCGCCAGATCCAGGCTCCGTGAACCGGATGTCGCCGTTGGCGGCCGCGACGATCAACGTTCCCGGAAAGAAACCGGTGCCATTCAGGGAGACCCCACTCAATACGGCCGCATCGCCGCCCGCCGCGTAAAGATTGATCGCCGTCCCCGGCCTCCACAATGTGAAATTCGACTGGCCGCCGCTCGTGAGCGTCGTGGTGCCGTCCGCGTTGCGTACCGTATACGCAATGCCGTTCAGATCGACCGGCTGCGCCATGCCGGCGTCGCCCGCGCCGCCGAGCACGAGGTCGCCACGCGTCGTGATGCTGACGCTGCCGTCGCCTGGAATGACGAGCGGCCCCGGTGTCTTGAGCGAGCGCTTGAAGACGTTGGGATCGACCGCGCGCGGATCGTACGAAACCAGATAGGATCCCCAGGTGTTCGGGGCCAGTGCGCCGACGGATCCGGCACTGACGGTGGTGTCGCCGCGCAGGTTGGTGAAGGAGCCGAAATAGTCCGGCACCTGACCCTGACCGTTAGGTGTTGTTGGCACCACCGGATTGAGTCCGCCGCCAATCTTCACGACCAGATTGCCGCCGCCGGTCTCTACCAGCGTGCCATTCGCCAGAACACGGCCGGTCGAGGCGACCGCCAGGTCGAGGCCGGTCGAGCTGTTGCCCGTCACGCCGGCATTGCCGCCGGCGATCACGGTGAGATTGCCGCCGCCGAGCGTGCCGATCCCCTGGAATCCGATCAGCTGTTGGCTGTTACTATAGGGGTAGGTCTTCGCAAGCGAGCCGAAATTGATCCACCACGCAGCCGGGTCGGCGGAGGCGCCACCTCCTTGCAGCCGGAGCCAGTTGGCGGTGAGATTGGAGTCGGCGAACCGGGTGTTGTTGTCCGCGATCTGGAGATTGCCGGTGATATCCTGTTGTGCGGTGAGCAGGAGGTCGCCGCCATGCTCGGTGTACCAGGCGTGCGAGTTGCCGCTGCTGGTGACACCGACGAGGTCGTAGGGATTGCTGCCGTCGGCCGCCAGGATCGGCGCCGCCTGCGTGCCGGCCGTATAGACGCCATACGGCGTGGCCTCGCTGAAGCTGCCGCCGGACAGCAGGTCGAGACTGCCGGTGCCGGTGCGCAGCACGCTGAAGAACGTGCCGTTGCGCGATGAATTGTAGGCCGGATCGCTGAGCGTCAGGTTGCCGCGCCCGTTCAGCGCCTGTGTCGTTTGCAACGCGCGCTGGTCGGCGGCGGTAAGGTCCGCGCCCGCGACGAGGCGAATCGATGCGGAGAGCGAGCCGGGCGCGAGCATCTGGGCCCCTGGCGTCGTGGCGGCGGCACCCGGAATTGCAGGCGTGTTCACAATTGCGACGGTCGGCATGTTGCCGGGCTCGAACGCGAACCCATAGCTGTTGCCGGCGCTCAGTATCGTACCGGCCGGGATCGTATCTCCGGGGTTGTAGGAGTTGTTATTGGTATCGACCAGGGGGCCCCAGTAGTTGGACATCCACCAGTTATAGAAGGCGTCGTTCGGAACCGTCCAATTGCTCACGACGTAGACGTCAGTCTGATCACCGAACCAGTAAGTGTAACCGTTGGATGAGCGCTGAGCGAAGAACGAACTGTTGGTGATATCGAAGATCGTGACACGCGCCGGCGCTCCCGGTGACGATTTGAATCCGTCCGAGATGCTTCCATTGACGGCCACATTGCCGCCGGCACGAATGACAAGCGCCATCGGCTCGCCGGCACCATAGTTCGCCGAGTTCGGATCACGATCTGCGCCCACGCCGTAGCGATATTTCGCAAGGTCGATATCGCCCGAAGTCGAGAGGTCGCCGCTCGACGTGATCTGGACGCCCGGCCGCAAATGATAGGCGCTGCCGTAAGCGGACAGACCCGCGACGCGCGCCGCCAATGCCGCGTTACCCGACGCGGCGTTGATGAACGCCGTGCTCGCGATATCGTAACCATCGAGCGTTGCCTGGCTGATGCTGCTGCCGCCCGGCAGGTCATAGGTCCAGAACGCGTTGAGCGCGATGCTGTAAGCGCCGTTGATGTTGAGCCGACCTGCCGCGTTGATGGCGATGTCGCCCGAAGTCTCGCCGGTGCGCTGTGCGTTCAGCACCACGTCGCCATAGGCGATGCCGTTCGGCGTGCTGAGATTCATGGTGGCGCCTGGTGACAGCGTGAGAGCGCCGCCCGCCGCGGTCAGTTCGATATGGCCGCGGTTCCTGGCCCCGATCGGCTGGCCGTAGCTGTCGACCTGGAGCACCGTGCCGTGAACATCGAGCACGGCGCTCGGCGCAAGCGCGAGCCCATTGCCGGCGGAGAGCCGGATGGTGCCGGGCGCGGCACCGGATGCATCGATGGTGCCGACGACGGACAGGCTGCCGTTGTCGACGGCAACCGTGACGCTACTGGCCTTCACACCGTCGCCGATGACGAGATCGCCGTTCCTGATATCGAAGGCACGCGCGTCGAAGAAGCCGCCCCGGGTCAGCAGGACGTTGAGCGCGGCGAAGTCCGAACTCGAAAGCGTGCCGCTGGACACACTGAAGTCACCACTGGCGTAACCACCCGTCGCCGCGCCGTTGAGCGCTCCTCCCAGCGTAACCTGGCCGTTCGCCGCGGCGATGCTGATCGACCCGGCACCGGCATTGGTCGCGGAAACATCGATCACGGAGCCGGCAAGCTGTGTCAGGCTGCCCTGTGCGCTGTTGAAGATCGCGGTGCCGCCGAACCCATAGACGGTCGCCGTCTGAATCGTGGACGGCCGACCGCCGAGGTCGATACGGCTTGCGCCGCCGAGCGCGATATCACCTGTCGCGTTGACGACCAGCTTGCCGCTCGGCAACAGGATCGTGCTGTAGATCCCGACGCTGCCGCCGGTCAGGTCGATCTCGGCGCCGGCCACGGTGGACCCGGCTGCGCTTGGCGCAATACCCGCGGGCGCGACGACGTTGAGGGCGCCGCCAGCGGAATAGGCCATGATCGACTTCTGCGCGCCGGTCAGCAGTGGCGTCGTCAGCGTCAGATTGCCGCCGATCCCGCTCTGGCCGAATACGGCAGCGGGATCGGCGCTCGGCGCTTGGTAGACGAACAGCTTGCTGTTGCCGGCCGAGACGATCCTCGAGTTGGCGGTGATATTGACGTTGCTGAAGCCGTAGATCACGCGGCTCGCGGTCGATGCGTCGAGCGAGGCAAACCGGCCGAAGTCAATCTCGTCCGCGACGAAATTGAGGGTGCCGGCTCCGGTGCCAGGCCCGCCTGCGGCGATCGCCGGCGGGGTCGCCCCGCTCAGGCCATTCCACGTGATCTTGTTGGCGGCGATGGTGGAGTTGTCGCCGGCTGCGCCGTAGCCATAGATCGCCGAGGTGTTCAGCACCAGGTTGACACCGCTGCCGGTGGCATCCAGACCGGCACCTCCGAACAGATTGATGGAATTCGCCGCAGACAATGTGATGGTCTTCAGCTCCGGCGCGCCATGCAGCGGATCGCCATGGAGAAGAGTGTTGAACAGCGTCTGATCGAACATCAGTCCGGCGGGTGCGCCGGCCGCGGCCACGGTCGCGGCGTCGCCGATATTGATGGTGCCGACCGCGAGCGCGATGTTGCTCGACCCGAAATGGGCGGTCGGATCGAGCGTGGAAGCGCCGTTGGTCACGAACGCCAGCGTCCCTTCGGAATAGAGCGACGAGCCGGCGCCGATGGTAATCGAACCGTTGCCGACATTCGAGGGAAGGAAGTTGACGTTACCATTGGACAGCGCCAGCACAGTGAACTGGTTGACCGCATAGCTCATGCCGGTCGACACGGAATCGAACGGGACTGCGCCCTGTCCGACGGTGCTGAGCGTCACGTTGTTACCGACGCTGATATTGTTGCCGATAAAGAACATCTCCCCGGCGGAAAGGGAGACGCCATCGCGGATGAAAAGATCATAACCGTAGGGCTGCGTAAGGGTCAGCGTGCCATTCGCGACGATGACGGTTCCGTTGATCAGGAGGCGTGGCGCCTTGAGCGCATTGAGATCGGCGGCGTCGACCGAGGGACTGGAAAATCCCTGGGTCGGCGCGTCAGCATAGATTTCGCCGACATTCAGCAACGCCACCTGACCGGCGTTACCGCCCTGCGTACCCTGAAACAGCGCGGTGCCGTCGAATGTGAGCGCAGGTCCGATCGGGGTGGCGTTCGGCCTCTCGAACATGATCTCGAGCGTCTTGCCGTCGCTCGGCAGCAGCGGACGGACGCCGCCGAATTGCGCCACGTTGGCAAGCAGGAAATCGCTGTAGCTCTGCTCGTTGAATTGCGAATATTTGCGGACCGAAGTGCCCGCGGTGATCAGCGCCGTCACCGGCAGGCTGTCCTTGATTGCGGTGTTTGCGATGCCGGTGGTGACCGAAGCGGCGTAGGTGCCGTTGCCGATTGTGATCGGGCTGCCGACCGGCGTCGTGGTGCTGCCGCCGAGTTCGACACGGTATGCGCCGGGCAACAGCGTGTAGTTGGACGGCAGTAGCGTATATGTTCCCGCCGGCAATCCCGGGACACCGGCTGGAACGGTGATCTGCTGGCCGACGACGGGATCGCCGGCGCCGTTTTCGGGTGCGATCGGTGCGTAGCTGGAGCTATAGCCAGGCAGGATGGCGTAAACCTTGTCGGTCGCCTTGCTGACGGGAGTAGCCGGGTTCGCATTGACCAGCGGCGTGCTGATCACGTTGACCGAGCCGCCGCGTCCGGAGACGAAGCCCGCGCCGGCGAGCGTGCCGCCGCCCGACATATCGAGGATCGCGCCGCTCGCGACGTTGATCGACTGCCCGTCCAGGATGATGCCGGATTGCGGTCCGTTGTTGTTGAAATTGGTGACGCCGATCGCACGGATGCTGGTGCCGTTATACGTGTAGGTCACCCCGTCGATCGTACCGCCGTAGGGGATGGTGAGGCCTGCCATCGAAACGGAAGTCAGGCTGCCAGGCAGCAGATCGACGTGTGGCGTGAAGACCGGCCAGCTCAGGCCGAAGGTCAGTAGGCCGAGCGGTGCACGGACGATGCCGCCCTGCTCGATCACCGGCGCCTGGAACGCGAGCTGGCCGAACACGGAGAGCGGTGCGTCCGGAATGGCATCGGTGGTGCGTCCGATCGTGAGCGTCGTCGTCGGATCGGAATTTCCACTGCCCGCGATGACGGTGGCAACGGTGTTGGTCGCGGGATAGATCTGCGCGGCGAGCAGTTCGAGATTGCCGCTGGTCGACAACTGGGTTGCGACAACCCCGGGCATCGACAGGAAGCGGATGTCGCCCTGGCTGACGAACCTGGTCGTGAGGAATCCCGGCGCATACATGTTCTCCGGCGCCCGCGCCGAGAAGCCGATGAGACCCTGGATGTCGATCTGGTTTGCGTCGGCCTCGAACGTCGCCGTGGTCGGCAAGGCCGCACCACCCGGATTGCGGATGCTGCCGCTGACAGCCGTGTCCGGCACATTGGCTAGCGGCTCAGTGAACAGGATGTAGGGGGCCGACACTTTCACGCTGCCGGTCGTTGCCGGCATCGAAGCATCGATCGGTCCAGCCACCGGAACTCCCGACGTGAAGGCTGCCGCCGTCAGCGTTAGACTGCGCCCCAGCGTCAGTGACACATTGCCGGAGAACGCCATGTAGTCGCCGGAGGTAAGCGTCAGGCTGTCGAACCCGCCGGCCTTGACCATGTCGGCGCTCACCGTGGCCTGACCGAACGCCAGACGCGACGCACCTGTTCCCGGCGCGATATCCTCCGGCAGCGAGGAGTTGGGACGCGCCTGCACCACGGTCATCACACTTGGAAAGACCACGTTGTCGGGTGGCGCTTCGTGGGGGAAGAGGCTCTTGGCGAAATTCGGTGTGGTCAACGCGATGGACAAGCTGCCGCCGGCGGCGCTGCCGCCACCGGAGAAGGCGTGGATGTCCCCGTCGAGATAGAGTCCGCTCTGTGACGCCAGCGCAATGGAGCCGCCATTCGTCGTGATTGCCTGCGGCAGGCTCGACGCAGTTGCGCCACCTGCCGCAAGATCGATCGTAACCTGGGTGCCGTCTGCATTGAGTTTCGCGCCCGGGCGCACAATCACGAAGGCGCCGCCGCCGTTGATGGTGATGGAGCCGCCGTCTGTCGCTCGCCCGAACAGATGTCCGGCTGTATCGGTGGCCTGGTAGGCCAGGCCCGAGACATCGAGCTTTGCAGCGGCATCGATCCAGATCGAAACGCCGCGGCGATTGCCATTCAGGTCGAAATTAAGGCCTGCCGGAACCGGCGCACTGTAGGCATCATTGACCAGGTTGATGCTGCCGCCATGCGCGGTGAGATTGCCGAACACGCTGATCTGACCGAACGCATCGAGCGTGATGCTCTGGCCCGGATCGACGCTGAGCGAGGCGCCGTCGCCGACCACGATTGCGCCGCCGCCCGCGAGAGGACCGCTCCCGGACCTGATGAGCGATCGCAGCGTGAGGCTCGCACCGTCGCGCTGGGTCACCGCGGCCTTGAGCGAATTCCCGGTGAACAGCGGCGGCGTCCATAGCGCCAACGCCGCTGCCGGATCGCTGCCGGTCGGCGCGGCGTAGCTGTTCGACGTGAACCGGTAGACCGGCATCGCGGCCGCAAGCACAGTGTTGTTGGCCACCACGACACCGAGCCCGCCATTTATATCGTAGTTGGAGAAGCCGGCGGTGAAGAACGACGGATTGAGCGCAGGCGCTGGCGTAATCTGGACCGTCTGCGGCAGCACCACACCGGCTGGAATAACGGCGCCGACCGGATAAGTCATCGGCGTGGATTGAATCGATCCCGCGGCATAGGTGACTTGATAGGGCGCAATTGGAATGCCGTTCGGGAAGACATTGGATGGAATGACGACTCCCGCCGAAATGTGGCCGGTGCCGCTCCAGGCGGTGAACACCGTCCCGGCCGGAATCACATCGCCTGTGCCCCAATAGTGCGTCTGGCCATTACTGTCCTTGCTCTGGGGGCCGTCAATGCCCTGCGGCAGGGTCCAATCCGCACCGGTCGGCGCCGTCGGCACACCGGATGCCGTGACGTCTGCCGGTATCGGTACGTCGTACATCAGCGTGGTGAAGGTGAGAGTCAACGCCGTCGGCAGCGGTCGACCTGCCGGAATCGTGAACGATTGCTTGAGCTTTACGGCAGAGGGCGTCGGCGTGCCTGCGGGCAGCACACCGCCCGCCAGTTCGGCGTTGTCGCCGATCAGGATGTTGCCGGCTGTCGAGATCGTCAGCGTGCCGCCGTCCGTGACGCCCCAGGCGCGGATCGTACCGTCGAGAACAAGGTTTCCATCGCCCGGCGTTCCGCCATCCTGCTGGGTGTGCCCCGCGATGATCGTGACGTTGCCGCCTTTTCCGCCTCGCGTCTTGCCGTTGGCAAGAACGGCGCCGCCGGAGGACACGTCGATCACGCTGCCGGCAGCGAGCGTGACATTCTGAGTGGAATCGAAGGTGACGTTGCCGCCATCGAGGAAGCCGAGGCCCGACGCGCTGTCCGGATTGGTCAACGCATTGACCCACAGGCCGCGCGTATCGATGGTGACGCCGGATTCCAGCGTCAGCGACGCGCCCCCGGTCGCGTTGGTCAGCGTGACCGTGCCGGTCGCAGTATTGAGGATGTTGCTGACCGTGACGCTACCGGAGCGCGCGGCGATGTCGGCTGCGATATCGACCGCCGGCGCGATCAGCTTGACCTGCGCCCCCGCCGAGAACTCTAGCGGCGCATTGACGGCGATCTTGTTAGCCGTGTTGATGTTGAGGCCGCCGAGTCCGAAGCCGTTGAGCGTCGGCGCGTCGAACCAGGCCGTGTTCACGCGATCCGCCGGCAGCGCGGAAGTCAAACCAAGATTGCCGGTGACTGGCGCAACGTTGCCGAACGACACATCGGTGTTGTAGGCGCCGGCGAGGCCATAGCCGTTGTACTGCCCGAGCGTCAGCGTGCCGGCGAGCGGCACGGTGTTCTGCGTCAACTTGTAGCCGTCGGTGACGCCGGTCGGACGTTTGGTGACCTGCGCTTCGCCGTCGACCACGTTGGCGAGGATCGTGCCTTCGAACACCGAGGTCGGGGTCGCGAGAATGAGGCTACCCGCGTCGCGGCCCACGGTGTAGCCGTTTTCCCAGCGCGTGCGGCCTTTACCGAACGGGCTGAGATAGACCTCGACGACGTTCCAGTGCGCGTGATTGACGATGAAGCCGTTCGCCACCGCGACATAGGTCAGATTGGCCGGGGCATCATCGGCATTGTAGATGCGGCCGTCACTGCCGAGCAGCATCGTCTGCTGCACATAGCCGCCCTGGTACTGCACAGCGCCGCCGGAGATGTTGAAGATCGAGCCGTGCTGCGCCACCACTTCCGGCGCGGACAGCGTGATGGTGCCGCCGACCGCGGTCCATTCGCCGATCTTGTGGCCGGTGTTGTTGAGATAGCCGGACACCTCGAGCAGGCCGCCCGCGGTGTAGTAGCGGTCCGTCGCATAGCCGCCGGTGCCGGCCGGCACCAAAGTGAGATCGCGGGCATCGATCCACATGTTGCTGTTGAGCAGCGTGCCGTTGTCGCGGTTCTGCGGGCTGTCGCGCAGCTCGTTGCCCTGGACGTTGACCTTGATCGAATTGGCCGACGCGGGCAGCACGGTGCCGGTGGTGCCGGAGACGTCGATGACGGATCCGCTTTCGGCGAACACGCGCTTGCCGGCGGAGGCCGTGACCTGGCCGCCTTGCGCCATGCTCAGCGAGCCATTCCTGAAATCGATGGTGCCGCCAGTGACGATCTCGATCCGCGACTGGTCGGGGCGATCGGACAGCGTGGAGAGATTGTCGAACTGACCGGTCGCGAGCTGGTTCGGCTTGGCCGACGCGATCAGCGCATCGCGCTGCGAATTGAACGCGGTCACGCTCGGATCGATGCCGGACACCAGCGCGGCTGCGGCATCGGTCTCCGGCAGGATCAGGCTGATGCCGTTGTTGGTCAGCGTAATGCTGCCGGTGGCATCGGACGCCGAGTTGAGCAGATGGATGGTGCCGCGCTGATTGACCGAGGTGGTGGAGAGAACAATGCCGTCCTGGGTGACGGCATGACCGGCGAGCGTGATGTCGCCCTGCTGGGCGAGCACGAGACCCGTGTTGGTGACCGTGCCGCTGCTGCTTCCGCCGCGCAGCACCGGCGCGATCTCGTTGCCGCGCGTGGTCGAGTTCTGGTTGGTATTGGTGCCATAGCCGGCGCGCAGGATGAAATCGTCGCCGGCCGCGAACTGGGTCTGTCCCTTCGGCGTGGTGATGGCGCCGGCATTGTCGACTTCGGTGCCCATCAGCAGCACGAAGCCGCCGCCTCCCGTGATCGAGGACGGCGCATTGGTGGTGATCAGCGCGCCGCTCTCGACCACGATCTTGCCGCCGGCGCCGGTGAAGCTCGGCAGATAATTGGTGCCGCTCTGGGTCGAATAGAGACCGTTGGCGAGGAACCGGCTGTCGGCGATATTGGCGCTGGACGCAATCAGCGAGCCGACATTGATCTGGCTCGCGCCGCCGAAAATGATGCCGTTCTGGTTGATCACCAGCACCTGCCCCGGTGCGGTGATGCGGCCGAGGATCTGGCTCGGTCCGGTATTGCCGACGACGCGATTGAGCGCGGTCCAGTTGCTGGCCTGCTGGTTGAAGTTGAGCGTGGTCTGGCTGCCGACGTTGAAACTCTGCCAGTTGAGGATCGCCTGCGGCGCGGTCTGATTGACGCTGACATTGGTCTGGCCGCCGCTTGCGGTCTGGCTCGGCAGCGCGGCGCCTTGCCAAAGGCTCGAGCCGGGCACGGCGCCCGGGGCAACCTGAAGCCCGCCCGGCGCGAGGCCGTTCGGCACTGCCACTTGCGGCAACGTGGTCGATCGCTGCGAGGCGGCAGCCGCGTTGCGTGCGGCGGATTGCGCGGCCTGCAACGCCTGGATGGCCTGGGTCGCCCGCGTCAACGCGCCCTGGCTTTGCCTCGCGACGTCGGCCGCCCGCTGGGCCGCGGCCGCTGCCGCATCGCTGGCGATTGCCGGCGCCGCCGTCGTCGTCGCGAAACTGCCGAACGGACGCGCGAATGCGCCCTCGAACCCGCTCAGCAGCAGCGCCAGCGTGCTCGTTCCGGCGAGCAGCATGGAGCGGGACGCCCATCCGATCCGCTGCCGCGGAGGCGCGACCCTATGCGGGTCGAGGCGAGGACGGCGGGCAACGCGCTGACGAGACGGCATGGGATGTTCCCCGGGAACCACGGACGGAAGGATGCGCAGATCCGATCTGCGCCGGTGCTCGTCACACGGCTTGACCGTATGGCAGGCTTCTCGTCCCCAAGGACGCCATTTGATCGGCGGGACCGAACGACAAAATCGCGACCTGCATCACAATTCCTGTCACAGGCGATCCGCGCTTTCATGGCTCGCGCGACATCAGCTCAGCAGCACGATGCCGCCGGGCAGGTGTCGCGCCTTCGCGCCGAAAATCTGCTGGAACATGTTGAGGATGTCGTCGACATTGTCGATGCGGAACCGGCCGTTGACGAGACGGTGTTCCAATTCCGCGTTCGTCACCATGACCTTGCCCGGCCGGTAACGATTGATCTCCGTCACGACATTGCCCAGCGGAGTGTCATGAAAGATCAGCATTCCGTCGCGCCAGGCTGTCACCTCGGCGAGATCGACCGACATGGGCGCGGCGAGACCAAGCGCTGTATAGCTGACCTGCTGCCCCGCGCGCAGCGCCGCGACGGAGCCGTGGCGAGTGACCTGCACCTCGCCATCGAGACACGTCACGCAGGTGCTGCGCTGCTCATGACGGACGTTGAACTGGGCCTGACGCGCCCTCATCTCGCCATCGCCGGCAACCACGCGCACCTCGCGGCTCGCGGACGACGCAGCGATCACGGCTTCCCCGGTCAGGATCTCGATGCGATCGAGGTTGGCATCGCCCGGCTGGACATTGACGCTGGTGCCGGTGTTCAGCGTCATCTTGATCCCGCCATCGATCGTGAGCTTGCGCTGCTCGCCGGCGGCGGTGCGATAATCCGCCATCACGTCCTGCAGCGATGGCCACAGTTGCAGCGGCGGCGACACCACGAGATATGCGGCGGCCGACGTCGCAAGCGCGCCTCCGAGCATCGCCCGCCGCGTCATGCGCGGCTGCCGCCGGACGTCCGCCAGTACGGAATCGCCACGCCGCTTCAATAGGTTGGCGCCGGCCGGGCCGAGCTGATCCCACAGCAGGCTGGCCTGAGCCAGCGCCTCCGAATGAGCGCTGCTCCGGCTTCCCCAGTGCCTGGTGTCCTCGATGTCCCGCCGGGTAGCCTGACCCGAACCAAGCCGCTGGACGCGTGCAAGCGCCTCGCTCTCGATCGCGGTCAGCTCCTCCGACGGTTCGTCGCTACGTGTCATCGACCGGGCGTTTCTCTTGCCAGCACTTCCATCCAACTACGCAACACTCCGACACTCTCCTATCAGGTATCAGGACGTTTCCCGTGGTGCCGGACCGAAACGTCTTGTGACCTTTTTATTAAACCGCTTGGCGCAATGCTCGAGCGCGGCTTTCAACTCAAGCTCCACCAAGCGCTGGGAGACCCCGAGATGCTCGGCGATTTCCCGGAGCGGGGTACCGTCCAGGCGCGATGCGAGCAGGATCGTCCGGCGGCGCGGCGTGAGTTCCTCGAGCACCTGCTCCAGGTACGCAATCTGTGCCCGCGACTCGACCTCGCGTTCCGGCCCGGGCGCCGCGTCGACGATCTCGAGCATCGGCTGCACCTCGAACCGCTTGATCCGGCGCGTCTCCTGGCGCTCCCGGCTGATCGCAAGATTGAGCGCGCTGCGCAGCAGATAGCCGATCGGGCTGTCCACCACGCCCGGACCGTTCTTGTCGCGAAGATGCAGCCAGGTCTCGTGCAGGGTCTCGCGCGCCCGCTCGTCGCCGAGGCGACGCGCGAGGCGGCGCCGAAGCTCGTCGTAGCGCTCGACGAGCACCTGCCGAAGCGTCGTCCAAGTGGTCTCCGTCATCGCGAGACCAGTCCCGGGCGCCTAGGATCCCGCGCAGCGCAGTCGCCGGTCTCGGACGGCGGCCGCGGCGAAACCGCCATCACGACGGGTTGCGGCATATCCGGTGGCGGCGGCCGGCCGATCACGACGGCACGCAACATAGCGGTGATCGCCTGATCGCGCGCGCTGTCATCGGTCGAACCGAGCAGCTGGGGCTGCAGTACCTCGCCCGCATGCCCGATCCAGAATTTGAACTTGATCCGATAGCCACCCGGCGCGGTCAGCGCGGAGGCGCAGAATGCCTCCTCGATGCTGCTCTGGACGGAAGCAAGATACGGCATGAAACCGCGGATCGACGCCGTTTGCGGCGGAGCCGTCGCCGGCACGATCGTGAAGGCGTTCGCCGCGGCATAGACCGCAACCAGACCGGTGCCTTCGAGCAGAAGCTGCAACGCCATGTCGGGCGTCATCGATCCCTTGACGGCCCGTGCGCGGCGGCCCGCGGCCAGGGTGGCGTCGTAGACGACCTGACGCCCCGTGGCCGCGCTGTAGGCGTCGAGCGCGGAGACAAGCGGTTGGCTGCCAATATCGAAATCGACCGCTGCCGGTGTCCGAACTGATTCAAGGCTCGCGGCCATCGTTACCGTCTGAATATTCCCGGCAACGAGAGTGCCTATGACCAGGCCAAGAAAGCGCTGCCACATCCGATCATGCTTCGAGCGCAGCCCGATCTTCCGACCCATTGAACAAAGTGCATGAGGCGCCGCCTTGATCCTCAAGCCCCAGCTGAGCGGCACGATCTATCGGCGATCGATACAGCCGTTCGTCAAACCCGCGGCAGGCGCAACATAGAAACAGATTGTGACAATTTGCTAACAGCGACGGAGACCTCGCGCTGGCTGCACCTTGCGCCGCCGCAGCCGGCGCCAACCGAGCACGATACCGCTGATCGAGATAATCGTGCCGACCGCCGACAGCAGCCAGACCACGACGTCGCGCGCCGGTGAGGCGCGCAGCAGCAGCGGGAAGTCCAGGCTGTGCAGCGCGTTGAACAGCCAGCGATAGGACCGGCGGCTGTCGTCGCTGCGGTCGAGGATCTCGGCGGTGACGGGGGAGATGTGCAGCCAGGTGTGGACGGGATCGTCGAACGCGACCCGCAAAACGGGAAGCTCGCGCGCATGGTGCAACGTGTACCAATAGGCGTCCGCTTCATCGAGCTGGCGCACTGATAGCATCGCAGCGGCGGGCATCGCGCCGCGGGCAGCCGCGACGATCTCGTCCTGCGTGAGCGTCCGAGGCGCGCCGGTTGCGGGATCGGCTAGGCTGCGACGCCCGCTACGATCGTCGAGCACCATCAGTCGGCGTCCGCCGATCCAGACGAAGCTCGCCTCCACTGTCGATACCGACGGCGGCGACTGTAAGCGGGCGGCGATATCGGGCGTGTCGTGGCCGCTGTAGCCGACCGCGATCTCGCGCGTGAGGCCGCGACCGGAGAACGCGCCGCCGGGATTGAGCGACAGCCAGCCGCTGAACATCCAGGTGAGGACGAAGATGCCGCCGACGAGGCCCGCGATATGATGCCAGGCCAACCAGCCGCGATAGGGCGAGACCGCGCCATCAGCGTAACGGCGGGTCAGCCGCAGGCGGAGGATGCCGATCCAGAAGCCGGTGACCGCGACGACCAGGCACACGCCCGAGATCCACAGCACCACGTCCCGCCACAGCGGGCCGTCCTTGCGCAGCACCGTCGGATAGATCCAGTGCGGGATCGAGCCGAGCCAGTTCCAGATGCGCTCCCGCCGTGTGGTGTCGAGCGCGATCTCGCCGCTGCGCGAGGAGACGTAAAGCTCAGTGCCGTCAGTATCGCCGAGGCCGATCAGATAGAGCGGCCGCAGCGGATCAAAGCGCGCGGTGACCGACCATTGGTCGCGCGTCACGGTATCGAGCAATTGCGGCCGCACCGCATGCGGATGATGCCGGGCAACAGCAAGGGCCTGATCCGGCGTGATGCCGTCGATCACGCGGCCGTCGATTGCAGAAATGGTGACGGCGGCTCCCTTCCAGCCAGTCACGCGATAGACCGGAACATCGTCCATCATCGAGAGCCGGAGATCGCGCGGATACTGCTCTGCACCCGCGATCGCCATCGCGCGATCGGGGCCGACCTGCACCTTGTCCCACGGAATGACAGGGAGCGCGGCAAGGCGCTCGCTGTCGGTGAGGCGCGGAAACGCCACGTACATCATGACGAGGCCGGAGATGAACCACATCGCGAACAGGATGCACGTCGCAATGCCGATCCAGCGATGGACGACATAAAGCCATCGCCGCGCTCGCCGGATCAGAGCGTTGCGCATGGTCAGAACTTCACGTTGACGGACAGTTCGGCGGTGCGCGGCATGCCGAGCAGCCACTGCCCCGTGCCGTTCGAGGTTACCGCGTAGAGCTTGTCGAACAGATTGTAGACGCGGAACGCGACCGTGGTGCGGTCATCGGGCTTCCATTTGATGCCGCCATTGACCACATTGTAGCCTGGCCGCAACTGGGTGTTGGCGAGATCGGAGTACATCGCACCGACCATTTGCACGCCGCCATAGACCGACCAGTTGGGCGCGAAGTCCCAGGTCAGCCAGACGTTCGCGACCTGCTGCGGCACGTTCACCGGGACATTGCCGTTGTAGCTGACGATCTTGCCGCCGACCACCTGGCTGTTGTTGTCGTACCTCGCGCGCAGCAGCGCAAGATTGGCGTCGACGCGCCAGCCATCATTCAGTGCGAGCCCGACCGATCCTTCGACGCCGCGGGAGGATTGCTGGCCGATCTGCAGCGCCAGGCCGGCGGTGGGATTGCTCGGATCTGGAATCGTCAGGCCGGTCTTGACGATCTCGTAAGCAGCCAGCGTCCACTCGCCGCGCCCGCCCCAGAACGACTGCTTGACCCCGATCTCGGTCTGCTTGCCGGTGGCGAGCTGGAAGGTTTTCTGCGAGACGGGCAGCGAGATCAGGTTGCTGACCGGATCGACGCCGACCGCGTACTGGCCATAGAACGCAAGGTTCTTGATCGGCTCATAGACGAGGCCGGTACGCCAGCTGGTCCCCGACAGCGTGGTTTCAAAACTGTTCGCCGGCGTCTTGTAATCGGTGCGATCGACCTCCGGGCGATCATATCTGACGCCGGTGACGAGCGACAATTGATCGGTCAGCGATATCCGGTCTTCGGCAAACAGCGCGTATTGATTGACGGACGCGTTGAAGCCCGGCGTCGTCGCCGTGGTCGTCGCGAAGAACGATCCGGGATCGAACACGTAAGGATTGACCGACGACGCGCCGCCATAGGGCGAGTTGTTGGTGTGGGTGAAGTCGATCCGGTTGACGTCGAACCCGGCAACGAACTGGTTGGCTAGTCCGAGGACGTGGCCGCTGAAGGTCGCATCCATGCGGTTGCCGAGCTGCTTCTGGTCGTGGAAGATCTCGATATAGCTCGAGCGGTCGATCAGCTGGGTCTTCGAATTCCAGGTGTAGTTTTCGATGTCGCGCCAGTGCCGCTCGCTGGTCAGATAGTACAGCGTGTTGTTGATCTTGACGCCGTCGGCGACGTCCCACTCGGTCTTGAACTGGGTCCAGCTGTCCTGATAACGGATCGCGCTGTCTGATGCATTGTAGTTCTTGAAGCGCAGCGCGTCCTGGATCGAGCCGCCAACCAGCGGCGTGCCGAAATAGCGCGACGGGCTGCGGTCGCCATAATCCTCTGACAGCGTGAAGGCGAGATTTTCGGACGCCTGCACCCGCACCGCGGCGGAGATCACCGCATTCGAGGTCTTGTCGCGATCGACCCAGCCGTCCGACACGTTGCCGGTGGCGTTGATGCGATAGGACACATTGGGATTGATGGGACCGGTGCTGTCGACCGACAACCGCCGCGTCATGTTGCTGTCGAGCGAGACCTCGGCCTCGTTATAGGGCGTGGTGAGCGGTTTTTTCGGGATCACGTTGATGACGCCGCCGATCGCGCCTTCGCCGTACAGCACCGAGGCCGGGCCGCGCAGCACCTCGATGCGCTGCGTGGACCAGGTGTCGTAGGGAAACGTCAGGGTGCCGGAGCCGATATAGAAGCGCGTGCCGTCATACAGCGTCATCACCGAATTGCTGCCGGCAAAGCCGCGGGTGCTGAACGACACGCCGCCATTGCCCGGTGCCGGCGTTGCGATGAACCCGGCCGCGTTCTGGGTGACGGCATCGAGCACATTATGCTGGCCGCGTTCGGCGATGGTCTGCGCCGTGATGATCTCGACGCTGGCCGGCGTTTGCAGCGGCGTCAGATTGAGGCGGCTGCCGGTGCCGCCCTGCGTGGTGGCGTTGAGCGTCGGCGATGCCGACCCCCATGCGCCCGACGCCGCGGCGCGCGGCGGGCTAGCGGTAGCCGCTGGCGTCGCAGGTCTGGCGCGTGGCCGCGACGACGCCGGGTTTTGGCTTCGCGCCGCAGGCTTGGGCCTTGCGGATGTCGAGGGCGCCACCTCGATCGG
The DNA here is from genome assembly GCF_015291625.1 of Bradyrhizobium sp. CCBAU 53421. Lineage (NCBI taxonomy): Bacteria > Pseudomonadati > Pseudomonadota > Alphaproteobacteria > Hyphomicrobiales > Nitrobacteraceae > Bradyrhizobium > Bradyrhizobium sp. CCBAU 53421. Next base: position 8,429,084 of record NZ_CP030047.1, read on the forward strand.
ATCGAGCGCGGTGGGTGGAGATGTTTGTGCCGAGCCTTCGGCGGGCAGCAGCAGCGATGACAGGGAACAAACGAGACCGAGGCGCCATTTGCGCGCAGCGGGAGAGGACGGAGACATGAAACGACTCGCGGTAACGTGGCACGTCACCGCGAACGCGGACTGGCGCATTGCCGAAAAGGCAGTGCTCCGATCCCACCAGGACGCCCCCGCCCGATGTGCTCGCGTGTGACCACGACTGACGGCAGGTCTCCTGGCTCACGGGTCATCGCCTGTCGACGCCTTCCCGGGCCGATGGCCCAGTGGCAAATTGACGAAAGGCTCGCCGTTTACAGTTGCGGGGACAGCTGCGGCATTGGGGTTACCCTCGCACCGCATTCCCTTTTGATCCCCGAAGGGAACCGTCGGCAAAAACGATAGGTGGTGCGGGATGGGCTGTCAATTCGATGCGATTGTCGCACACATGCTTTGCGGGATGGTGCTGCGGCGACGACACGGCGATGTCATGGCTGACGCGGAGACTTCCTAGACCCGTCATCCTGAGGAGCCGCGAAGCGGCGTCTCGAAGGATCGACGGCCACCAGCCGGGCCGTCGACCTTTCGAGACGCGCTACGCGCTCCTCAGGGTGACGGATCACTCGACGCAGCCCTGCATCACCTCATCGATCTCGGCACGCGAGAGCGCCCCCATCTCCGCAATGAACACGATTCGCGTGCGTGGCACGCCCGCTGCCGGCACGCCGCCCGCGGCCAACGTCGCGCGCCCGCCGGCGAGTTGGAATACCGTCAGCCGTCCGGGTTGCTCCACCGTCTCGAACAATCCTTTCGCGCGTGCCAGCCTCGGCGCCAGTTTGCCGATCGCCTGCTGCAGGCGCGACAGCAAGACCCGCCGCTCCGAGGCCCAGCTCAGCGTCTCGAACCGGTCGGATACCGGCCGTCGCGGCGCGGTCTCGCGCGGCGTCGGCACATGATCGAGATCGGCCGGAAACACCAGCTCGGCCGGGACCTCGCCATGCAGCGCATCGACGATCACCGCCGCCGGCCGCACCGCGCGCACGGCAGCGCGGTTCGCGGCGCAGGCGGCCGCATCGGCGAGATCAACCTTGCTCAGCGCGACCACGTCGGCCGCCCGCAACTGCGAGCGCAGCAGCGCGTCGTTCAGCATCGCCGCAGGCTGCGTCGCGTCGACCACGCACAGCACGGTCTCCAGCGGCGCCTCCTGCCAGATCACGGGATCCATCAAATTGCGCACGATGTCGGCGGGATCGGCGATCCCGCTGGTCTCGATCACGATCAACTCGGGGCGCGGATCACGCCGCAACAAATTGGCGAGCGTACGCAGCAGATCGCCCTCGAGCGTGCAGCAGATGCAACCATTGCTCAGGCTGACCACGCCGTCGCCGGCGCCTGCGATCAGCTCCGCGTCGATATTGATCGCGCCGAAATCATTGACCACCGCCGCGATGCGCCGTCCCTGCGCATGCGCCAGCAGATGGTTCACGACCGTGGTCTTGCCCGCCCCGAGAAAACCCGCGACCAGCAGGATCGGGACCGGCACGTCAGCCTCCAATGACCGGCCGGCGCACCGGCCGGCCGGGACGCGCCGCGACGTCGAGCACGCCATCAGTGATCAGCGGCTGACCGCTGACCACGAGATGCCGCACGCCTTCCGCCGGGCGGTTCATCGCGGAGAAGGTCGCGCGGTCGCTCAGCGTCTCGAAGTCGAACACCACGACGTCGGCGTCGGCACCCGCTTGCAGCCTGCCCTTGGCCCGCATCGCCGGCGTGCTCGCCGACAGAATTTCCGCCGGGATCAGCGCGCATTTGCGGATACCCTCGAGCAGCGACACCTTCCTCCGCTCGCGCACCCATTCGCGGATGAAGCGGGTGAAGCATCCGGCCGAACGCGGATGCGAGGTGGCATCATCAGGCAGCGGCCACGCATCGCCGGTGTAGGGGCGACCGTCCGACAGCGTCCATGGCATCGCGTCGGACGCGATCGCGCCGCCCGGATACAGCACCGCCATGTCGAGCAGATCGCGATGGCGCGCGTTGTTCTCGATATCGAGCACATGCCACAGCACCAGCGTCGAGGGCTCCGCGGCCTGCGCCGCCAGCAGCTCCTCGCGGCTGCCGAAGCGATGACCGTCGGTCACGCGCTGCACCGAATCATAGCCGAGGCCGTTGCGCTCCTCGAATTTGGGATCGCTGAAGAAGGTCGCCGCCAGCACGGTCGAGCCGGTGCCGTACGGATAGGCCTCCACCGTGATCGGCAGGCCCTGCGCCTGCGCCTTCGCGATCAGCGCAACACAGCGTTCGATATCGGTCTTGCTCGACGAGTTGAAATGGCAGATGTGCATGTGCGCGCCGGTGGCGCCGGCATAGCCGATCAGACGGATATAGGCCTCGGCCGCGCTCTCGGGATCGATCCGCGACATGTAGGCGACGTGGGTGAAGGTCGGCACCGCGTGATCAGCCGCAAGCTGGCACACCGCGGTCAGTTCCTGCACGCCGGCGCCCGGCGCGTAAGCGTTGAGAATGCCGATGCCGATGCCCCCCTCGTTCAATCCGTTGGCCAGGCGCGCGAGGATGCCGCCGACCTCGCCTTCGGTCGCCACGTTCTCGATCCAGCGGCGATCGCGCATCGCTGCGCCGAATGATTCCAGCGAGCTTTCCGCATTCGAGCCGGTCATTGCGCCGATCCGCGCGAACGCCCAGTTGGCCGCGGCGCCGTAGTTCAGCACACGCCCCTTCTCGGCCTGACGCTTGTACCAGGATGCAACCGGCAGCACGCCGGCCTCGAGGTCGAGCGAGGTCGTCACCCCGTCGAACGCCTGCATGCGATCGGCCGGAATGGTCTGGCCATGCGCGTGCAGGTCGATGAAGCCCGGCGCCACCACGAGGCCGGTGGCGTCGATCTGGCCCTCGGCGCCGCCGAGCCCGGTGCCGACTGCGGCGATCTTGCCGTCGACGACAGCGACGTCGCCAACCGCGTCCATCCCGCTGGCCGGATCCACCACCCGGCCGCCGCTGATCACCAAACCACCCATCTCGCCACTCCCCGCATTGTCCGAACCCTGGTCCCGACTGGCCGCTTTGATAAAGACTTACGACCGGTCCGATACGGGGCCAAGAGACAAAAATGCATCGCATCTATCGCAGCGTAGGAACAACGTCGGCTCAGCTGCTTCCCTCTCTTCCCGTCATCCTGAGGTGGCCGCTTCTTCAGCGGCCCTCGAAGGATCGACGGCCCGGCTGGTAGCCGTGCATCCTTCGAGGCTCGCTCCGCTCGCACCTCAGCGACTGTGTTCTTCGTCAAGCGGGTTGCCATGGTTTTTGGTCCCTGAGCATGGCGTTGAGGGTTGTGAGGACTTTGCGCGCCACGGCGATGAGGGCGACCATCTTGGGCTTTCCAGCGGTCACCAGGCGTCGGTAGAAGACCTTGAGCTGCGGATGGTATCGGCTGGCCGACAGCGCGGCCATGTAGAGCCCGGCGCGCAGCTTGGCTCTTCCACCGCCGATCATGCTCTTGCCCTTCCAGCGGCCGGACTGGCGGGTGAACGGGGCAAGGCCGGCGAGGCTCGCAATCTGGCGCCGATTGAGCGTGCCGAGCTCCGGCACCTCGGCGAGGAAGGTCCGTGCGAGGGTGTTGCTCACGCCCGGAAAGCTGACCAGCAACTCCTCCTTGGCCCGCCAGACTGGCGAGCCGCGCACCAATGTATCGATGTCGTTGTCGATCTCCGGCAGCTCCTTCTCGAGGACCTTGATGTGGCGGGCAAGGCTCTTGCGAACACGGACGTTCTCCGCCCGCTTCTCGCGCTGACGCTCGGCAACGATCATCTCGATGATCTGCCGTCGGCGGCTGACCAGTTCGGCCAGCAGCCGGGCTTCCTGGTCCGGCATGGCGCGCGGCTCCGGCTTCACCGCCTCGACGAACCGCGCGATCACCGCCGCATCGATCGGGTCGGTCTTGGCGCGCTGGCCAACCGCCTGCGCGAAGTGCCGAATCTGCGCCGGATTGACCACCACCAGCGGCAGCTGGGCGCCGGCCAGCGCAGCCGCAACGATCGTCTCGAAGCCGCCGGTTGCCTCTACCGCAATCAGCGCCGGCGAGATCGCCTGCAGGCGCGCAACAAGCTCTTCCAGGCCCTTGCCGTCACGCGCCACGGCAAAGGCTTCCCCGCCCGGACGAACATGCACGTCCAACCGGTCCTTCGACACATCAATGCCAACGTAGATCGCGTCCATCTGCACCCATCCTTGCGCAACCGGGCTCGCCAGGCGGCCCTCGCGACTGTTCGGGTTCAATGGAACAACGGACGGGGCGCCGCGCTGAGGTCCGGGCTTCAAAGCCCTTGGATGAAGCGGTCTCCCGTCCGTTACCGCACCGGACACTCTATCCGATCCAGCGCGTCTTGACTTACAAGGATGACGGGTGTGGCAGTGAGCTTCCCTACGTTCCGCTTGCACGCCACGACGGCAGCCCGCGCCAGAGATCGTTGCCGGGCTTCGCACGGCTCGCCACGAGTTTCGGCGGCATGCGGTGCGGCGTCCGATCCTTGGCGATCGCCGCTTCGACCGCGCGCTTGAGCCTCGCATTGTCGATCTGCGCCAGGAACCGCCGGATGACGGCATCCTGATCCGCACCGCGACCGGAGATCGCCGCGCACAACTCCGCGGTCGTCCGGCGGAAGAAGTGGAAGGCGTCATCGGCCGCGCCAGCCAGCCGGTCGACCTCGCCGGCCACACCGAGCGCATGCATCCGATCGTCGTCATCGAGCGTCACGGCGAAGCGCAGCACGGCAAGCTGCCAGGTCCGGAGCAGCTTGCTCTCTGGTTCGGTCGCATTCTCGCGCATCAGTCGAGCACCCCGCGCGCCGATGCCCCTTCGGCTGTCGAGGGAGGTCAGGCGCGGCGCGACTATCCTTGCGCGGGAATAGGTTTTCGAGGGGAGCACGCGCGCGATCGCATAGGAATCGCATAGGCGGCGCGCACGGAATCCCGATTCCCTCAAATCCCCTCGAACTGCAGCCGCGCCAGCCGTGCATAGAGGCCATTGGCGGCGACCAGCTCGGCATGGGTGCCCTGCTCGAGGATTTTGCCCTGGTCCATGACAAGGATACGGTCGCAGGACAGTACGGTCGCCAGCCGATGCGCGATGACAAGCGTGGTGCGACGGCGCATCAATTCCTCCAGCGCGGTCTGCACCAAGGTCTCGCTCTCGGCGTCGAGCGCCGAGGTCGCTTCATCCAGCAGCAGCAGCGGCGCATCGCGCAGGATCGCGCGGGCGATCGCGATGCGCTGGCGCTGGCCGCCGGACAGCGTCACGCCGCGCTCGCCGAGCTGGGCGTCGAAGCCGCCGGGCAGCCGGCGCAGGAATTCGGTGGCATGCGCCAGATCGGCGGCGCGCTCAACCTCGTCGTCTGACGCATCGGGCCGGCCGAAGCGGATGTTCTCGCGGGCGCTGGCGGCGAACACCACGGAATCCTGCGGCACCAACGCGATCCGGGCGCGCACCTCGGCCGGATCGGCCTGCCGGATCGGCACACCGTCGAGCGAGATGGTGCCGGATTTCGGATCGTAGAAGCGCAGCAGCAAATGGAACAGCGTGCTCTTGCCGGCGCCGGAGGGACCGACGATCGCGACCTTCTCGCCCGAGCGGACCGCAAGCGACACGCCCTCGACCGCGAGCGCGTTGGGCCGGGTCGGATAGGCGAAGCTGACATCCTCGAAGCCGACGTCGCCGCGCGCCGGCTGCGGCAGCGCGCGGGGCGAGGCGGGCGCTGCGATCTGCGGCCTGACGCGCAAAATCTCGAACAGCCGTTCGGCGGCGCCCGAGGCGGCCGAGACCTCGCCCCAGACCTCGCTGAGCTGGCCGAGGCCGCTGGCGGCGAAGGCCGTATAGAGAATGAACTGGCCGAGCCGACCGGGGCTGATGGCGCCGATCAGCACGTCGTGCGAGCCGACCCAGAGGATCACGACGACGCTGGCAAACACGATGAAGATCACGATCAGCGTCAGCACCGCGCGCGCCTTGGTCGAGCTGCGCGCGGCCTCATAGGCCTGCTCGACCTCGCTGGCAAAGCGCGTCCGGGCGAGCCGCTCGCCGGTATAGGCCTGCACGGTGCGGATCGCATTGACCAGCTCCGAGGCGTAGGCGCTGGCATCGGCCAGCGTGTCCTGGGCGGTGCGCGACAGCCGCCGCACCCAGCGACCGAACGCCACCAGCGGAATCACGATGATCGGAATCGCGAGCAGCACGAAGCCGGAAAGCCGCGGGCTCGTGATCACCATCATCGCGGCGGCGCCGAAGAACAGCATCAGATTGCGCAGCGCAATCGACACCGAGGCGCCGACCGCGGACTTGATCTGCGTGGTGTCGGCGGTGAGCCGCGACACCAATTCGCCCGACCGTGCAGAATCGAAGAACGAGGGCGACAGCGAAATCAGATGCGCGAACACGTCGCGCCTGAGATCGGCGACGATGCGTTCGCCGATCGTCATCACGAGGTAGTAGCGCGAGGCGCTGGCACAGGCGAGCACTGCGACGACCGCGATCATCACGCTGAAATAGCTGTTGATCATCGCGATGCCTTCGGGCGTGAAGCCCATGTCGATCATCCGCCGCACCGCGACCGGCACGACCAGCGTCGTGATCGCGGCGATCGTCAGCGAGATCAGCGCGAGGATTGCCCGTCCCTTGTAGCGCGCCACATACGGCGCGAGCGCAAGCAGGGGGCGCAGGCGGGCACGGCTCTTCGCCGGCTCCGTGATCTGGCTCTCGATGAAGGCTTCCTCATCGAGCAACGCGTCACGCGGCGGCTCTGGGGCGCCGCGAGGGGTCTCAAGCTGTTCGGCTACGCTCATCAATCTAGACCGGTTCTATCGCCCCCCACATAGGCCCGCCGACCCCCGGCTGGCAAATCCGGTAAAGTCCCAATCCGGTGATGGGCTTAAGCGCCCCTTTCTTGGCTTGTTTTGGGGGGCTCCATGGGTTATAGAGCCGCCCAAATCCCGTATCTAATACATCTTGAGACGGGCGCTGGCGCGCCGAAGGAACTGTCATGAAAGCCGATATTCATCCGAATTATCATACGATTAAGGTCGTCATGACCGACGGCACCGAGTACCTGACCCGCTCGACCTGGGGCAAGGAAGGCGACACGCTGAACCTCGACATCGACCCCAAGTCGCACCCGGCCTGGACCGGCGGCACCCAGCAGCTGATGGACCGCGGCGGCCGCGTCTCGCGCTTCCAGAAGAAGTTTTCGGGCTTCCTCAAGAAGGACTAAAGTCCGCTTCGGGATCGCCCCTGCGATCACACGCAAAACGCCTCCGTTTCGGGGGCGTTTTTGTTTTGGGCTGCTCCTGATCGGCCGGACACGCGCGCGGCTCTCTTCGTGCAGTCGTCCTGGCAAGGCCAGGACCCACAGCCACGGGGTCGTGTTGTTGAAGAGGACTGTGGCCCCAGCGTCGCGCAACGGCGTGCATTGGGGGTAATGGGTCCTGGCCTTCGCCAGGACGACAGTGTTCGCAGGGACGACACCGATCGGGTGGCGCTGCCACTGAGTCAAATATCCACGTACCGAGTCAAATGCCTACGTTTCTCGCGACTTGATCTGTCCGAGCTTTGCTCTTCGTTTCGCCTTCGCTCGAACAGAGGGCGCAGGGAAAGCCGGGTGCCGATCGCACCCATGGGCCCCGTGCGTTGGATAGAAAGCACGGGGGTAGGACGCGCGATCAACAGCCTGGCGAAGGCAAGACGCTATCGCCCCAAGAGTTCGACCGACCATGCCGGCCGGTCGCAGCTTGCGCTCCTTCAGCCAATAATTTTCATACCAGGAAGTGTCGACTTGAAGGACGCGCATCGCGAGGTCGAGGTCTCCCGAGATGTGGCGCGAATAACGGGCTGGCATGGCGCTCTCCCGAGCATTCAGACGAGGCCAATCATCACGGCCTCAAGGGACTCAAAGCGGAAGTGGGTACCGGGGAACGGTGCGTCCGGGCGTTTCCAATTCCGGTCATCCGTCGGTGCCGGATATCAGACATTCATCGGAGAGATGGATCACAGGCCGCGCGGGTCGATCGTGCGGTTCGAGACGACGTATTCGATCTGGTCACGCGCGATGCCGATATCCGTCAATTCCCTGTCACTCAAATCGGCCAGGGAAGCGCGCAGTCTCTGGCGTTCGCGGCGCTCCTGAAAGGCATCCCAGTATTTCAAGACGAAGCTGGCGACATGCCGGGTCGATCGAGATGTCCGGTCCAACCCTGTTGTGGCGTGTATCGTGCTCATTGCGGTATCTCCTGCGACGGTGTTTCTTCCGACACTGGCCCGCTGTACGGGATGATGTTGCCGATCTTGATCTCGATGCCAGTTGTGCCCGTGTCGTGTCTCTTCTGGACATCGGGACCACGCATGCTGCCACCGCGGCTCCGCGCCATTGGTGGCCATTGTGCCTAATCGCGGCACCGTGGCATCATTCATGTTGATGAGGCTCTCAGCAAAACTGGTGTGACGTGCAATTCCGCCTCCGCAGATGAGCTTTCGTACGTTGTCTGCGATTGCCCCATCTACCCAAAACGGTGGCAGACGCCATTCGCGAAGGACGCCAAGACAAGATCACGGTGACACCGCACTCATCTCGCGGGTGGCGAATTAAGTGCACTGTCACCGTGACTGGCGACCGATCAGCACAACTGGATTGCGAGAGCGGGTCGCGGCGATCAGAGATCGACGCCGACGGTAATGTTGCGGCCCGTCAATTCCGCAATGGTGCGCATATGCGTGACGAGCTTTGCAAAGGCCGGGTCCTTCGACACCCCCTCCTGAACCTTGCCGTACACCTCCCAATTGGAGTAGCGCGTGACGGCCAGCCACTCCCCGGCCCACGCGCCAGTGTGGAATCGCGATAATCGGAGGAATTCGGCGCCATGTCTTTCGAAGATTGCCTTCGCTTCCTTGGCGGCCGCGATCATTTCCTCGGACTTGTCGCTCTTGAACCGGGTAAATTGTGCAATCGACATTGAAATATCCTCCTTGGTAAATTCGTTTGCCTTGCTCATTGCCCAACCGTGGTGATCATCACGACACGGGCGCCCGACCTCCCTCTCACGTCAGGATTACTGTCTCATCTTCGCGCATGCGGACTGCGCATGCTGCCAGCCCGCTCTTGCCGCCACGGGTGGGCCATTGTGCCTGGTCACGCCCCTGTGGCATCATTCATCTTGATGAGGCCTTCAGCAAAACCGGTGCAGACGTGCAATTTCGCGATCTGCCGCTGAATGGCGCCGAATAGAGAGCCGAACGCTCAAAAGATTTGAATGGGAGTGCCCCTCAGTTCGGGAGTCGCCCTTGCGAGAAGACATTGCTTCCGTCACCGAATTTTCGCACGTCGTCGGCGCCATTTACGATTGCGCAATCGATCCGAGACAATGGCCAAACGCCATTCGCGAGGTATGCCAGGCAACCAATTGTGCGGCCGGGATCATTGGGGCCCATGATCTCAACACGCTCTCCTCGCTGATTCGCGAACATTGGAACTACGAGCCTGAATGGCTCGAGAAAATTCAAATCTGTGCCACCGAGCTGGCCGGGCTTTGGGACGGCGTCGCCGACCTCCATGAACGGCCGATCGATGAACCACTGACCGCCCTGCGCGATATTCCGCAGCAGTTCGTCCAGTCTCGCTACTACCGCGAATGGGCGGAGCCGCTGGGCTTCATCGATACCATCCAGATGACCCCGTTGCGCCAGCCCACCCGGATCGGTGCCTTCGGGGTGTGGCGTCACAAGAGCCTCGGCCGAATAACGGAGCGCGATCTGGCGATCATGAGACTGCTGGCGCCGCACATCCGGCGCGCAGTGACGATCAGCGATGTGCTCAATATGCAGGCGATCGAAGCCGAAACGCTGCGGGCTTCACTTGATCTCTTCCAGGCAGGAATCGTTCTTCTCGATGGTGAAACAAAAATCGTCCATGCCAATCGTGCGGCTGAGACCATGCTCAAATCCGGATCTCCGATCAGTTCCCATCGGGGCGAGCTGCGAACCGCGTCGCCCCAAACGTCAGCCGCACTTCGGACCGCCGTCGCGACCGCCGCCTCGAATGAGGCTGCGGTCGGCAAGCTCGGAATCGGCCTGCCGGCACCGCAGTCCGATGGCTCGCCCGCTCTGATTCATGTCCTGCCACTTGCAGGGGGCAATCGAGGCAAACGCATCGCGCTACGCGCGAGTGCGGCCTTGTTTGTTACATCGGAAATGCGCACGGCTATCCCCGCCGAGTCCTTGGCCTCACTTTTTGGTTTGACGTCCGCGGAGACGCGCGTCCTCGGCTCCCTGCTCGCCGGCCGAACGCCGGCGGAGACAGCAAGGACCATGGGGACAGCAATGGCCACCGTTCGGACCCATATTGCCAAAGTGTTCGAGAAGACCGGGACCTCGCGCCAATCCGAATTGATGCGCCTCGCGGCTCAGTTCTTGCCGCCGGTCTTGCATTCTTCCGAAGGTGGACTGCCCGCGCCCAAAACCCGATCTACGGACTAGTGCCGCGCCGATTTGGCGAGGCCATCGACGCGGGGCAATCGAGCCTCTGGGACTTAAGAGCCCACGCCCCGGATCTGCAGAAGCGGCTCCTAGCGCAGGTTAGCGAAGCGTTGATCTACGCCGTCGCCACTGATCGAAACGACTGCCGCTACCGATCCCCGAAAGCGAGCCGTGCGCCGAGCGCGACCAGGATGCTGCCGCCGATCCGCTGCATGATCCGTTGCGACCTCCGGGAGCGCTGCAGCTTCGCCATCACGGCGCTGGCGAAAAACACGCAGACGATATCGACCGCCGAAAACGTCAGGTTGACGGTCGTGCCGAGCAGGAACAGCTGGGCCCAGACCGGCACGCTGGCCGACGCGTCGACGAACTGCGGCAGGAACGCCAGGAAGAAAATCGCGGTCTTCGGATTGAGCACCTCGACGACGATGCTTTGCGCGAAGGCGCGCTCCACGGAGAGCGGCGCAAGCCTGGGGCGCTCGGTGTTGTCGCGATCGCGGAACAGCGACAGGCCGAGCCAGACCAGATAGGCCGCGCCGGCCAGCTTCATCGCCATGAACAGCGGCGGCACCGCATGAAACAGCAGCGCGAGGCCGGCGGCTGCGGCGATGACATGGGCATAGCCGCCGAGATGCAGGCCGAGCGAGGCCATCAGCCCCGCACGCCGGCCGCCCGCGAGCGTGCGGGCCGCAGCGTACAGCATGGCGGGACCTGGGATCAGCGCGAAGGTCGCGGTCGTGATGGCGAAGGCGAGGTACAGTTCCATCGATGGCTTTCGTCTGGAGCAGGATGACTTTATTACGAATCGCGCAGCGGACTCCGCTTCACCTCGCCCCGCTTGCGGGGAGAGGTCGTAACGCATCGCTAGATGCGTTACGGGTGAGGGGGGTCTCCGCAAGCGCAGCTGTCACCGTGTACGCGGAGGCGGCCCCTCACCCCAACCCTCTCCCCGCAAGCGGGGCGAGGGAGCGCAGCGCCACCGCAATCGCGATTTCATCCAATCTCATCATACCCTAATTCGCCGGGATCATCGCCGCGACCTCGCGATCAGTCGGATTGTCGCTGGCCTCAAGCCCCGCGATCACCCCGGCGCGATCCTCGAGCTTGCGGTTCTGGCTCATCTTCTTCTTGGCGTCGATCCGGGTGATCGGCATCCGGAAGCCGACGATGCCGCGCAGCTGCGCCTTGATGAAATCATCGGGCGCATCGCTGACCTGCCATTCCCCCTTGCGCGAACTCTCGTGCAACTGGGTCAGCCGGGTCACGATGTCGAGCAGGCGGTCGGCATCCTCGAAGAACTCGGCCGAGCCATAGGCGTGCACGGCGAGGTAATTCCAGGTCGGCACCACCTTGCCGTGCTCGGCCTTGGTCACATACCAGGACGGCGTCACGTAGGCGTCGGGGCCCATGAAGATCGCCATCGCCTCGCCCACGGCGGGCAACTTCCACTGCGGATTGGGCCGCGCGACGTGACCGTACAGCGTGCCGTAATCGCCCTCGTTCTCGCTGAGGATCAGCGGCAGCGGCGTGCCGATCAGCCCGTCCGCGGTCGCGGTGACCAGTGTCACGAGCTTCGAGGCCCGCATCGCGGCGTGGATCGGGCCGAGCTCATCGATCTTGAAATGCGGCGGCAAGTACATGGCAGACCTCTTGGCAGACCTCATCAATTGCTGCTCGCACCATAGCGCCGAAGTGGCCTATGATAAGAGCCACTTTCGATCATATTGAGTGGTCCACTATGCCCCGCCTGCGCGCCACGATCAGCATCCCCTCACTCGGCGCGGTCGACCGCGCCGCCGGACAGGTCGGACGGCAGATCGCGCAAGCCCTGCGCGCCGCGATCGCCAACGGCGAACTGAAGGCCGGAGAGTATCTGCCGTCGACGCGCGCGCTGTCGGCCTCGCTCGGCGTGGCGCGCGGCACAATGACGGAGGCGTTCGAGCAATTGCAGGCCGAGGGCTATCTGGAATCGCAGGTCGGCGCCGGCACCCGCGTCGCGCCGACGCTTGCCGAGCAAGCACGGCTGGTCCGGACGCCGGTCGGCCGCGGCCCGAGCAAATCGGCACCTGTCGCGTTGCCGCCGCGCGCACAGCGGCTAGCCAAGGTTGCGGCGGCCTTCACGCCGATGCCCGAAGTGCCGTTCGCGATCGCCGTCCCCGGCGGCGCGGTCGCGCCCGACGACAATTGGCGTCGCCTCGGCAACCGCGTGCGCGCATCGCGCGCGGCGGCGCCTTCGAGCTACGGCGATCCGCGCGGCCTGATGGAATTGCGGCAGGCGATCGCAGACTACGTGCGCAAATCCCGCGCGGTGCATTGCGAGCCGGAGCAGGTCGTGATCACGGCCGGCACGCAACAGGGCCTCTATCTCGCCGGCCGCGTGCTGCTGGCAGCAGGCGATCGGGTGTGGGCCGAGGATCCCGCCTATCCCGGCATGACCGCCGTGCTCGACGATCTCGATCTCGTCACCACGCACGTTCCCGTCGATGCGCAAGGCATCGACGTCGAAGCCGCCATTGCCGCGTGCCCGCACGCACGCGCAGCGTTCGTGACGCCGTCGCATCAATATCCGCTCGGCATGCCCTTGAGCATGGCGCGCCGCAACGCGCTGGTGGCGTGGGCGCAGCGAAGCAATGCTTGGATCGTCGAGGACGATTACGACAGCGAGTTGCGCTATGCCGGCCATCCCTTCCCGTCGATGCAAGGGCTCGCGCCATTGCGCGTGATCTATCTGGGAACGCTGAGCAAGGTGCTGTTTCCCTCGCTGCGGCTCGGCTACGTCGTGGCGCCTTTGCCGCTGATCGACGCCTTCGCCGGCGCACGTGCCCTGCTCGACCGGCATTCACCGACCGCCGACCAGCACGTGCTGGCGGCCTATATGCGCGAGGGGCTGTTCGAGGCGCATATCAGGCGCATCCGCGGCGTCTATGCCGCACGCCGCGCGACCTTGATAGCCGCGCTCGAACGACACATGCCCGATGACATCACGCTGCAGCCGAGCGACCAGGGCATGCATCTGTTGCTGTGGCTGGCGCAAGGCTTCGACGATGTGCAATTGGCGAAGGCCGCACTCGCCGACGGCATCGTCGTGCGGCCGATCTCACCGATGTACAAGGCAGCGGCACGGCCCGGCCTCATGCTCGGCTTCGGCGGCTTCGAACCGGAGGAGTTGGAGGCGGCGGCGAAACGGCTGCGGCGCGTGATCGATCAAGATGCACCGCAGCGCCGGCAACGCATTCACTCGTAGAATGCACCTGCGACAACGATCATTGCTGCGCGACGCCAAGCATCAGATGCTTCCGGTCCGAGATTGGTTGTCCGTGATGTGGCCTCGGCCCACGAGGCCGCGGCACCTAAGAAGGCCTCTATCGAACCGTTTTGCCAACCGTTTGGTCCAGCTGAATATGGCGAAGTTGGTCTCGCCAATTCCTTTTGCTGCTCGTCCTGCCGATCAAGCGCCATCAGTTGCAGAAGTCGGATGAACGACCGCTCGTCAGTAACCGCTTCGGCTGCTGCGATCAGATCATGGACCATTGTGGCCTTGTGGCTCGAGCGCGTCGCAGCGATGTCTAACGCAGATCCTATTGCTCGAACGCGGCCTTGAGCCGGTTGAGCTGCGGCACCAGCGGATTGCCGATCGTCGAGCGATCCGGCGCCGGCGCGTGGATCGTGGTGTCGAGGCGGCGGACGCGCGCCTGCAGATCCATCGAGCGGGCGATCAGCTGCTGCAATTGCTCGGGCAGCTTCGTCACCATGTCGGCCGGGCCGGGATCGGCGGCCGACAGCTTCACCTTGGTCTTCTCGCGATTGGCCTGGGTCAGCGTCATCTCGCCTTCCTTGACCGCGCGATGCAGCAACAGCCACGACGCGAGCTGCATCAGCCGCGTGGTCAGGCGCATGCTCTCGGTGGCATAGGTCAGGCTCACGGACCGTTCCAGTGCCTTGGCCTCGGCACGGCCGTCGCCGTCGAGATAGGCGGCGGTCTGCTCGACCAGATCCATGCCTTCCCGGAACAGCACGCCGAATGCCGCAGAATTGGTCAGCCGTTCACTGAACAGCACAAGCCCGGCTTCGTTCTGGGAACGATCGGCCATGGTTAACGCCCTCACACCATCGTAACGCCCACTGGCATCTGACGCGCCAGCTTATGATGAACAAATCATTGCGCGGGCGCGCCGCAGAGTCCAGCCGCAACCGGATTTATGGTTTCCAACGGATAGGACGCACAAAAAAGAGCCGCCGTTTCCGGCGGCTTTGAAGTTGATAACAGGGAGGCGTCAAACAGAGTGGACAGGAGCCACTCGGTGTCCAAACGAGGACGATCCAGTCATAATCGAGAAAGCTTAACCGATCGTAAATGAACGGATTTCTTCAGGCTTTGTTTGCCATGTCGGCCATTGACCTAGTTTGGGACAGGGTCGCACACGGACACGTAGTCCGGATGGAGCCAACGGATCGCACGAACGCGCATTCCGTCATCCCCGCGCAAAGGCTCCGCCTTTGTCGCTGGAGGAGCGCGTAGCGCGTCTCGAAGGATGCACGGCCCGGCCAGTGGCCGTCGATCCTTCGAGACGCCGCTTCGCGGCTCCTCAGGATGACGGATTGAGGGCGGCTTCGAATCAAATCGCAGTGTCGTAACCCGAATGGAGCCCAGCGAAATCCGGGCTACGACAGAAATGATGGCGCAACGCTACGACTTGAAGAACGCGTTCGCGGCATCCTTCGACGCGCGCTTCTTGGTCATCGCCTCTTTCAGGCGATCGACTTCGGCAGTGAGCAGCGCGATGCGCTCGGTCAGTTCCTCGACCGACAGCAGCGAGAGATCCTGTCCGATCTCGTGGCTGATCTTCTTCCGCGGCCGGTCCTCATCCTCAATCGGCATGTGTCCTCCCGGCGATGTGATCTGGTCCAGAGTTGGTAAATGTCCGTGCGGAGAATTTTGCAGTGACTTTCGTGTGCGTGCAACACGCCGGCGCGGATGTCCCGGCGCCACCGCAAGCAATCTGAGCAGCTGCATCATCAGCTTTCTCCACCATGCCATTGACCCAATGGCCCACTCATCCCGCTGCTCAATGGCGGCGCCGGCACGCCGGTCGCAAGGCTCGGCCGGTTCGGGGCTTAATGGCGTTTCGCTTCGCTGGAAAAGGCGGTATGCCATCCGCCAATCCTCTTCACTGACCAGGGACGAACCATGCCAAACCTGCCCGCGCAAATGACCGTCGTTGCCATCAGCAAGCCAGGTGGCCCGGAGGTGCTGGTGCCCGAGACCCGCGCGTTGCCGGTGCCGAAGGCCGGCGAGATCCTGGTCAAGGTCGCGGCCGCCGGCGTCAATCGCCCCGACGTCGCGCAGCGCTCCGGCTCGTATCCGCCGCCGCCCGGCGCGAGCGACCTGCCCGGCCTCGAGATCGCGGGCGAAGTGGTGGCGCTCGGCGAAGGCGCAAAGCACAAGATCGGCGACAAGGTGATGTCGCTCGTCGCCGGCGGCGGCTACGCGCAATATTGCATTGCGCAGGACGCTCAGGCGATGACCGTGCCGCCGCAGCTGTCGATGCAGGAAGCCGGCGCAATTCCGGAAACGCTGATGACGGTGTGGCACAACGTGTTCGAGCGCGGCGCGCTCAAGGCCGGCGAGACGCTGCTGATTCACGGCGGCTCGTCGGGCATCGGCACGATGGCGATCCAGCTTGCCAAGGCGTTCGGCGCCAAGGCGATCGTCACCGTCGGCTCGCAGGACAAGGCCGACGCCTGCCTCAAGCTCGGTGCCGATCACGCGGTCAACTACAAGACCGAGGATTTCGTCGAGGCGGTGAAGAAGGCGACCGGCGGCAATGGCGCCGATGTCATCCTCGACATGGTGGGCGGCGACTATATCGACCGGAACTATGACGCCGCCGCGGTCGAGGGCCGCATCGTCCAGATCGCGTTCCTGTCGGGAACACCGAAGGCCACGGCCAATTTCGCCAAGCTGATGGTCAAGCGGCTGCACCACACCGGCTCGACCCTGCGCCCCCGTAGTAATGCGGACAAGGCGGCGATGGTGGCCGCAATCGACGCCAAGGTGCTGCCGTTGCTGCGCGAAGGACGCGTCAAACCGCTGATGGACAGCACATTCCCGCTGGAAAAGGCCGCCGACGCACACCGGCGCATGGAGACCAGCGAACATATTGGCAAAATTGTGTTGGTGGTTTAACTCTCGCGACGGAAGCAGGGGCGGAAACCCTTTGATTCCCTTCGCTTTCGTGTCATTTATCGCGCCACCTCCGGGCCGGTCGCCGGGCCCGGGCAGTTTGTCGATCGCGGAGTACTGACATTGCGTCTGATCAGGTGCCTTGCGCTGCTGGCGCTGGGCCTCATGATGTTTGCCGCTGCGCCTGCCGCGTATGCGATCGACGCGGTCAGCGTGCGCAGCGATGCGCCGGCGATCGACCTCACCGCGGTTCTTGACCATCAACGCAGCGAAACCGACCGCATCCAGGTCTCCACCGCACCTGGAACCGACGGCATCGTGCGCCGCATCGAAGTTCGCGCCCGCGAAGGCGGCCAGAACTGGGTGGTGTTCGCACTCGCCAACAACACCGACGACCAGCTCGACCGCCTGATCGTCGCGCCGCATTATCGCATCGTGTCGTCGGGCCTGCTGTGGCCCGACCTCGGCCTGTCGCGCATCGCCACCATCACGCCGTCGGTCGGCGATCGTCCCGAGCGGCAGGAGAGCCCGACCGCCGACGTGTTCCGCATCACGCTCGATCCCGGCGCCGTCGTCACCTATGTCGCGGAGCTGCGCACCGACAAGCTGCCGCAGCTCTATCTGTGGGAACCCGACGCCTACAAGGACAAGGTCAACTCGTTCACGCTGTACCAGGGCATCGTGATCGGCATCTCGGGCCTGCTCGCGCTCGTGCTCACGATCTTGTTTGTGGTCAAGGGCAGCATTATGTTCCCCGCCGCCGCGGCGCTGGCCTGGGCGGTGCTGGTCTATATCGGCGTCGACTTCGGCTTCTGGGGCAAGGTGCTCGACATGTCGAACAACGCCGAGCGCGTCTGGCGCGCGGCGGGCGAGGCGATCCTCGCGGCGACATTGCTCGTGTTCCTGTTCGCCTATCTGAATTTGAGCAGATGGCACGTGCGCTACTCGCACATCACGATCGGCTGGCTGGTCTTCCTCGGCTCGCTGGTGGCGCTGGCGCTGTTCGATCCCGCGGTCGCCTCCGGCATCGCGCGGATGTCGCTGGTGATGATCGCCTTCGCCGGCTTCGCGCTGATCGTCTATCTCTCCACCCACGGCTTCGACCGCGCGGTGCTGTTGATCCCGACCTGGTTCCTGCTGGTGGTCTGGGTGGTCGCAGCCGGCATGACGGTCGCGGGAAGTGTCACCAACGACATCGTCGGCCCGGCGCTGCTCGGCGGCCTGGTGCTGATCGTGATGCTCATTGGATTTACGGTGATGCAGCACGCCTTCGCCGGCGGCGGCGCCACCACCGGCGTGGTCTCCGATGTCGAGCGCCGCGCGCTGGCGCTGACCGGTTCGGGCGATCTGATCTGGGACTGGGACGTCTCCGCCGACAAGGTGTTCACCAGCCCGGAGACCGAGGCCCTGCTCGGCCTCAAGCGCGGCACGCTGGAAGGCCCGGCAGCGAAATGGCTCGAAGTGCTGCACCCGCTCGACCAGGACCGCTTCCGCGCCGCGCTCGATAGCGTGCTCGACCAGCGCCGCGGCCGCCTGGTTCAGGACTTCCGGCTGCGCACGCCCGACGGCCATTTCATGTGGTTCGCGCTGAAGGCGCGGCCCGTGGTCGGCTCCGACGGCGAGGTCTCGCGCGTGGTCGGCACCCTCACCGACGTCACCGAGTTCAAGAACTCCGAAGAGCGGATGCTGCACGACTCGGTGCACGACAATCTGACCGGGCTGCCGAACCGCCGGCTGTTCATGGACCGCCTCGGCGCGGTGGCGAACCTCGCCAAGACCATGCCGAACCTGCGGCCGACCCTTATGGTGATCGACCTCGACCGCTTCAAGCAGGTCAACGATTCCGTCGGGATTGCGGTCGGCGACTCCATCCTGCTGACGCTGGCGCGCCGCCTCACCCGCATCCTCAAGCCGCAGGATACGCTGGCGCGCATGGCCGGCGACCAGTTCGGCCTGATCCTGCTGTCCGAGCAAGACCCGGCGCGGATCACCAATTTCGCCGAGACCATCCGCAAAACCATCCGCGCCCCGATCGCGTTCAACGACCGCGAGATCTTCCTGACCGCCTCGATCGGCCTTGCACTGTCCGATCCGGCGGCGCCGCTCACCGACGAGATCATCAAGGATGCCGAGCTTGCGATGTATCACTCGAAGCGGATCGGCGGCGATCGCATCGACGTCTACAAGCCGGCGATGCGGGCGCGGAAGACCGACCGCCTGACGCTCGAAAGCGACCTGCGCCGCGCCATCGAGCGGCAGGAGATCACGATCCTGTACCAGCCGATCGTACGGCTGGAGGATCGCGCGATCGCCGGCTTCGAGGCGCTGGCGCGCTGGGATCATCCCAAGCTCGGCCGGATGTCGCCGTCGGAGTTCATCAACGTCGCCGAGGAGACCGGCCTGATCGTCGATCTCGGCATGTTCGTGATGGACCAGACCGCGCGTCAGCTCGCGGTGTGGCAGCGCGCGATGCGCGCCCGCGAACCGATCTTCGCCTCGGTCAACGTCTCGTCGCGGCAATTGCTGCGCCACGATCTGATCCACGACATCCGCACCGTGCTGTCGCGCTCCTCGGTGGCGCGCGGCACGCTGAAGCTGGAGCTGACGGAATCGCTCGTCATGGAGAACCCTGAGCACGCCGCCCAGATGCTGGCGCGGATCCGCGAGCTCGGCACCGGGCTGTCGCTCGACGATTTCGGCACCGGACATTCCTCGCTGTCCTATCTGCAGCGCTTCCCGTTCGACACCATCAAGATCGACCAGTCCTTCGTCCGCACCACCAGCCGCGGCACCCGCCCGGTGATCCTGAAATCGATCATCGCGCTGGCGCACGATCTCGGCATGGAAGTGGTCGCGGAAGGCGCCGAGACGGATTCGGATGCCGTCGAGCTCTACCAGCTCGGCTGCGAATACGCGCAGGGCTTTGCCTTCGGCGAGCCGATGGACGCGGATGCCGCGACGCGCCTGCTCACCGAGGAACGGCTGGAAGCCGCGAGCTAAGGCTTCGGCGAAAGCACCCTGTCACCCCGCTCTCGGATGTCATACTCCGCGAAAGCGGAGTATCCAGTACGCTGCGGCTTATCCGTATCGCGTCGATGTCTCTGGAATACTGGATCGCCCGGCGGAGCCTGTCATCGGGCGCGCGTTCGCGCGACCCGGTGGCGGGCGATGACGACCTAGGATGTTGCCCTCTCTAGCGCGGCTTCGGCATGCGCTTGAACCTGACGCTCTTGCCGTCGGCCTGGCGGGTGGCGATGTAGCCGGCTTCGAGGCAGGCCTCGCGCTGCGGCATCTTCTCCTGCGGGCTGCGCAGCGTTTCCCACCACGACGCCCGGTGCGCGGCGCGCGGCAGCGCTGCATCGATGATCGTCTCGATCTCCTCGAAGGTCAGCACGAATTCGGGCAGATGCTGCTTCTTCAGATAATCCCGCAGCGCGTCGTAGTCGTTCACAACGTCCTCGATCATAAAGGGTCCGGCAACCACCCGTTAACCCATTCGGCGGCCGCTGTCGCCATTTAAGGCGACAACAAGATTTCCCGTTGCATGACGGCGCTTTGGAGCTGGACATGCCATTTCGACGCGGACACGACGCAAGGCGGCGCTGGCGGCTATCGGCAAAGCTGCTGATCGCAGCATCCGTTGCGACCGTCCTCGGCTTCTCCGCAGTCTGCGCCGGCGTGATGCTCGACATGCGCCGCGGCGAGGAACAGCTGGCCCGCCGGACCCTGGAGAACCTGGCGTCAGGCATCGAGGCCGACATCAGCCGCAACATCGAGCTCTACGATTTGTCGCTGCGCGCAGTCGCCAGCAATCTGGAAATGCCGGAGATCCGTAGCGTCAGCAAGGAACTGCGCCAGCTGATCCTGTTCGACCACGCCGCGACCGCAAAGCATTTCGGCGCGATCCAGGTGTTCGACAGCAAGGGCAATCTCTCCATCGACGCGGCGAGCCTCGATCCGCAGCCGGAGAACCGCAGCGACGAGGAATATTTCACGATCCAGCGCGACCATCCCGACGCCGGATTGTATATCAGCCGGCCGACGCTGCATCGCGGCGCCTACGCGATCGTGCTGAGCCGACGCATCGTCAGCGAGGACGGCCGCTTTCTCGGCGTCGTGGTCGGCTCGATCCGCTTCAGCTATTTCCACGATCTGTTCGGACGGCTGAACCTTGTGCCGGGCGACACCATCACGGTGCTGCGCAACGACCGCACCGTCATCATGCGGACGCCGTTCGATCTCGACGTGATCGGCAAGAACCTTGCCGAGCAGTCAGAGTGGAAATCCGAGAACCTGAAGGTCGGCGGCGCGTTCGCCGGCAAGGGCCCGGTCGACGACACGCCCAGGCTCTATGTCAGGCGCAGCGGCAGCGGGCCGCTTTACGTCGTGGTCGGCAAGCCGCTCGAAACCGTCTTCAGTCTCTGGCGCACCGAGGCGATCCGGATCGGCGCAATCATGGCGTTCCTGATCCTGTTCGTGCTCAGCGCAACCCTGGTGCTCGCCCGCGAGATCGTCCGCCGCGCCGACGCCGAGGACAAGCTCGAGGAGCTCGCGACCACCGACGCCCTCACCGGCCTGAAGAACCGGCGCAAGTTCGACGGCGAGATCGACCGCGAGTGGCGCCGCGCCGGCCGCTACGGCCAGCCGGTCGCGCTGCTGATGATCGATGCCGATCACTTCAAGGCCTACAACGACACCTACGGGCATCAGGCCGGCGACCAGGTGCTGGTCGGGATCGCGATCTGCATTTCGGACGCGGTGCGCCGCGCCGGCGATTGTCCGGCGCGCTTCGGCGGCGAGGAATTCGCCGTGCTGCTGCCCAACATGACCGCGCTCGAGGCCTTCAACCTGGCCGAGACCATCCGCGGCAAGGTCCAGCAATGGTGCGAGGGCGAGCTGATCACGACGGTGAGCATCGGCGTCGCCAGCATGCGGCCGCTCGCGGGCCAGCAATGGTCCGACCTGATCGAAGCCGCCGACAAGGCGCTCTACGCCGCGAAAGCCAACGGCCGCAACCAGTCGGTGCTCGCCACCGTGCCGAAGATCGCGCTGGTGGCGTGACGGGCTAAGCGCCGGCAAGATATCTGGCTTCACGGGCAATAGAGTTGAACGCCTGCGAAAGCAGGGACCCACGTTGTAGAAGCGAGCTGTGGCTCCAGCGTTATGTAGCGGCAAGCATTGGTGGTTATGGGTCCCGGGTCGCGCTGCGCTTGCCCGGGACGACACCGAGTTTGTTGCGGCGTCGAAACCCATAGATCGGCATTCTGAACGCCGCCGGCGACAGCTCAGCCCCTCCGCTTCTTCTTCGGCTTCTTGCCGAACTTCGGTTTCGCCGACACGTCCGGCCACTGCGTGTGTCCAGCCTGCGGCTTGTTCCGATGTTTCTTCTTCCCGAACCTCGGCTCGGTGTCGAATTTCGGCTTGTGCTCGCGGTCCGGTTTGCCGCGTCGCTTGGCTGCCGCGTCATCGCGCGGCTCGTCGCGGCGGGGCGCGACATGCTCGCCGTCGCCCTTGTCGCGCCAAGGATCGTGCCTGGGTTTGCGCGCCGGCTTTTCGACGTGCGTCTCTCGCTGCGGAGTGTCCGCCAGCGGCTCGATGCGGATGCTGTCTTCCTTGTCCGGACGCTTGACCTTGACGGCGAAAGAGTCCGCGACCCGCGCGGCGATCTCGAACTCGGTGGTGGTATCCGAGATCTTGATGGCGCCGATGTCGCGCTTGTCGATGCCGCCGCGGCGGCAGATCATCGGCAGCAGCCAGCGCGCCTCGGCGTTCTTCCGGCGCCCGATCGCAGCCCGGAACCAGACCGTCGCCTCCTCCATGCCGTGACGCGGGGACTTGCCGATCTTCGAGCGCGGCCCGGCGGCACGATCCTCGCGGCGCGAGGCACGGTCACCGCGGCGATCGTCGCGATCGCGGCCGCGTCCCTCGCCGGGATCGAGAATGTCTTCGGGCGCGGGCAGTCGCGCGCGATAGAGCCGGGCCAGCGCCGCGGCAATCGCCTCGGGCGAGCGTTCGGCGAGCAAGGCCTGCGCGAGCACCAGATCGTCCGAGGTCGCCTCCTCGGAGAACACCGCATCCTGCAGCAGGCGC
The DNA here is from genome assembly GCF_015291625.1 of Bradyrhizobium sp. CCBAU 53421. Classification (NCBI taxonomy): domain Bacteria; kingdom Pseudomonadati; phylum Pseudomonadota; class Alphaproteobacteria; order Hyphomicrobiales; family Nitrobacteraceae; genus Bradyrhizobium; species Bradyrhizobium sp. CCBAU 53421. The sequence continues at coordinate 8,451,901 of NZ_CP030047.1, forward strand.
TCATGGTCGAGCTTGCGGATCTCGTCCGCCTGCGGCGCCGAGCCCCAGGCCACGTCGATGCCGGCGAGATCCAGCAGCAATTCCGCGCGCCGCCGCCGTGCCGGCGGCACCAGCAGGATGCTGACGCCCTTGCGGCCGGCCCGGCCGGTGCGGCCCGAGCGATGCTGCATCACCTCCGGGTCTTTCGGCAGATCGGCATGAATGACCAGATCGAGACTCGGCAAATCGATGCCGCGCGCCGCGACGTCGGTCGCGACGCAAACCCGGGACCGTCCGTCGCGCAACGCCTGCAGCGCCTGGGTCCGCTCGTTCTGGGTCATTTCGCCCGACAGCGCGGCGACGGAGAAACCGCGCTCCAGGAGCGCCGCCTGCAAATGCCTGACGGCTTCTCGCGTGTTGCAGAACACCAGCGCGCTCGGCGCCTCATGAAAGCGCAGCACGTTGACGACGGCGTGCTCGACATCGTCGGCCGCGACCCGGATGGCGCGATACTCGATGTCGGCATGACCGCCCTCGTCGCCCGCGACCTCGATGCGGAACGCCTGATCTTGATACTGCTTGGCCAGCGCGACGATGCCGCGCGGGAACGTCGCCGAGAACAACAGCGTCCGGCGGCTGTCCGGCGTGGTCTCGAGGATGAATTCCATGTCCTCGCGGAAGCCGAGATTGAGCATTTCGTCGGCCTCGTCGAGCACGACGACGCGCAGTCCCGAGATGTCGAGACGGCCGCGCCGCAAATGGTCGCACAGCCTGCCTGGCGTGCCGACCACGATGTGGGCGCCTTCGGCAAGCTCGCGCTGCTCGCGGCGCGGGTCCATGCCGCCGACGCAGGAGACGACGCGGCCATCGGCATGCTCGTAAAGCCACGCAAGCTCGCGCTGAACCTGCAAGGCAAGCTCGCGGGTCGGCGCGACGATCAGCGCCAGCGGGGCAGCGGCCGGCTCGAACCGCTCGGCGCCGTCGAGCAGGTCCTTTGCCATGGCCAATCCGTAGGCAACGGTCTTGCCGGAGCCGGTTTGGGCCGAAACGAGGAGATCGCGGTCGACGGCGTCGTCCGCGAGCACGGCGAGCTGGACAGGGGTCGGCTGTTCGTAGTTGCGCTCAGCCAAGGCGCGGGCGAGCGGCGAACTTGTGGTCGGAAAGGGCACGAGATGGGAAACCTTGATTGGTCCGGGCGCAGAACGTCGAGCGGGACGACCTGAAGCTGCGTACCCGGCAGGCGGCACAGCCGCATGACGATTTGGCGCTGCTTTACGCCAAGAACAACCAAATCACCATGCCCCTAAGGCCCCCCAAGCCGGAAAAGGTGCCGTATCAGGCCGGCTGCCCGATCGGGGCCGGGCTGCCGGCGATCCGGTCCATCAATCCGGACAACCGCGACGGCGGTGGGCTGGCTACAGCAATCAGGCCGCCCGCCCCTCGCAGCGCGCCCGGCACCAGCTCGGAGGCCAGCAGCCGATGGCGTTCATATGGGCCGGGCATGCGGAGCGCGGCGGTCATCTCGGCCGAGAAGCCGAAGCGGCTGTAATAGGCGGCGTCGCCGACCAGGATCACGGCGCGGTGGCCGAGCAGGTCGGCCCGCTGCAATGCCAGCCGCATCAGTGCGGCGCCAACGCCGAGACATCGCGCCTCCTCCGCCACCGCAAGCGGGCCTAGCAGCAGGCCGGAGTGACCGGTGCCGGTCACGACGGGCCACAGCCGCAATGTGCCGACCAGGTGGCCGCCACGGCGCGCGACAAACGCGAGGCCGCGCGCAGGTTTGCGGCCCTCGCGTAGCCGCTCCGAGGTCTTGGCCAGGCGGCCAGGACCGAATGCGGTGTCGAGCAGACTGTCTCGCGCCGCCACGTCCGAACGGCGTTCCTGACGGATCGCAACCGGCTTGTCGTTCGGAGAACCGAATGAGGACATCACGCCACCCTCGCCAGATAGATGAAGACCTCGTCGAGATCGCGGCACTTGAAGCGCTCGGCGAGCTCGCCCGGACGTCCCATCGCGACGATGCGGCCATGGCTCATGATCACGACGAAGTCGCAGAGCTGCTCGACCTCGGTCATGTTGTGCGACGACAGCAGGATGGTGGCGCCGCGGCGCTTCTGATAGGCGCGCAGCCGGCTGCGCACCCACTCGGCGCGGTCAGGGTCGAGCGATGCCGTCGGTTCGTCGAGCAGCAGCACGTCCGGGTCGTTGATCAGCGCCTTGGCGACGGCGACGCGGGTCTTTTGCCCGGCCGAGAGCCGGCCGGTGACGCGGTCGAGCACGTCGCCGAGCTCGAAATCCTCGATCAGCTCCTCGATCCGCACCTTCAGATTGGCGACGCCATAGAGCCGTCCGAACACCGTCAGGTTCTGCCGCACGGTGAGCCGCCCCGGCAGCGCGACATAGGGGCTTTCGAAGTTCATCCGACCAAGCACCTTGTGGCGCTCGGTCGCCATGTCGTGGCCCAGCACCATGGCGCGGCCGAAACTTGGCACCACGAGACCCATGATCATGGCGATGGTGGTGGTCTTGCCGGCGCCGTTGCCGCCGAGCAGGCCGACGGTCCAGCCCTTGGGCACGATGAAGTTCACGTCGTCGACCGCCCAATGGCTGCGGTACTTCTTGCAGAGGTCCTCGACCGCGATGGCCGGCGCCTCATCGCTACCCGAGATGACGGGTTCATGGTCCTGCGCAGGCGTGGTGTTCGGCGACACCGGTGTCAGATGTCTGCGGGGCAGAAAGCGTTCGATGCGGCTCATGGATCTCTCCCCTTACTCGCCCATGGTGAGCAGGCCGCCCTTGTGGCGGGCGCTCTGCAACAGGGCGACGAATGTGGTGAAGCCAATGCCGAGATAGACGGCATTGAGCGCGAGGCATTCGATCATCAGATCGGCACGGAAGGTGCCGTCGAGCAGCACGGCGCGCATGCCCTCGAACACATAGGTCGGCGTCAGCGACCAGGCGACCGGATGCAACCAGAGAGGCAACGCCGCGACCGGATAGTAGACGCAGCACAGCGGCAGCAGCACGATCATGATCGAATAGGCGAGACTTTCGGCGCCAAGGCCCTGGCGGATCACGAGGCCGGCGACGACGAGCCCGATCGCCCAGCTGGTCAGCACGAGGTTGAGGAAGAACATGATCAAACCCGGCCCCATCGCAAAGACATTGAAGCCGAACAGCAGCAGCGTCAGCAGGATCACCGGCAAGGTGCCGATCACGAGCCTGATCAGGCTCATCAGCATCAGCGAGGCCGCGAGCTCGAAGGGCTGCAACGGGCTCATCATCAAATTGGCGAGGTTGCGCGACCAGATCTCCTCCAGGAAGGTGAAGGTGAAGCCGAGCTGGCCGCGAAACAGCACGTCCCAGAGCAGGACGGCGCCGAGCAGCAGGCCGGCGGTGGAGGCCATCGCCGACTTGCTTTGATAGAGGTAGGTGTAGAGGAAACCCCACACCAGCATCTGCATCGCCGGCCAGTAGACGATCTCGAGCAGCCGGAGCCATGACGAGCGCAGGATGTAGTAATAGCGCGCCGTCATGGCGGCGATGCGGTTCAATGACGAGCTCATGGCGCGCACCCCTGTTGCCATTATCAATCGAACTCGCGGCGAATCGGGCGGCGCTTGCCGACCTTGGGCGGAAACGCGAGCAGCGCGTTGGCCTGCACCCGGACCGGATGCTCGAGGCATGCTTTGAGCAGATCCTCGAGATGCGCGACCGAGCCGTGCAGGCGGCACAGCGGCGTATCCTGGCCGAGCACGACGCGCGCCTCGACGAGGTCGACGCCACGCTGCACGATCTCGAACTGCGCCAGATGCAGGTTGCAGTCGAACATCCAGCGATAGGTCGCGTCGAGAATGCTGCCGGCCGGGACCTTGCGGCCGTCGCGGTTGACGAAAGCGTCATTGAGCCGGCCGTCGATGCTGGCGATCTGCGACCAGTTGATGTCTGATGGCGCCGGATCGGCCGGCCGCGTGATGTAGTCGCCCTGCACGTAGCGGATGAACGGCATCGCCTCGTTGAGCAGATTGGTGATCACGGCGATGCCGGACTGGCCGTCGGCCTGCGGCGCCATCGTGACGGGATCGAGCACGTCGAGATGCACGGTGTCCTCGCAGACGTGATACTGGCCATCGGGCATCTCGAGCGCGATCCGCGTCGCCTCCTCGGAGGAATATTCGTCGAGCACGGGGACGCCGAGCTGCCGCGACCATTCCTGACGGGCGGCGCGCGAGGAATATTCCGAATGCGTCACCGCCAGATTGAGCGAAGCGCGGAACTCGTCGACATGCGGCATCAGCGCATCGAGGCTCGACGGATAGAGCGAGAGGATCTTCGGCCCGAGATAGCGCAGATGCTGGGCGACGCGCGCCGGCGGGATCAGGTTCGAGATGAACGCGGTCGGATAGTCGCCGCCGATCGAATCGAACCACCACGGCACGGTGTAGACATGGGCGAGCAGATCCTCGGCGCGGTAGTTGCCGCCGCTCTGCATCGCGAACTGGCGGACGCCCTGGATGGTGTCGGTGATGACGGCGTCATAGTCGACACGGATCAGCAAGGTCTGGCCGGACGAGCCCGATGAGCGCGTCGGAAACAGGTTTTCCGGCTTGTATTTCTTGTTGACGCACTGATCCGGGAACGCCGCGACCAGCTCCGGCTTGGTGATGACAGGGATCTTCTGGATGTCGTCGTAGTCGCGCAGATGCTCCGGCTTGAAGCCAGCCGCATCATACTTGGCGCGGTAGACCGGAATGTCGCGGTAGGCGAGCTCGACCAGCTCCTTGATCCGGGCGAACTGCCGCGCGCGGATTTCGGACAGCGGCAGATAGGGATGCCGCATGCATTCGCCGAGATAGTTTTCGGTGGCCGCGACCAGCTCGGGCGCGGCGTCGTTGGAAGGCTCGAAGTCCGGGCGAGTGTGCTCGGTCTCCCAGAACTGACGCTGCGGCACGCTGGCCGCATCGGCGGGGACGAGGGATGCGGCGGCTTGATCGTGCTCCGGCACCAGAGCAAGGCTGTCATCGGAAGCGCAGGTCGCAAGGGAGGACGTCATCTTCAGCTCCATGATTGACGGGAGACCGCCCGTTCATGGCGCTATCAATGGCGTGGGGCGCGCTTGGCTGCCGTGACGCGTATCACATGCGACCGCGGCGACGTAGGACGGTTACGTGGAGCCAACCCGTCCTGCAAAACCGATGCTTTGGTCGGCTACTTGCCCCACGTCGCCTTCCTGATCCGTCCCTTGCCGCCGCATTTCTTGCAGGGCTCGGGATAGATCTTCCGTCCCGGCTCGCGCGGCTGCTTCACCTCTGGAAAGCCTGTCCCGTTGCACGCGTCACACTTCTCTTCATCGGCAATAAGGTGCTTCACCATCAACCGTCCCGGATTGAAAAATCCGAAGCCCGCGGGCGCGGGCTTCTGCTACCGCTTGGATACGAACGACGGCGGGTCGCGGTTTCAGGTGCATGGCTGCTTTGCGCCGCGACGCAGCCGAGAGATCGGCGGAACGACAACGGCATGATCGACGTTGTCGGATTCTTCCTGAAGGTACGTCACTTCGCCTTGAGCGCGTTGTCGTGGCTCTCGAGCGCTGCCGTCATCAGCTTCGGCAATTGCGCGGCATAGACCTCGATGAAGGTGGCATCGCCGCAGGCCTCCGGATCGCGCGCGGCCTGCTCGGCGACGCGCGCGGCCTTGGCCTCGCATTTCGCGAACATGTGCCAGAACCAGTCCGGACTCTTGCCGAGCGCCGGCTTGTGCTTCTTGATCACGGCGGCGCCGACCGCGCTCATCGCGTTGACGACGCCGGCGCCCAGCGTGCTGATGGCCCGCGCGTTAAGAATATCCTCACGCGATTGCGCGGTGGCGGCGGTCGCGGTCGCTCGTCCAGTCGTTCGTGCCTTGGCCGGCATGCTCAAGCTCCTTGTCGATCCCTGGTCGGTCCTGTGCGGCGGGCAAAGCATCGGCCGGGGAAGTTGAGGAAGGCTCAAGGGGCATGGTTGAAAACCGCTATGGATTTCATTCCGGTTTTATGCGCTTCCGAGCGATCGGGCCTGGAGGGGTCATTGACCGCCCCTCCGCCGCGAAATCCGTCAACGACCGTTACCCTTTGGCGCCGGATCAGCTGGTCGGCGACATCGTCGAGATTGTCGCCATTTTATTCGACGCCTATTGGTTGGTCTTTTAGTGGCCTCAGCCCCTGTCCTTGATCCGGTTGCGATGCGCCGCCTGCTTGGCGCGGTTGCCGCAGACCGCCATGCTGCACCAGCGGCGCGCACGCGCCCGCGTGTGATCGGCAAACATCAGCGTGCAGGCCGGGCCCTCGCACGCCTTGATGTCGGAGAAGCTTTCCTCGCAGACCACCCTGGCCATCGCCTCGCCGATCGGCAGCAGCAATGTTTCGGCGGAGCGCCAACGTCGCGTCCGCTCAAGTGCGAAACCATCATGATCGTCGTGACGATGCGCCACGATCCTGCTGAAGGCCTGATCGGTTTCGAGCAGCCGGTTCAGCGGCTCCAACTCCCTGAGCGCCCGCGGCGCCAGCGGCCGGCCCATATGCTTGCGGACGAAGCCGCGGAACCATTCGCGCAAATCGCGGGCCTGCCCGGCGACGCGGTCGAGTTCGCCCGGCGCCGCGCGCGCCTTCAACTCGCCGAGCACGTCTGACGGCACCAGCTCCGCCTGCGCGAGCCAGCGCAACAGGCCGTCGCCATCGGCGATCCAGTCCACCGGCGTATCGACCGGGGTCGCGATCGAATTGATGAAATCGAGACCCAGGCTATCGGCGATGAACATCGCGGGCGGGTGGGACTGCACGGTGGCGCTCTCCTGGACGGCTTCTTCGACCTCGCCGCAAATAACCTGATTAAAGCCGATTGACAAGTTACGGGCATTGGATCATAAGCGTTGTAACCTGTCAACTTGCATTTTGACGGTTACTAGATGAAACGAAGAGCGGACGATGTCGAACAAGGATGTCAGCGTGGTGCTCGCCCATGGCGCATGGGCCGACGGGTCGAGCTGGGCGCGGGTGATCACGGCGCTCGACGCCGAGGGCATCACCGCGGTCGCGGCACCGTTGCCCCTTACCTCGCTCGCCGACGACGTCGCCGCGCTCAACCGCACGCTGGATCGCGTCGAGGGACCGATCGTGCTGGCGGGCCATGCCTATGCCGGCGGCGTGATCGCCGAGACCCGATCGCCGCGCGTGAAAGCGCTGGTCTATGTCGCGGCGCTGGCGCCGGACGAGGGCGAGACGGTCGCCGAAATGTTCTATCGCGCGCCGCCCCATCCGTTCGCGCCAAAACTCGCGCCCGACGCCAACGGCCTGATCTGGCTGCCCGAGTCGGCCTTCGCGTCGGCCTTCGCGCAAGGCGCGCGCACTGATGACCTCGCGGTGCTCGCCGCCGTGCAGCGGCCGATCTCGCCGGCCTGCATCACCGTGCCGGTCGGCCGCCCGCTCTGGAAGGACGTCCCGAGCTGGTTCCTGGTCGCCGAGGACGACCGGATGATCGCGCCCGAGACCCAGCGCAGCATGGCCGCCCGAATGAAGGCTGCCGTGCGTTCACATCCCGTCGACCACACCCCGATCGTGACGGCGCCAGAGCTCGTCGCCGACATCATCCGGGAAGCGGTCAGCGCGGTTGCCGGGCAGATCAAGTCCTGACCTCCGGAACCAAACCACCACATCACGACCACAAGGAGTGACAGATGTCCGAGATCAAGTATCGCACCGCCGATGTCGACGGCTTCAACGTGTTCTATCGCGAGGCCGGCTCGCCCGGCGCGCCGAAGCTTCTGCTGCTGCACGGCTTCCCCAGCGCGGGACACATGTTCCGCGAACTGATCCCGCTACTCGCGGACAAATTCCACATCGTGGCGCCGGATCTGCCCGGCTTCGGCCAGTCGGACATGCCCGCGCGCGACAAGTTCGCTTACACCTTCGACAACATCGCCGGCGTGATCGATCGCTTCACCGAGGTGATCGGCTTCGATCGCTACGCGGTCTATGTGTTCGATTACGGCGCGCCGACCGGCTTCCGCCTCGCGCTCAAGCATCCGGAGCGGATCACCGCCATCATCTCGCAGAACGGCAACGCCTATGAGGAAGGCCTCAGCGACGGCTGGACCCCGATCAAGGCCTATTGGCAGGATCCCTCGCCGGCGAACCGCGACGCGCTGCGTGCCTTCCTGACGCCGAAGACCACGCGCTGGCAGTACACCCACGGCACACCGGATCCGCAAGCGGTGTCGCCCGACGGCCAGAACCTCGACAATTACCACATGGCGCGGCCAGGCGCGCATGACGTGCAGCTCGATCTGTTCGGCGACTACAAGAGCAATGTCGCGCTCTACCCGGCCTTCCAAAACTACTTCCGCACCCATCGGCCGCCGTTGCTCGCGGTGTGGGGCAAGAACGATCCGTTCTTCCTGCCGCCGGGCGCCGAGGCGTTCAAGCGCGACAATCCGAACGCGGTGGTCAAATTCTTCGACACCGGCCACTTCGCGCTGGAAACGCATGCCGCCGAGATCGCGCAAACCATCCGCGAGTTCCTGAGCCGCTGACGCGCGCCCCGGCAAGACGTCCGCGAAGGCGGAGGAACTCTTGCCTTGGCTGGAATGTTGGAAAGGATGCAATAACTCAGGAGGAAACTCGCATGAGAAATCTGTTATTGGCCGGTGTATTGGCGGTGGCCGGTTTCGCTGTTGCCACGCCGATCTCCATTGCACCTGCATCAGCTCAAGTTGCCGTCGATACTCCGCTCGGCGGCGTGAGGGTGGGCCCCGAGCCGCGTTACTACCGGGACTACGATCGGCCCGCTTATCGCGCCTACGGATACGATCGCGGATATCGCGGATGCCGCACCGTTACGATCGAGCGCGACGACGGTTCGGTCCGCAGGGTCCGCCGTTGCGACTAGCAGTACCGGACTGGAAGATCGCCGCCGGCGCTCGCAAGGGCGCCGAGCCGGCTTTCGCGATCAAGCAAGCGGGAGCCGCCCACTAAGGCTGCTGCAGCTGGCAGCCTCCTTCGCCTCGCCGACGCCCGGGCTCGTTTGCAGCCTAGGCCGCCGTGACACGCCAGATCACGTTGCCGACATCGTCGGCCACCAGCAGCGAGCGGTCGGGGCCGAGCGCGACGCCGACGGGACGGCCGTAGGAGACCTTCTCGTCGGGCGCAAGGAAGCCCGACAGGATGGCGCGCGCCGGCCCTGAGGGAGCGCCGTTCGTGAACGGCACGAACACCACCTTGTAGCCCGACAGCGTCGAGCGATTCCACGAGCCGTGCTGGCCGATCACCATGCCGTCGGGGAAGCCCGGCAGCGTGCCCGCAGGCATCCAGCACAGACCGAGCGAGGCGGTGTGGCCGCCGAGCGCGTAGTCCGGCTGGATCGCCTTGGCGACCATCGCGGCATCCTGCGGCACGCGGTCGTCGACCGTCTTGCCCCAGTAGCAATAGGGCCAGCCGTAGAAGCCGCCGTCGCGCACCGAGGTCAGATAGTCCGGCGGCGTCTCGTCGCCGATGCCGTCACGCTCGTTGACCACGGTCCACAGCACATTCGTGCTCGGCTCCCATGCGAGCCCGACCGGGTTGCGCAGGCCGCCGGCGAAGATGCGGCTGGTGCCGGCCGCGAGATCGAGCTCGTAGATCGCGGCGCGGCCCTCCTCGACCTTCATGCCGTTCTCGGCGATGTTGCTGAGCGAGCCGACGCCGGCATAGAGCTTCTTGCCGTCGGCGCTCGGCAGCAGGCTGCGCGTCCAGTGCCCGTCGGGCTTGAAGGTGACGAGCTTGCGCCCGTCCGCCGTGATGCGATCCGCGCCCGCAGTATAGGGAAACGCGACCACGCCGTCGGTGTTGCCGACATAGAAGGTGTCGCCGATCAGCGCCATGCCGAAGGGCTGGCGCAATCCTTCCATGAAGGCACCGCGGCTTTCGGCGACGCCGTCGCCATCACGGTCGCGCAGCAGCGTGATGCGGTTGGCGCTGACGCCGAGGGCTGCGGCACGGCGCATCGTCGCCTGCATCGCATAGTGGAAGACGCTACGCGGCGTGCCGGCGATCTGCGTCGCCTCCGCGATCAGCACATCGCCGTTCGGCAGCACGTTGATCCAGCGCGGATGATCGAGCCCGGCCGCAAAGGCGTTAACCTTGAGCCCGGGTGCTGCGGTCGGAAGCTGGCCCTCGTCCCAGCCGCGCGCCGTCGGCATCTTCAGCGTCGGGATCGCGCCCTGTGACTTCGCGGCCGGGATCTGCGGCGCGCTGCCCCAGGCGGGCGCCGGCTGCGCGCCCTGCATTCGCCGCCACGCCACGGCGCCGGCCCCGATCGCCGCGACGACGCGGGCAAAAACTCCAGACGTGCTCATGAACTTCCCCTGTTATTCACGCTTTATTGTTGCGCCTTGCGGGCCGGCCGCAGCCAGGCAGCTTTCGCATAATGCCGGCCCTGATGACAGTAGTTATACGATCTTCGCAGCCGCACTCGAATCGAGGAGACTACTCGTACGCTCCCTTGTCAGAGCGTTTTCCTCCCTGAGACCTTGCCCGCCCCGGTCGGCGGGCTTCCTTTTCGCAAAGCCCCTTGTTCTTTCGAAGCTACGCGGACGCGCGCAACGTGGTCGTTATAGCCGGAAAAGCATAGCGGACCAGCGGCGGATGCATTCTACCGGGCGGAGCGAACGGCGCTCGGTCGGTCGCGGCGCAAGCCAACCTCACCAAAACCTGATCCCTCCTCGATGCAGATTCACCTTCGCAAGGTGCATGGCAGATCAGGAACGCTGGTCCGCGGCGGTCGTTGGTCGCGACACCAGCAAGGAGTGTATGAATGCAACGCAAGACCAAGATTTTGTCGCTGGCCGCGGCGTCCCTGATCGCAACGACGGCGGGCGCGTTCGCACAAGGCTACTATCCTTACGGGAACCCCGAAGCGCGCTACTACGGCGGCCCGCGTTACGGCGCGCAGCCCTATGTGACGTACAACCAGGCGGAACCGGGCTGGTACGGCGCGATGAACGGCACCCGCCATCCGACGCCGAGTTCGACCCAGGGCGACGTCGGTCCTGAAGGGAACAACAACGGCACGCTGACCGGCGTCTACCGGCAGTGGTAGCGCACGCAAAATTGAAGGCCCGTCGCTCGGCTCGAGCGGCGGGCCTTTTGCTGTTCCGCGGATGTAATGAACGACGCCGCAGCGATGCCGCTTACTTCACCATCGCGCCGTAGACGATGTCCTGCACGTTCTCGCGATAATATTTGCGCAGCTCGCCGGGAGCCGCGGTTCCGACCACCACGACGAGGCGCTCCTTCGGATCACAGAAGAACTGCGTGCCGTAGGCGCCGTTCCAGGTGAACTCGCCGGGATTGCCCGGCACCGACGACAGCCCCTCGCTGGTCCGCACCGCGACCGCCAGCCCGAAGCCGAAGCCGCCGCGATGCGGCTCGACCGCGGCGACGTTGTTCTTGATCTCGGGCCCGAGATGGTTCGACGTCATGTGATGCACGGTCTGGGGGCTGAGGATGCGCTTGCCGTCGAGCTCGCCGCCGTTGAGCAGCATCTGTCCGAAGCGGACATAGTCGCCGACCGTGGCGAACGAGCAGGCGCCGCCGCAGTCGAATTTGGTCGGCGTGTCGAGCAGTTTGATCGCTTGCGGCTTGCCGGTGAGCGGATCGTTGGGGAACGGACGCGCCAGACGCGCGCGCTGGGCGTCGGTCGGGTGGAACGTCGCCTCCTTCATGCCGAGCGGCTTCCAGACGTTGGCCGCAAGATAGTCGCCGAGCCGCTGGCCGGAGACCTTCTCGACGACGGCGCCGAGCACGTCGATCGAGAAGCCGTATTCGAACTCGCTGCCGGGCTGATGCACCAACGGCAGCTTGGTGATGCGGTCGATGAAGGCCGCCGTGTCGCCCTCGACCGCCGGCGCGGTGCCGTCGGGATAGAGCCGTGCCAGCGCGCTCGAGCTGTCGGGCCGGCCGCCGTACATCAGTCCCGAGGTGTGGCGATAGAGGTCGTGGATGAAGATCGGCCGGGCCTGCGGCTCCATCGTCAGCGACCCGTCGGCCTGCTGCACGCCGACCTTCATGTCGTCAAACGCCGGATAGAACTCGGCGACCTTGGCCTGCAGCGGCAAGCGGCCCTGCTCCATCAGCGTCAGCCCCGCGACCGCGGCCATCGGCTTGGTCATCGAGGCCAGCGCGAACACCGCATCGATCGGCATCGGCGTGCCCTTGACCGGGTCGAGCTGGCCATAGGCCTTGTAATGCACGAGCTTGCCGTCGCGCGCGATCGCCACCACGGCGCCGGGCACGCGCTTGGTCGCGATCTCGCGCGCGAAGAAGTCGTCGAGCCGCGTCAGCCCCTGCTCCGAGAAACCGGCCTGGTGCGCCGAAGCTTCCGGCAGTGGCGGCGCCGCGTGGGCAATGTTGAAGGCAAGACATGTGGCGGCGGCAGCCGCGGCAATGGCGATTTTTCGCATTGTTTCCTCACCGGGGACCGCGGGCGATTTGTTGTGGCGTTGGCTGCCCGCTCCGGCAGGATTAGATCACGCCGGCAGAGGCGACAAGGCAGTGCGGCGCGCGGCTGCGTCGCCGGGGCGCATGTCTCCGCGAGCGAAGAACGGCTCGACCTCGTGCTCGAACGTCTTCAGCGCGGCGCCGATCGCCCGGTGCATGTCGAGATATTTGTAGGAGCCGAACCGGTGCCGGCCGGCGTCTGGACGCCGAAGCAGGCGGCCTGATCGCACGGCCGTTGCCGTGGCTGCGTCGGCTCATAAATCCAGTTGCCCCGTCTCCGGATAGACCACCGTCCCATCGCCCTGCACGACGGCGCCTTCGGTGAGGTGGGCAGGCTCGAGGCGCCCCTCCCCCATGATGTGGACGACGCTCTCGCGGGCCGCGATGAGATAGTCGGCGACGATGCGGCGGTGGCAGCGCCACCACACGGCTTCCGAGCACATGATTGCGCAGCGTTGCCGGTGGCCCTCGTCGCGCAGATGTCGCAGGCTCGCGTGAAACTGCGGCGACAACGCATAGTCAGCGTAGTTGTGAAAGCTCTCGTTGCTCCAGAATCCGTTGACCGAAGGCGGCACGCCGCGCGCCTTGCCGCGCAGCCCACCGAGATCGGCCAGATGTTCATAGGAGATGCCGACGGCCGCCAAGGAATCGGGGAGCGCATCTCTGTTGAACTGCGGATTGGTGCGCGACCGCGGCACCGTTCTGATATCGACGATGCGCTCGATCCCTGCCGCGGTGAGAAGGGCGACGAAATCCTCAATGCTACGGTTGGAATGACCGATCGTGAAGAACGGAGCCGCCGCGCCCTTGCTAGGCATGATGGAGCGCGCTGCCCTTGTGCGCCGCGACGTGGTCGGTCTTGTCGCTCTTGATCTCGTATTGCGGATCGGCCTTTGAGGCGCGGTGGGTGTGCCCCTTGTAATCGAAATCGCGGGTGTGAACCGCGATGATGGTGCCCGAGACCTGTCCGGCCTCGGAATTCCAGCTGACGTGATCGCCGACCTTGAATTTCCTGGTCATGATCGTTTGGCCATGTCGCACACTCCGACTGCTTTCACAGCATAGCCGGCTTCGCGACAATCAGCGAACCCGACGCGGGTTCCTTCCCACCGCAGGAAGGCACGCGATGCCGAGCGCGCCTGCCCGTCGTGGCGGGGCGACCTGCCATGGACATGGCCAGGGTGCCCGCACCGTCGCCGCATCGCCGGTCCCGATTACAGCGGCTTCATCAGATCGGCGGCGGTCGCGCCTTCCGGGGCGATGTAGATCGCGAGCAATGTCGCCGGCACGGTCGCACTCGGATTGCGCGAGACCCGATGCACGGCGCCGGCCGGCTCCCACCAGGCGTCGCCCGCCTTGTAGGTCTGCTCCGGGCCTTCGCCGACTTGCGAGGAGATCGAGCCTGAGACGACGAACGCCATCACGCCATTGGCATGGGCGTGCGCCGGCGATCCGGTGCCGGGCGGATAATGGACCTCCACGAGGCTGATCTCGCGCCTGGGATCGCCAGGCAGCGCCTGCCTGATCACCTCGCGCCGGCTCGACGCCGAATTTTGCGCCTGCGCCGCCGCGTCCGCGCCGCAGGCCGCAGCGATCGCTGCGAGCAGGGACAAGAGCGATGCGCGGTTGACGTCCCGTCTGGTCAGGTCTGCTTTCGTCATGAGAGTAACCCTTTGTTGCCTCGCGCTGTCGCGGGGTGCTGGCTGCGTGAAGCCACGATGTAGCCGCGCGATGGCCTAGGCTTCAGGGCCAACCTCCGACATATTGACTAGGCCATGGCGACGATTGCGAGGACACCGGCGAAACGCCAGCGGGGCCTGATCCGCGGCCACGGCACGCCGCTGTACCGGCAGATCTACGAACGCTTCCGGCAGGCGATCGCAACCGGCCAGCTCCGCCCCGGTGACCGGCTGCCGTCGGTGCGCGACCTCGCCCGCGAGTTCGCGACCGCGCGCGGCACCGTGGATGCGGCCTTCGCCATGCTCGCGGGTGAAGGCTACGTTCTAAGCCGCGGGCCGCAAGGAACGATCGTCTCGCCGGACCTGAACACTGCGGCAGCGACGGCGCCCGGCCATCGCTCCATTGCGTCGCGCACCCGGCCGCAGGCGCACGCCGAGCCGAGGCTTCTGCAGTTGGGATTGCCGGCACTCGACCTGTTTCCGCGCAAGGCCTGGGCGCATACCGTTGCCCGCGAAGTCCGCCGGATCTCGCCCGCCGACATGACCTATCCGGATCCAGCCGGCCTGCAGCCATTGCGCCAGGAGGTCGCCGCCTATCTCGCATCCTCGCGCGGGATCGTCTGCCAATGGCAGCAGATCGTGATCACCGGCGGTTTTCAGGACGGCCTCGATCTGGCGCTCCGCCTGCTGCTCCGACGCAACGACCGGGCCTGGATCGAGGACCCGTACTTCCCGCCGGTTCGCGCCGCGCTGGACATGGCGGGCGCCAGGCTCGCTCCGGTTCGCGTCGACGCGGACGGGATACGGGTTACTGACGGCATCGGGCAGGCGCGGAAGGCCCGCATCGTCGTGGTCACGCCATCGCATCAATCTCCGCTGGGGACGGCACTGTCGCTGCCCCGGCGGCTCTCACTGCTCGGCTGGGCCAACAGCGCCGACGCCTATGTGATCGAGGACGATTACGACAGCGAATTCCGTTTCGTCGGCCGCCCGCTGCCCGCCCTCAAGAGCCTCGATCGGGAGCAGCGCGTGATCTATGCCGGAAGCTTCAGCAAGACGCTGTTTCCCGGCTTGCGGCTCGGATATCTGGTGCTGCCCGACCGGTTGCTCGGACAATTCGTCGAGGCCAGCGCAACGCGAACCGCGGGACACGACCTGTTCAAGCAGCGCATCGTCGCGGCCTTCATGGCCGAGGGACAGTTCGCCCGGCACCTGAAGCGCATGCGCAAGCTCTATGCCGCACGCCGCGCCGCCCTGGTCGATGCGCTCGAGGTCGAATTCGGCGAACAGATCATGATTGCGCTCAAGCCGGGCGGCATGCATCTCGTCGTTCAGTTCACCGCCGGCCCGCGCGACGTCGCGCTGGCGGAGCTTGCGAAAGCTGCCGGCTTCGGCGTCGAGGCGCTGTCCGCGCGAACCATCGCGCATCGATCCGTCGACGCGCTGCTGATCGGCTTCACGAATGTCGCCGAACAGGATGCGCCGGCGGTGGCGCGGCGGCTGAGGCACGCGCTTCAGCCAGGCCTGAAGGCGCGGCCGGACGGCTGACCCCGTGGTTGCGCTGCTTTCTTCCCTGCGCGCGGCGAGCGGAGTCGGTCAGAGTTCCCGTCTGTGAGGACTAGATCACACACGGCCAGCTCGGTCGGGGGCGCCCGGGCATTTCAAGAGAAGGTTCAAATATTTAGGCCGTGAAGAGGTCCGCTTTCCTCGGATCGCGGCGACCTCGAGTTCAAATCGCCGTGCAAACCTTGCGGACGTCAACCTAAGGGCCACCTGATGCGACGAATGCGAAGGACCCTGTATCGGGGCCGGCCTCCCGCCCAGGCTCGATCGAGCCAGCCGGTCATGAAGGGACAAAATGCCGATTGAACAACAATGAGCTTCCTTCCGGGCTGAAACTTACAGCAAGCGCAGAACGATGCGTAAAGAATGTCACGATTTCGTTTGGTTGACGATCCGAATTGAGCCTCCCTATGGTTGTGCGACCAAGGAGTCGCATCTAGCGTCGGCGCCAGCCGGATTTTGATGCAAGCCCCCTAACGACGATTTCCCGCGACGCGGCCTGACACCTGCGCCGCCCATGCGGTTCCTATTCCGGAGCCGCCAGACCTGGAGAAGACTGCAATGTCTACCTCTGCATCCCCGAAACTCGCGGAATCGACCGCCGTCAACGAAGCCATCAAGGCGCGGATGGCGCCGAAGCAGGCGACGCAGGCCGCGCCCGTCGACATCACCGCCAATCCGGTGGCCAAGATCGTCTTCAATCCCGAAGCCGCGCCGGAAGAGCGCAGCCGCCAGATCGGCGCCCTGCTCTCGCCGGACCTGGCCGAGGAGTGCAAGGCGTCGGTCAAGCAGCTCGAGGCCTACAAGGAATACCTGGCGCAGCAGCGCACGCTGATGCAGCGCAAGCTGATCGAGCTGTCGTCGACGACCGTCTTCGCCAAGATGAAGCAGACCTTTGCGGACATGAACAAGGGCGTTCTCGACTTCCGCGAGATGATCCGGCCGCTGGTCGACAATCTCGATGCGCTCTACACGCTGCGCACCGCCGGCGACAATGTCGTGCTGGATACCTTCGCGGAGATCGAGGAGGATCGCAAGCGCGAGGCCGATTGGGACCGCCGCACGTCGGGAGTCGAATCCGAAGCGCGGCAGATCACCTCCGACAAGGAGATGCTCGAGCGCGACATCGCCAAGCTGAAGACGCAGACCGGCCTGTTCGGCGGCATCAAGAAATCCGCACAGGCCGAAATCGCCGCCAAGGAGCTCCTGATCGCCAAGCGGATCGATGACCTCAAGACCTGCCGCGACAAGGCGCAGGCGATCATCGTGGAGAAGGCCGAGCGCGACGCCAAGCAAGGCAAGTTCAAGGCCGAGAAGGACCAGGTCCGCAAGATGCTCGACATCTCGGGTCCCGAGCACGTCAAGCGGGTCGAAGGCATCATCAAGGCGGCGCTCGACTACATCGACAAGTCGCAGGTCACGGTCTCGGAGCTGCGCGACGAGCTCGGAGGGATCGAGGGACAGGCCGACAAGCTGGTCAAGATCAACTCGCAGATGATCACGGTGGTCGCGATTCTCGACAAGGGCATCGACCTCGCCTGCGCGGCGAACAAGGACAAGGTGCAGGCGCTGTCGACCGCAAAGGAGGGCGAGGATACGCTCGCCCGCCTCGAGCGCGAGCGCAAGAAGAACGATTTCGAACGTCACGTCACTGCTCTGCTCGACAGCGGGCGCGGCACCAAGAAGACCGTGGCCGATCTCGAGAAGGATGCGGTCGACGCCAACACCTTCCGCGACGCCCTCGGCAAGCAGAACGTCAATTTGCGCGAGCTCTCCAGCGACGGCATCGCCAGTGTCGCCACCAGCCTGAACACCACCATTCAGGCGCTCAACAACTCGGCGCTCAACGAGGCCTCGGAGAGCGTGCGCGATTCGATGCGGGCGATGAATGCGGTGACCGACGACGTCGCCAACAAGGAGGTGATCCGCCAGGCGCTGCAGGTCGACGAGCAATCCAAGCGGATCATGGAGAAGGTCGAGTCGATGTCGAACATCGCCGAATCGCTGCAGGCCGCCAACAAGCTGCGGGAAGACGGCCTCTCCAACATCCAGAGCCGTCTCGGCGAGCTCAGCGATGTCACCGCCACCGTGCGCGCGCGGCTGCAGGAAAGCATCGGCATGGACGCCAAGGAGCCCGGCGCGGCGGCGGCTGCCGCGGCGCCGAAACATGTCGACGACAAGGAGATCACCTTCGGGCAGATCTGAAGCCCGCTGCCGGACCGGCACTGCCGGTCCGGCCGTCCCTGCCTGCAAGCCTGACCGATGGATATCCCAATGGCCGACAACTTCCTGATCACCGGCAGCGACAAGCTCGCCAGCCGAAAGAATTTCAAGCTGGTTGGCCGCACCGAGAAGTTCGAGGAGTTGTGCACCATCCTGACGCGGATGGAAGCCAACAGCGTGATCGTCTCCGGTCCGAGCGGCGTCGGCATCACCACGCTGGCGCTGGCGCTGCAGGCGCGCAAGGCCGATCCCGACGCGCCGTTCGACATCGTCAACAAGCGGCTGTTCTGGCTCGACACCGACGGCCTGTTCGGCCTCGGCGACAACGACGCGATCGTCAAGCAGTTCAAGGCGATATTTGCCATCCTCAACCGCACCCCCGACAGCGTTCTGATCGTCGAGGACACGCTCGATCTGATCGACGCGCTGCGCAACAGCGGCCTGATGCACATCGTCAACGCGTTGACCGCGATGGTGAAGGCGAAGAAGACGCAGGTCTTCCTCGAGGTGCGCGAGGCCGACCTGACGCAGGTCCTGAAGTGTCACTCCGACTTCCGCGATCACTTCACGCTGATGGATCTGACCGAGCCGGTCGGCGCCGAGCTGGAGGAGATCGCGCTGCACGGCGCCCGTGACCTCGAGGAGAGCTACGAAGTCCGGATCGATGCGGCGGCGGTCAAGGCGGCCATCGACATGACGAGCAAATATCGCTCGCTCGACACCGGGCTGACCGCGGCGCAGCCGGCGCGTACCCGCACCCTGCTCGATCGCGGCATGGCGCGCTATTTGCTGCGGGCGCATTCGACGCCGCCGCTGCTCGCAGAGCTGGAGGCGGAGCTGGCGCGTCTCACCGCGAGCGGCGCCTCCTCCGGAAACGAGGCAAAGGCCGCCGCCGTGCGCGCCGCCATCGCGCGCCACAAGGCCGAGTTCGCCGAATACCAGGCAAGGATCAAGGGCTACTACGCTGCGCAACGCGAGGGTGAGAAATCGATCGCGCACATGGAGACCCAGCTGCGCACCCTCGAGGAAGAAGAGAAAAAGCGGCACCTCGACGAGCCAGCCGGCAAGGCCCTGGCCGGCGATGCCGACTTCGATCTGATCGCCCGGGCGTCCGGCTATGCGACGCCCGAGATTCTCGCACTGCGCGGCGAGATCGCGCGGACCCAGGCGGCCGTCGACGAGAATCGGGTCAAATACAAGGCCGTCACCAGGGAGATCAACGATCGGCTGCTGTTCACCGCGGATATGGTGATCGACGAATTCTCGCTGATTTCCGGCATCGACGCCTCCAAGCTCAAGCAGAACGACGCCGTCAAGCTGCTCAATCTCCACGGCGCGCTGAAGCGGCGCGTGTTCGGGCAAGACGACGTGCTCGATCATGTCGATCGTGCGGTCAAGGTCTGGCGGCGGGGGCGGCGCACCGACAGGCCGCTGCCGTTCCTGTTTTGCGGCGCCAGTGGCGTCGGCAAGACCGAGGTCGCCAAGGGGTTGGCGGAGGCGCTGTTCGACACCGACAAGGCGTTGAACCGCTACGACATGGGCGAGTTCATGGAGAAGAACGACGTCACCAAGCTGATCGGCGCGCCTCCGGGCTATGACGGCTTCGCTGCGGGCGGCGAGATGACCAATTCGGTGCGGGCCAATCCGTATCAGGTCATGCTGTGGGACGAGATCGAGAAGGCTCACCCCGACATCTTCAATATCTGCCTCAACATCCTCGATGACGGGCGCTGCCGCGACAATCTGGGCCGCAAGGTCGAGTTCGGCGACGTGGTGATGCCGATGACCACCAACATCGGCGCGGACCATGCGCTACGGGTCGGCACCGGTCCCGGCGACTTGACCCAGGACGAGGCCTATGAACTCACCATCCGCGACCTGAAGAAGGCGTTCCGGACCGAGTTCCTGAACCGCTTCGAGGGACGCGAGAACATCATCCTGTTCCACAAGCTCAACATGGACACGATCGAGAAGATCGTGTTCCGCGAAATCTCCCGCATCAACGCCTTCTACGCGGCGCAGTCGATCGAGGTACGCTTCCCGGAGGTGCAGCTGCGGGAGTTCTGCGACAAGACCTATTCGCCCGAGATCGGCGCGCGCGGCCTGCCGGGCCGCATCAAGCGCATCGAGGCCATGATCGTCGACAAGACGATGGCGGACGCTGCCTTCAGCGGCACGCTCGACATCGGCTTCGATGCCACGGGCCGCAACTTCACGTCGAGCTGGATCCCCCATGACAGAAAAGCCGCATGACGACGCCAACGCGTTGCTGGACGGCATCGACAAGACGCTGTCCGACTTCAAGGCCAAGGCCTATGAGGCCAAGAAATCCTACGACCAGTCCGATCTCGGGCGCGCCCACCGCGAGCTGAGCATGCTCGGCCGGTTCTGGTCGCAGTTCGTCCGCTCCTGCGGCTGGATCTACCTGACCTTGATCGCGCCAGTCACCTGGCGGCTCTACCGCTTCGTGCGCTGGGCGTTCGCCGGCTACCGCGCGCTTTGGGCGCGCTGCGTCTACGCCAAGGACGCCTATGGCGATCCGGAGTTCAGCAAGGCGCGCGGCGGCATGATGATCCTCGCGACGATCGTCGTCTGCTACCTCGTCTACGGCGCAGCGACGGTCGCGGCGACCTTGCCCTGGTACCTTGCCACCGTGCGGCACGACGAACAGCTGTATCTCTCCAACTCACAGAACCTCTCCGGCTCCCAAACCGAAGGCCTCGAGGTCCACGAGATCTACGGTTGCGAGACGCTGCCCTGCACCGAGCAGAACACCGTGACGTTCCGGGTACGCTCGACCTGGTTCAATGAGATCTGGAGCGTGCTCCATCACGGTTCGCTGTTTTATCCCGGCTACGTCGCCGCCGCGGTCAGCCCGGTGCTGAACCGCTGCATCATCACCTCCTACGGTATCCGCAGGAAATTCCTGGTGCGAACCTGGGAGCTCTATCCCGACCTCGTGCAGGTCGAGTGCATGCCGACCGACGCGGGTGGGGGCAAGGACGGCAAGGTGATCGACAACAAGGACTATCGCTAGGTATCGTAGCGTGAGGGCCAGGACCTGAAGTTGCTGACGCGCTTGTTGCAACGGCTTTTGGAAGCCCGGATCGGATACGGAACACGTGAAGAAGTCGGATGCCCGAAACAGGTGAATCTCAAAACTCCAATTCGACCGCCTTGCAGCGCGCCTTCGGGCAGGCTGTCGCGCTGCATCAGCGGGGGCAGCTGGCCGCAGCGGAGAAGATCTATGAAGACATTCTTAGGCAGCAGCCAAACAACTTCGATGCGCTGCATCTGTTGGGCCTGATTTCCGCACAGACCGGCCGCAGCCAGCGCGGCGCCGACCTGATCCGGCGAGCGATCAGGCTCAACGGCGGTGTTGCGGACGCGCACAACAATCTGGGCAATACGCTGCTCGCGTTGCGCAGTTTCGGCGACGCGCTCGCGAGCTTCGACAGGGCAACCGCGCTCAAGCCAGACCTTGCGCCGGCGCTCTACAATCGCGGACTTACGCTCGCCGAGCTCGGACGCCACGACGAGGCGGTTGCAAGCTATGATCGCGTGATCGCGCTCGCGCCTGACCATGCAGATGCCCATCGAAACAGGGGCGCCGCGCTGAGAAAGCTGGGACGGGCCGAGGAGGCCCTGGCGAGCCTGGACAGGGCGATCGCGCTCAAGCCCAACGATGCCGGTGCACACAACGATCGTGGCAACGTGCTCAATGACCTCGAGAGGTTCGATGATGCGCTCGCGAGCTACGACCGGGCGCCGGGAATTGCCGGCGCGTGTTACAACCGCGGCAACGTGCTGATCAAGCTGGATCGTCTCGAAGAGGCAATTGCAAGTTACGACAAGGCGATCGCGCTGCAACCCGACTATGCCGAGGCTTACAACAACCGCGGCACGGCGCTGTTCAAACTCAGGCATGATGAGGCGGCGCTCGCCAGCATCGACAAGGCGATCCAGCACAAGGGCGACGATGCGGCTGCCCACGCCAGCCGGGGCAGGGTTCTATCCGTTCTGGCGCGCTATGACGAGGCACTTGCTGCCTACAACAAGGCCGTCGCGCTCAAGCCGGACCAGGCCGACATCGAAGGCGATCGTCTGCACGCCAAATCTCACGTTTGCGACTGGGTCGGCTTTGATGCGGAGTGCGACCAATTCATCGATTCGATCCGGAATCGGAACGCGGTTGCGTCGCCATTCCTGCTATTTGGCGTTGCTTCATCGGCGGCCGACCAACTGCTCTGCGCCACGCGATGGACCGCGAAGAATCATCCGCCGTCCGGAACGCAGCGCTGGCGGGGCGAGCGCTACCATCACGATCGAATTCGGATTGGCTATTTCTCGTCGGATTTTTGCAACCACGCGACAGCGAATTTGATGGCAGGGATGTTCGAGTGCCACGACCGGTCGAAATTCGAGACGGTGGCAATCTCATGGTCGCCCAACAACGACTCGGAGATGCGTCGACGGCTCGAGGCGTCGTTCGATCGATTTGTCGAGGTCCGGGACATGAACGACGATGAGGTCGCCGACCTGATCAGACGATTCGAAATCGATATCCTGGTTGACTTGAAAGGCTTTACCGGGGGATCCCGCACCAGGGTGCTTGGCCGCCGGCCTGCCCCCATCCAGGTCAATTATCTGGGTTACCCGGGAACACTCGGCGCCCCGTTCATCGACTACATCATCGCCGATCGTACCGTGATCCCGGATCACCATCGCGAATTCTACAGCGAAAGGGTAGTCGCGCTCCCCCACAGCTATCAGGCCAACGACGACAAGCGCGTCATCGCCGATCGTGTGTTTACGCGCGGCGACGTCGGGCTGGCACCGACGGGTTTCGTGTTCTGTTGCTTCAACAACAACTACAAGATCACGCCTGACATGTTCGATCGGTGGATGAGGATTCTCGGCCGCGTCCCGGGCAGCGTGTTGTGGCTCCTCGAGGGCAACGCGCATGCTGCCGCAAATCTGCGCAAGGAGGCGGTCGCGCGCGGCGTCGCTGCGGAGCGCCTTGTGTTCGCACCGCGTATGTCGATGCCCGACCATCTCGCACGCCATCGCCTCGCCGGCCTGTTCCTGGACAACGTTCCCTGCAACGCCCACACGACCGCCAGCGATGCGCTATGGGCCGGCCTGCCGGTGCTGACCATTCTCGGCGACACGTTTGCCAGTCGGGTCGCGGCGAGCTTGCTTCATGCGATCGGCCTGCCCGAGCTTGTTTCGGACTCGCCGGAGGCTTACGAGCGCATGGCGATCGACCTTGCGACCGATCCGGACAAGCTCGCGGCGCTCAAAGCCAGGCTGGCGGCCAATCGGCTAGCGGCACCGTTGTTCGATACCAGGCGTTTCACCCGGCATATCGAGACCGCCTACACCGCGATGCATGAGCGTCACCGGGCGGGCATTGCGCCGGACCATATCGTCGTCCCGGCGTGATCGTTGCTGCGTCGTCAACGGTCGCAGCCGCCAGGCAGCTCGGCTCGGGCGAGATCCGTTCGGGGACGGTGCCCAGGGGAATCGAACCGGCTTCGCCTTTCAGGCCACGCTGGGGACCAGCCTTCGCGTGGATGACCGTTGGCTAGCACCGAGCTGGATGGTGTACCATTCCGAACCTCTACATAGTTGAAATATCCATATAATTCCATTGTCAAAGGGCTAAACATGCGGGCTTAGCGCTTCGTCTTGTGAAGAACCAATTTGCCCTGTGAAGCAACATCACCCCACTTGGCGGACCAATTGACTTCCGCGGCGGAAGGTCGCCCGGTGGCTTTCTGGTCCCAGGCTCCCTGCAGCGCAAAAAGGGCGCCCTGGGGATCGGCACATCGCACGATCCAGCACCCATCGGGCAACTCGATTGGACCCTGGAGGACCCGGCCCCCGCCGGCATTGACGCGCTCGGCGGCCGCGCCGATGTCGTCGACATTGAAGTAATAGAGCCAGCAGGGTTGCGATACGCTCGGAAGCTTGGTGAGCATTCCGCCGATCGTCTGCCCTGCCACCGAAAACAATTCATACAGGTCTGCCGGCTCGGCAGCGTAAGCCTTCTGCCAACCAAGAAGCTCGCCGTAAAACGGGAAGATCTTGTTCCGGTCGTCGGCCAGCAACTCGTGCCAGCCCACGCGTCCAGGCTCGTCCAATCCGCCGGGTTGCTGTCGGCCATATGTCAGCCCGGTAACCAGTGCGAACGTCGCCCCTTGCGGATCGGCGACCAGTGAAATCCGGCCGATATTGCTGTCGGTCGGCGTTACCAGAATGGCGCCCCCACGACGGCGGATCTGCGCGGCTTTCGCATCCACGTCATCGACGGCGATGTAGCCGACCCATCGCGGCCTTGCTCCCAACCGCAGCCCCTCTTCCGGGAGATGCATCAGCCCAACTGCCGGGGCATCGCCTGCGGTAAGCAGCGTGTAGGCGAATTCCGGCGTCGACGCATCTTTCACCGCCCAGCCGATGACCCGGCCATAAAATGCGGCTGCTGCCGGCATGCTCGTCGTCAGCAGCTCATACCAGGCGAAGCGTCCGAGTTGATCGACCAAGCTAATTTCCTCGTTCAAGCGGGGCCGACGATTGCGCACTGCGTCAAATCGCATCCGTTGCAATCCGCTCCACGGGCGCGGATCCTCGATGTAATCGACCAAATGCGCGATATCGTTCATGAAGATGAACGCAATCTGACCGCGCTTCATTACATTCTGTGTATGCTGTAATTCTTGTCTGCCGTGTCAGCTCGGCGTAGGATCGCCCCACGGAAATCCTTCTTCCAACCCGGGAGGATGCGGCCATGCAGCGAGCGAAGCAAGCTTCGAGAAAGAAGCGAACGACCAACGCCGCGGTACCGGCGCTGGGAGTAGCCGGTCTGACTTTTTCGCTTGCGGGCAGCGCATATGCATCCGCCGTGCCCACCGGCGACGTTCAACACAGGCCGAACTTCGCGCCCGGCCATATGACGACGCTCAGTGAGGAAGAACTCGCCGACGTCAGTCTCGCCACCTTCCACCTCAATCTCATCGACGATGAAAGCGTCGGAGGTCGCGTGCTGCTCGCGCGGGGATGCGGTGGTTGCCATGGCTGCGGAGGCGCCAGAGGTTGCGGAGGCTGCAGGGGCTGCGGAGGATGCAGGGCCTGCAGAGGTTGTCGCTGCGGCGTCGGTTGCGGAGGGTGTGGCGGCTGCGGCGTTGGCTGGATAGGCGTAGGCGTGCCATGGGTTACATGCGCAGGCTGCTGTGCATCCTGGGGCCGCTGCCGCTGGTGCTAGCGCTCACTGACTGGGCATCGACACGTCGCAATTTCATTGGCCGGGCGCGCGAGCGACCCGGCCAATTTTTTGCTTTCATTGCGCATTCGCCGCGCCTGGCTGATCAGCTTGCCGATGGTGGGCGAGTGTGATCCAAATTGTTCGAAGAATGCCGGTGGCCGACGCGGCGCACAAGTCGTGCGATGCCAATGGTCCGCCCCGCGCCGGCGATCGGAAGCGACAGCAACAGGATCAGCGTGCTGACCCGATGACAGTCAATGGCAAGAGCCGCGCTGCGAGGCAGAGCCGCAAGGGCATTTTGCGATTCGCGCCGAACTTCACCGCTTATGCGATTCCTCCCGATGTGGTCTGCCTCTACTCCGAGAACCGCAAATTCTTCCTGCACGGTGATCTCTATTGTGCGGTGGCCGCGGCGATCGGCAAAAATGGCAAGGCTGCGCCAGAGCTCGTTCGCCAGCTCTCAAAGAGTTTTCCAGCCGAAAAGATCGAGGAAGCGATCGGGCGGCTGCTGGAGCGCCGATATGTCGTAAGCGGAGCGCCGCGCGCGTTCGCGGGCGCCGTCGATGGATATTGGGCGAGTCTCGGCCTCCCCCCCGAGGTCGCCGAACGGAATCTCCGCGATTGCCCCGTGCGGGTCGAAGCGATCGATGTCAAAGGCGCCAAGGAACTTGCCGCGGCCTTGAGCAAGCTCGGCGTTCGGATCACCAAGCGGTCGCCCAAGCTCACGGTCACGCTGGCGAACGACTATCTCGACCGGCGGCTCGCCGAATTGAACGGACAGCGGTTTGGCGATGGGACGCCCTGGCTGCTGGCACAGCCGTCCGGCGTGTTTCCGCTGGTGGGACCTGTGTTCAAGCCGGGCGAGAGCGCCTGCTGGACTTGCCTGTTCGACCGCATGATCCGCAATCGGGAGATCAAGGGATTCCTCGATCGCGGACCGGCGCAAGTGGTCGCCGTATCGCCCCTGGTCGGCGACACCGTAGGACAGATCGGCATCCACTTCGCTGCTGTTGAAATCGCGAAAGCGATTGCCTCGGGATTTCGCACCGATCTGCGGGATCACATCGCAAGCTTCGACCTAACCGGCGCCGTCATTGCCAAGCATTACGTCGCGCGGCGCCCGCAGTGCCCTACCTGCGGCAGCAGGAAGCTGCAGAGTCCGCGCCGTGCGGCAGCGCCGATCGAGATCGCGGAGGGCGGAAAGCTCGTCATGACCAGCGGCGGTTACCGTGCCGTGACATCGCGAGCCACCGTAGCACGGTTCCGCAAGCACGTCAGTCCGCTGACCGGCGTCGTCTCGCGGCTCGAGCGGATCGAGGCCGATCTGCCGATGAACACGAACTTTTTCGCTTACCACAATTTCTCTGCGCCGGCCTGGAACGTCGACCAGCTCAGATCCGGATTGAGCGGCGGCAGCTTCGGCAAGGGCTCCACAGCCGAGCAGGGCGAGGCCAGCGCGTTGATGGAGGCGATCGAGCGCTATTCGGGCATTTTCCAGGGGGACGAGATCAGGACGAAGCGTCGCTTTGTCGATTTCGCGACCGGTGACGCCCTCCTTCCTAACGATGTGCAGCTTTTCAGCGACGCGCAGTTTCAAAACAGGCATACCCCGCGGCCGGACGATTCACATCTGGTGCCTGAACCGCTCGATCCTTCGACCAAGACAGAGTGGTCGCCGGTCTGGTCGTTACGCGACAGGCGTTTCAAACATTTTCCAACCGGTCTCTTGTACTTCTTCTATGGCGGCTTCCACACGGATTCCAACGGATGCGCGGCCGGCAACACCCGGGAGGAAGCCATCGTTCAAGGCTTCCTCGAACTGGTCGAACGCGATGCCTACGCGATCTGGTGGTACAACCGGCTGCAACGTGCCGAAGTCGACCTCACGCAATTCGAGGATCCCTATGTGCGCGACCTGCAAGCCCAGCTTGCCGACGCGGGGCGCAGGCTCTGGGTGCTCGACATCACCAGCGATCTCGGCATCCCCTCTTACGTGGCGATCACCCATTGGATACAGAACGGACACGAAAATATCGAGTTCGGTTCCGGCTCGCATTTCGATCGCCGCATAGCCCTGCTGCGTTCCCTCACCGAGCTGACCCAGTTCATGTCGATCGGCATGATGGGCGGCGGAGGTGGCGAGAAGCCCACGCTCGACGGTATCACGCCGCTGCGACTGAACGATTATCCGTTCCTGATCCCCAGCGACAATCCGATCGTGCCGTCGGCGCCGAGCCTCAAGGTTCACGACAATGCGCGCGACCAGGTCAATGCCTGCATCGAGATTGCCACCGGCGCGGGATATGATTTCCTCGTGCTCGACCAGACGCGGCCCGATGTCCAGGTGCCCGTCGTCAGAGTGCTCGTTCCGGGGTTGCGGCATTTCTATCGCCGCTTCGCGCCCGGCCGGCTCTACGATGTTCCGGTGAAGCTCGGATTGCTGAATCGTCCGCGACTGGAAAGCGAACTTACGCCGTTCCTTCCACACACCTGAAGGCTGGCTCGTTGCGCAACTTCCGGAAAATGCCGGTCAGGAAGATCGCACCCGTCATCGCCGCCCGATTGAACGGTCGTTGTTCCCTTTACATGGAGGCGGACGGAAGCATCGCTGCTGGCTTGGGCGGCTATTCGATCAATCTGGGACAATTCAGCGCGGCAGCGGTCGACCGTGCGGGACATCTCACCAGCGGCCTTCCGCTCGCGTCCTTTGCCGGCAAGGGCGTCCTCGCGAGGCAGGTTCATGCCCTCGTGCGGCGACTGGCAGGACAGGGGCTTCTCGAGTACCGCTTATCCTTTGACGAGCAGGACCTCGTGGTCATCGAGCCGCAGCTCGCCGAATACTGGCCACAACGCGCAAAGCTGGGGAACGGTGATACCATTGTGTTGTCGCGCTTCGCCTATCTGCGCCGGCGCGGCAGCGAGATGGTGCTGGAATCACCGCGCGCCGGCGCGCTGTTTCGGATTTTCGATCCCGCCATCGCTGCCACCCTCGCGGCCCTGTCGCGGCCTCAGAAGATCGGCAAGCTTCGCCGCCATGCGGCCTCCGCGCACCTCGATCTGCTCGGATTGCTGCTCGACAGCCAGATGCTGATCAAGCTCAATGCGAAAGACGGCGACGGCCTTCGGGTGAATGAAGGCGACGGCAATCTCGTTCTCTGGGATTTCCACGATCTCGTGTTTCACACGCGCAGCACGGAGGGCCGGCACGCCAATCCAGTTGGCGGCGCGTTCACCCATGCGGGCGTCGTTCCACCGCTGCCCGCGGTGCGCCCGCCTTGGCCCGGCAAAAAGATCGACCTCGGCAAATTCTCCACGTCAGGATCGATCTCGCACTTCGCGAAGCTGCTGCGCGAACGCCATTCAATACGAGATTTCGACGACCAGCATCCGGTCACGCTCGCCGAGCTCGCACAGTTTCTCGGGACGACAGCCCGCGTGCTGTCGGAATGGAAGATCGGCGCAGGTTCTGACGGTGGTCCAGAGGTCACCTACAGCGCAAGACCCTATCCGTCGGCAGGCGGCGCGTATGAGCTGGAATTATACTTGGCGGTCTTGAACTGCGAGGAGCTTGCGCCCGGCCTTTACCACTATGACGCGGGCAGCCACGCGCTTGTCGCGATCGACACCTCCGCCCAACAGCTCCAGGCGCTTGCTACGGCGGCCGTGCTTGCCATGGACGCGTCCGGCCCACCGCAGGTCTTGATCACGATCGCCGCGCGCTTTGGGCGGATCTCCTGGAAATACAGCTCAATCGCGTATTCGCTGATCCTGAAGGACGTCGGCAGCGTGATCCAGACGCTCTACCTGACGGCGACCGACATGGGCCTTGGCGGCTGCGCAATCGGCACCTGCAACATCGATCTGTTTGCAAAAATGACGGGGCTCGAATTCCATGTGGAGGGCCCGGTCGGTCAATTCGCGCTCGGGCGCGGCAGGAAACCGGCAATCCCTGGCTAGAGGGACGTCTTTCGAATCTCTACGGCCTGGACCGAACGCGAAACGGTGCCCAGGGGCGGGATCGAACCATCCGGCTTCGCCCTGCGGGCTACGCCGGGACGAGCGTTCGTGCGGATGGCTTGTTGGCTACGGCAGCACTGAGCTGGATGGTGCCCAGGGAGGGAATCATACGGAACCACCGACATGACGAACCGCTGTTTGTCCTTCGTATGGTGGCGTGAGTGCTTCGCATGATGGCGGAGGTTCGCGGAGATGAGGGAATGGTCTTGTCTTGGCCGATCGGCAAGCCTCCAGGGCGGCCTTTATCGACAGTGCCGCAACGGCCAAATCGGAGAAGCCGATAACGTCCGGGATTGGGCGGCAGCAAGCCGGAACTATCTCCGTAGACAGATCAGGAACGGAATGCCTAGGCACGACTTAGATTCATGAGATCGTCGCTCGCCGTCAACTACACGGCGCATGTCGCGGATAGCCAGAGGTCCTACAGCTGGACCCGCGTGTTCTCAAATACAAGCGCTCGCGCAGATAGTCAAAAGTTCCGGTCTCCAGTTCCATTGAATGAGCAGCCGTGCTCGCAGACGGCGGGAGGGCAGGCGCTTTTCTCTGCCAAAGGAGACTTCGCTATGCCCGACCGCATTGACATAGACCACAAGCACTGCCGAGCGATTCTTAGAGTCATTGGGCAGCAACTGCGCGCGTCGCTGAAGCTTGAGCCGGAACAACCGGAGAGTCTCAGAGCGCAAATCGAACGGCTTCGGGAATTGGAGGAAGGCTCACCAAATCGTTCCCGTTGACGAGCGTGGTGAAAGGGCCGCTGAAGCCGGTTCTTTTCAGATTGTCCCGTCAAAATGAAAAGAGTGATCTCCGCCAGGAAATTGACGCTCAAAAAGAGGGACCGTCCCCTATGGGTCGAGCGGCAATGCTCTGGCTGATCGTGTGATTTCCGCTTGACCGTCAGACGCTGACATCCGCCCTTATGGACACACACCTTAGTTCAAAGAACCGCCATCGGTCGGCACCACACCTCACTGCGCTTCGGCACGTTTCCACACCGTTTGCAAAATCATTCCAGATGGCGTTCGCGGATTCGCGAATTTCATTTCGCTAGCATCGAGAGACCCGATGAGTGAATAGGCCCGTCAAGAAGATTGGGAAAGTTGATCTTTTGGGAAAGATTGATCCTTCGAGAGAAACCGATGCGGCTTCGAACGGGGGCCGACAGCGTGATCGATCTCTCAGCCACCGATAGACGCCATAGGACCGTGCGTCGATGGCGTAAGTAGATACTCGTCAGGTTCCAGAGTCGGGTCAAATCGGAAAGTATGCGTGGTCGCCGCGTTACAGCGCTGTCGATCCATCTAAGTTCTCCCGAAAGCCGAACGGCGATCTGCCATACATCCAGGCTTGCGGTGCGATTCCGGGAAGTGGCGAGCTCAAGTTGGAGTACTCGATTTCGGGCTTCCGCCATGGCCAGTTCGGTTTGTGCCCGAAGCTCCACGCTGCGGTCGATAGCGCGCTGAGCGCCGTCGAATAGCTCCAAGGACTGTTCACTGAGTGGCTCGGCCATGGCGCACTCCCCTTGCTATGTAGGCGGAGCACAACGGTCTCTCAGCCACCGACGCCCACGGGACAAGCCTTGGCCGGTGACGAGCAGAAAACTACTCCATGTCGCCTCGGTGGGAAAGGCTTTGGCGAACCGAAACTGCCAGTGCTTCGGCCCCGACGGAAACCAGACAACAGTCCAACATCTCCCAGGCGGTGCCGGATGCAGGAGACGGGCTAGCAGCTAGCCACAAGAGCCGCGTCATCGCGATCCAGCCGTCGCACGCTCCGTGATACGGCGAACGAGTAGAAGTGTTTCAGCAACCGCGGCAGATATTCTTTATCTTGGCAGCTGTCCGAGCTTCTTCTGCTGCAAACGGGTCTTTGTATAGAGGCCGCCCTGCGTCGCTTTCAACGATTGCAGGCTTTTCTATTTTCGGCGGATAGGCCGCGTCGTAGCAAGCCAGGCGTTCGGTCGTGCCTCCGATGGCGCGACAGTCCGGCCCCTTAGCGATGGCGCCTTGCGCACATGTAAACAAAACAAACATTGCAATAATACTTCGCATCGATTTCCTCGTTACCCATATGGTCTATTGGCGCATGATGACGGAACCAGAATCTAGTTCCAGGAATACCACTCCCATCCGACACCTTCCGAGAGGAGCCAACGGGCATAAAATGTCACTTGTCCTGTCGTAGGCTCCTGCAGTGATCCTTGCGCCACCGTCTCGCTCAAATCGAGAGTTTGCCGCCATGCTACGATCTTTCGGCTCGGCCGCCGCCGCAATTGCTTCGATCTTTTTCGATTTAGGCAGAACGCACGCCAGTCTTCATTGCTGAAGAAGCAGTGACGCAAAATAGACATCAAGGCATCGAGTCGAATTCAGCCGGCACCCTACCTGCTCGAAAGAACACAGTCGGCTGGTCGTCGTAGTCGCCCGTCTCGGTATCCGAGCTTGTCGAGAAGGCAACGACGCCCGCCTTGCTCATGGCAAGCCTTTCGGCAGTTCGACGCGCACTTTCCTCGCTCCGGCACGCAATTGGCGCATCGGCCTTTAACTGATCGCCTTTCGCAGGGTCAAAGGATTGAACGAGAAAGTGCGTCTGGCGCGACATCGTGACCGCTCTTCAGGACCGTCGTCTCTTCAGGACCGTCGTCCATATTCTACCGACCAGCTATGCATGTCCTGACGCGCAGTCTCGATCCGACCAATTGAGCTCAGATTGACGCACCTGCGATTCGTCACGTTTCGGCTTCATCGGTTGCCGTCGCGGGTGCCTCCGCTTCGTTGGCGCACAGAATCGAGCCGGCGTCATCCGCACCTCATGAAGCACGAATGGCAATCTCGGGTCGCGCAATCCTTGACCCGGCTTGCTGGTACGCTCGTCAACTCTTTGTCGTTGCGTTTGCGAGCTCCGTTTCGATCCCGGTGGCACAAGCCTTTGCGAACGAGTAATCCATGCTGGTGGATGCCACATTCTTCACGAATTCGCTGACGACGTTCTCTTTGGAGTAAGCGCTTGCCGCCTTGAATTTGGCGAGAGCGCCGTCCGCGGCTGTGAACTGAGCGACGCAAAGCGGTACCAGAACGGACATCCGGCCGCTGGTCTCCGCCGCGCTGCGCATGATTCTAGCGCTTTCCCCTGTGACCCAACCGCCCCAGATAAATCCAATCGCCATGGTCGCCACCGCGCCGAAGGCAATCCCCTGAAGGAAGCGGGTCCGTGCCTCGCCTTGCAAGATTGCAGGAAGTTTCATGAAGGTCGCCTTTCTTGAGCGCGCGCAGAGACGCACCTGCGACGCTGGCGCGCTGTGATAAACACAATGTTATGATTGCGCCTTCCGATGGCACGTGAGCTGCTGCTGAGCAGCTTCGAGGTGAGCATTTTGCTAACCTGTACAGGGACGCTATATGGCTAGCTTGATGGTGTAAAGGGCGTTCTGCTCTGCGGCGGGCTGCGCACGCAGATTGTCACTCGTGTCGTGAACGCTACTGGAGAGGGATTGCGACAGTTGGCTACTTCCACTGCTTATCGGATAAAGTCCTCGACGATTGGCCCGCTTTGCGAAGCACGATGTGGCATGCCCCGTCACCGCCGGTCAGCGCGACGACCATCCCGACGAAACACTCCTCCGCAGTGTGCAATTCGCGAAGAATAGCGTTGGCCCGCTTGTCGCTCATTCGCGGCAGCAACATCACGGTATTAGCACCTGACATTTCGAGCACTGAAAGCTGCTGGTCTCCGGATCAATGCAGGCAAACCCGGCCGGCACATGATCGGCGCGTGTAGCGATGTCCCCCCTCACATAGGCGTAGCCATCCGCCTGTGAGAGACGTGCCACGTCGAGCCTCCCACAACGTGGACACTCAAGGTCTACGGTCCATTCGTCGCGCGTGGTCATTCGCTGCTTTTTGGGACGGAACCACGCGACCCCAGCTCATCGGCCTGGCCAGAATCAATGAATTCCTGGGCCTGCGCCTTGTTGGCGAAGGTGATGAGTCCATTGCCGACTACACCACCCTCAAGCAGTTCGGCCACTGCGTATTTGCCGCCAATGGAGGGGCAAGTCGTCCAGCCGATGCGGTTTTTCATTCGTCGAGTATGCGCCCTGGCCGGTCAACATACCAGCCCGAACCTCACCACAACCCGAACTGACCCATCGTCCAAGATTGAGGAATGCTTGGAAGTCCGCTAGCTTGGCAACCATCACCGATCCGACCTGGGCATTTTCCGGTGACAGAGAGACGCTACAGCGCTCCCGCCTTATTCGGGAGCAATTGCATGTGTAGGTACTTTTTCGATCAGCGCGAAGGTGACGAGATGATCCCCGACGAACAGGGGATAGATCTCGTTTCGCTGGAGGCTATGCATCACGAAGCAACCTTGGCGCTGGCACACTTGGCCAAGGATGAAGTTCGACGCTGCACTATCGATGCTCCTGCCCGCCGTCTTGCAATCAACGTTCGTGACGAAGATGGACCGGTCTTACGGGCGACGTTCACCTTCGAGATTAGACGTTTCCAGTGAGGCCCTATATCCGCCTCTCGCTCGGTGCGAGGGGTCGGCCAACGCCCGGTGCGGGCAACAGAGCTATCACAGTAATCAAAAGCAGGAGAAACAGTGGGGCGACCACCGGCGGCACAATAAAGTGGACTTAGGCGAAGCTATGAAAATGGACGCTCCTCGTCTTTGGCGGGAGCGCAGTTAACTCTCAGTGACCGATGGATGCCCACCAATGGGCGGTTATGGGGCGTCATGACGCGTCCTCCGGTGGAACAACGAGCGCTTGAGGCGTTCCGCGCCGCGACATCGGACGGTGAGAAAGCGGTAGCTAATGCGGCTGAAAGAGCGCATGGTGGCTTATGGGCGAGCCGACATCGGCATCCGAGCATTGGCAAAAGGCGGGCGTACATGAAAACTCGCTCGCGACGGGAAGTCGTCACCTTCAAGCATTCGTTTCAGATCAGAGGCATCGATCACCCTCTCCCTGCCGGACGCTACGAGGTCATCACTGATGAGGAGATGATCGAAGGGCTCTCCTTCGCGTCTTATCGCCGCGTTGCGACCATGATGATCGTGCCGGCAGCCTCGCACGGCGCCAGGATGGAGATGTTTTCCATCGGTCCGGTCGATCTGGCGGATGCACAACGGATCGACGCGAGCATGCCAGATGAGTGACGAACCGCTCGATCTCGACAAACATCGCGGGATGGCAGCGCAGAAGGCGACGGAAATCCGCCGCGCAATGACGGATGTCGAAGGCCGTGCGCGGGAGCTGCGCGAACGGCAAAGCGTGCTGGAAAGCGGACTGATGTCGGTCGCCGCGACCTCTTGGCCGGAAGCTGCTGCCAAGGCACGGTACGTGCTGAATATCTACGCTGCGAGCCTGTCGCCTGACGACACAAGGCATCGCGATCTCATCGCGGCGATTCTGGCGGATTTCGCCCGGCTCGATGGGCAGGGCTGAAGCTGTGCCGGCTTCGGCCAACGGCAACGGATTAGTCGCATGGCACTTGAACAAGCCTGTTTCACCAGTTGACCGCATGATCGTCCAGTTCTCGATGCGCGACGGCGCGAAGGTCATCCCCTGCGCGATCTCGACCTCCGCAATGGATGAGCTGGAAGGCGCGGGACGCGCAGCATCGAGCGAGCGCGAAGCACAGTTCATGCGACTCCGAGCGCGCATTGAAGCCCGCGCCACCGTCAAATACATGGCGGGCGAGTTCGAAGGTGTGCCCGCCGGGATCATCCTGAGAAGCATCGACTTCAGGACGCCGTGATAGTCGGCACACCACCGAGTTCGCGAAAACAAGGGAGATCACGCTTGAAGGGCGACATAGTCAACAGTGATGGCGTACACGTCGCCGTGGTGATCGATTCTGCTATTTTCGACCTTAAGGGCCGGAAGCTTTACGATCTGAAGGGCAGCAGGATTTATCGAATCTCCGGTGAACTGGTGGGTCACCTCAACGAAACTGGCGGCTCCTTAAGACGGCTCGACAAGTCGACAGACAGTTTGTTCTAGCAACTTCCGTATGGAGGCGTCGTCGCAGGAACTGGAATGACACCAGGACGTTTGACGAAGGCGGCGAAAGGATCGTGAATCGTAAGGCCGCCGCCAGCGACGGACGAACAACACGCCGAGGCCTAAGCCGGAGTCGGGTCTCCCGAGACCCATCTCATAACTTAGGGAGGATCGAGTGCCAGGGATGATCAGAGACCGAGTCTTCGGCCGTCAGGGCTCAACCGCCGCGGCGCGAGAAGCCAACAAGATGTTCCGAAAAGTGGAAGCCGCGCAGAGCGAGCACGCCAAGGCCGACAAAGCGTTCCAAGCCAACCGCGAGCGTCTCAAAGCCGAGCGACTGGCGCGAGAATCCAAGCATCCCGTCAATGCACCGCCGATAAGGCCCGCTAGATGACGTCGTATCATCGCGAAGCGAGGCAGGCGATCGTTCGCGAATGGGATCACTGGATCAAGACGCAGCCGCTTGATGGAGAAGCCTGCGCACGCGACGCGCGGCGATTTTTCCTCGAAATCAAAGCCAGACGCGAGCCAACATTACTGGATTTTCGGTCAGGCGCTGAGGACAAATGGGAGATCGTCCATCAATGGCTCATGGCGGAGCAGCGGATCTCAAGCTAGGCAATTGTGAGCAAGCCGAGCACCGAAAGCGAGCAACGC
The DNA here is from genome assembly GCF_015291625.1 of Bradyrhizobium sp. CCBAU 53421. Lineage (NCBI taxonomy): Bacteria > Pseudomonadati > Pseudomonadota > Alphaproteobacteria > Hyphomicrobiales > Nitrobacteraceae > Bradyrhizobium > Bradyrhizobium sp. CCBAU 53421. The sequence goes on from NZ_CP030047.1 coordinate 8,487,801, forward strand.
CGCCAGTTGCAGCGCCGTTACCGCTTTGTCTCGGTTCTGTCGAAAATGAGGGCGGCTTGGAATACGCCTCCAACAACGGTTCTCACCTCAACCGAGAGATCCGGTCGATCGTCCAGGGTGGCGAGGTCACGCGCTAGGCCTGCCAGCGATTCTGCTGCCTCGACTTCAGCTTCACGCTGCGTTGCAAACTCCATCCCTTCCTCATCGGGATAAATTCCGTTGTCGTCTCTGATGTCGAAGTAGTAGCGGATCATCCGCGTTTCCTTTCGGCGGCAACGGATGGTATGCGGATTTCGTTCCTCGTATTGACACGGTCAGACTTCTCCTCCCTCGCAATGCCTTTTCAATGGATCTGGCGCGCTGGTTGGAGTCCTGGACGCTTAGCAGTCATTTGACGGGTCCCACAGAGAGCATGGCGAATAGAGCGTCATCCCCCTCGATTTGTGCCGTTTCTCGGCTGGTCGCGTACCCGTAGGCCAGCTCAACGTTTGCTTCGGAAACGTGCCATTTCCAGCGCGTGGGCGCTTGAGGCGTCACGGTGACCTCTAGCAAGCGAGGGGTGAAATAGGTTTTCATTTCCTCAATAAGCGCCCTAACCCATCCGATTCCCAAACATATCCAGCTGCCACAATCCAACTGAACGAATTGAAGGTCATCCGGCTTCGATAAGTCTCACGTGCCATTCTGACCGGTCGTTTTACCTCAGCGGAGTCAACCCGGCCGATATCCTTGCTAGGTGACGGTGACCTGCGGCAAAGGCGGCTTGCGCTCTGGAAGCTTTTTCTTCGGAGGCGCCGGCAGCAATCCTTCGCGGATCGCCTGCTTCCGAGCGAGCTTGCGGGCCCGACGAATGGCCTCCGATCTTTCTCGCGTCTTTCTTTCCGAAGGCTTCTCATAGGCGCGGCGTTGCTTCATCTCCCGGAAGACGCCTTCGCGCTGCATCTTTTTCTTCAGGACTCGAAGTGCCTGGTCGATATTGTTGTCGCGAACAAGGACCTGCATCAAAACTCCTCGGTGGCTGCGAACTGGAACAGTCCTGCACGCAGCCTTCGCGCAGGGGACGTTCACGATTGTGAGGATGAGAGTAACGGCGTAATTCTACGCCAGCTTCGAACAAGCCGGTCTGCTCGCCGTGCCGATACGGTTGGTAGAATGACCGGATCACTACCGCACGGCCGTGTCAATCGATTAGGCCTCCCTCGGCGGGCCCGTTCGAAGCTCTCGATCGGCGGCGGAGGCGCCCAACGGAAACAAATCAGCGCTCTCCCTTGTATATCGACCGCACATAGCGTACATGTGAACTGTATTCGATTAGCCGCTGTGCCTTGTTGAACGCGCCCGCGGGCTCCTTTTCCAAAGACATCGACGAAGTTGAAATCACCGCGTGACTGTCACGCGGTACGCGTTCGTGCGCTTTGGAGATCAAGATGACGACAGGTACTGTTAAGTGGTTCAATAGCCAAAAGGGTTTCGGTTTTATCCAGCCGGAAGACGGCAGCAGCGATGTGTTCGTTCACATGAGCGCGGTCGAACGGGCCGGTCTTTCGGGTCTCGCGGAGGGCCAAAAGGTCCACTACGAGGTCAAGACCGACAGGATTCGGGGCAAGGTCAGCGCCGAGAGCCTCTCGCTGGCGTGAGTTTCGTCGTGTCGTTTCACGGATGTACTGAAACGACCATGCTGCCCGCTCGATCTCCGGATTGAGCGGGTTTTGCCTGTTGAGCGGTGGTGAGCATGAGCGTCAAGAAGCCGGCAGAATTATCACCGGAAAGCATCGCGCGTGCGAACCGAAAGCGATTGGCCGTTGAAGAAGGAGCGCGCGCGATGGTGGATGTCGGAAGGCAGGCCATCGAGGTTCGCAAAAACATGGCGCGACTTCGAGAACTCCGCGAGACCAGGGAAGCCGCCGCTGCAACGTGTCTGACACCGTTGCCGGCGCTTTCGCCAAAGAAGCGCACCAGGAAGTTGCCGCGATAGTCAACTTCGGCAGTGGTCGATGATTGTGCCGAGGACCAAGCCTCACCAAGCCGGAGCATGCAGATCGTGCGTAGAGCCAAGTCACTCGGCGACGGAACAATAACGTTCTCTCTTGCGCTCGGCGCAGCTCGACAGATGTGCCGGCTCACAACGACATTTCAGACGGACAAGCAAGCCCTTAGTTATCTTCATAAGTACCGGACGGAACTGGAGCAGATGGCGCGGGCGCGCCTTGCTTCGGGGCAACTTGAAGACGGGATCGTAGTGCTCTCGATGCTCTAGCTTTGGCCGGGACCGCGATGCCACGCTATTTGCTCCCAGCGTCTTGCCTGAAAGGTCGTTCCTAACGAAGCCAAATGCGGCACCCAGCGGAACGGCCATCATCTGACGCCCGCTCGGCTGTGGGCCGGTTCCAGTTTAGGGTCGCCTCGGTTGGCGAGCCTCTCGTCGCTCTCTTCCAGAGAGCCGCGTAAGCTTCAAGCGGCTCAGCAGGCGCTTTGGCATCTCCTCCCAATCACGGCCGAAAAGCGACTATTCGATCCTCATCCAATGCACCCCTCATTGCGTCCGGCTGGACTGGTCCTCATGTTTCTCACAGACCCAACGCGGGTCATCGCAGCGGATGCAGTGAGCCATTATGACGACCCGGCGGGCACACGGAATAATTGCCAACCCGAATAGCTATAAGGGCTCGACCATTGGTGCACCAATCTAGCGCAATGAACGCAGTGAAACTGACCGCTTCGATTGTCGTGATCTTGTGAGGCGTTATATGTGGCGCCACAGCTCTGGCAGGAAAAAAATACCGAGATTTGAGGCAAACTGATCATTTGACCGTGCGCTACTCCCTGCGTGGGGCGAAAGCGCAATCGGCGTTCTCATCACCGATAGAAGCCACGGGCGGAGCGGTGATGTAGAAAGCATACGCCGAACCTGCTGGCAGCGATAGGCCCACAATTGAAAACAAAGAAGTGGAACATCCGGTCCGAACTCCCGGTCAAACGCAAGACCCGCAAGGTAAGGGCAAAGTCACGGACAACAACTGAGGGGGGCTTAGACAAAGCGACGCCGCCCGTTTGAAAATCTTACAGGCGGCGCAGCCTTCCAGCCCGAGAGGGAACTAACAAAATCCCGGATATTGATCCGTCCGGCCGGGACGAGAAAAGGTTCAGCCTTTTTCGAACTGGCCGCGATTGAGGCAGCCTTACTGCTTCAATCCGTGGAACACGAAGGCGGCTTGAAACAGCAGCCCCTTGCCTGTTCGAACTTCGATTGTCACGTCATGGTCGTCGCCAGAACGCCCCGCGTCTCGTGCGATGTCGGCCATTGTGTGTGCTGCCTCCATCTTGGCGTCTCGCAGATCATTCAACTCCAGGCCCTCTTCGTCAGGGTAGAGATGTCCATCGTCTCGGATGTCGAAGAAATAGCGGATCATGGCTGGCTCTCCCGTCCGTTCGAGGCGGGAGCGCATCGCGTCTCTCAGCCACCAGCGCCCAAGGACTTCGTGCCGGTGATTTCCTTACAACGAAACTCTCGCGGGTTCGTTTCTAGCAACCGATTGCTCGAAGTCCTGAAACTGGGATGTCGGCCCATTCTTCCCATTTTCCGCCAACTGAGGCGGCCTTACTTCTGTTCGGGATGCAATTCGCGCTTCTGATCTTCGTAATGTTTGGTCAGAAGGGCCATCCCCGCTAAGGTCAGCTCATCGGTTACATTCGGGGACAGCGCTTTTAAATGCGCAATCTTGCCGTCAAGTTCGACGCATTTTTCGCACATGACACGCTCCCAGTCCGTGAAAGGCGGGAGCGCAAACGGGTCTCTCTGCCACCGGCGCCCGGTGTAGTTGTCGGTGATACCGGGATAACAGGGGCCGCCATGGATGCGTTCCTGTAGAATTCGTCTGGCCAGCAAGGGTTTGACCGGAACTCCGTTCACCCATGGAGAACTCCCGGAGACATACCTTGCTTCAATGGGTCATCGGCGGCGATATCGAACCGATCACGCGCATATCCTCACTGCGGACAGTGACGGCGCGCCCCGTCTCTCGTGCGATCTTCCGGGCGGCCCTCATGGCGGCATCTTCATCAGTGTATTCGAGCACGATGATGCTGCCTTTCCCCGAAAACGCGGCGGGGTTCGATACGTTGAGAATAATCAAAGGCGCCTTCCGGGTCATTGTAGTGACCTCGTATTTCATCCCAGCAGAAGCCAGGCCACGCTAGCGATCAGGGCCACAAACGACACTGCCGCAGCACAGACGAAGGCAATCTCGACGCTGTCGAATTGGTGTTGGTCCGCGTGCATCGTTGCCCCCATGGTCTAGAGGGGAGCCCGTGGACCGGGGGACATGAGCCACTCGGTCAAATGAGCGGTGGTCTCGTCGTACCGCGCCTTTCTCAGCAAAGCTTCCCGCTCTCGACACGGGGGAAGGTTTCTAGCTCGTCGGCGTAGCTCGCTCGCTTCCTGGGTGAGACGTTCTTCAAGGGGGATAATCTGAGCAACCCTGCGTCGTCGCTTCATGACACCAACCTCGTCTTGCTTACGGGTCCTAACCGTTGGGTTTGAGCTTCACGAACATAATATGCGGTTCCCCGGCGTTCAGAAGCATCTCGAATCCGACATTGATCTTCATTCGAAATGCTTTCTCGGCTGTGCTCTCGCTAAAGGTGGCGACCGAGCCACCCGAATACAAGGCTTTCACGGCGGGCACGACAAATGAGATGAATGCGTACTGCGCGATCAGGACTATATGACACAGCGCTCGTTCCAAATCTTCTCTGCGCAGTGACTTTCGGATCGCGACCGGCACACGACGTTTTAGTGCTCGCTATTGGCCAGCCACAGGCGTAGGGTCGCTGGCATCACCGTATTATCAACGGCATCGACCGGTGACTGAGGGTCACATGCGCTCGCGCCAACGAACTAGCAGGAGCGTTCGATGTCGCGTTTTCGTGCCTCGGAGTGGATCGTCCCACCGGTGATCGTGCCACTGTTTCTTCTGCTTCTCGTATGTGCGGCGGCCATCCTCAATGGCTAGCACGGCTCTCTTGGTCTGCTCGGTCACAGAGAGAGCTTATCACGTCACTTTCGGCGCGGCGCGGAAAGACCGTCATGATGCGCCTTACGCGAACTCGGCGCGAGGGCAACATGGACGCCAGCATCCTTACGTCGCCCTCGACGCATATTGCAACTAAATGGGCTGGAAGAACTCAGACCCCAATTGGAGATAGACATCATGGCCAAGGGACAGCAACGCGGCAATCGCGAAGCCAAGAAACCGAAGAAGGAAAAGGCAAAGGTGATCGCAGCGGCGCCGAGCCGCAAAGAGGCCGCCTGGCAGCCGGACTTCGGTCCTGCAAAGAAGAAGTAGGCAGAGGTTGAGCTTTGTTTCGATGGCTTCCAAGATCCCGAGCGAGATGGCGCTGGAAGTCGCCCTCTATCAGTCTTGGAACGTCAACTTCGTCATCACAAGCGGCACAAGGCCGTCAAGCGTTGAAGCAATCGCTGACGGCACTGAGCTTCTCCTCGATGCCTATCGACGGCGGTACTGAGGACGACAGGCGCTCCCGCCTCCTAGCTGGGGACTCTCCATGTGCGAGAAGTGCATCGAACTCGACAGGAGAATCGAGCATTACCAAAAGCTCTCAAGCTTTGTAACCGACCAGACCGCGCAAGAGGGAATCCGCTTTCTTATTGCAAAATACTGCGCAGACAAGAAAGCGATTCATCCGGATCAGGGATAACGCCGCCTGGCTGTTGGGCGAAGCATTCCGCGGGCTCTTCACGCCGGCCACGACGACGTAGCGATCTTCAAATAGAAATTCGAAGCCCAGCCGGTCGTCGGCATTAGTCCATAAGTTTCAAGCCGGCGGCCCAGTCGATCCCCTATGACGGTCGGCGAGATGCTCACGGCTCAGGAGCGCCACCCCGGCGGCCGGCACATTGCGTTTCATGATGGAAGCACCCCATCACGAGAAGCTCACGACGTCTTTGTCAATGACGACCGGTATATTGCGTCCGCATCCGTCTTCGGGATCACGGATTTGCTGATGGCCAATTTCGTTCGCCATGAAGCATGGCGTAGCGCCGGACGCACACTGGACGTGTCGTTCTTCACCCAGGCGTACGATTCTGTGATGAGGCAAACGGCATGATTGCGGGAGCGGGCGACATGGAGGAGCCCTCCACGGCGGAGCTTCGCTCGGCGGTACCATCAAGCCAGTGAAATCGTACAAGATAGTAGCATGTCGCACAAAATCGTAGATTTGGTAGCCGGGGAGCACCCGCCCCCCGACCTTCATTTGTTTGCGAACTGCGGTTCGGCGCTAAAGCGAACAATGCTGAAGGGCTCCCGTCCGTTAACGCGAATTCGGCGAACGCCCTTCGCGCGATCATCCAGCGAACGCAATCGTACAAGATCGTGCTCTAGCGTGGAAAAGCGTAGTTTGGTGCGCCATTCAGAACAAAACAGCGAACTCTTATATAATTGAAATATCTAAATAATTTACCGTTCGCCCAATGGCGGCCAGAGCTGTAGATGCCGTTCGGATGAACTCAATGTGCTCGAATGGCCATCCGACGCGCAGTTGGGCCGTGACAGTTATTTCATGCCAAGGAGCTCCGCACTGGAAGACTATATCAGCAGGGCATAGATGCTTTCCCGAGGTCCGGCGCCGTGCACGTCGCCGGCTGACCGGACGACCGGCAAACGATCCGGATTCGATAGCCGTCTGCGCGGCGGCGGAAAGCACCGCGCGGCCTCCCAGTCGCTGATTGCGAGCCGCCATCTTGGCGATAATCTGAGACGGTGCACTGACATACATCCCTCAGCACCGCAGGTGCAACGTCGATCGGGGCTCGCCCGTCGGGCTCGCCAGCGTTAGTTTTTCTCCGTTATTTTCGAGGCCAGATCATGAAAAGGTCTGACCGAAGAGCCGCCGCAATTTGGACATGGCGGCTGGAGACCGTTTGCCGGAAGCTGCCTAACGGCGGTGACCACGAAACCCTCAGCGAGTGGCCCAAGCACTTTTGCCGGCGGGCAAAAGCGGCCATGCGATCTCGGTTTGGCTATGGTGACACCGCCACAGTATGGGAGCGATGCGGACTGGCTGATACTCTGGTTTACGTCGATTTGCCGCCTGCGGAGCACTATTAGTGGGTGACAAAGCGCCTGATCAAGGGCTTGATTGCCGACCCGGAAGGCTGGCCAAAGGACAGCCCGCTTTGGGACAGCACGATGTCGAGCTACAGGGTTCTGCCGCGCTGCCACCGCTACCTGACGCCGACATACAGGCAACTTGTCTCCGAAATGGCGGCCTCCAAGCGCGCCGCTCATCTCAGATCGTCGCGGGAAATGGTTGCATTTCTCAGCAATGTTACGGACGAGTGGAGGGGTCGGCGCTTGCAGCCCATCGTGACACATTGCGCCGCATTAACGGAAGATCAGTTCTCTCGAAGCGATCTGCCCGACCTCCTTTCAGGGCCTTGATGAAGGACCGCGGATTACACAAATTGCCAGGGCTTGGCAAAGCATCAGGAGGCCTGCTTCGGAAGCGATCAGTGCCTTTCGGCCAACACGTGGACGATGCAAACTGGATTCTCCGCCTCATCGGATACTTCCAGTCGCCATTCCCGGCCAGACTCGAGCGCACCATCCAAGTCTTGAAGAAGTTGTCCAGTGGTGAAGATGGCCTCTTTCCACGCAGCGTCCTTACCAGGAAGTTCGACGCCGGTTTCATCGGCGTGACGGTTCCCGTGATGGATATGAAAGAAATAACGTGGCATTTTAGATAGTGGATCCGGATCATTGCGGTAAATCCAGCGAAACAATTGAATACATATGCGCTCGTTCCAAGCGTATGGTCGAGAAGCGGACTGTTTCTCGCCTTACGCCCTCTCAAGGAACCCTGAGATGCCCATCGAGATGGTGATACGCAAATTGCGGCTGCACTCTGAGTTGCCTGACGCGGATGTTGCGGCGCTCAGGTCGATCGTGGCGCCGGTAAAGATTTATCCGGAAGATTCGGTCATCATTCGCGAAGGGGAGCCCAGTACTCAGTGCTGCGTGATACTGAGCGGCTTTGCGTACCGGTCCAAGGTTTCGGAACAGGGGAAGCGGCAGATCCTGTCTTTCCACATTGCGGGCGACATGCCCGATCTCCACGGCCTGCCGCTGAAGCGCATGGATCATGACCTGACGACGCTCTCGGAGGCGCAGCTCGGTTTTATCAATCATGATTCGCTGGAGCGGATCCTCATCACCCGTCCGGCATTGGCGCGGGCACTCTGGCGAGAAACGCTTCTCGATGCAGCGCTATTCCGACAGTGGATCGTCAATCTGGGCACGCGATCGGCGTCAGGACGCTTGGCCTATCTGATTGCGGAATTGCGCCAGAGACTTGGAGCCATGGGGATGGTAGCCAACGAGCAGTTTAACTTTCCGGTTACGCAATCGAAGCTCGCCGACGCGCTTGGACTAAGCGTCGTGCACGTCAACCGAGTCCTTCAAGCGTTCCGCTCGCAGGGTATTCTTGATTTGAAGCGAAGCGTGGTCACGCTTGGCGATCTCGAGAAGATCGTCGAGCTCGGCGGGTTTGACAGTCTCGAGGACGACATTAGCACGGCATAGCTCTGCGCCTGCCTGGCTGTACCGTGATGGCTTGCTGCCCCCGCATTGATGAGGAGCAGCCGCGTAGCAAATTGCTCTGCAAAGGCATGGGGAAGGCGCGTCGCTGCCGCGGGCATCATTCATAAAAAACTGATCTCAGTGCCTCTTCCCACCCGGAATTGTGATCAATTCTACCCAGCTCGCATCACGCACCGTCACCTCGCGCCCCATGCGCTCAGCGATTCTTCGTGCCACCTCAAAAGCCCGATCTTCATCGGCAATTTCCAAAACGATGAACGAGCGCCTATTCGCCGAGACCCCAGCGCCGGTAAGTATCATGTGGGACGATCCTTCGCTTGAAGGTCTCATTTGTCACCGGACTTCCAATTGCTTGATCGCCTGAGCCGAAATCTCTGCGGGATCAGCGATATCGGTCTGTGCGACCTTGATGATTGTCTTCGCGATCATTTCCGTGAGTGGGTCGTCACGATCCTTGACACAGAGCGCATGTAGAGTGCGCTCGTAAGCTGTCACAATGCGGCTAATCTCCGTCGGCTTCATTTGCCGGATTTGCGTATGCAGATAGGTAGACATTTTTAACCTCCGAGCCCATGTAGGTAGTCAAAGTCAATCTTCTTGCTCGTGAACTCAGCGAGTCCGCTTATGCTGAGCTAATTTCTTCAAATCTCATCCATACCCATGGTCGTCAGAGCAGGGAGCGTGTCACGGATTTCGACGTAACCCATCTGGGTGAGCTTCTGAACGTCGGCCGGATCGAGCGGGCTAACGATGAAGCGCCTGGCTCTGATGTCCCGCAAGACCCAGCGAAGTCGGATAGCTTCATCCAGTGGCAACCTCTTCAATTCACTCATGCGGCCAAGTCATCCTTTCACGCTGCGCGAGCAGGTTGCTCAGGCTGCCGAAGCTTGTCCAGCAGCTGCTGCTCTTGGTTGATGCGCTCGCGAAAGCGCTCGCGCTCCCGTTCCGAGGTCGCGGTAGCCAAGAGATACTGGTAGTGACCGATGATCTTCTCGCTGACGCGAATAAGTGTCTTTTGAAGGTCGATCATGGGGGGCTTTCTCCCGATGTTTCGGCGGCCGGGATTGACATCAGGCGCGTACCGATGGGGGGCACGTCGGATGCCACGCGTTCTACGGCTTCGAGCTCCTCGGCAAGGCGTCTTTCGATGAATTGGCGCTCTAACTCGGAAAGCTGGGTTTTCAGGAGCCGCCGATAACGCCAGATGTTGTTACGGTGCGCTCGAAGTTGCTCGAGCCGCCTGTCGATCAATCTGGAGTGTTGCTTCTCCATCGGGCGGTATCTCGAGGTCCAGCGGGCTTCAATCCTGTCCACGACTTGCTTGGGCAGCTTGATGTCGGTCATGACACACTCCTATGCTGCAAGAGGACGCGCCGTCGAGCGTCGGTGCGCTGACTTTCCTCCCGGCGGTCGGCGTGGATCGCCGTCCAGACCACGAAGTGCAGGCAGGATCACGTCGACGCGAAGGGAAGCTGAATGTCCCTTGGGCGCGCGCCAGGTACGATGAGATGGAATGGCGGTGGCATCGGAAGCCCGGGACGCCAGAATGGCCTGCTTCTCGGTCATGATCAGCGAGGGATCCGAGAATACATCCCGCGGACGTTCGAACCGTCGCTCGTTTGGGATCAATGACTTCAGAGCGTGCAGATTTGTATACGCGGTCGTCGGCCGCATGGTTGCCTCCGTTCTGTAGACGATATCGATGTGAAGGCGCGTGCCGGATGTCCGGCACGCGGCTACGCCGGGTCAGGCCGCAGATTCGAGCTGTCGGGGCGCCTTCGTCGACGCTGCGTTAATCGCGATCCGCCGCGGCTTCATGGCCTCGGGAATCTCGCGCGCAAGCTCGACCTTGAGAAGCCCGTTGTCGAATGCAGCACCCTTTACCTGAACGTGATCGGCCAAGCTGAACTGCCGCTTGAACCTCCGGGTCGAGATCCCCTGGTAGAGGTATTCGCGCTCGGCCTTTTCGAGCTTGTTACCTTCGATCGTGAGGACGTTCTGCTCGGCCGTCACCGAAATCTCGTCAGGTGAGAAGCCTGCGACTGCAAGCGCAATCTGGTAGCGATCTTCGGCCACCCGTTCGATATTGTAGGGGGGATAGTTGTCGTCGCCACCGGCCCGATTGGCCATCTCGGCAAGATCGAAAAGACGGTCGAAGCCGATCGTCGAGCGGAAGAGAGGGGAGAAGTCGTATGTGCGCATAGCCAAATCCTCCAGAGAGCAAGATGGATATGAACGGCACCGGGACACAACCGGCGCCCGTCTCGCCTGGGCCCGAATGGGCGCCCAGACGCCGCCCCAAAGCGGGGCTGGCGCGGCAAAAATTATGCAGCAGAGTGACGGCGTCAAGAGCTGCTCTGAGAAAATTTGAAATCTGCCTTCGGCCCGACCCGCCAATGGTGAACGAGGGGAAGCATCGCGGGGCCGCGCAGCAGCTCGGCACCGCCCCTCTCCAGATTTGTTGCAATGCGGTACCTGGCGTCGGCAAGTTGCGGGCGTGGTGACCTACATGCCGGCAGTTCGTGCGACCTTTAGCAGCGAAGATCGGCCCTGCAGATGCCGAAAGTAAACGTGCCACCGGCAGCGACCGGCGGGTGTAGTGCTTTTCGACTCCAAGAGCTGCGATTGCAACGCTTCGCTTGGCTCCCGGTGAGGGAGCGCACCGACTACATCCATCTGGTCAACTGGAAACAAAACCTCGCCATCACCGTTTTAGTCACCGTCTGGATGGGTCTCCCAGACGCTTTCCGGATGTTGACTTGGATATGCGACGTGTCGACATTCCTGGCACGATCTGGCGCGGCGTTGGTGTCGCTTTCGCTAGGTCGCATCGCGGATTAAAATATGTTCTCACGTCGAGTAGTCGAAAACCTTACGTTGAGCTTTATCTGCTTGATTTCTGTGTGGTTGGAAGGAACAGAATGGAGCGAGCATAATGCCTACCATCGCTGCGCTGCCCTCCCTATCCTCGAGGGACGGGCTCTCTCGGTACCTAACTGAGATTCGAAAATTCCCCCTTCTTGAAGCTTCCGAAGAGGTCGCTTGCGCAAAGAGCTGGCGAGATCACGGCGATCGGCAGGCGGCATACCGCCTCGTGACAAGCCACCTGCGTCTGGCCGCAAAGATCGCAATGAGTTACCGCCATTACGGCTTGCCAATTGCCGACATCGTCTCAGAGGCCAATCTCGGCTTGATGCAAGCCGTCAAGCGCTTTGAACCCGAGAGGGGTTTTCGGCTGGCCACTTATGCCATGTGGTGGATCAAGGCGTCGGTCCAGGAATACATCCTGAGATCGTGGTCGCTCGTGCGGATGGGCACCACGCCCGCACAAAAAAAGCTGTTCTTCAAGCTAAGGCAGCTCAAGACCAGAATTGCCGCCGCCGACGAAGGTGATTTGAGACCGGAGCACGTCAATTATATCTCTAAGCAGCTCAAGGTGAGCCCGCCGGACGTTATTGAAATGAACCGTCGGTTGCGCGGTGATCATTCGTTGAATGTTGCGATTGGCGATGCGGAGGCAACAGAAGAATGGCAGGACCGCCTGATAGATCCTACCCCAGATCCAGAAAGCCGCCTCAGCGAGATCGATGACTATCATCGGCGAAAGGTCGCACTGAAGGAAGCGCTCAACACCCTGTCAGCGCGCCAGCGGGCCATCGTCGAGGCGCGCCTGCTCGCCGATGAACCGAAGACTTTGGACGAACTGGCGCGGGAGCACAGGGTTTCGCGCGAACGGATCCGGCAGATAGAAGGGCGTGCGGTCGAGTTGATCAGGAGGGCGGTCCAGGCCCGCATCGCCGACACCCAAGCACGCTCGACCTCCAGGCTGAAGGCACAACGGTCGCTGCAGGCCAAGTTTCCTAGCTACGCGAGATCTCGATAACTCTGCCCCACAAGCTCTCGGCGCTGTTGGACACATTGCTGGCTCATCGCATCGGAGATGCAAGCATCATTACCGAGATCGTAATCGCTATCGCTTTTGCAAATTTACTCATCGCGGCAGCGTGGGCGCCTTTATTTCTTGAAGGACTGGCTTCATCGTGTGAGCCAACTACAATTGGAGACCAATCTACTGGCGCGCTCGATCAAGCCGCTGGTCGACAGGTTCAATCGATTCTTCCATAGTCCTCTCGGACAATTATGCCCAGCCGGCCACGAAACCGTCGGGCTCTTCGCGATCGTGCGCGATGAGGGGTTCGCACCTGTGGCCGACCAGCCTACAACGCGTGATTGGCACTGCGCGGTGAGCATCGCGATGTCGCGGTGCGCACCGGCCATTGTAGGCAGCGTCAGCCGATCGTCGGCTCTCCGTGCACGCAGTCTGGCGAAACCTCGAAAGCCTTCGATGGGTCAAGGCCCGGCACTATGAGAGTGTCAATTTTCATTGTCGGTGATGTCGTGTTCCACCTCATCCAGGGCATCGAGCCGGAATATGGGATCGGCTGAAGCGGAAGTAGGTCCACCTTCGTTGTCAGTGGACCATTTGTCCGTTGCGGGCTGTCCGCTCCCCACGCCGCGAGCGACGGTAGGCTCAGGACGGCTGCGAGCAATCCCGTCAGCAGCGTACGGGTGGTACGGGGTGCGGTGGAACCGTTGCTTCGATGCTCCGTACGAGCGGAGCCAATGATTCGATCGAGCATCATCTCATCCTCCTGTCGTTCGAAAACCTGCCAGTGCGATCGTTGCGAAAGCTCGACGCGAGCGCAGCTCCGCCTCGACGCAACACACCTGGAAACTGCATGCTCATCGTGAGATTCTTGCTCGTTATCTGCTACCTCCCTCCTACATTGGGCGAGCGGTGCCCGGGGCGCCACGCCCGGGCACCGACCTGGTCAGAAGTCCATCGACGGCGCGACCGGAGCCGGGTCCGCCTTCTTGGGCTTGTCGGCCACCAGCGCCTCGGTCGTGATCAGCAGCGAAGCGACCGAGGATGCGTCCTGGAGCGCGGTGCGTACGACCTTGGCCGGATCGATCACGCCGGCCTTGACCAGGTCCTGGTAATCGCCGGTGGCCGCATTGAAGCCCCAGTTGTAGTCGCTGTGCTCAAGGAGCTTGCCGACAACCAGGGAGCCATCCTCGCCCGCGTTCTGGACGATCTGCCGTGCCGGCACCTGGATCGCGCGACGCACGATGTCGATGCCAGCCTTCTGGTCGGCGTTGGCCGTCTTGATGCCGTCGAGCGCTCTGAGCGCGCGCAGCAGGGCGACCCCGCCGCCAGGAAGAATGCCTTCCTCGACCGCGGCCCGGGTCGCATGAAGGGCGTCGTCCACCCGGTCTTTGCGCTCTTTCACCTCGACCTCTGTGGCACCACCGACGCGGATCACGGCGACGCCGCCTGCGAGCTTGGCCAGCCGCTCCTGCAGTTTCTCCCGATCGTAATCGGACGTGGTGTCGTCGATCTGGGCCTTGATCTGGGCGACGCGCGCCGCGATGTCCTTCTTGGCGCCGGCACCGTTGACGATCGTGGTGTTCTCCTTGTCGACCACCACCTTCTTGGCGCGGCCGAGCATGTTGAGAGTGACGTTCTCGAGCTTGATGCCGAGGTCTTCTGAGATCGCTGTGCCGCCGGTGAGGATCGCAATATCCTCCAACATCGCCTTGCGGCGATCGCCGAACCCCGGCGCCTTGACGGCAGCGACCTTCAGCCCACCGCGTAACCGATTCACGACCAGGGTCGCGAGCGCTTCCCCCTCGACGTCTTCCGCCACGATGAGGAGCGGCTTGCCCGATTGCACCACTGCTTCGAGCAGCGGCAGCATGGTCTGCAGTCCGGACAGCTTTTTCTCGTGGATCAGGATGTAGGGGTCTTCGAGCTCGACCCGCATCTTCTCGGTGTTGGTGACAAAGTACGGCGAGACATATCCGCGATCGAACTGCATGCCCTCGACCACCTCGAGTTCGGTGTTGAGGTGCTTCGCTTCCTCAACCGTGATTACGCCTTCGTTGCCGACCTTCTGCATCGCGTCTGCAAGGAAGCGGCCGATCTCGGTGTCGCCATTGGCGGAGATGGTGCCGACCTGCGCGATCTCGTCGTTGGACGTGATCCTCTTCGCATGAGTTTTCAGATCGGAGACAATTGTCTCCACCGCAAGGTCAATGCCGCGCTTGAGGTCCATCGGATTCATGCCAGCAGCCACCGATTTCGCGCCCTCCTTGACGATGGCCTGCGCCAGCACCGTCGCGGTGGTGGTACCGTCGCCGGCGAGGTCGTTGGTTTTCGATGCCACTTCGCGGACCATCTGTGCGCCCATGTTCTCGAACTTGTCCTCAAGCTCGATTTCTTTGGCGACGGTGACGCCGTCCTTGGTGATGCGCGGCGCGCCAAACGACTTTTCGATCACCACGTTGCGTCCCTTGGGACCGAGCGTGACCTTCACTGCGTTTGCCAGTGTGTCCACGCCGCGCAGTAGGCGGTCGCGGGCTTCGGTCGAAAATTTTACGTCCTTGGCAGCCATGATGTCGATCTCCTTTCTGTTCAATGACTGTCAGCCTACCAGCGGCCTTTAGGCCGCCTTCTTCAGCTTGCCGCTGTCTTCGACGACACCAAGAAGGTCGCTCTCCTTCATGATCAAGAGATCCTGGCCGTCGATCCTCACCTCCGTCCCCGACCATTTACCGAACAGGACCCGGTCTCCAGCCTTCACATCGAGCGGGATCAACTGTCCCTGTTCATTCCGCGCTCCGGGACCGGCGGCGATGATTTCGCCTTCCTGCGGCTTCTCCTTTGCGGTGTCGGGAATGATGATGCCGCCGGCGGTTTTTTCCTCGGCATCAAGGCGGCGCACGAGCACACGATCGTGCAGCGGACGGAAATGCATGCACATCCTCCTTAGCAATCTAGCGATGTCACTTGACCGGGCCGGATCCCAGCCCCGGCGGAAAATCCAATTAGGATCGTAGAAGGACCGTTCAAGAGGTCGGCCAAAAATTTTTGACAATCCGGGCTTGTAGTTTGCCAAGCAGTTCGTTGAACTCTGTTTTGCACTTCCCTGACGACCGCTATTTTAGGAACGGCGAAACTTGGCTTTCAATGGACCACGCGTGCGGCCGTGCTGGCAGACTCGTTTGCCACCTGGGCGTCAACGAAAGTGCCGATGGACCGTCCCACTGACCTCCCTGGTCATAAGTACCCCTGCGGCCAACATCTCCGTGAAGGCGAATCCCGCGAGGCAAGCCGCTCTATCGTGAGCCGCGGTCCACCAGTTCGGAAACGATGGATTCGAAGATCAGGAGCTTCTTGAAAGATCGAGCAGCTCATCTAAATCAATTGTCGCCAAGCCCCTATTGCAGGGAACGGCACGCCAAATGCCGCGAGGATCTGGCGTTTCGGCATAACCGCGTTGCTTGCAGGAGAATGTGGCTATGAAGCTTTATCATCTTCCGTCTGCACCCACTGGGGTGCGATCATCGAACGTAGCTTCAACCGACTTGTTCGCTGGTTCGCCGGCCCATTCAGAAATTGGCGCACCAGGCTCTCGGCTTGGAGAAACAGGGCTTGAACTGGAGGGCGAACATGCGTGGCTTTTGTGCAGCGCTTGCCTTGTCGATGCCAGTGGTCAGCACAAGCCAGGTCGCCGGAATGGAGCGGGCGCCGCCTCGAGCGTCAGTTCAGCGCCACTCCGGACTTCCGCGCTGAAGAGCTCATTCCCGATATCTGCAAGGGATGCTCTTCCTGAGCCGGTGATGGAATTCGATGACTCGCGTTGCAACCGCTAGGACGTCATCGCGCGGATAGGTGCCGCACGACGTCTGCGACCACCCGACATAACCCGCGCAAGCGTGTCATCGTCGATCGCGGAGCCTATTCACGCTTTTTGTTTGGTAAGGAGGATCCAATGAAGGGAAAAGCAGCTCTGACGGCCCTTGCGGCTTTGGCTTTCACGTCGAGCGCAGTGGCCATGCCGAATGGTCTGCCGCGAGCGCAGCAGACCTCTAACGTTGAGCCCAATGTTGAGCAAGTTCGCTGGATCTGCAACCCGTGGGGACGATGCTGGTGGCGCCCGAACTTGTATGGCGCATACGCCTACTATCCGCCGCCGCCGCGCTTCTACGTGGCCCCGCCGTGGTGGCATCGCCGCTGGCATTGGCACCATTGGTGGTGAGGACGAGGACAGTGGGGCCGCCCCGAGGGCCCCGTTCGTTGATTAAGCTCGAAAGACGCCATTGACGGACGGATTGCCCGCAACAACTCTTCAGTTAGGTGGGGCACGACGCGCTTCGTCTCGCCGTAGCTCGTAGGAGCTGACGCCTCGCTCGTTTGGTGGAGCTGTGAATACCGAGGGGGCGCCGCGCCCCCTTGCGATGAAATCGCTCCACGCATGATTCATTCCACAGAGACGGCAAGTAGAGATGGGATGGCACACGGCGCGTCTGCACGAGATGGCAAGGGACTTGAAACGTCAAAGGTCGCTTCTAAGTTGGCTCGGCACAAACAAGTAATTGCTCGCCTGCGGTCACCGCGTTTGCGATCATGACCGAGCAAAATGCCCGCCCGCCGCATTCGAGGACGGTGTCATTAGTGGCCATCGCGCCGCGTTGCCGCTCGAAGAAAAGCGGGGAGCAACGAATGTGAATTAGGCAACTCAACACTTACCGCGGAGGCGGAGATGCCGGCCAACGCCCGATCTACATTTCCAGCTGATGCTCAAGCCGTCATATACAGGGTGGCGCGTTCAGTCATGACTTCAGCGCCAAGGCGGAAAGAGGAATGGAAACTTAAGTTTGAGCGTCGCACGCCGCAAAGCATCGAGCCATTGATGGGTTGGACGGAGGACGATGACCCGCTCGCCCAACTCGAGCTCTCATTTCCCTCAGCAGAGGCGGCGATCGCCTACGCTCGCGGACAAGAGTTGCAGTACCTGCTTCTGGATCGTCCAGCACGTGACCAAGACCCCGGGCTAGTCTCGCCTCATGGCGTATCTGCGGGCCCAGCAGCGCCGGATCCGCGACGGAAGTCTGAGACGCTTATGAGGGCAGCTCCGCGAACCATTACTCGCCGTAAGATGCCCTTTCCGAGGATTTCGGTTTCGGTGATCTCAAGAGGCTTGCAATCGAACACTGCTTGGACGTCGAGCGCGAACCGGTGTTCAGGACTTCCGTCATCAGGGCGTCTTCATCCGAGACGAGGCTGGGCGTCAGAGGGGCGTCATGCAGGATGCGTCACCCGCTGACTCTGACGAATCCGAACACAGAGTTGCCCAGCGTACCCGTGCGGCGCTGGCACGGCAGCCGTGCCATTGCGATTGATGACCTGACAACCAGACACTCTGTTGCCGCGACAAGCAGGCTAACTCCCTTCCGAGAAACCTTGAAATACCCGAGTTTGCTCCTATCGTCTTTTGTGAGCAAGCTTCACATTGCTGACGGATCTTCGGTCGGAGGCAATTGACTATGGACACGAAACGGGGATCGAGCTTTGCAGGTGCCGGAGATCTTGTGGCGCACGCTGAGGCGGCCCGCCGGTACCTTGCCGAGCTGAGCGCAGCCTGTGCGAACGGTGACAAGAGCGCGGCCCGCAGGGCACTGCGCCAAGCAATCAGTGAACTCGAACTCGCTCGTGCGATGTTGCGGATTGGAATCGACTGACCTGGACTACGGATGTCGGGCATTTCGCCAGAGATCTCGTCATGACGGTACAGCTTCACGATCTACTCACTGAGGCACTTGAAAGCATCAAGTCGGGCGGTTTGATCCGCAGATACAGCCTGGTTTGGGCCGGCCGCAGCGAGGCGCCACGCATCATCGTGTGGAAATCCGCCGACGTTTCCGACGCGGCGTTGCGTCGTACGATGATGAGATCGCTGGCCGGCCTCGCGGCTGAGTCGCAGATTGTCATCGAAAAGGATTGAGGACTGCGGAGCACCGCTGTCCGCGGTAGACCACGACCATGCTTTGGAATCAGTTCATCGGAATCACGATGCTGCTCTACGCGCTGACGAATCCGGTCGGTGCGATTCCAATCTTTCTCGTGATCACGCGGCAAGCCGGAAGCGCGAATATCCATCGTATCATCGTTCTGGCCTGCACGGCGGTCGCGGTCTTCTTCGTTGGGGCCGCCGTGCTCGGCAAGGAAATCCTGGGCTTTTTCAACGTCGGTCTCAATGACTTCCGTATCGCGGGTGGGTTGCTCGCGCTGGTCATCGCGCTCGAGATGTTTCAGGCCCAGTCTGGGAAATTCATACAATCACCCAGCGGGGTGGACAGCAGTGAGGTGGATATTCATGGAATGGCGATTACGCCGTTTGCATTCCCGTTACTGGTCGGCCCAGCCGAAGTGAGCATCATCATCACCCTCTCCAATGATAATCCTGGCTGGCTATCGAAGGCGCTGCTTGCCGCGGCGTCGCTCAGTGCAACATTCTTGATCGGGGTGACCCTCTGGACGGCGGCGGCGATTGAGCGGTTCCTGGGAAAGACCGGAATTAACGTCATAACCCGCATCATGGCGCTCATCGTAGCGGCGATAGGCGTGAACTTCATAATGACGGGCCTTCGGAGCGAATTGCCCGGATTGGCGGGCTGAGCTTCTGCAGCGGCCAGCTGCCGGCAGGGGCTCCGAGCCCGGCCGGCGCCGCTCCCCCGGGGGAGGCTCAGCTCCCCGCTGCCAGCGACCTAGCCGGGATGGCACCGTTCTCTAGTTGTCCGCCGCTTGACCTGGATCAAGGAATTTATACCTCTCGAACAGGGTACAAGCGTGCCTCCATTCCTGTTTGGTACCCGAGGGACCAATGCCCCGCACCGAGTGGGCTCATCGCGGATCGCTCGTCGTGCGCTTGGTGGGCAAATTGACCGAGCTCGGTTCCGTTCGGGACCGGAATTATCCGGCCAAACCAACCCAAAAATTTTTGCAGCTACCCTTGAAACTGAATACCGCTTTTCTAATTGGATTTTTGCCGCTTTCGGGCGGTGCCGGGCGCCAGGTTGGGCTCGGCAGAGCGAACAGGGCGCCGACCGGTGTCTTGCACCGTGTGTCTTGCGCTCCTTCGTATCCATCTTGCTCTCAGGAGGACTTGGCTATGAGGACATACGATTTCTCCCCCCTGTGGCGTTCGAGCATCGGATTCGACCGCCTCTTCGATCTTCTCGACGAAACCCAGCATCGGTCCGAAGACAATTACCCGCCCTACAACATCGAGCGGCTCGGCGAAGACCGTTACCAGATCTCGGTGGCACTGGCCGGCTTCAGCCAGGATGAGATTTCCGTGACGGCCGAGCAGAACGTACTGACCGTAGAGGGGCGCAAGGGCGAGAAGGATCAGCACGAATTCCTCTATCGGGGCATCTCGGCGCGTCCCTTTAAACGGCAGTTCAACCTCGCCGATTACGTCCAAGTAAAGACGGCGATGTTCGACAACGGTCTGCTGCGGATCGAGCTCGTGCGCGAAATCCCCGAGGCCATGAAGCCGCGGCGCATCGCCATCGAAAGCGACGCTCCTGCCGCGCAACTCACGCAGAAGGCGGCCTGAGCCCGCCTCATGTTGGGTCAAATCACGCACGGACGATAGCCGCCCGTGCGCTGGACCACTGCATGTCAAGTTAAGGAGGATATCATGGGTATTCGCGATCTTGTTCCCTGGACGAAAGGTCAAGAACTCTCAACCAGACGCGAGGGATTTGATCCGTTTCTTACGCTCCACCGCGAGATGAACCGCCTGTTCGATGATGCCTTCCGCGGCTTTGGCTCTTTGGGTCGCGTCAACACTCCGCTGATGGAAGGCCAGTTCAGCTGGCCGCGCCTGGAACTGAGCGAGAGTGACAAGGAGGTCTCGGTTTCTGCCGAACTCCCGGGCCTCAGCGAAAAGGATGTCCAGGTTGAAATCGTCAATGGCGTCCTTTCGATCCGCGGTGAAAGGAAAGCTGAACGCAGCGACGATTCCAAGTTCGTCAGCGAGCGATATTACGGATCCTTCGAGCGTCAGATTTCGCTTGATGGCGTCGAAGAAGACAAGGCGAAAGCCGAATTCAAGAACGGCGTCCTCACCGTCACGCTACCGAAGTCCGAGCAATCGAGATCGAGCGTCAAGCGTATTGCGATCAATAGCAACTGACATCTGAGGTCGGCGGCGCGTAAACGTCGCCGACCTCATCCTAAACCCGCATCAACCCGTCTCTGGACGAAAGGAGAAATAGGAGACACGACATGAGCCATGTCAATCGCAATGCCAACATCATTGATCCCCTTTTCCATCCGATATCTCACTACAATTCACCTGGAGATGTATTGCACGACGCGCGGCTTTCGACAGACGAGAAGCGCGTTATCCTCTCGTCCTGGGCGTCGGATATGTACGCTGTCGAGTCCCAGCCAGCTCTTCGGGAGGTGCCCGGCATCCCACATAGGTTGCGCCTTGCCGACATCCTGGCCGCGCTGAAGCGCTTGGACGAGGAGAATGACCCGCCGCCTCGCGGCGGAATGGCGATGCCGCCGCCTCGTTTCAGCAAACCTGTTTACGCCGTTTCCGACCCGCAACGGCATACCGTGACGAGGCGGCATCGGCCGTTGAGAATATCTGGCGCCGATGCTCGGTGGACCCGCGAAGCAAATGTTCGGCGGTACCGGCGGCTGTTAGACACTCAACTGACCGACGCCGAACGCAACTTCGTCGGGCGGCGTCTTGTGGAGGAACTAAAGGGCTTGATCGCCTCCAGGAGCGAGCATCGTCGCACAACCTGAGCCTCGGGGTTCCGACGGTGTACAACTGCGAAACTGACGATGAAAGCAGGAAAAGATGGCAGCAGATCCGTTAGCTCAAGCGAAGATGGGCACAGAGGCCCTTGCGCTGTGTATTGCAGGGGTCTTGTGCGAACGTGAACCATCGCTTTTGCCCGTTTTCCAGGAGAGCGCGAAGACACTGCATCGCATTCTCGATGAACGCGGAGATCACGAGGCGGCAGCAATGATCGGCGCATTTGGCCGGGCACTAATCAAGCGCCCTCCAATCCCGAATTAACGAGACGACCCAGAAGAGTCCAAAGAACGTTCGATCTAGGCGCTCAAGTTAGAAGGATCGTCGTTGAGCTTGAACAACAACGTGAATTGGTGCGACATTTGATCTGTGATTTATCTCCATGCCAATCATGTGCGGAGCATCGCAGTTGCGTTGCCGCGTCGGTTCATAGCGAAGTGCGATCTAGATTGAGCTTCCGGATGAAACGCTATTTCTTCGACATCCGGGAGGGCGATGAACTCGCGGTAGACGAGGAAGGCATCCTCCTGCCCGATATCGAGGCAGCCGAGATCGAGGCAGCTAAATCGTTAGCTGACGTTGTGCGCGATCGAGCCGGTGCCAATACGTCGCGTCAAGTCACCATCGAGGTGCGAGATGAATCTGGAGCCGCGGTGGCAGAGCTCAGTCTTCAGCGTCCGGCGCGAAGGCATTGATTGACGATGGACTGCTCGTGACGCGTGGGTGGCCTCTGGGACGAACGACGTCTTTGCGTGGGCGCTGATTTTTTCCCGCGAGAGAGTGGCCAGAGCGCGAACAATCGTTTTCACTAAGCCAAGACACAGAGCCATAGCGCCGCTGTCAGTGACTTTCATCTCATCGGTCAGGAATCCACCGGCTGGCGAGGCCATGAGCATGCTGGAGATCGGGCGCCCATCCAATTCATCACACGCACCGATCGTGAGATGATCTAGCAGGCTGTTGAAGAAGTGTTTGAGCGACGCGCGATGAATGGGATGTCGTCGCCGTTGAGAAGGCAGATCTCACCTTCGAGCGAACCGTCATCCTGCAGTTCGGCCCAGCCGTTACCATTGGCTGGCTATCAGGCAAAAGCTGTTTGTAAGGCCTCAGAAACTCCCCGTCTTCCACCTTACGCGACTTGCGAAAGTGCTGCTCCACGCCGATCAGCATGGGATGGCGGCCTTGCCTGAGGGTCTTGGTCACAGCGGCGCCATCTCGCTTCTTTCGGACGCGAACTTTGACGGGGATGGTGAGCGACTTGTCCTTTGTCCAACTCAGCTGATCGCCCGGAAGCGCAACCGGCAGTTCGGGACGAGGGCTGGCCTTCCCAACCGCCTTTTTCTGCCAGTAACCCGTCGGTGGGCGAGGCACGTTGAGTGCTCCACAGACCCTTGCTAGGTAAGAGCCTGACACCTTGAACTTTTCCACCAGGTGGCTGATGGGTGTAGCCCAGACCATCTCATATAGATCTTCGCGTGATATCTCACTTGCTTTTGTATTCGGCGTCTCGGAGTCCATATTTATTAAGAGACCTTTCACCTTTGGAGCGGTCTTCAGCCTCGCGTTGATACGCTTCGCGCGACGGGATTGTACCGGCTGTCAGATAAGGCGATGTTGGCCCGATAAGCAGCAACATCTCGTGGCCATCATGTCGGCTGCGGCCCGGATCGCTTGGCGGCGTCGGTGAACCATCGATCGTCGTCGCCGAGGTTCGCTATTATGCGCCGTAGCAGCCCGACCAGCAGTTCAGTCTCCTCGTTCGAGAAGCCTTCGAGCGCCATGTTGCTGGTCTCCGTCAGGGCGGCGCGGGCGGCGCCGATCTGATCGAAGACATGATCGGCCAGCTTTATGAGGCTGCTCCGCCGGTCCGTCGGGTTAGGCTCTCGCACCACCAGCCCGTCGCGTTCCATCCGCCGCAGCAACTCCGCCATGCTGGGCTGTTCGATGCCGGCAAAGCGAGTCAGTTCGCCCTGCGTCCGGCTACTGCCGTCCTTGAGTTGCACGAGCACAGGTAGCTGATTGACGCTTATCCCAAGCGCTCTAAACCTGCTGTCGTTCTGCCGTGCGAGAAGATGCGCGCAGCGTGTCACCAGCATCGTCGGCGATTCACTGGGATTCCAGCCGTCTCGCTTCACTGATCGCTCCTCATTGCATAGGGCCCTATATTGATATATAGAGGCCTATGTTTCTAACCCAAGAGGCCGAACATGCAAAAGGGAGGGATCGCCATTATCGGCGGCGGGCCGGGCGGACTGATGCTCGCTCGCGTCCTTCAGCATCATGGCGTGGCTGCCACAGTGTTCGAACGCGAAGCGCGTACGTCCGCGCGTCAACAGGGCGGCTCGCTCGATATTCACGAGCCATCGGGTCAATGGGCGCTGAAAGTGGCCGGCCTCCATGACCGCTTCCGCGAACTTGCCCGATATGACCATCAGGGCGGCGCCATCTACGATGAGCATGGTAGGAAGCGCTTCGAGGAGCCCGACTTCGGCTCAGGCACCAGGCCGGAGATCGATCGCAGCCAGTTGCGCCAAATCCTGCTCGACAGCTTGGACACAGACGTCGTGCGCTGGGGCGTGAAGGTCGTCGAGATCAGTGAGAAAGCGACGGGGCGTTTCGATGTGATGGACGAAGCGGGCCTGCTCGGCACTTTCGATCTCGTCGTCGGCGCGGATGGTGCATGGTCGAGGGTCCGGCCGCTGCTGACGGCAGTGAAGCCCGCTTATTCAGGCGTTGTCGCCTATGATATCCGCATCACCTCGGTCGACGAGCGGCACCCTGACCTTGCTGCGATGCTGCCACGCGGGAAGATCAGTGCGATCGGACGTCATCGGGGCTTGATGGCCCAGCGCAGTAGCCGTGGCGAAATCCACATCTACCTTATGCTACCCGTACCGGAAAAAGACCTGTTGCCTGGCCCTGTGAACCTCGGCTCCGTCGAGACGGCCCGCTGCGATATGAGAAACCTCTTGCAGGGCTGGGCGCCATCCCTGCTCCGGTTTGTCGAGGCGTTCGATGAACTGCCCATTCAACGTCCGATCGTGGGGTTGCCCGCCGGATTCACGTGGCCACACCATCATGGCGTGACGCTGATCGGGGATGCCGCGCATGTCATGGCGCCGTTCGGTGGCGAGGGCGTGAATCTCGCGTTGCAGGATGCGGCCGAACTGGGACTGGCGCTTGCCCGGCACGGAATCTCTGACAGCACGATAGAAGATGTCGAGCGTCGGATGATGCGGCGGGCGGAACCCGCGGCTACGATCGGGCTGGAAGGTATTCGCGGGTTTGTTGCGGAGCATGCCCTTGAACGCGTTCTCCGCCGTTTCGAAGCTTTCAGCCATGGCGCCAGGGGGGCGGCGCAACCAGCACGCTAAGGCTCAAACGCAATCAGAGGGTGAGTTGCAGTGGCTTTCCTGATTTACATGCAGCGTGGGATTGCGGGAGGTGAGGCGTGGCGCTCTTCGGGCTGTCGGACGAGGCGTGGGCGACGATCGAGTCGCATCTGCCGAAGAACCAACCGGGCGCCAGGCGTGTCAATGATCGCCGTGTGACTCCGGCATTCTGCACGTGCTGAAGGTCGGCTGCCGCTGGGTGCGACTGGCCGGCCGACTACGGGCGGTCGACGACAGACCGCTGGTCGCGCCGGGGCTTCTAGCTCAAGTTGTTGGACGCGCTGGTCAACGCCGGCGCGGTGACAAACGCGCGCAACATCAGTCGAGGAATTCGCAAGCCAGTTCGGCAGCGCGATGAGCAATCGCGGCCCTCGCCTGATTGAGGTCGTTCTATAGTTGCTGATGCCGAACATCGTGGCCAGATTCCCACGCATCAGCGCTCGCTACGGGCCTTGCAATAACGCGCGAACTTGCTCGACAGAGGCTATCCACGCCCCGCACGCATGACACCGAGCGGCGACCGCAACCGTCGCGGGCAAATCGCCTCGCCTCCGCGACGGGCGGCCCACAGTCCTCTGCCGCGGCATCCTCTCCTTCGCCCTACTTTCCCGTGACGATCACCTGTCAAAGAGCTATCCTTTGAAGGAACCCTCCGTCGGAGTTATCGCCGCCCAACAGATTGGAACTGCGGTTTCCATGAGCGAATCCAATGCACAAGTCACCCGCTGTTGAAACGGACGACGGCTTTGCCCGAATGAGCTTGCCGGACATTCGGATCAATTACGATCCGATCGATCCAGACCAGTTCGACCGACCGATTATCTCCATGTCCATCGAGACAGGTCAGGGGAACGATGAACTGCCGCTTCATTCGCACAAGAAGGGGCAGCTGGTGGTGGCCTCTCATGGATCGGTCATGTGCCGCGCTCCGGGAGGACTATGGATCGTTCCGCCACAGGGTGCTGTATGGATACC
The DNA here is from genome assembly GCF_015291625.1 of Bradyrhizobium sp. CCBAU 53421. Classification (NCBI taxonomy): domain Bacteria; kingdom Pseudomonadati; phylum Pseudomonadota; class Alphaproteobacteria; order Hyphomicrobiales; family Nitrobacteraceae; genus Bradyrhizobium; species Bradyrhizobium sp. CCBAU 53421. The sequence continues at coordinate 8,513,475 of NZ_CP030047.1, forward strand.
CGCCGGAGTCCTGCACAGCAACTGCATGTCGGACGCCGGAAAGGTCTACGTCGTCTTCATCGATCCACAGGCGAGTGCGCTTCCAACCACATGCTGCACGTTCACGATATCGTCGCTGGTCCGCGAGTTGATCCATCGATTGTCGGTATTTCCGCCCTTGTATCCGATGGAGGGACCGACAAGCCGACTCGGGCGCGTCCTGCTCGACGAACTGGTGCAGATGACGACCGAGCAGATGTATCTGCCGATCTCCACCGATAGTCGACTTCAGCATCTTGCCGCATCGCTTCTCAATGATCCTGCCGATCGGAGCACAGTCGACGAGTTAGCTGCTCGATACGCCATGAGCGAGCGCACATTCGCCCGCCTGGTATTGAAGGAAACCGGAATGACATTCGGACGCTGGCGGCAGCGTCTTCACATCCTTGTCGCGCTGCAGCGCCTGTCGGCCGGATCTTCCGTCCAGGCGGTCTCGCTCGATCTGGGCTATGAAACGCCCAGCGCCTTCATCACCATGTTCAAGAAGACGATGGGCAAGAGCCCTCGTCGCTTCCTCGCTGAGCGGTCCAGCTTCGTCGGTCACGAGTTGCCGGCATAGGCCCTCCGCCCGCGTGCGGCTTTGCCTTCTGAGCCGCAACTCAGGTCCTTACCTCGAGTTGAACGGCGCCAGCGGGTACTGAAGGGTTGCTTCGGCCGCGGCTTGCGGCGCTACCACGCGAGGCCTTCCGTTCTGTCCCTGCAGCATCGTCACATCACCCCCCATGTTCTGGCCGCTGGCATCGAACTTGATCCTGCCGCTGGACATCAGGATCGGCGTCATATCGGTTGCCTTGAGCGCGGCATGGATCGCCCCCGATTCGGAAGAGCCCGCGCGGCTGACGGCATCCGCAACGATCTGCACGGCTTCGAAACCAGCCCCTGAATTTGCATCGAGCCAGTCATTTGGATAGTCGGCTGCAAAACGCTTGAGGATCGCTGCGGCGTCCGGCGCCTTCGGGTTGTACCACAACGTCGACAGTACCGCGCCGTCACCGTATTTGCCCAATGCGTCGTAATATGCCTTGTCTTGCACGCCATTCGAATTCGGCGAGAAGATCAGTTTGGGATTCCACCCTTGCTTGACGCATTCCCGGATGATCATGATGGCATCGTTGACACGCGTCACCGATATCAGCGCGTCGGCGCCGGAGGCTTTCGCCTTCGCCACCTCAACCGAGAGATCCCTGGCCCTCTCGTCGTATGGGATGTACTGCGCAATCTTCAGAGGGACATCGACCTCCTTCCAGGCCTGATCGATGCTGGCCGCGGTCGATTGCCCCATGGTGTTGTTGAGATGCATGATCGCCGCGCTCGTCGGCATATCCTTGAGCGGCGACAACAGCGACTTCAATTCGGCCAGGGACTTCCTGACGATCGTCAGCGACGTGGGGCAGTAGCGAAAGACTTGGGTGAATCCCTGTGAAGTCACCTGGGTCGCGGTCGCGATATGCACCACCATCGGGACCTTCGCGGCTTCCGCGGCCTGCAGCGCGGATATCGTTGCGCCGGAGTCCCAGGCCCCGATGAGCACCGTGCAGCCTTGCCGGATCAGATTCTCGGCGGCAATCCGCCCGTTCTCCGGCCTGCTTTGCGTATCGGCATGGATGATTTCCATGTCTATTCCGAATTTCTCCTTGGCGAACTTCGCGCCGGCATCGATGCCGCGCACACAGGCCTGGCCAGGAAACGCCAGTACCCCGCTGCTCGGATTGATCGCGCCGACCCGTACCTTGCCTGTAGCGTTTGCCTTTGCCGGCCACGACACGAGGCCGGCGGCGGCACCGACGCCACTGCCCAGCAATGCACGACGCGTCAGGCCACTTTCGTTGCGATTCTTCATGTGACATTCTCCTCAGTCGGCTGCATGAATATTGCGGCGATCAAATCACAACGCTCGATTTTGGGCGGCGCGCATCTCGCAACAGACGCGCCCCTTCAAATCACGTTTTCATCTCGGCCTTGACCAGTTCGTCTTCACTCTCGTCGTAAAGCGTATCGATCAACGACCGATATCTTTCGATAATTTGCCTCCGTCGCTTCTTCCTGGTCGGCGTCATCACACCGTTCTCCGGAGACAGTTCTTCCGGCAGAATCCGGAAGGCCTTGATCTGCTCGGCTCTGGCCAATTTGCTGTTGGCCTTGCCGATCTCTCCTTCGATCATCCGGACGACGATTTCGGAATTTGCCAGATCCGCGTACTGCGCGATCTGAAGGTCCCGCGATCGCGCCCACTCCATCGTCGCAACAGCGTCAACTTCGATCAACGCAGTGAGATACTTCTTTCCTTCCCCGATCACCGCGGCTTCGGAGATGAACGGACTGTGCCGGATTTCATTCTCGATCTGCGTCGGGCTGATGGATTTTCCGTTGGACGTGTTGATGATCTCTTTTTTTCGATCGACTAGCTTGAAGAGGCCTGTCGGGCCGATATCCACGATGTCTCCGGTGTGAAGCCAGCCGTCGCGCAGAGTCGACTTTGTTTCCTCTGGCTTGTTCCAGTACCCGACGAAGAGCCCCGGGCCCCGGACAATCATCTCTCCGTCCTCGAGAACCGCTGTCTCCCAGGCCGCATCATGCACGGGCACGCCAACCGTGCCGGCTTCCGGCCATTCCGCCATCTGCACCAGATTGGCTCCGACCAGCTCGGTCTGGCCGTAACATTCCTTCAGCTGCAGCCCCCAAAGCTGCCAGAGCGACATGAGTTCGGAAGGCATCGCAGCCGACGATGTGTAGGTGATCGCGAGCTCTTCGAACCCGACTTCAGCAAGCAGCGGACGGAAGATCTGGTCCTGGCACACGGCGAACAGGGCCGATATCAGGGGATCCGGCGTGCCGCCGGCCTGACGGTCGTCGAGCGCCTTGCGGGCGATCGTCATCGCAAATTGATAGTCCTGCTTCTGCTTCGCGGATCCGGAATGGACCTTGCTGAGGATCTGTGTGGCAAAACGCTGATAGAAGCGGGGCGGCGCCGTGAAATATGTCGGCTTCACGTCCTTGATCGTCTGGGCGAACTCCATGCTGGTCTCGCCGAAATGCGGCACCATCCGCGCGAGCAAAGGCAAGGTCGTTGCCTGCGCGCGCGCGACCGTATGCGACATCGGCAGATGCACGACGACGCGATGCGTGTCGGAACGCATCCGCGGGCTGAACGTCGTCACGCTGTGCGCACCGGCAAGCAGCGACAGATGTGTCAGCATCGCGCCCTTCGGAAAGCCGGTGGTTCCTGACGTGTAACCGATGCTGACCAGATCGCTCGCCTTCGCTTGCGCAGCCTGCTTGCGAAGAAGTCCATCGGCGTCGACCGAGGTCGTGCCGCAAAAGTCCTTGAGAGAAACGACGTTCGCCGCCGCATCGCCCCCATTCCAATCCGGATCGAGCACAATGATCTTCCGCAACTGTTCGGCCTGGCCGGACGCCAGGACGATGCCGAGTTGAAGCTCCCTGCCGACAAAGATGAAGGAGGCGCCGGAATCGCTCAGGTAATAGGCGACTTCCTCCGCCGACGAAGTGAAGTACACGCCGACCATGACGCCACCAGCGCAGATCGTCGCCATGTCGGCGAGAAGCCATTCCTGGGACACATCCCCCATGATGGCTGCACGATCACCGCGCTCGAACCCGGCCTGCTGCAGGGCGGCTGCCAGATTGGCCACCTGATCCGAATACTGCCTCCACGTCACGGCAATCCATTCGCCGCGACGCTTTTGCTTGTAGGCGACCGCCTCGGCCCGCTCCGCCCGTCGCGCGTTCAGGAGCTGCGGAATGGTCACGTCGACGAGTTGAGCTCCGGACGTGATGGATTCGACGTCCATCTCACCGCTCCGCGAAGCGCTTTCGCTTCTCAGCGAAGGCGGCGACGGCTTCGCGGCGCTCGGGCAGCGCGAAGGTCAGCATCTCCAGCGCGCCCGAGGTGTCGAGTACCAGATGCGCGTACTGCTTGATGATCTTGTTGACGCTATACTTCGTCCAGATGATCGACTCCCGCGGGCCGCTTGCAAGCATCTCGGCGTATTCGATCGCCGCGTCCTTGACGTCCCTTCCCAAAATGACCTCGTTGATCATGCCCATGGCGGCGGCCTTCTCGGCAGAGATGAACTCACCCGTCATCAGGTAGTGCTTCGCGCGCACCGGCCCCATCAGCAGCGGCCAGATCACCGCGCCGCCGTCGCCCGCGACCACACCCGCCGTTACATGCGTATCCGCAAATCGCGCGGTCGGATTTGCGAAAATGACATCGCAAAAAAGAGCAAGCGTCGCCCCGAGCCCGACGGCAACACCGTTGACCGCCGCCACGATCGGCACCTCGACCTCGAGCATGTTGCGGACCAGATGGCGTCCGCTCCTCGTTGGCGACGGCAGCGGACCCTTGTCGAGCGATTTCTGATCGCCGCCCGAACAGAAGCCACGCCCGGCACCGGTCAAGACGATCGCGCGAACGTCCTTGTCGTGATCGAGCTCGACGAAGACCCGCTCCAGTTCCTCGTGCATGTCCCAATTGATGGCGTTCAGTATCTCCGGCCGGTTCATGGTGACGACGGCAACGCCGCTGGAGCGCTTCTCGACGATCAAATACTTGTAGCTATGCTGCAACATCGGGTTTCTCCGCCCTGTTTTTCTTTGAGTTCACTTCTGCGGCCGCATCGCGCGGATCCTGTCGAGGATTTCTTCGGTGGGTCGCACAACGTTGTTTTTGTCGTTGAAGTGCGGGATCACGTAGCGACCGCACATCTCGATCGCTTCCATGATCTTCTCGTGGTTCACCGAATCGAGGTGAAGCAGGACTTCATCGATGCCTAACGCCTCGAACTTCTCGAGCTGACGGATGATGGAGTCCGGGCTCCCGCAAACGGTGGTCGCCGATTCGTTGAGCAGGTAGTCCCAATCCTTTCCGGCGCGTTCCGCCGCCGGCTGGCTCTCGCTCATGTATGCGTAGTCATCGGAGAGCTTCGCCAGGCGGGGGTAAGCGTCGGTCGCTATCCGGGCGTAGTGCATCAGAGGCTCAGCGTAGTCGTCCTTCGCCTTCTGGTCCGTGGAACCAATGCCAAAGAAGAGCGGAAGGCCGATGCGAGAGCGATCGAGCGGACCGCGCTCATCGCGCTTCCAGGCTTTGCGGTAGGTGTTGATCAGCCTGGCTTGATAGTCCCACCCTTGGTAAATGTTACTGCTCAGCACGGCGAACCCTTCGGAGCCTGCCCAGCTATGGCTACGTTCGCTTGTGGCGGCGATGCCGATCACTGGATGGGGCTTCTGAAGCGGCTTCGGAACCAGCATTCGCGGCGGAATCTGGTAATACTTGCCTTCGAAAGTGAAGATATCCTCGCGCATCGATTTCCTGAGCAGCGCGAGCCCTTCCTCCATTTGGGGGAGCGTTTCATTCGGGTCGACGTTGAAGGCCCGCATGGCGATGGTCGTGTTGGCACGGCCGGCATAGAACTCCATGCGTCCGTGCGACAGAATATCGGTAACGGCCAGCCGTTCCGCCGATCGCAAAGCGTGATTGATCTTCTGCGGCATCAGGGTCACCGCGGATCGCAGCTTCACGCGGGATGTAACCGCGGCAAGGTAACCGTAGACCACTTCGGGGGCGGAACTCGAAATGCCGCCGAGTGCGACGTGCTGCTCGGATAGCGCGACGCTGTCGAACCCCATCTTTTCTGCGAGGCGTACCTCGTCGACCAGTTCATGAAGCCGGCGAGCGTAGCTCTGCCCGACCTGGGTTTCCTGCTCCGACCAGAAGCCGAACTTAAGTGCCATCTTTGAGGTCCCCTAGGGAAATTCGAGATGGCACAGCGTTTCACAGGCACAGCAACATTTTCGTCCGAATGCTGTACGAGGCTAAGCAGCTTTCCAAATTTTATGCTGTCGGCAGGCGGATCACCTTCCTGCCCTCGACGAAGGCGCGGAAGCAGCGTCTCTTCACTTGCGGAACGAGGTGGCCAGCAGATCCGAGATCGCCTCGAGGCACCGCGCGCCGATTTCGGCCGACGAACCGTACGGGTCGCCAATGATGCCGTTGTCCGTGACCGACTTGATCCCGTTCTTCCACATGGCCTGAAGCTGCGCTTCGGACAGCGCTCCGAGGTGCCCCACTTCGAAACGATGGAGCCGCACGCTGTCCGGGCGAAGTAACATCATGAGCGACGTCTCAGCGATGTCGGCATGCCCACCGACCGCGTTCGGGTCACCCCCGGCCTCCTTGACCGCGCTTCGCCATCGGTCGATCCAGGCAATCGAGTCACAGAATGCATCGATCTCGACGTCCTGCGGAACCGCGCGCCTCAGCCGGGGAAGCATGTCACGCAAGACAGGAAAATTTCCGATGTGCCCGGAGAACAGCAGGATCCGCTTGAAGCCATGCTGCGCGAGGCTTGTGCAATAGTCCAGGCAGATCGCTTCGAACGTTTCCGGCCGAAGCGAGATGGTGCCGGGAAGGACAAGATGGTGGGCCGAACAGCCGACCCTGATCGTGGGCGCTATCAGCGCCCTGCCAAGGCGCTGCGCCACGTTGACGGCAAGCGCATCCGCGTGATCGGCATCCATACAGAGCGGAAGATGCGGCCCATGCTGCTCGACAGCGCCGCATGGTATCAGGACCGTCGAGCTCCCGCTCGCCACGGCATCCGATACGTCCTCGAAGCTCATGAGCTCAAGGTGGAGATGGTCAGGCGGCGCGAGGGATGTCATTCATACCTTCGTTGAGCTCTTCGAGAGAAAGCGGGCGCGCGCATCTGCCGAACTGTCCTCGGACAGATAGGCGCCGAGATCGTCAATCGTCATCGCCTCCAGCGAAGCGTCATCCATCTGTCCCGTCAAGTTCAACGAGCGCTTGATCGCGGCAAATAGCTTTGGTTCCTTTGCACGCAGAGCCCCGCAGACCTCCACGGCGCGACTTGTCACGTGCGTGGTGGCTGCGATTTCGTTGATCGCTCCGATCTCGAGCGCCTTCTTTGCGCCAACCAACTCGCCCCGGTAAAGCAGTGCCTGAGCTTCCCGAAGTCCCAGTTTCCGGGCCGCCTGCCGCATTCCCTTGGCTGCGGGCAAGAGGCCATGATTGATTTCCGGAAACCCGACCATGCATTCGCGATTGGCGACGACGTAATCGGCAAACAGGAGAAATTCCAGCGCACCGCCGACCGCATACCCGCGAACGGCACACACGAACGGAGCCGGATATCGCTCCATCCCGCACAGCAGCGCGTGGAAAGTTCGCATGCGGGGCCTCGATATCTCGATGCCCGCCACCTCCTTGATGTCGCCACCCGCGCTGAAGAAGCGATCACCTCTGCCTGTCAAAACGATGCCTGGCGGCGATGCCTCCGCGGACAGTGCGCGAATGGCGTCCAGCAAGCGGCCGACCAGCGCGTTATTCAACGCATTTGCCGGCGGCCTGTTCATCGTCATTGTGACGATGTCGCCGTCGCGTTCGATGATGAGGGCGCTGTTGCTCTCCATGATCTTACACTCGCCGGCTACATTCCGAGATAGGCCCGCTGAACCTCTGAATTGCTCAGCAGTTCGTCGCCCGATCCGTGCAGGACGATCGAGCCGTTTTCCAGGACGTAGCCGCGATTGCTCAGGGCGAGCGATTTCGCGACGTTCTGCTCGACCAGCAACACCGTGATTCCCTGCGCGTGCAGAGACTTCACCACGCCGAACATCACGTCCGTCAGGGCGGGCGACAGTCCAATCGACGGTTCGTCGAACATGACGATTTCAGGCTTCGCCATGATGGCGCGCCCGATCGCCAGCATCTGCTGCTCGCCCCCGGACAAGGTCCCCGCCAACTGCCGCCGGCGCTCGCGAAGCCTCTCGAACAATTCGTAGACGAATGCGAGCGTTTCGAACCGACTGGCCCTCGCCCGCTTGAGTGATCCGGCCAGCAGCAGGTTGTCCTCGACCGAGAGGCTTCCAAAAATCTGGCGGCCTTCGGCGACCTGCGCAATTCCGCGTTCGCAGATATCCCATGGCGGCATCCCGGTGATATCGACGCCGTTCATCTTCACGACGCCAGCCGAAGATGAAACGATCCCCGAGATCGACCTGATCAGCGAGGTCTTTCCGGCGCCGTTCGCCCCGACGACACAGATCAACTCGCCTTTGTGGATCCGCAAGGAAACGGCGTTCAGGGCATTCGCTCCATCGTAGGCAACACAAAGCCCGTCGATCGACAGCAGCGCCTCGTCACGCATGGAAGCCGGTCCCCAGATAGCTCTCAAGGACCCGCGGATCCGCGACCACGTCGCCGGGGCACCCTTCCGCGATCTTGACGCCATGATGAAGCACGACGACATGCGAGGCAACCTCCATCACGATCCGCATGACATGCTCGACGAGGAGGATCGTCAGTCCGGCTTCGGCAAGCCGCTGCAGCACGCGGACAACGCCGGCGGCTTCGGTGGGCCGGAGGCCCGCCATCACCTCGTCCAGCAGCAGCAGTTTGGGTCGTGTCGATAGCGCCTTGGCCGTTTCCAGCATCTTCCGATCCGGCAGGGTGAGCTGGTCCGTCCGCGCATCGGCCTTGCCCGCCAGTCCGACGCTTTCAAGCGACTCGTAGGCCGTCGATCGGGCTTCGTTGACGTTTGTAGTCCAGCTGAAGGCACCGACCATGGCGTTCTCGAGCACCGACATGTCGCGCATCGGCCGCACGATCTGGAACGTCCTTGCGATCCCCATCCTGCAGACGGCCTCCGGCGGCGTATTCTCGATCGGGCGTCCCGCGAAGACCACTTGGCCACTTGTGGGCCGCATGGCCCCCGCGACGAGATTGAAGCATGTCGTCTTTCCCGCCCCGTTCGGCCCGATCAGCGCGGCGATACGTCCGGCTTCCAACGCGAAGCTGACATTGTTCACCGCGACCAGTCCCCCGAACGATCGGGACAGGTCCTTGACCTCGAGCAGGACGGTCATTCTTCGGCCTTCCGCGGTTGCGGAAGCCACACTCGGGACGGCGGCTGGGTTGTCTTGCAGAGCCGGACGATCGCCGGCCAGATGCCGTCGGGCAGGAACCAGATGACCGAAATCAGAACGACGCCGTAGGTGATGTTGTTCAGCCCGGGGATCCGGAAATGGTCGCCGAGGGCGCCCATCAAATGGTTCAGCGGAATGGCTGTGAGCGCCCCGGCCAGCGGACCAAATGTCGTGCCCAGCCCGCCGACCACGGGCCCGATCAGGACGTCTACGGACAGTCCCACGCCCATGATCGAGTCCGGAAATATCGAACCCTGCACCAGCGCCAGAATTCCACCACCGGCGGCCGCCGTCGCCGCCGATATCGCGATCACCAGAATCTTGTGCCTGAACGTGCGGACGCCGAGTGCGCGCGCCGCCTGCTCGTCGTCCCGCATGGCGCGCCAGACATATCCGAGATACGATCGCGAGATCAGGTCCGTTCCGGCGATCCCGAGCGCCGCCAGCGCAAGCGCGACGAAGTAGTAGAATCGCGCGTCTCCCCGCAGCATCGCGATATCGATCGCGTTCGTCGGCGCGGGAAAGAATAGCCCCTGCATGGCACCGACGAACGCCCAGCCGCTGAACATGATCCTGGCGAACTCCGCGGCAGCGATCGTCAGCAGCGCGAAATAGATACCACGCACCTCGAACCGGAAGCTCAGCCACGCCAACACCGCGCCGACCGATCCGGCAATAAACATTCCGAGCAGCAGGCCGAGCCACGGCGAAATGCCGTACTTGACATCGAGGACGCCCACCGAATAGGCACCGAGGCCGACAAAGAGCGCATGGCCGATCGACAATTGCCCACCGATCCCGAGCATCAGATTCCAGGATTGGCCGAGGAACGTGAACAGCAATACGATCGTCAGCAGCGAGATGAGGTACGGATTCCCCAGCGCCCCGACCAAAGCAAAGATCACGAAGACCAGTGCTCCGGCGAGCCACCGCTTCACGTCGATCGCACCCTCATATCTCTTTTGCACCAAAGAAACCCCTTGGAAGAAAAACCAGAATGATGATCAGGAGCGCATAAGGAAGCGCGGTTTTCATCGACGGCGCGAACATCAAGGCCGCAATGGCTTCGGCCACGCCGATCACCAGGCCGCCTAGCAGCGCCCCACCGAAGCTGCCGAGACCACCGACGATCACAGTCACGAAGGCCAGCAAGGTAAAGTCGACGGCGAGATAGGGCTGGGCATCGAACAAGGGCGATATCAATGCGCCGGCGACGCCCGCGCAGGCCGCTCCGATACCGAAGGTCACCGCATAGACCCGGGGAATATTCAACCCGACGACGAGGCCGCCCAAGCGATTGTCCGCGGCCGCGCGCAAGGACCGTCCGAACGATGAGAATTTCAGATACGCTCCCAGCAGGACAATGAGCAGGCCGGCGGTTGCCGCCGCCTGAAGCCGCGCCAGATCCAGCGTCACGACGCCGAGCGATACGGTGTGAAACGACAGTTGGGAGGCCGTGGGGCGCGGATCCGGTCCGAACGCCACGAGCAGGACGCCGGTGAAAAGCAGCGACAGGCCGATAAAGACGATGAATTGATAATGATGCGGCCGGCTGACAAACCGTTTGACGACCAGGGTCTCGAGGAGATAGCCGAAGACGAACATCACGACCGCCGCGATCGCCGCCGCGACGACGATCGGAACGTCCCAAAGGCGGACGGCCCAATAGCCGATGTAGACGCCGAACACGACCATCTCGCCATGCGCGAAATTGACGACGCGCATGACGCCGAAAATGATGGTCAGGCCGAGCGCCACGAGCCCGTAGACGAGGCCGAGCAGAACGCCGCTTGCGAGAACATTGAGCCAGAGTGACAGCATGAGTGGTCACTGGCGCTTGGGCACGGTGAATTCGCCCTTCACATAGACAAGAGGTTCGCGATCAGCGTTTGTCGCCTGCGCGATCACCTTGCCGACGAAAATCGTATGGCTGCCGGCGTCGTACCAATCGGACACGCGGCAATCAAAGCTGCAGATCGCCTCGACGAGACTTGGAGCACCCGTCGCGAGTTCGCGCCACAAGCCTTCGCTAAAGCGTATGTCGCCCTTGCTGCCGTCCTGCCCCGCGAATTTTTGCGCCAGCGCAGCGTGATCGGCCGTGAGGATATTCCAGCAGAATGATCCGCTCTGCTTGATCGTGTCGTGGGCGCCAGCCGACTTGTTGACACAGACGAGCACGCTCGATGGCTCGGTCGACACCGAGCAACCGGCCGTGAGCGTCAAACCGTGCCTGCCCGGCCGCGCGCCTGTCGTCACGATCGACACGGCGCCCGGGACGTTGCGCATGGCGCTGCGGAATTCCGCGCTGCTGAACGCCGGGATCTGCTGACTGGGCATGGGCGATACTCGAAGGTTCATGGTGGATTGCCCTGATATTTGGAGCCGAAGCGGCCCGGAGAGTTGGTTTGCGGCCTACCCGGCCGCTGCCTGAAACAGCTGGATCGTATTGTGCTGAGGGTCCTTGAGACGGACCACTCGACCATGCGCCCCCATGTCCCTGATGTCGCCAAGCACCTCGGCGCCCTGCGCCCGCGCACGATCGAGAGCCAGCTCGAGGTCATCCACCTCGAAGACAAGGACGGCATTTTGAGACGGTACAGATACGGATTCGGCCGGGCTTGCGACACAGAGAGCGGCCTTCTCTCCGGCGAATTGAATCCACTTGCCGGGATCGGCAAAGCGGATCGTCAATCCGATCGCCTCGTAGAACCTCGCCAGTTCTTCGGGCGCGACGGCGGTCAGATAGACGTGCTTGAGCTTCACCTTCTCACTCCCGATTCAGAACACGCTGTCGATCCGTGATTTCCGCAGGCTTCGATCGTCCGGTGATCATCGCGCCGTTTGCCCGGCATGAATGCTCGAACAATTGGTCCCCCTCGTCGTTGAGCAGCATTTTGTGCCGGGACATGCGGGCCTCGGCGTCATGACCTTCCGGCGCACGCGGCGAGCGGAGACGATCTATCCCTGCTGGACCCGTGCCTGGCATCCGCGAAGAAGGCGGCCCTCTCAATGCGCGATTGCGACGTCCGGCATTGCCGCAATCCCTCATGAGGTCGGTGCGGCTGCGTGCCTCATGCCCCACGGCCAGCTCAGGGGAGATTGACCGTTTTTCGATACAAGTCGTCAATTTGTCGAAATTCCCACGGTCGCGACTGCGGTTAGCATCGCTGTCATGGAGACGTCACCACGCGGGATAACGCACGGGACCGGGCCTCGACGAAGCCACAGTTTGCCAGGGAGAAATCGAATGACAACGACGGCTCTGGACAGGATCGACATCAAGATTCTGAATGAACTGCAGAAGGACGCCGGCTTGACCAACGTCGAGCTTGCTTCGCGCGTCAATCTCTCACCGTCACCCTGCCTCGCCCGCGTTCGCACGCTTGAAAAACTCGGAGTGATCGACCGGCGAATTGCCGTGTTGGATCCGGCGGTCGTCGGGATCGGCGTTACTGCGTTCATACAAGTCAAGCTCGAGAAGCAGGTCCAGCTCTCACTCGAGAACTTCACGCGCTCGATCGATCGCCTGAACCAGGTGATGGAGTGTTACCTGATGACGGGCGATAGCGATTATCTTCTGCGTGTGATGGTGTCCGACATCGGGGCGCTTGAAGACCTCATCGTGAACAAGCTCTCACGCATACCAGGCGTGACCAGCATTCGGTCAAACCTGGCGTTGAAGCGGATTTCTCACAAGACGGTACTTCCTATCGACTCCAATCAGCCCGTTCAGATCAAGGCGCCCAGTCCGGCCTCCAGGCGCATCGCGAGACCGGCCAAGTCACACTACGACACAGCCCTCCAGACGCGGATCGACGGCGGCATGAGCATCGAGACTTCGCGCGCGCTCGACCACAATGCGGTCAGCTTCTAGCGACCGGGCAGTTCCCAGCCTCGGCGCGGCAACTGGAGCCGCCCGCCGACTACGCAGCGACAAGGCGATCGAGACGTCTTGTCCGGATATCCGAGCATCTATGCGAGCAATCGTGTCTCGTCGCTGCACCGAGCGTCATTAACTCTCGGACGCTTGGCGGCGTTCTTCACCGCCTGCGTCCTGCTTCTCTATGGTCCGATGTTCGCGATCTACATCTTGTGGGGCGGCTTTCAGGCGATAGCTTCAGTTCGGCAACGTCGTCATGGTTTGCACGGTCGTTCTCTCCGCGCTAGGCCGCCTAGCCATTTTTGCAGATCGCTGTGGATCGCGCGAAATCGTAGTTTGGCGCACGAAATCGTGCATCCGGTGGAGAGAATGTCAGGCAATCCCTATTGAAAGATAAAGCATTTTCGACCTTCCCAAATCAACTACCCACCAATTTGGCTACGGGCGGAAAATTGAGTTTCGTCTGTGCGCAAATTTGTAACCGGGAACCTCCGGTTAAGCGGCGACGGCCGCGCTGATTATTATCTCTTGCGGGCCGACCCTATTCAGACAGTTTCCAAAGCGGTCACGCACGAGGTATCGTGCGCGATCGCCTGGAGAATCTTGTCCACCGCTGCATTCGCCCACTGATGGAGTTCGGCTGTCGTTTTGTTCTGCAGAGGATGAGGTACGTAAACTGCTGCAGCGTCGAGCCCGATCGCTCCCTTTTGAGACTCGAAAGCTTGTTGAAACTCGGTAGTCAGTACGCTGACACCGGCGAGTCCCTTCTTGTCGAGATCGTTCAGGTCGTGCGTAGAGCACGACGTGCAGGATCCGCAGTCGGACAGCGCGATGATGACGGCATCGCAATTGTCCGCGATATCCTTGATCATCTCGCGAGGGGCTACCCGCGTGTTGGTGGGCTTCTTATACCTACGCGTCTCGATACCGCGTTCTGTGCAGAGCTGTTCGAGACGGTCGATGAACTCGTCGCCGCGCATTTTTCCGATGTCCATGAGCGCGATCGTCTTACCGACGACCGAGTCGAGTGGCGCCGCCCGTTCGCGCAACTCCGATGCAGTCTCCGAGGTGGGGTCGCGAAAGCTGATGCCGTATTTCATGTTGTGATCTCCATCGTCACTGGTTTGGATTCATTGCGAAACCGGCCGCCGGTCCAGCCGGCGCAAATCGCCGAGAACAAGCCTGCCTGCCCACCCGCCTGCACGATAAGCAGACCTTCCGGCCAGAACTTGTTGACCATCTCGTCCGCCCGGCGCGGGTCGACCCCTTCGCCGACGCCATGGGCACCCTGTATGACGTCCTTGCCGGGACGCACCATCGCCGTGTGAAGCTCTTCGGTGATGCGCCCGCGATCCCACCCCGCTTCGCGGAAGATGGCGTAATGCTCCGGAACGAGGACCAACAAGGCGTTCGTGAATTCGCACAACTTATGGTGCCCGACGGCCAGCAAAGACATGGCTAGCGATTTCGTGAGTTGCTCGGGAGTCCTCGACCGCTGATCGATGAACCCTTGAATGCCATCGCCCTGGAAGAGCGTTACGGCGTTCTTCCCGGGCTCGATTCCACGCGCGACCGACAGGGGCATCCACGTTGGATCCGATTCGTCCTCCGCGAAGCAGAACGTGTACTTGCCTGGACCGCCGAGGACGGCGCGGTCAAGTTCGCCGGGACGGCCGCCGCCCACGTTGCGGATGATCAGCTGAAGCGCCCGGCCGATGGTCGCATTGGCGCGATTACCTTGGCCGAGGCAGTTGATGCCAGAGTTCATGCCGATTTCCCGCGCGACCGGTCCGTTCACGACGATGATCGGGCTTGAGAAGCACGTCGTGCAGAGCAGGCCGTGCATCGTGAACAGAGGGTCCAGCGCCGCCTCCAGCGCGGTCAGAACCACTGGCATGTACTCGGGACGGCAGCCCGCCATTACGGCATTGACTGCGACCTTCTCAACGGTGATCGGCGACAGGTTCGGAGGCACGGCGCCGATGATCTCGTCGGGCTTGCGCGAGGTGCCCTCCAGCATGCGGAGAATGCGCACATCCGTCGGAGGAACAACAGGAAGGCCATCGCTCCATCCACGATCGAAGCAGGCTTCGATCTCGTCATCCCATTCTCCGAGCCTGATCTGCCGCGATTTGAAATCGAGCTTGCCGTACTTCGCACGCAAGACATCGTAGACGCCCGGCTCGCGTGACTTCGAACCACAGCCCGGCCGCATCTCGGGCAATCCTTCGCCCAATCCCTCAAGGCCCGTGAGCTTCTCCCAATCCGCGCGGCTCCAGCCGAAGGTGCGGGCGACCTCTTTGCCTTCCCTCATGCGGACGACCGTAGGCACCGCTTCCACGTCGAACGCAAAGGACGATTCGAGCGAAGAGTCGTCAAGCGCCGACACGGTTGACGGAAAAGAGGGATCGTCTTGAGTGTAAACGACGGTTGGTATCTTGTCGGCGATCTGACCGATCACGTGCTCCACCATCTGACAGGTCTCGCATTCGCGTTTGGCGAAGATCAGGATGCCGTCCTGGAGTTTGACATTCATATTTAAGGCACTGCCTCCATGTTGCTGCGCCCTCCTCCGTTGCCATTCGACGAGGTAGTTCGGCGCTTTCGGTTTTTCCCGATCGAATGTTTTCAGTTCAGTCCGGTTGCGGCTCGGGCGACATGATCCCTGCCGTGGGAACAGGAGAACAGTCCGCCGGAACGGTCACGGGTTTCAGGTTGAATTTCACGCCGGCGCCGAAACGCTCCGCATAGGCCGCGTCAGCCTGGACGGGATCGAATTCCCCACTCATCTTCGAGACGACGACCGTCGCGACACCGTTTCCAATAATATTGGTTACCGAGCGCGCCTCCGACATGAAACGATCGATGCCGATCAGCAGAGCCAGACCTTCGACCGGCAGAACATGGGTGGCGGACAGCGTTGCTGCCAGCACGACGAATCCGGATCCTGCGACCGAACCTGATCCCTTCGACGTAATGAGCAGCAGCAGCAGAAGTCCGCACTGCTGGGCCAACGACATCTCGATTCCGTAAGCCTGCGCGATGAAGAGCGCCGCCATCGACAGATAGATCGCGGTGCCATCTGCGTTGAAGGAGTAGCCGACCGGAAGGACGAGGCCTACGCTGGAACGCGTGCATCCCAAGCGCTCGAGTTTGTCCATCAAGCGGGGCAACACGCTTTCGGACGAACAGGTGCCGAGCACGATCAACGCCTCGTCGCTCATGAAGCGCAGGAAGCGCGTGAACCCGAAGCCATTCAATCGAGCGACCGCGCCGAGCACCACGAAAAGGAAGATGATGCACGTCGCGTAGACGGCGATAAGCATATGGCCCAGCACGAGAATCGATCCGATGCCATAGCGGCCAACGGTGAAGGCCATCGCGCCGAACGCACCGACCGGCGCAAGACGCATGATCATCCCCACGATCTTGAACAGGATGTCGTTCGCCGATTGAGCTAGCAGAACAAACGGCCTGGCGCGTTCGCCGACCAGCACTGCGGCGCAGCCGAACAGTACGCCAAAGAAGACGATCTGGAGCAGGTCGCCCTTTGCGAACGCCGCGATCGCGTTATCGGGCACGATGCCAGACAGGAAATCGAAGAAGTACGATCCAACCGGCGCTGCCTTGTATTTCGAGATGTCGATAGCCTGGCTGCCGACCGCGGCCCTGTCGAAGCCAGCGCCCGGCTTCAACACATTCATGACGATCAGGCCCACGATCAGGGCGATCGTAGAGGCGACCTCGAAATAGATCAGCGCCTGCCCCCCGACGCGGCCCAAGCGGCGCAGGTCGCGGACCTCGGCGATGCCGATGACGATCGTCAGGAAGGCGATCGGCGGGATGACCATCTTGATGAGCTTGATGAAGATATCACTCAACATCTGCATCGAGGCGCCGATGCCCGGCCAAAGCGCGCCCACCGTTGCGCCCAGCAGGAGCGCCAGCACAACCTGCGCCGTGAGATTATTCGAGAATTTGCGGAGCAACATCGACATCGGAAGAACCTCCCACAACGTTCGCTTTATCCAGAGAAACTGGAATTCCGGCTATGCCGTCAAACTGGAATTCCAGATCGATTGTAGTTTGAACCTATGTTGCGGATTCCCTTGCCTTTCTTGCTTTCTCGGCCGTTGGCTGCGACGCTGTCCGCTCCGCCAGATATTTTTCCGCCTCAAGCGCAGCCATACAGCCCATCCCAGCGGCGACCACAGCCTGCTTGTAGCGGTCGTCGCTCACGTCACCGGCCGACCAAACATTCTTTCGCGAGGTCGCCGTCGACCACGGCGCGATCTTGATGTAACCGGCATCCGTCATGTCGAGCTGGCCTCGGAAGAGCGCGGTGGCCGGGTCGTGGCCGATCGCGACGAATGCGCCTCCGACGGAGACGGACGTCTCCACTCCCGTGGTCCGGTCCAGCAACCGTAGTCCCGTGAGACGACGCGAAGGCTCGCCCTCGCCGAGAAACGCCATGACCTCAGTGTTCCAGAGAACTTCGATTTTCGGATGGGCAAAGAAGCGATCCTGCAGGATCTGCTCTGCGCGGAGCTTGTCCCGCCTATGTATCAGCGTGACCTTGGACGCATGGTTCGTGAGGTAAAGAGCTTCCTCGACCGCGGTGTTGCCGCCGCCGATGACGACGACCTCCTTCCCGCGGTAAAAGAAGCCATCGCAAACCGCGCAAGCCGAGATGCCGTATCCCGAATAATCTGCCTCGCCGGGACTGCCGAGCCATTTCGCCTGTGCACCGGTGGCGATGATCAGCGCGTCTCCCAGGTAGGTGTCGCCGGAGTCGCCTTGGGCAACGATGGGATCCTGCGAGAGATCGACCGACATGATCGTGTCGAAGACGATGCTCGTGCCGACGTGCTCGGCCTGCTGCCGCATCTGCTCCATCAGCTCAGGGCCTTGGACCGCCTGAGCAAACCCAGGGAAGTTTTCGACGTCGGTGGTGGTTGTGAGCTGACCACCAGGCTGGATTCCCGTGACCAGAGTCGGCTTCAAATTGGCCCGCGCTGCGTAGATTGCCGCGCTGTAGCCGGCCGGGCCTGCACCAATGATGAGTACCCGCGTCTTAGTTTCAACCACGCCGTCCACCCTCCAAAACTGGAATTCCAGTTAAGGGCATATCGGCCAATTATGTCAACTGGAATTCCAGTTTGGCGGGAAGCTATTTCTTTCGGATGGTTCTCTTCGGCCGTCGGCCCGCGGTGGCTTCAGTCGGTTCGCTGCCGACTATCTGCAAAGCAAGCCCCTGGACGATCTTCAGATGCGAGACGAGTTCTACGTTTGCCTCTTCGATGCGGCCCGTGACGGTCAGGTCCACGATCCGTCGATGCTGTTCGACTGCCCGACTCATCCTTTCGAGATCGGCCGGAAGCCGGTAGCGGATCGCGTTGAGTTTGTGAGTGATGACCCGATAGGCGTTACTCAAGAGTGGGTTTTCCGCGGCGTGAACCAGCGCCTGATGAAATTCGGAATCCATCCGTTCGGCGGTCTCGACGTCCTGTGCTTCGACTGCGAGCGCGCCGGCGGCGATCTGCTTGGACACGGCGGCCGCCAGCTTTTCGGGGTGGTCCGCCAGAAGACGAAGAGCGCCCAGTTCCAAGACGGTACGCATCTCGCACAACATCCGCACCGACGCTTCGTCCAGGACCATGACGAAGGTGCCGCTCTGAGGACGGATCACGACGAGCCCGTCCCGGGCGAGACTGGCGAGAGCCTCGCGCACGGGCGTTCTGCTGATCCCTATAGAAGCAGCGAGCGCGCGATCCGACAATTTCTCGCCGAATTCGAAATCGCCTCGAATGATGCCATCGCGGATCGTTTTCTCGGCTTGGGCGGCAAGGTCTACGTATTGATCCATGCAACTGGAATACCAGAATCCTTGATCGCGGGCAATAAAATGAGCGAGTGGCGCGGCTCGTTGCGGCAAGCCGCCGGGCTCGAAGTGGGATCTGCTCGACGGTTGCGTTTGCTAACCTGTCTCGGCTGCGAGTAGGCCGCCGCGCTAGCGCTCGACTGTGCGACGGCGACACTATCGCGAGGTGGAGGGCGGCCCCCTCGTCGGTGGCACCCAAAAGCCAAACGGTTCGCTTCTAGCCTCTTAGCGCGGCCCGGAGTGCGCTTCGACAAAGGCGCGAAGGTGTGCGTCGTGTATATCGAGTACATCGAACAGCCCCAAGGCCTGCAAAGCAGGAAGCGCCTCGATCACATCGCGCTCTGCCGTTTGCCGATCCTCAACGCTGGTTTCGGGCGCAGCCAGCATCCGGGCATTGGCGAGAAACGCACCCACAGAACCTTTGCGAACGTCAACTCCATTGATCACAGCCTGGTTGACGTCGTCCGGCATCATTTCTTTTGCACGCATCGTATTTCTCCTTCGATCACAACCCGAGAATAGCATGCGACGCTGGCGTTGCTGCGCGATCTAGGCCATATAATACGCAGTTGAGGCCATGTCGAAGCCACTGATCGAACCTAGCCGCGCCGATACGGACGCGGGCTCTCCGCTGATCGCCGTCTTGGCAAACGGTGGCGAACCGAGGGTTACTCCTGCGCATCGACATGCGCGCGGCCAACTTCTCGGGGCAACGCATGGGCTCGTGACCGTCGGCATGGACTCGGGCCATTGGGTTGTACCGGCGATTCATTGCGTATGGATACCGCCGCATCATTCTCATGCGCTGTGCTCCCATGGACCTTTCGTCGGGTGGAGCGTCTATGTCGCTGAGGACTGCTGCGTGGACTTACCGGCGGTACCCAGAACGATGCAAATGTCGAGCTTGCTGCGCGAATGCGTGGCACGCGCGGCAACCTGGTCAGATAGCGACCAAGGCTTGGCCAGAACTCATCTCACCGAGGTAATCCGTGACGAAATCCGATCGCTGCCGCGCGAGCAATTCGGTTTGCCCATGCCAACCGATCCACGACTGCTTCGGGTTGCGCGCGCGCTTGCAGACGATCCTGCCGATAAGCGACGCCTAGACGACTGGGCCATCCTCGCCGGAAGCCCGGTGCGGACGCTGACGCGACGATTTCCAATCGAAACCGGGTTCAGCTTCACCGAGTGGCGACAGCGCGTACGTCTGATGCGAGCGCTGGAAATGCTCGCCGACGAAATTCCGGTGACCACCATCGCCCTCGATCTCGGCTATGAAACGGTAAGTGCATTCATCGCGTTGTTCCGGCGCACATTCGGGACAACGCCGGCGCGCTATTTTCCCCGCGCCCCAGCCCGGCAGCGGTGACGCCTCCGCACGCCCGTCGTCGCTTGCCAAACCATTTCCAGCGGGCGGAAGCGCCAAGCCATTGTCTTGCGGATAATCGAGTTGGCCTTGCTCTGGGTCGAAGCCATTTGATACGCCTTTTGAAGACCAGTAGGGGCGCTGCGTCTATCCTTTTGAAGGTGATCTGCGGAGTTGTCGGTCACCAGCCATTTGGGTGCATGCTTCGCAGAGGCGACGATCAACATCCACCGCTTGGCCCCAGCGGCTGCTGTGTGCGTCCAGCTCATGGACCGCGCGATCTTCACGTGTGCGCCCTATGCCTCAGTAGCGACCTGATCGTCTGCCAAGGCGTCTTTCAATTGCGCGAACGCCTGTTCGACCTCGGTGAGTTGGCTGGCGAATGTGGCAGCCGGATCGATCTGGCCCGCATTGGCTACGATGAGTTCGTGGGGTAGCATGAGCGCCGGCCGAATGGCGACTGGCTTCATTTTGACGTATTGGCAGACCTGCACGAGTTGTTCGGCGCATTTGCCACCGCCGTGGCCACCGTAGCAGACGATCATCGCCGGCTTTCCGGCCCACTCCTCATAGAGGTGGTCGATCGCATTCTTGAGCGGCGCTGGATAGCCGCCATTATATTGGGGCGTCACGAACACAAAGGCTGGCGCGGCGGCGACCTTGTGGCTCCATGCACGTGTACGCTCGTGCTCATACTGACCCGTGTTCGGCATTGCGGATTCGTCGTCCATCGGCAGCGGCCAGTCCGACAGGTCGACCACTTCGAATGATAAGGACGTCGCGTCCCGCCCGAGCGTGGCGATCCAAGCCGCAACCTGCGGCGCAATGCGTCGAGGCCTTACGCTTCCCGCGATGACGAGAACGGGTGATTGCAAGATACATCTCCTTTTGTTTCTAAGCCCGGTTTATCGAGCCGAACGCGCGCTACGCCTTTACGAGCATCGTCAGCATCCCAGTTTGCCACAGCCGGCTGGACCGCTTCCCGGATACCGGGCGCGAGCTAAGGTCGGTCGGCCGATCGACTTGGCTTCTGGAACGGTGCTTCATGGCATAGCCTAATCCGCCACGACGTAAGTCAGCTGGGGTCGACGTAAACCGGGCTGACAGCTCCGCAGTTTCTCGACCTTTGCGAAGTTGCGCTAGGTCGGACCTTGCCCGCACAATCACCTTGACGCTTGATCTACTATGATTCCGCCACGATTAACGGTGTTACCACACGTCTAAAAGCCCGCGGCCTGATCACGAGTCACAAAGATCCGCTGGATCCGCGACAACGGGAAATCGACCTGACCGAGAAAGGTCGGCGAATAGCCGATGACGCGATCGGGACCGTCGAAGAGGCTTCCAGTGAGACCTATTCCCGTTAGGCCAGCAAGAGTTCCGAATGCTTGCGCGGAGATACTGAAGAAGGTCATCCGCCGGTGAGAGACAAGAGAGGCTTGACGGTACGATAAGCTATCGTATGCGCCATCCGCTTAAGAAAAAGGGCTCGGCGATAGTCCGCCGAGCCAGGGGAGGAGCGGAAGACAACGTCTACGGCCGACAGGCATCGATCGGATCAGAGCTCAGCAACTAGCCCGCCGGACTCGTTTCCCCCAAAATTGGGCCGAACAACTCCCAGCGTTCGCCATTGAATCGCATCATCTGCAACTGTTTGTGGAGGCGGTAGTCGGTCGGCGAAGTGTTAATCTTGATCCCGGGCAGCGCGAGGTCGCCCGTGAAATCCTTGAGCGAGGTCGCTTGCTTCATGACGTTCTCGCGGGTTAGGTCGTCACCGCACTGTTCGAGCACCTGGGTCAGAAGCTGCGCGACGCCGTAGGCATATGTATTGAAGTTCGAGCTCAAGTCTCCGTCCGGATAATACTTCTCCATGAAGACGAAGTAGCGCTTTACACCCGGATCGTCCTTCCATTGCGCATCGAGCGGCTCCTTACCGTAATTGGCGCTGATGATGCCCTTGGCGTTTTCAAGCCCAGCCGGTTTCAGGACGCTGCCGACCGAGGTAGCCTTCGAACTGACGATCTGCAGCGGATGCCAGCCCAGTTCTGCGATCTTCTTGATCGCCTGCGCGGCCTGCTTCGGCGTTGTCGCACTGAAGAACAAATCGGCGCCAGCGTCCTTGATCTTGAGGATCTGCGAGTCGACCGTGGGATCAGAAACCTCATAGGACGCATCGCTCACGATCATCTTCGCAGCGTTGTCGCCAAGGCCAGCCTTGACGCCGTTCAGATAATCCTTGCCGAAGTCGTCGTTCTGATAGAGCACGCCGATCTTGGCACTCGGATACTCCTTCAGGATGTACTGGCCATAGATGCGCCCTTCGACGAAGTTGTTTAGATCGTAGGCCATGGTCCAGGGAAAGCTCTTCGGATCGGAGAACCTCGAGGCGCTGGCAGCCGCGAACAGCTGCGGCACTTTCCTGGAATTGAGGTATTTTTGCACGGCTGCGTTCGAAGGCGTGCCGAGGATCTGGAAGGTCAGTAGCACCTCATCACTCTCGACGAGCTTGCGTATCTGCTCCACAGCTTTTGGCGGAGAGTAGGCGTCGTCATACTGAATCAGATTGATCTTGCGTCCATTGATGCCACCCTGGTCGTTGATCATCTTGAAATAGGCGGCCTCGGTCTTGCCGATCGACGAATAGGCCGACGCTGGTCCGGAAAACGGCATGGTCTGTCCGACCTTGATTTCGGTGTCGCCGGCACCGGGGTCGTATTTTTTCTGTGCATTGGCCGCAGAGATTGATAGCGCCATGGTCAGCGCCGTTGCCATGGTCAGCTGCACTTTATTCCTCATTCGCAGTTTCCTTTCCTCAGCTTGTTTGTTTCAACGGGATGTGAAGCAGAGCTTCCGTGCGGCGGGCGCTTCTCTCAAGCCGCGCGGTCGACGTTTGGGCGAGGCGCTTAAACGCGAATTTACGGTATGACGGCTACGCGAGCCTTCCGAACTCGCTACGGTGGAAGATGAGGGGCTGCCTGCGGCTATGAACGACGACGGCATGAAGTTTCAGCAGCACGATGATGTGGTCGCCCGCCTCAAATTCGTCGCGGACGCTGCAGTCATATTGGGCGATCCCCTCGGCGAGCATCACCGCACCGCTGTCGGTGATCTCGAAGGCGACGCCGGTGAACCGTTCCGGGGCCGGACCGGCGAGCTGGCGGCACAACGCGCCGTGGTCTTCAGCGAGCACGGTGACGCCGAGGTGTTCGGCTCGGCGCAGGTCGGGCCACGTGGTCGAGCCTTTCGCGACAGAGAATGACACCAGCGGGGGGTCGAGAGAGACCGAGGTAAATGAGGAGGCCGCGAGACCCATCAGCTTCCCGTCAACTTGCGCCGCTACGGCGACCACGCCCGTCGGAAACGCGCCGAAGGCGTCGCGCAGCATCCTGCTGTCCATCTGCTCGCTCATGTATGGCATGCGGCTCGCGCTCCGTGTGCGGTGGCGTACTCGACGACGAGATCGGTCACGGCGTCCAACGCCGCGTGACCGATCACTTTCGAACTCCCGGCGGGATCGCCGAGGACACCGTTGGGCGAGACCGCGTCGACGTCCTCGACGAATGCCCGACGCAGGAATTCTTCGTCTACCGTGCCTAGATATCCGGCGGCGGCCCGGTCGCGCCGAACCTTCTCGGGGTGCAGGACGAGCATCACCGAGGTCTCCGCTACGTCTGCGTGACCACCTACGTGACTACCCAGGCCAGCGACTGACTGCGCGGACTTCCGCCATGCGTCGAGGATCGCGGCACTGTCTCTATAGACGATGACCCGAAGCGCCGGAGCGAGCGCTGCGGCCAGCCGCGGTTCGAAGTCGCGCATGATCGGGTAATTGCCGATGTGCCCGGAGAAGAGGACGACGCGGGTGAACCCGTGCGCAGCCAGGCTGCTGCAATAGTCCAGGCAGATCGCTTCCAGCGTAGAAGGACGCACCGAAAGCGAGCCGCAGAAGCCGAGGTGGTGGGGCGAGTATCCAACCCTGACCGTTGGCAGGACCAGTGCAGCACCTAGCCTGCGGGCGATGCGGAGCGCGAGCGCGTCGGCGTGATCGCTGTCCATTGACAGCGGAAGATGAGGTCCGTGCTGCTCTATCGCGCCCAGCGGAAGGATCGCTGTGCGGGCGCCGGCCGCGATCGCCTCGGCGATCTCGGAGCTGGTCAGATGTTCGATCCGCAGCTCACGCGGTTGCTCGGAACGCATCACTTCTCGCTCCTTCAACCCTGGAGCCGCGCTTGGTCAGCGAACTCGTTGTGCTCCGCTGAGTCGTACATCTCGTCTACGAGTGCGCTGAACGAGGTGAGCACCGCAGCCCGACGAATCGTGCCCTTGGCAGTGAGCTCTCCCGCTCCAGGCGAGAGCGCACGTGGCGCGATACGGAAGTCCTTGAGCTGAAGGGGACGCGCAAGCTCGGCGTTGATATCCTCAATCTGTTTTCGCAAGCCCTCGTGCAAGGCGTCCCTGTCGAGCTTGCTGCCGTTCTGAGTCGGCCAGATGAGGACCGTGAGGTATTTGCGGCCGTCGCCGACGACCACGGCCTCCTCAACGAGAGAGCTGGCCTTGAGGCGCACCTCGGTAGGCTGCGGATTGATGGTCTTGCCACCGCTGGTGACGATGATGTCCTTGGCCCGTCCGATAAGCTTCACCTCGCCGGAGGCGTCGATCTCGACGAGGTCGCCGGTGCGGTACCACTCGCCATCCATCACGTCCGCGGTCGCCTCCGCGTTGTTCCAGTAGCCGCGGAACAGCAGAGGCCCCTTCACCAGCAGCTCGCTCTCGCTACTGACCTTGATCCCAAATCGCGGGTCGGGCATGGCCTTGCCGACGGTCCCAGGGGGCGGAAAGGCGCCATCCCACTGCGCGAGGACCCAGCCGCAGGTCTCGGTGGTGCCGTACATCTCGCGCAAGTCCACGCCCCACAGCTGCCACAAGGCATGCACCTCAGGCGTCATCGCTCCCGACGCGGTCCATGCGATGTTGACCCGGTCCACGCCTAACTTTGCGCGTAGGGGCAGGAATACCTGTTCCTGGGCTTGATCGTAGCGTGCTTGTAGCTCGGCAGGCACGCATTCGCCGCGTCGGCGCGCGGCGGCGACCTCGCGGGCCACCGCCATCGCGTCCTCGTAAGATTTCTGGAAAGATGCCGGCGCCCCCTTGATCGCGGCCAGCGCCACGCTGAGCAGCTTCTCATGCAGCCGCGGCGGCCAGACGATCCCGGTAGGACGTACGCCGCGCAGGGCCTCCGAGAGCTGGTCCAGGCGGCAGAAGGTCACCACCGCCCGGGTCATGATCGGCACGTAGACGCCGGACATTGCCGGAGAGACATGGGAGAGGCCCAGGAAGCTGAGCGAGTCTCGGCGGGTTGTGGTCAGCTCCGGGTTGAGTACGGCGGAGCCAAGGACGGAGTACTGCAGGGTGCGGTGGGTATGGATGACGCCTTTGGGAGTTCCGGTGGAGCCGGACGTGTAGAACAAGGCCGCCGGCTGGTCGATGTGCCCTCCAACGAGGCGCTCGTCGAAAAGCGCCGGGTTGGCCGCATCGTGGGCTCGACCGGTCTCGCGCAGTGCGGCCCATGTCTTGCCGACAATCGTTCCTGGAAGTCCCGACGGTGAACCATCGAAGCTGATCACGGCTCGCAGGGCGCGAAGCTCCATAGCAACTGAGGCGACCTTTGCCACGTCATTGTCGTCGCCAACAACCATGGCAACGGCTTCGCTGTGTCCAACGAGTTGCTTCACTTCAGCAGCGGAACTCATGGGGTAGACACCGACCGGAATCGCTCCGGCCGACAGAATGCCAAGCGCTGCCATCACCCACTCGCCCCGGCCCGACGCCATGATGGCGACTCTGTCGCCGGGCGCGACACCGAGGGCTGCCAGTCCGAGCGCAACCTCTCGTACGGTCGATGCGTACTGCGCCCACGTGGTCGGGATCGCGCACGTCCCGTCCCACTGGCAAAACGCGACCTCATCGGGTTCAACCTCGGCTCGTTCCTGCACCATCTGGGCGAAGGTTCGCTCGACGGCCTGGAAGTTGGCGACGCCGATGTCGGTGACGCCGCTCAGGACTGGCACCTGCCGTACGCGGGCATTGGCTGCGGGGACGGGATTTGAGGCCATGGTCATCGCTCCGATTTGTGCAGGCCTACCGGCCTGAGTGTGGGGTGGAGTTTGGGGCTGGCGGCCTCTCGTTCGAAGGCTGCGACGACGCCCGCGCCTGTCTCCATCCTTGACGGAGGCCTCGGGCCACAGGGTCGTTGAACCAGGAGGCGGCCTTGGCGAGCGTCAGTTCGGCTCGGCGTTGATCGGCGGCGTCGTCGTAATCGTTCACGGCCTGCTTGAGCGCCGCATAAAGCACGGGCGCCCGGCGGCCGGCTTCTCGAGCCCGGTCAAGCGCCTCCGCCATCAGTCGACCAGGCTCGACAATCGCGTCGACAAGGCCCCACCGTTCCGCCTGCTCGGCGCCAACGAGCTCGCCGTTCAGCAGCAAGTCACGTGCAGGCCGTGTTCCGATCAGGCGGATGAGGCGCTGGATTCCCTTATCCGCGGGCAGAAGGCCGTGCCTGATTTCGGGGAATCCGAACCGGGCGTGAGGCACCGCGAGCACCACATCCGCGAATAGCGCGTACTCTACGCCGCCGCCGACACAGTCGCCATTGACGGCGGCAATGACCGGAGCCGGATATCGCTCCATCGCGACAAGAAGGTTATGGAAACCCCGCATGCGGGCTTCGACCGGGTCGGCGACGGCTCCGTCAGCTTCCTTGATGTCACCGCCGGCGCAGAAGAACCGCCCCCCGGCACCGGTGATCACGATCGGCATTGGATCGCTCTGGCCACGATCTCGGAACAGCGCCGTCATGGCGAGCAACAGCGCACGGTTCAAGGCGTTCGCCGGCGGCCGGTCGAGCGTCGCGACCACGACGCCGTCATGGTCGGCGGTCCGCAGCCCGGCAGCCGCATCACTCTCGTGCCGCGCGGATAGAGCCGTCATCGGATGTCTCTCGTGTCTGATTGCTGCGGTGGGTGGCGAAGCCGCCCTCGGTCTTCGTCGAGGAGAGCGAGGCGATTGCTTCGCGCGGAACGCCTGTCAAGCCTCGATGTAGCGGGCCATCATCATGCATCGAAGTCTGGCAGCGACGTCGCGCCGGGCTCACGCCGGCTTCTTGGCTTCCGCGAACTTTCAATTACCCACATTTGACGTCGGATTTGGGCGAGGCGCCGCGGGCGAAAGCTTGAATCGGTAGAATCTGTTGTGATTCGTTGTTGAGCACCTGATTCGGAAGCGCGGGGTGCTCGATGGGCTTGGTGAAGGAACGCGCGGGGGCGCGTGCTCAGCGATTGACGACCGGTATCGAGACGTGGGTTGATCGGGAAGTTGCGGGATGCGAGTTTAAGGATGAGCGGCTTGGTCGCCGGTTCTGCAAATTGCTCGCACAAATCGGGAGCGACATGGGTCAAAGCATCCCGCTGGTTTGTCAGGATTGGGCCAACACGAAGGCCGCCTATCGCTTCTTCTCCAACGAACGGGTCGACGAGGCGGATATTCTTTGCGGTCATTTCGAGGCGACGCGCGGGCGCGTAGCGGCGACGGAGGGACCGATCCTCGTCCTCCATGACACGACGGAATTCAGCTTCAAGCGCGAGAAGCCGGATCTGATCGGCTTTACGGGCAAGACGGCAGGACGCACGCAGTGCGGCATCCTGATGCATTCGAGTCTCGCCGTGACGACCGAGGGGCTTCCGCTCGGACTGTCGGCAATCAAGTTCTGGACCCGCAAGAAGTTCAAGGGGACGACGGCGCTGAAGCGAAAGATCAATCCGACACGGGTGCCGATCGAGCAGAAGGAGAGCATCCGCTGGCTCGAGAATTTACGGCAATCGACCGACCTTCTCGCTGCCCCTGGACGATGCGTTCATATTGGTGATCGCGAGAGCGACATCTATGAGCTGTTTTGCCTCGCCGAGGAGGCTGGAACGCATTTTTTGGTGCGAACCTGTGTTGATCGGCTTGCCGGGGACGGCAATCATACAATTGCCGACGAAATGGACGAGGTTACGATCAAGGGTCTACATCGGATCAAGGTCAAGGACGACAAAGGCGATCCCGACGACGCCGTTCTTGAGATCAGGTACCGCAAGATACGAGTCCTGCCGCCGATTGGCAAACAGACGAAATATCCCGCACTCACTCTGACCGTGATCCATGCTCAAGAGCGGGGAAGGCCGAAACGGCGAAAGAAAATCGAGTGGAAGCTCCTCACCGATCTCCCGGTCCAATCGCGCAAGGACGCCATCAATAAGATCGAATGGTACGCCTTGAGGTGGAAGATCGAAGTCTTCCATAAGATCCTCAAATCGGGCTGCAAAGCAGAGGACTCAAAATTGCGAACGGCTGAGCGTCTGGTCAATCTGATCGCGGTCTTCTGCATTGTGAGTTGGCGCGTCTTCTGGATGACGATGCTCAATCGCTCCTCGCCGAATGCCGTACCGCAAATGGCTCTGACAGATCCCGAAATCAGGGTTCTTGATCATTTGGTGAAAGACAGGCGTGGTGATTGCTCTCGACGAAGCACGCTCTCGCACTATGTCGTCAAGATCGCGCGGCTCGGAGGATACTTGGCCCGAGCCAACGATCCGCCTCCAGGAAACACCGTGATCTGGCGCGGACTATCGCGGCTGAACGACATCGAACTTGGAGCCGCAATCGAGGCAACAATTATGGGTAATTGAAAGTTCCGCGAAGCGCTTACGTTTCTCTCGAAAGGCAGCGACGGCTTCCTTGCGATCGGGACTCTTGAAGGTCAGCGCCTCAAGCGCCATCGCGGTATCCAGATTGAGATGCACCTGCTCCTTGATCAGCTTGTTGACGCTATATTTTGTCCAGACGATCGCGTTGCGGGGACCACTCGCGAGCAGCTCGGCGTAGCCGATCGCATGATCAAGAACAGTACCTTCCGGCACGACCTTGTTGATCATCCCTGCAGCCGCCGCGTCTTCCGCCGAAATGAAGTCACCGGTCATCAGGAAGTGTTTGGCCCGCGCCGGACCAAGAAGAAGCGGCCAAATTACAGCGCCCCCATCTCCGGCGACGACGCCGGCCGTAACATGCGTATCGGCGAAACGGGCGCTGGGCTGGGCAAAGATAACGTCGCAAAAAAGGGCAAGCGTGGCACCCAACCCGACCGCCACGCCGTTCACGGCAGCGATGACGGGGGACTCTACTTCGAGGATGTTCCTGATGAGATGTCGCCCCGAGCGCGTGGGCGATATCGGATGCCCGCCGGTATCAAGCGCGTTCTGATCGCCCCCTGAGCAGAAGCCCCGACCAGCGCCGGTGAGCACAATGGCCTTCACCGCGGGGTCGTTATCGAGGTCTACGAACACCTCCTCCAATGCGGTATGCATAGGCCAATTGATGGCATTGAGGATTTCAGGCCGGTTCATGGTTATGACGGCCACACCGCTCGGACGTATCTCTACGAGCAAGCCTTCATATTTTTTGTCTTTCATCTTCAGTCTCCAGTTCTTCAAATAGGCGTCAGGCCGAAGCAGCAGGATTACGGACTGCGCCATCGACGGTCCCGGCGGCCGCCTTGGCGTTCTCGAAGGCCTCGCGCTCGGCATAATGGGCGGGGCGGGCGGCGCGGATGTCTGCAAGGATCGCGTTGGACGTGCGTACGACCGACCGGAGGTTTTTGAACCTCGGGATGACGTACTTGCCGAACAGTTCGATCGACTTCATCAGTTCCTTGTGCGGCATGCCATCGATGCGCAGCGCGAGCGCGTCGATGCCCATGTCGACGAACCGCTGGACTTGCTTGGTGCAGGTCTCGACGTCGCCGACGATGAAGCTGCCCGACTCGTCGAACAAATAGCGCTCGTTCTTGAAGTCGATGTTCTTGATCTTACCGAGCGATCCGTAGTCGGCGGACAGCTTCGACAGCCGCTCATAAGCGTCGATGGACAAGGCGACGCTATGGGCCAGCGTGGCCGCCCACCGCTCTGCCTCCTCATTTGTATCGGCGCAATGCATTCCGCCGGATATCACTGCCACCTTCTGCGCCTGCACGGGGTATACGTGCTCAGCGCTCGCCAACTCCTTGTCATAGAGCTCGGCCGACCTCTGCACCGAGGCGAATCCGCTATAGCCGCCGCCCATCATGGCGCCGATGCCCATGTGCGCCGCGGCGGTGATCGATTGCGGGCTCGAGGTCGCCATCATGATCGGCGGATAGGGCAGCGTCACGTGCTTGGGCGTCAGGCTTCGCGGCGGAATCTTGTAATGCTCGCCGACGAAGGAGAAGATGTCGTTCGATAAGGCCCGGCGGATGACCTCAATGCCCTCCATCTGCTGCGCCTTGGTCTCCTCGGGGTCGACCTCGAAGGCGCGCAGCGCGAGGGTGGTGTTGCCGCGGCCGACGGCAAGCCCGACGCGGCCGTTCGACAGGATATCCTCGGTCGCCAGCCGCTCCGCGACGCGCAGCGCGTGGTTGATCTTCTTGGGAAGCGGCGTGATCAGGTGGATGAACTGGATCCGACTGGTTAGCGCCATCATGTACGGGTAGATCACCTCGGGAGCGGAGGTCGAGGCCGTGCCGATCGCGAAATGCTGTTCGGAGCACCCGAACGCATCGAATCCGACTTTCTCCGCCAGAATCACTTCGTCGATGAGCTCGCGATAGCGGTGCGCGTGGGTGTGTCCCGGCTGGGTCTCCCCTTCGCTGAAGAAGATGAACCGCATGCGTTGTGCCTCCTTCGCACCTCAATGTTAATCTCCACTAACTTTAAGACCGACAGTCGCGTCCTGTCAACAACCTTCCGGCGCCGACCATCTAGAACCGTTCTTTGCGATATTGGCTTTATTACTGATATATCGTCTAATAAGCGCGCGATGGGAAATATTCAGAGCCCCTCGCCGAGCATCTGACGGCGGTCAAAAAAGTGAATCTATATTTACCTGAGGATGAAATGAGACGTTCACACGATCCGTTCATTGAGTTGGAACAGATGATGCCGGCGCGCGGGGAGACACGGTGCTTCGCGCCCGGCACGTGGTACGGTGCGCCTCAATGAATATTCAGCCATTACCGATCAAGCGGGCATACAGCAGCGGGCGGCGCGAGCAGTTGATCGCAGTCGCTGCAGAGCTCTTCCTGCAGCACTCATACGACGCGGTCACAGTTGAAATGATCGCTGCGCGCGCCGGCATCACTGGTCCTGGATTGTATCGCCACTTCCAGAACAAGCAGGCAGTCCTGATCGCGGTTCTGGAGGAACCGACGCAGATCGTGCACGAGGTTGCGAAAAGGATCGCGGAGACGACGAAAGACCCAAAGGCCGCCATGATAGCGATGGTCGAGTCGCACATCCGGTTGATCCTTAAAGGACCACCAAGCACGCTGATCTTCACCAAGAACGAGCACGCTCTTCCTGAGCACGACCACAGACGGATCCGGCGCGAGATGGCGTTGTACGCCGAAGAGTGGATTTCCGTGATGATCCCGCTGCGGCCCGACCTGTCCGAACCCGAGGCACGACTGCTGACCCAGGCCGTGTTCTCCATGCTCAACACGGCTGCGACGCTTAGGAAGGGCCTCGACGAGGAGTCGATCTTCTCCACTATGCGGCAGGCCGCGCTGCACGCGCTGCTCGGCCGTGGCGACCTCTGATCTACACCTGTCCTGCCGGCGCAAACCCTACCGATCAGACGGTCCTCGCGGCCGCAGAATCCCACGCATTAGCCATGGCTGCACATGAGAGATCGGACTGTGAGGCGCGTCCCGCACAGGCCAGGCTTTGCCTAATTTCCTTCGGCGCTAGCTACGGAGGCGTGTGGTGCTTGATGTTAGCAGGCTTTCCCTTAGGTCCGGAGGGCCAGGCATCCTCAAGCGCAGCACCGCGACGACGCTGCGGTGAGTCGCCTACAAGGCTTCTGCGCATACCGGTCTAGGGGAAAGCATATGCATCGGGTCTTCCAACAATTCATTGATGCAATAGTCAGTGCTGAAGATGCCGAAGGCTTCTCCAACGCGCTGGCGGAAACAGCATCGGCTTTGGACCTATCGTGTTTCGCTTATCTCGCTCTCCAGAGCGAACAAGACAGGAAGCCCCGACTCATCTCAACATATCCAACGCGATGGACGACCCATTATCTAGATAAGAAATACCAAGTCATTGATCCCGTCATTCGAGAAGCCCTTCGGAGCCCGGAGCCCTTTCGATGGGGAATCGATTTTCGATCACAAACCAGTTCAAAAGAGCAGCGGCGACTATTCGATGAAGCCGCCCAATGCGGAATCCGGTTCGGCTTCACGGTGCCGATTCACGATGGGCATGGGCCAATCTCCGCATTAACTTTCGCTACTGACGAGAGCCGGCCACAATTCGAGAAATGCATTGCTTCGTACACGCGTGTCCTTCAACTCATGGCGATGTATTTTCATGCTCACGTTCGTCGCAAGCTCGAAAACGAACGTGGTCTCGACGGAATTCGGCTATCGCGCCGCGAAGTACAATGTTTGGAGTGGGCGGCTCGAGGAAAGAGCTCTTGGGAAATCGGCTGCATTCTCGGTATTTCGCGCAACACAGTTGCATATTACTTAGAGAATGCGAAGGAAAAGCTCGGCGTTCGCACAATCGCGCAGGCCGTAACACACTTGGCGGCTGCAAATAGAAAAAAGCAAAATTAGGGTGCCCTCCCCCTACAACTACAGGTGATGATTTGAGGCGATAATCGCGCTTCAACGAAGGCTATCAACACTTCTGGAGGGATTATGATCCAGTTGATCACACCACCTTCGTACGGAGAGCTTTCCGACACTCTCGTTGAGATGCATCGGTTGCGGCATCGTGTCTTCAAACTGCGCATGGCATGGGAAGTCGAGACCAGCGGCGACATGGAGATCGACGAATTCGACGCGCTGCATCCTGACTATCTAATCCAGGTAGGTGAAAACGGCCAAGTGCAAGGTTCCGTACGTCTGCTCCCCACGCTTGGCCCGACCATGCTTCGCGACACCTTTCCCGCGCTTCTCGAAGATCAACCCGCGCCGTCAACTCCGCTAGTATGGGAAAGCAGCAGGTTCGCTATCGACATTGCAGCCGACGCCCCCAAAGGAAATCACGGCATAACTCGCGCGGCATACGAGCTGTTTGCCGGAATGGTCGAGTTCGGGCTCTCACGACAACTCACTGATATCGTTACTGTCACAGATCTCCGAATGGAGCGAATCCTTCGACGGGTCGGTTGGCCGCTGCGACGCATTGGCAATCCGACCACAATCGGCAAAACCGTGGCCTTGGCGGGTTACCTTGCGATTTCGAGCGAAGTTCTCCGGAATCTTCGCAAGGCTGGGGGTCTTTCGACACCGACTCTCTGGACGCCAGTAATCTTTGCTGCCGCCTAGAACGATCCCTGCCAATGAACGAGATTAGAGGTCCTCGCCTGGATCGGGGGCTTCCTGTCTTGTGGTTTGTTACCGAGCTTCGAAAATGACAGAACCCGGGATCCGACACAATCGGCGGAACGCAGCGAACTCGATTGACCTGCAACAGCTTCGATTCGCCGTTGCAGCCAGCGACTACGGGAGCTTTCGACGAGCCGCTGATGTCCTTTCGATCAAGCACACTGTCCTGAGCCGATCCATCGGTCAGCTTGAATATCTGGTTGGGACTTCACTATTCGAGCGCTCCAGCGGAGGAATCAAGCCCACTATCGCTGGGCAAGCGGTTTTGCGAATTGCGCGGCTGATCCTGGAACAGGTCGACATACTCGTTGAAACCGGGAGGTCTGGTGGCCGCGGCGATACTGGCCATCTCGTTATTGGCTTTTACACGTCCGTGTCTACCGGCAATTTGCGGGCGACGATAGGTGAATTTAAGAAGCGGCTCCCGCAGATCGAATTGGCAACGATGGAACGCTCTCGCTTTCATCTGATGACCGCGCTGCGTAACGGGACCGTCGACGTCGTCGTTAGCCCTGGACGTCTGGCTTCAATGGACGTCAAATCACTACTGCTGTGGAGCGAGCGCATCTTGATCTCGTTGCCTCAGGATCACTGCCTAGCGGCGCGCGAGACCATCTATTGGGTAGATTTGCGTAACGAAAAGATACTTCTAAGCAAGATTGATCCGGGACGAGAGCTCGAGGATCTCCTGATTTCGAAGCTCGGCTCACCTGACGACCGGCCCGCAGTAGAGCGCCACGACGTAAGCCGCGGCATTATCAAAAATCTGACGAGTATGGGCATGGGGCTCAGTCTGGTGATGGAATCGGATATCGGCGCAAGTTTCGCTGGTCTTGTGTACCGGGAATTGCACGACGGGACAGGACCTAGCCGGGTAGACTTCTTTGCGCATTGGCGCGACGACAATGAAAATCCGGCTCTAAACCGTTTCCTCAATCTGTTGGCAGAGCGCTATCCCTCGCTTCCGCCGGCTCTCGAGGGGTGACCGGCTCGTCTCGCCTTTGCAAATCCGCGGTCCGTGGCCATAAAGCGCGCTAGCATCGGTGCGATCAATTTCGCCGGATCGATGCGCTGCCCACTTTCGCTTGCCAAGGCCTCTGCATAGGCGACGAGATCCCGATGCACTGATGCCGGAAGTTCGGCGGCGATCTTGACCGGCCTGTCGTCCGGCAGTGCTGCTATTTTGAGCTTGGGCATGCCGTTACCCTCCGTATGGCACAAGTATGAGGTCGCGATTGACGAGAACGCGAACTGGAAAGCCAGGTCGCACGGTTAGAGTGGGTTGGATGTTGAGACTGCGCCGAACCACCTGTTGTCCGGTTTGATTCAGCGAGTCGGAGGCGCCATGCCGCAATGCCTGGATGATGGCGCTGTCGTTGCTATTGGTGTCCGAGCCAGCCCCCAGTTCGGTCCCGATCGCCAGAAACGTCGATAGTGCCGCAGCCTTGAAGAGTTCGCCCCAGTGGTTGTCGACCTGGTCTTCGAGACCTGCATATCCCGCGGTGTCAGCGCCAGGCTGCCGCTCGAGAACGATTGAACGTCCATTCGGCATGATCAGCCGGGTCCAAACGAGCAGGACACGGGACTGGCCGAAAGTGACCTGGCTATCGTAGATACCGATCAGGCGCGTACCCTGAGGCACAAGCAGAAAGCGGCCGGTCGGTGTGTCGAAAACATTCTCGGTGACCTGCGCGGTAATTTGGCCTGGCAGGTCCGATCGGATCCCGGTGATCAGTGCTCCCGGAATCACCGTCCCGGCCTGAACGATGTATGGTGAAGCGGGTCTGGTGACACGGTCAGGGCTTACCGTGCGACGGTCCACGGAGGCGTTGACGAAGGCAAGCTTGCGGTCCTGGCCATTCTGCGCAGAGCCATCGTCGCCAGAGTTCGTTGCGTTCGGTAGCACAACGCGGTCGCTTCCAACCGCGGCAGCAGTGGGCGGACGCGCTCCTCCATTGGTCGGAGCGAACAAATGGCTGATGCGGGCTGCCTCGGTCTCTTGGTCTCGGCGCTGCTGTTCCGG
This sequence comes from Bradyrhizobium sp. CCBAU 53421, assembly GCF_015291625.1. NCBI lineage: Bacteria > Pseudomonadati > Pseudomonadota > Alphaproteobacteria > Hyphomicrobiales > Nitrobacteraceae > Bradyrhizobium > Bradyrhizobium sp. CCBAU 53421. Next base: position 8,549,093 of record NZ_CP030047.1, read on the forward strand.
ATCACCGCCGATCGTCGGCGACTGGCCTTGGGCGGCAAGGATCGGTCGACCGAGGTCCCCAGGGAGTGGCGGACCGAGTTGTGGGATTGGCTGCCGCGAAACGCCAGCGTAATCCTTCGGCAGCGTCGTAATGCCGTCAGCAATATTGTGATGATCGGTACTGTAAAGCTCGTCGGCCGCCGAGTTTCGGGGACGATTGCTCTGCAGCGACCACAACACAGCTCCGCCGATGACGAGCAATGCAACGGCGCTCCCGCCGGCCAGGACTCTCCGGGACAATCGTGTCACACGCGGACTCTCTGCTCTCAAGCGGAAGCTTTCGGACTGCTCCCCTTGTGTCTCCGGCGGAATTATTTCTTCGTGATCGCTTCCATTCGGAGTGTTCATGACGACGGCCTCCCGTCGGTCCTGACAATCCTGACCTTCTGCTGGTGCTCGCCGCCGAGCCGGAGTTCGGCGGCTGCAAAGAGCCGATCCACGATCAGCACGTTGCCGTAGGCGCGGTAGTTGACGAGTTCCGTCTTGCCGTCCGGTCCAATGACAAAGAGCGGAGGCATCTCGCCCTGCACAATGCCGAGCGGGAATTCGACATAGACCTTACGGCCATCGTCATATGCGGCGAGCGGCCGCCACGCAGGACTGTCCCCTTCGATGGCGTAGCGGGAGATACGCTGCGCCGGATCCGGAAGAACGGGTTTCAGAGCGACTGAACGGGATCGTTCGCGCGCTGCTTCCGGATAGTACCAGGAAACGGACGGCATGTATGGCCGCTCGCGGGATCGGAGTTCGATAAGATAGGTGCGGCGGTCGGTATTGACGACGAGGTTAGTCTCAATCGATGCACGGGTCGGCTTGACAAGGATATGGACGCGGCGCGTGTCGCCGTTCCCGCTCTCGGTGTCGCCCACGACCCAACGCACTGTATCCCCGGCCGCGATGGGTCCTGATCCCGCCAACTGCTCACCTTCCTCGAGGGCGATATCCGTGATCTGCCCCGGTGCGGCATAAACCTGATAGAGAGCTCCAGGACTGTACGCGTAAATCTGCGCCGCGTTGAAATACCCGCGTTTGCGCGGTTCGACCCGGGCCGCGCTGTTTGCCGTCTCAACCCGGCTCACTGGCTCGGCGTCTTCCTTCCTTCCCGATTTGCCGCCGAGAACCGGCTTCCAGAGCGGCGGAACGTGAAGCGGTTGCGACCTGTCGTCCAACGCCGCTGGAGCCGCCGGTAGCGGCGGGACTTCAGCGTCATAGCTGATCTCCGGAGGAATATACGTTGAGCACCCACCGAGCGCCGACGAGCAAAGCAAGAGCGCTGACAGAAGTGCTCGCCTTGAGGTCACGAACCGGGACCAAGCCGAGTTGAGCCTGATCTGCGGGAAAGGACGATACGAATAAGCGTCATGCGTCGTGTTGGTCACTGGCTCAACTCCTTTGACCAGTTGATGGCGCGGACATAGACGCCAAGAGGATTCTTGCGCAGGCGTTCAGCATCGCGAGGTGTCTCGATCACGATCGAAAGAATTGCAGTCCAGCGCTCCGTCGAGTTCAGCGAGCCGTTGTCGTAGACGCGCTGGGTCCACGCGACGCGAAAGCTCTCAGACGACGCGCGAATGACGCTCGAGACGTCCACGGAGATTTGGGCCTTGCCCAACTTGGCAAAGGGGTCATTGTTGCGCGCATAGTCGTTGAGCGCAGCAGCACCACGATCGGTCGTAAAATCATAGGCCCGGAGCCAGTTTTGTCGTAGAACGATGCCGTCGGCCGGTAGGCCTCTGACATCCTCGATAAAGCGCGCTAGATGGTAGGCGATCTGCGCATCAGTGGGTTGATAGTCGATGTTGGCCGGCGCGACCCTTTGGGCCTGGCCGAGATGGTCCACTTCAACCACCCAGGGCGTGATCGAGCTTCGGCTCGATTGCCAAACGAGGCTACCTGCGAGACCGCCTGATAACATCAAGCAACCGAACGCCATCAAGCGCCAGTTCTTGGCCTGTACGCGGGCAGATCCAATGCGTTCGTCCCAAACCTGCGCTGCCTTTTGGTAAGGCGTGATCGGCTCGGGCATGCGCCCGTAGTGCACGGAAGGTCGTGTGAACATCGATAGTTGCCCCTGAGATCAAGTAATCGTTTTCGAGTTGTTCGGTGTCCGCGTTTCAGTCGGCCGCGCAGCGGCTGGCGAAGGCGCAGCGGCTAAGTATCAGCGCTCTCCTTCAGACAAATCGACGGAAGAGCCACCGCCACCGTGATCACCTGAGCGAACCGCGTGGCTGACTGCCGACGCACCGTGCCGAACAGTCTCGGCACGCTTCATGCGACGCGCCCAATCGGGCTGTCCTTCGGCCGAAGTGCTCGCGCCCTGCGCGCCGGCTTCCCTACCTCCGCCGAGCGCAGCCGCTGCACGACGCAACGGGTTCATCGCAGCGGAAGCGCCGGCCTCCGCGACACCGGCAAGGCCGCCGCTCCGGTAGGCCGCTGATGCTCCGCTCATCGCAGCGCCGCCACTACGCGCGGCGCCAGCGATTGCGCCGCCAGCGAGACCAGCACCGCCGGCAGCAAGACCCGCGCCCGCCGCAACAACGCCGCCGGCAGCAAGGCCTGTTCCAATTGCGGCGCCGCCGCCGAGTTGCGGTCCGCCTGACACAAGGCCGTTTGCGATACCCGGACCAAAGATGCCGAGCCCTAGTAAGGAGAGCGCCGCCAGCACCAGCGTCATCGCGTCTTCAATGGTCGGCTGATTGCCACCAAAGCCAGCGGTGAATTGCGAGAACATGGTCGAGCCAATGCCGACGATGACGGCCAGGACCAAGACCTTGATGCCGGATGATATGACGTTGCCCAGCACCCGCTCGGCCGCGAAAGCAGTCTTGCCGAACAAGCCGAAGGGAATGAGCACGAAGCCGGCAAGCGTTGTGAGCTTGAATTCGATCAGGGTGACAAAGAGTTGGATCGCCAGAATAAAGAAGGCAAGCAACACCACGACCCAGGCGAACAGGAGAACGACGAACTGGACGAAATTCTCGAAGAAGCTGATGTAGCCCATCAGGTTGGAGATCGAGTCGAGTAACGGTCGGCCGGCGTCAAGCCCGACTTGAGCGATCTTTCCAGGTCTCAGGAAATCGGATGCGGACAGGCTTGCGCCCGATGCCTTCAGTCCAAGACCGGCGAAGCTCTCGAAGATGATACGCGCCAGGCTGTTCCAGTTGCCGATGAGGTAGGCGAAGACCCCCACGAAGAGCGTCTTCTTGACGAGGCGCGCGATGATGTCCTCGTCAGTTCCCCAACTCCAGAACAACGCGGCGAGCGTGATGTCGATCGCCGCAAGGGTCGTTGCGAGATATCCGACATCGCTGCCAAGTAGCCCAAAACCGTTGTCGATATAACGCGTGAACGTTTCCAGAAACTGGTCAATGATCCCCGTACCAGTCATGGCTTGTTCGCCTCAGGTGTCTCCGGTAGCGGATATCCCTGCGGGATCCGGCTTTGATCCTTTTGGGCAGGTATCGAGTTGGTTGAGTCATCGCGGCTGGGAGTTACGACGCCGTCTTTCCCGCCAAGGAAGCGGCGCCGGTTTTCAGCCCAAATCTGCTGGCAACGGCGATAGCCTGCCGTCTCCTCCGGAGTGACGCCGCGGCAACGTACGAGGTCGGCGTTGGCTGCATCGGTCCTCTGCTCCGCCTTCGGCGCCGACCCAGATTCGACGCGGCCACGCAGCTGAATCGTGCAGGCCGCGACGGCCACTAGGCCGATTGTCGTAAGCAGCGACAGTGCCTTGAATGCCCTTACATCGGTCATCAGTGGAACATCTGCACATTGGAGGATTGATAGCCCTGTCCTGGCGTCAGGAAACGCCTGAGCTGCTCTCGCCCCTGATCCTGAGCCGAAGCGCGCTGAGCCGCTTCGAGGCTCTGCGCCCTGCCCTGCGCCGCCGCGGCCGCTGTGAGATCGGCAAGTTGTTGCGCTTGAAGCGCGAGGATCTGGTTGCCGGCCTGAGTTGCCTGCAAGGCGCCACTGGCACTCTGGCTCGAGGTTACGAGGGCAGACGTCTGGATGCGATTGTTGTCGAGGTTACCAACGATGCCGGCCTGGACACGAAGCGCGTCTTGCGTCGCTGCATAGGAATTCTGCCATCGCGATTGAGCGTTGGAGATCAGCAACTGGCTCGACTGGCTGCTGGTCGCTGGCGCATAGCTTGTCGAGAAGGCATGATCGATCTGCTGCACATCGTAGGCAATGCGCTGGGCCTGGGCCAGCAATTGCTGGGTGCGCTGGATCGATGATTCCAGTTGCTGCAGCGACGAATACGGCAGGCTTGCCAGATTCCTTGCCTGATTGATCAGCATCTGTGCCTCGTTCTGCAACGAGGTGATCTGATTATTAATCTGCTGGAGCTCCCGCGCGGCCGTCAGGACATTCTGGAAGTAGTTGGTGGGATCGAAGACGATCAGCGCCCGTGCGGGCACCGTGACGCCAAGCAACAGCGCGAAGGCGGCCGTGGTCGCCAATAGGCCAAGAGGTCTCACAGCGATTTCTCCAGATTGACGAGATTGGGGATCAGATCTATCGCCCAGGCGACGCCACGATGCTGGAGCCAGGCAGGCACGAAGCCGTCGGGTCCATGTTCGGCGATGAGTTGCGTGATGGCGGCCTGGTCTGTCTTGGAAGAGGCCGCGGTAAATGCGAGCGCAACCTCACCAAGGCCAAGTTCGAACATCCGATTGCCCCGGCGCGACTGGCAATAGTAGTCGCGCTTTGGCGTTGCCCGGCTCAGAAGCTCGATTTGACGGTCATTGAGGCCGAAGCGGCGGTAGATGGCAGTGATCTGCGGTTCGATCGCCCGTTCGTTCGGAAGCAACAAGCGAGTTGGGCAGCTTTCGATGATAGCCGGCGCAATCGCTGAGCCATCAATGTCCGAAAGCGACTGTGTGGCGAAGGTGACGGACGCGTTCTTCTTACGAAGCGTCTTCAGCCATTCCCGGAGCTGTCCGGCAAACTCATCGTCGTCGAGGGCAAGCCATCCCTCATCAACAATAAGGAGTGTCGGCCGGCCATCGAGACGATCACCAATACGATGGAAGAGGTACGCCAGCACGGCCGGCGCCGCACTCGTTCCGATCAAGCCTTCGGTCTCAAACGCCTGGACCGACGCCTCGCCGAGACGTTCGAATTCGGCATCAAGCAAGCGCCCGGACGGACCGCCGAGGCAATATGGTTGCAAGGCGCGTTTCAGAGAGTTCGATTGGAGCAGGACTGACAGGCCCGTGAGGGTGCGCTCCTCCCTCGGCGCCGAAGCGAGAGATGTCAGCGCCGACCACAGATGATCCTTGACCTCCGGGGTGATCTCGACCTTTTCCCGTGCCAGGATCGCGCCGATCCATTCCGTCGCCCATCCGCGCTCGGAAGGATCATCAATCCGGGCCAGCGGCTGCAGGGCGACGGGTTGTTCACCTCCGTCAGACAATGCGCCGCCGAGATCATGCCAATCACCGCCCATGGCGAGGGCGGCCGCCCGAATCGAACCACCGAAATCGAACGCAAAGACCTGAGAGTTCGGGTAACGCCTGAACTGTAGCGCCATCAGCGCGAGCAGCACTGACTTGCCAGCGCCTGTCGGCCCCACCACAAGGGTATGACCGACGTCGCCGACGTGGAGCGAGAATCGGAACGGCGTTGATCCCTCGGTCTTGCCGAACAAAAGCGGCGGACACTTGAAATGCAGATCCCTCGCTTCGCCCGCCCACACGGCCGACATCGGAATCATATGAGCGAGGTTGAGCGTTGAAACCGGCGGCTGCCGGACATTGGCGTAGACGTGTCCGGGCAGACTGCCGAGCCAGGCTTCGACGGCGTTCACCGTCTCGATCATGCAGGTGAAATCGCGACCCTGAATGACCTTCTCGACGAGACGGAGCTTTTCATCGGCCGCACTGCGATCGCGGTCCCACACCGTGATGGTCGCCGTGACAAAGGCTTGTCCGATCTGATCGGATCCCAGCTCCTGCAACGCCGCGTCGGCATCAAGCGCTTTGTTGTGTGCGTCGGTATCGAGTAGCGTCGACGCCTCGTTCGTCATGACCTCTTTGAGGATGGCGCCGATGGATTTTCGCTTGGCAAACCACTGCCGACGAATCTTGGTCAGCAGCTTGGTGGCGTCGGTCTTGTCGAGCATAATCGCTCGGGTCGACCAACGATAAGAGAATGGCAGGCGATTCAGATCATCCAAGATTCCCGGGGTCGTCCCGCCCGGAAATCCGACAATCGTCAGAACCCGCAGGTTGGCTGCCCCCAGCATCGGCTCAAGCCCGCCGGTCAGCGGCTGGTCCGCCAACAGCGCATCGATGTACATAGGAATTTCAGGCACCCGAACGCGATGACGCTTGGTCGAGATCGTCGAGTGCAGGTAGGTCAGCGTGTCCTGATCATCGAGCCAGGCACATTCGGGCATGAACCCTTCAACGAGTTGCAGCACGCGGGTGGTCTGATCGACAAACCCGCGCAGCACCTCGCGCGCGTCCGCTCCAACGGTCCGATCGCGTCCCTCGTAGAGCAGTCGCTCTGCCTGGGCAGCCCCCTCTTCCGGGGGCAAATAGAGGAAGGTCAGGAAATAGCTGGACTCATAATGGGCACCCGCCTCTTCGAATTGAGCTCTGCGCTCGGCGTCGACCAGTGCGGACGCGACATCCGGAAAGGTGTTCGGCGGGTAAGCTCCCGCAAAACGGCGTTGCGCTTCAACGAAGACCGCCCAACCAGATCCTAGACGCCGCAGGGCGTTGTTCAGGCGACCGGCGACACCGACAAGCTCGGCCGATACCGCGCTGTCGAGGTCAGGCCCCCGGAACTTTGCCGTCCGCTGGAACGAGCCGTCCTTGTTCAGGATGATTCCCTCGTCGACGAGGGCTGCCCAGGGCAGGAAGTCGGCAAGGCGCGCGCTGGAATGGCGATATTCGGCGAGATTCATCATGACCGAGGGCTCAGGTGTTGAGATGACTGGGAATGCGCAGATGTCGGCGCACCACATCGACGAAGGCAGGATCGCGCTTGGCGGCCCAGACGGCGGCCATGTGGCCGATGAACCAGAGGACGAGACCCGCGATCCAGAGCCGCAATCCCAGCCCAAGGGCTGCCGCAAGCGTGCCGTTGACAATCGCAACCGACCGGGGCGCGCCGCCCATGAGGATTGGTTCGGTGAGTGCGCGGTGAACGGGCACGACAAAACCTGTGACCGGTTCATCCATCAGATCACTACGCCGCCGCCGAACGAGAAGAACGACAGGAAGAAGCTCGAGGCGGCGAATGCGATCGACAGCCCGAACACGATCTGGATCAGCCTGCGGAAACCACCTGACGAGTCCCCGAACGCGAGCGTGAGCCCGGTCACGACGATGATGATGACGGCGATGATCTTGGCGACCGGCCCCTCGACCGACTGCAGAATCTGATTGAGTGGCTGCTCCCACGGCATGTTCGAGCCAGCTGCCCATGCCGGTGCTGACGTCAAAAGAACCAGCCCGGACGTAGCCAGTGAAGCGACATCTCGATCAAAACGAAATTGCTGCCTCATGTCAGTCTCCTGTTGATGAAAGGTCGTAGTCGCCGGCGACGCCAAGCCCCGTGACAAGGGCGAGTTCAGCGAGGCGGCGGTCAGCGCCGCGCCCCGCAAGCACAGCAACGAGGTTGATGGTCTCGGCGATCAGGGCACGCGGAACCGTGATGACGGCTTCCTGGATCAGTTGCTCGAGGCGCCGCAGCGCGCCGAGCGCAGTCCCAGCATGGATGGTACCGATGCCGCCGGGATGGCCGGTGCCCCAGGCCTTGAGGAGGTCGAGCGCTTCGGCACCTCGGACTTCGCCGATCGGGATGCGGTCAGGACGCAGTCGGAGGGACGAGCGGACGAGATCCGACAGCGTCGCCACACCGTCCTTGGTCCGCAACGCAACGAGATTGGGCGCCCTGCACTGTAGCTCGCGGGTGTCTTCGATCAGCACGACCCGATCGGAGGTCTTCGCCACCTCGGCCAGAAGCGCATTCGTCAACGTGGTCTTGCCCGTCGATGTCCCGCCAGCGACTAGGATGTTCTTCCGTGCAGCGACCGCGTTCTGCAGGGTCTCGGCCTGCTCCGAGGTCATGATGCGCCTGGCGACGTAGTCGTCGAGCGTAAACACGGCGACGGCGGGCTTGCGGATAGCAAAGGCCGGTGCTGCAACGACCGGAGGTAAGAGGCCTTCGAAGCGCTCGCCTGTCCCGGGCAGTTCGGCCGAAACCCGTGGCGCGCCGGCGTGCACCTCGGCTCCCACATGATGCGCAACCAGGCGAACGATGCGTTCGCCATCCGCGGCCGACAGAGTTTCGCCTGTGTCGATCAGGCCGTTCGACAACCGGTCGATCCACAGCCGCCCATCGGGATTGAGCATCACCTCGATGATCGCTTCATCTTCGAGGTAGCCGGCAATCGCGGAGCCGAGCGCGCTACGCAGCATTCGCGCACCGCGCGAACTCGCCTCCGATTGAATGGAATGGATTGCCACCGTTCGCCCCCACCGAGTGAGAGCGTCCAAAGACGGCCCTCAGATGGGGATGATTAAGAAAGGCACCCACGGACTTGGTGCAACAATGGCTTTCAGTGATCGTAGATTAGCGTAGAAAAAGAAAGACTAAGAACTGATCTTTGAGGCCTACTCAATCGTAATGCGAATTACTTGCTCACCACTCAGCATCATCATCCACGGGTATGAGGACCACCGAATTCTCATACGAGCTTACTGGCTCGACAACATTGAAAACATTAGCCGGCACAAAAAACGCAATTGGCCTCATCCGTGGAGCTAGGTATCGGCCCCAGGGCAACGAGATCCAGACCAACGCCGCGATCTGCAGCGCTACGTTGACGCCGAACGCGACCTGATAGGCTTGGAGGGTCCTATGGCCATCATACGCAGACCAACGCTCCAGGATGAGGCCTGTCGCGTATTGTGCTAGAAACGCCCAACCAAAGTGCAAGACGTTCAAGGCGCCGTTGGCACGACCGGCAAGCTCCGGCGGAAAGTAATCCGCTATCACCGCGAAGCTGACCACGGTTGCTGTGCCGACAATTGCGACAACAGACCAGGGCAAGATGGACGGCAGAGGTGTTCGTAGGATCAAGGCTAACTCGGCTGTAATAAACAGCACTGCAACCATCGCCAATATCGTCTCCGCCCCGATTCCTCTCCGTTTGACGAAGTGGACCGTCATGCCGAACAACCAGGCACCGCCGGTCAATACGATGGACATTATGAAAAGCTGTCGGACGAGACTTACGCGATCAAGCCTCTCCACGTCGGTCAGCCACGGTGATGCCCACAATCCCTGCAGGGACCAGGCTGATCCAACGCAAGTAGCCGACAACGGGGCAATTCGCCAGAAGCGTCGATCGCCAAAAACGGAGCTAAGAGTGGCGCGCGCTGCTGATGGGACAATGCCTCGCTCAGGCACGACGGCATAGATGAGAATGGCCGTTGCACCAGTAGCGGCCGCCAGGACCTCAAAGAGTTGCCGCCAGCCCATCCAGGCGAGCAGGTGTTCGACGGGGACCGTAGCAGTCACCGCTCCTAGCGATCCCAGCATGACCATGTAGCCGTTAAGCAAGGCGACACGGTCCCTGGGGAACCAAAGGACGATCGACTTCAGTCCTGCGGTGAACGCCGCCGCCACGCCAAGCCCGATCATTGCACGCGCGATCAAAAGCGACAGGAAGTCAGTCGATATCGCGAAGAGGCCGGCGCCCGCTGCGGCAAGCAAGAGCAGAACACTCTGGACGCGACGCGGACCAAATCGATCCAACAATATACCGACGGGGATCTGAGCGGCCGCGAAAGCAAGAAAATAAGCTGATGTAAGCAACCCGAGGTCGGCAGTCCCAAGCCCTGTGTCCGAGCTGAGATGGCTGGCGATCAGTGCGTTGATCGTTCGAAACAGATACGAAAGATAGTACCCAGCTGCAAATGGGAGAAAAACGCGCGCTATTCGATGCCATGCTGTTAAGACTTGCATGCTGGCCCCTCTGCTCTCCGCTCGTTCGAGCCGATAGCGCGTTCAGCTTTTGTCAGTTCGGCTAAATCGCTGCAGTCGTAGGCTGGCGTAGAAAAAGAAGGTCAGGCGCGATAGCGCTTCCAGGACGCTCGGTCAGGATTCGTCGGCCGACTCCTGACGTCGAATATCTTCGGGAATCTCGCGGAGAAAGCTTTGCCCCTTTTGCAGGCGGCGCCCGAGCGCCTCGACAAATCCTTCAAATCGTTCCCGACCCTTTGCCTGCGCGGCCGCCTGCGCGTCATTGGGTAGCGGCGGCGTTATCGTCAGCCAGAACCGAATGAACAGAGCCAAGGTTTCAGCAATCACACCGACGTCGCGCTCCAGCCGCTGCATCTGACGCGACAGCCGATCGAGGCGCCGAGCGAAGGCCGCCTCCCGCCTGTCCGCTCCATCCGGTGAGAGAAACGAAGTGACAGCCGCTTCCACGATCGCAGACCGGGAAAGCTTCCTGTGATCGGCGAGCTCCGAGATCTGTTTCAGTAGCTCTGGTGGGAAGTAGACGTTCATCCGGTCGCGCATATTGCCTCAGAGCTCCATACCGTCATTCGGGTCCAGAGCGACCTGACGCGCAACGCCGCGCATCTGCTGACGAAGAAGTCGAGATTGGCGAACCGCGTCCTCGTCATCCTCAAGAACGATGGCGAATTCTTCGGCCGGTGTCGGTTCGGTCGTCTCCTTGGCGATCGCGACGTGATCGGGGAGTTCGGGCTCACGACGGAGCCCGCTGTTCGCCGTGTCCTCCTCGGCCTCCGCGGCTTTGTCAGTTGGTCCTGCCGTCGGCTTCAACGGTCCGAGCGCTGACCATCCATCCGTTCGCTGTGATCGGCTGGCGCTCGCCGGATCAGGCGGCGGCAGAACCCGCTCGATGAACCGCCGATCCTCGTAGTAGCGGACCTTCTTCGCCCGGATCGGCGGCATGCCCGCCACCATGACGATCTCGTCCATCGGCGGAAGCTGCATGACTTCGCCCGGGGTCAGCAAGGGCCTTGCCGTCTCCTGGCGCGAGACCATGAGGTGCCCTAACCAGGGGTTCAACCTGTGCCCGGCATAGTTCTTCATGGCCCGCATCTCGGTCGCCGTGCCCAACGCATCGGACACCCGCTTAGCGGTCCGCTCGTCGTTGGTCGCGAAGCTGACTCGGACATGGCAATTGTCGAGAATTGCGTTGTTGGGCCCGTAGGCCTTCTCGATCTGATTGAGCGACTGCGCGATCAAAAAGCTCTTGATGCCGTAGCCTGCCATGAAGGCGAGCGCGGACTCGAAGAAATCAAGCCGCCCAAGTGCGGGGAACTCGTCAAGCATCATCAGAACGCGATGCCGGCGGTCGCGGGCGTGCAGATCCTCGGTCAGGCGACGACCAATCTGGTTCAGCACCAGACGGATCAACGGCTTGGTCCGGGAAATATCCGAGGGCGGCACCACGAGGTAAAGCGTCGTCGGGCGGCCATCTGCGATCAGATCGGCGATCCGCCAGTCGCAGCGGCAGGTCACCTGGGCCACGACGGAATCGCGGTAGAGACCGAGGAACGACATCGCAGTGGACAGGACGCCGGAACGTTCATTCTCCGACTTGTTCAGGAGTTCGCGCGCGGTCGAGGCGACCACGGGATGGGCGCCATGCTCGCCAAGATGCGGCGTCGTCATCATTGCCTTCAGCGTCGCCTCAATCGGCCGCTTCGGATCGGACAGGAAGGCGGCGACACCGGCCAGGGTCTTGTCCACCTCGGCATAGAGGACGTGGAGAATGGCGCCGACCAGGAGCGAATGACTGGTCTTCTCCCAATGGTTCCGCTTGTCGAGTGAGCCTTCGGGGTCGACCAGGACGTCGGCGACGTTCTGCACATCGCGAACCTCCCATTCCCCGCGCCTGACCTCGAGAAGCGGATTGTAAGCCGAGGATTTCGGGTTGGTCGGGTCGAACAACAGGACGCGGCCATGCCGCGAGCGAAAACCCGCGGTCAGCTGCCAGTTCTCACCCTTGATGTCGTGCACGATGGCCGAGCCCGGCCATGCCAACAACGAGGGAACGACGAGTCCGACACCCTTGCCGGACCGGGTGGGAGCAAAACACAAGACGTGCTCCGGCCCATCATGGCGGAGGTAGTCGCGATCGAGCTTGCCCAGCACCACACCATCCGGGCCGAGTAGTCCGGCCGCTCGAACCTCTTCCGCGTCAGCCCAGCGCGCCGAACCATAGGTCTCAACGTTCTTGGCTTCGCGCGCCCGCCGGACCGACATGCCGATCGCCGCCGCGATCGAAACGAAGGTCCCCGACGCGGCGATGAAAGCCCCCTCCACAAAGACCTGAGGCGCATAGGCGTCATAGACGAACCACCACCAGAAGAAGATAGGCGGATAGTAGATCTTGAAGCCCAACAGTTCGAACCAAGGCCGCCCTAGTTCTGGCTGCCAGGCGAGCCGCCAAGCCGTCCACTCGGTTGCTCCCCATATGGCCAGCAAGACGATCAGGCCGACAACAATCACCTGTCCCCAGAGGATTTTGGTTCCGGACATCGCGATCGCCCTTCCGTAAGTGAATTGGTGAGATAGCTAGAGGCCGAGGTCACGCTTCCGGCCAAAGCCCCATTCGATGCCACCGCCGTCCTTCACGACGCCGGCGACGTGTTGGCCGAGCCTCTTTTCGAGTTCGCGCGACCAGGGCACGAGTTGGAAGCCGAGCCCATTGTCGATCATGGCGAAGCGTCCCGAGGTGAGCGCCAGCCGCTGGCGATACGTACCCGCCACATGCTCTCCGGAGCCAGGGTTCACATAAGGCAAGCCGGTCTCCGTCGAGACCTTTGTGGCCACCTCGTCCAGTTCGCGCCGACGCAGCGTGTTCAGGAGGTCGCGCTGCAAGACGATCCGTTGGCCCTGCCGCCGCGCCAGGCCTTCCTGGATTAAATGCTCGGTACGGGCTTCCATGGCGTCGCGGGTCTCGCGGCCAAATCCACCCATGGCGAGCGGCATGGGTTCGCGTTCGACCAGCCTGTGGTCGAGCCAGGTCGCGCCCTTCGCGGTGACCTGCTCGGCAAGATCGAAATCGGAGCGGATCGCCAGCACCACAATCGGCTGCGAATCGCTGGCTCGACCGAACCGTCGGACTTCGACGATTCCGCCGATCGGTGGTGCGTGATCGAAGGCCTCGAGCCCTCGGAAGCGCACGTGGTGCGCGCGTCCGTCTGTTCCGTCGATTACGGCGTAAGCCTCGCCAGTCAGTTCGGCATGCAATCCCCGGTCAACCAATCGCCCGCTGATCTGGGACGTTGGCTGATCGCCTTCGATGACGAAGTCAGCAACGCCGCGCGCCTCCCCACGCTCGGTGAAGGCGCGGTGCATGGTCTTGATGATGTCGCCGCGCATGCCGAGGTCACGCAAGCTACGCTCGGCCTCAAGTCCGACCATCCATTCTCCTGGCGCGGCGGATGCGGCGAGGCCCATCTTCTCCAGGTGCTGAAGGCGACCGACCATGAGGCGCCTGATCTCGGGATCGGGCTGGCTAGGGATCTCGGGGCGAAGATCGATGTAGCCCGTCTCATCTGCCGTCAGCCGGATCTCCCGATCGAGCCGCGTCCATCGTTCCGCCGTGACTTCCCTCTCCAGCGCATTGCGAATCTCGTGCTCCGGTTTTGGACCCAGCTCGATGCCAACCAATTCCTCGGCGCGTGAGCGCAGGCCCTGGCTGATATAGTCGCGGGAGATCACGAGATCCGCCCCTTCCTCATCTACTCCACGGACGAGAAGATGGACGTGAGGGTTATCGGTGTTCCAATGATCGACAGCCACCCAATCGAGCCGCGTACCGAGATCGGTCTCCATCTGCCTGGCGAGGTCGCGGGTGAAGGCCTTCAGGTCAGTCATGTCCCCGGCATCCTCGGGCGAGACAATGAACCGGAAATGATGCCGGTCGTCCTTGCAGCGTTCGGCAAACGCCGCGCTATCTGCGCGGTCGCTCCCGGCATCGAACATCTCGGCACGCTCGCCGCTCCGGGTCACACCGTCGCGCTTCAGATATGAGAGGTGGGCGGTCAGTGGCGCGGAACGAAAGGCTCGCCCTTTGTGACGAACCACGCGCGCCTTCACCACCACGCGCCGCGTCGGGCTGAACAATCTGGCGCGGCTGAAGGCGAGACGCCCGCGGCCAAACGTCGAGCGCCCATAGGCCGCAGAACGCCTGCCGGCCGCGGTCTGACCCGAGGTGTGTCCTGCCTTCTTCGCTGCCCGCAGAACCTGGTTGATGAAGCTCTTGGGCTTCGGCGCGCGGGTACTGCGGATGCGCCCAGGCCGAATACGCAGATCGCTGTCGCCCACGGTCACGGCAAGGCCTCCCAACGATCAAACGCCCACACGGTGCCGAAAACCCCTTAGATTGCATTCGTCAAAATGCAAGGCGCGGCACGCGCCCCGACCGACCGGCACGCCAGAACCCAAGCCATGTCAATGGCTTGCGGTTCGACCGGCGAGCCCCTTTTATCTCGCCGTCCTGCTGTCGAGCCTCCCCACTGCGCTCGCCTTTCCGCCCATTCTCCTCCAGGCCGCGCTAATGCATGCGAGCTTGCGCATTGGCTCATCGCGAGCCTCCCGCATTAGATCTCAGGACGAACAACCCTGTTGTTTGTGGCGCAATGGCCGAAATGTCGTGTACGGAGACGGCAGTCGGAGCTCGGTTCGTTGGGTGCCCAGGTTGCGCGGTCGTTGAACTTTCAGCCCGCACAACGAAGAGCGCTCCCCCCGATGGCCGCAGACTTGCGGCTCGACTGGAACCTGCAATATCACCACCGATGATCGGCAGAAGCTTCCGCAGATAGATCTGGGTTTCAGCGGGCAATGGACGGCCGGTGAGATGCTCTTCGTAGCTAGTAGGTCCTGCATTGTAGGCCGCTAGGAAGCCCGGTGAACCGTACCGTTCGTGCAGCTCGCGAAGGTACGCTGTTCCCGCAAGAATATTGTCATGGGGATCGTAGGGATCGTCGCCAAGGTCGTACCGCAGACGTAGCTCTGCCCACGTCTCTGGCATGATCTGCATCAGCCCCATGGCGCCTTTCGGTGACCTAGCACGCACATTGCCGGCGCTTTCGACGTCTATGACTGCGCGTATCCAGGGCACCGGGACGCCGAAATGGCGCGCGGCCAGCTCGACGAACTCCGCAGATGGATCGATTGCTCGATAGTTCGCTGAAGGCTCCGCGGATCGCGTCGCGGCGAAAGCGGGAACGTTGCTAGCGCTCAGCGCAACAAACAACGGTACGACAGCGCGCAGGCTCCTCTCGAACAAACGCAAGCGTGCCGCCGTGCTCGCGCCCGTCCAGGGTAAAGTCGCTTCGCGCCGGCCTTGCGGCCGCCCTGGACCACCGCTGCGCGCGACGGCGGCGCAATCGTTGGTCGGGACGGAGGAATGGTGCAGCACTCGGCCGAACAGAGGAATAGCTGATCGGGATCTCAAGACGCGCATGATCACTTCTCCCAGGTCCACACCGGAAGCGCACGACCAATGACAGCCGATGTCGGCAAGAACCCGAAATAACGTCCATCCAGCGAACTGGTGGACTGCCAATTCATGGCAAAGAGTTCACCGTCACCGACGACGCGGCAGCCCTGCCATTTCGGGAGGGGGCGGCCACGGCCGTCGCGATCTCGGGCTTTGCCCATTTCGATGGCATCAACCGAAATGGTGAGCCCGCTTCGGCAAACGGTCTGCCCGGGAAGCGCCAGCACGCGCTTTAGCATCGGCAATCCGGCCGGCAGATAGCCGTTCAGGTCGAGGAAGGTCGCGAGCGGCTCCGGTGGCTGTACGGCGAGGAGTTCTGTAACGAAAAGTTTGTCCGGCGGCTGCACACGGTAGAGCCCGATCGGTACGCTCTCGGATGCATTCCAGATGTAGGCCGGTGTAATCTCCAGAACGATTGGTGCGATAAGTGCGACGGCACCGCAGAGCATCGCGGTCAACGTCTTGGGCCGCGGTGTCATCGCATGACCCTCCGCCGGTGAAGCCATGCCTGGTGGCGGGCTCTCGTGTAGGGGCGCGGGTTTTCGTTGACGGACAGACGATTATGAATGTGATGCCAATGATCAGGAGCGACGTCGGCGGGATCAATGCCAAGCGCTTCGATTGCGTCAACCATCTGCAGCACCCGTTCGACTTTCGGCCAACCGGAGAGCCGCAGCAAAATCTCCCCGCCGGGCTTCACATACGGCACGGTCGAGCAGCGCTGCCCCGGTGCGACCGCGCGCAAGATGTCAATCCGCGAGATGATCGTGCCAAAGTCGTTGGAGGTCCAACGGACGAACGCAAAGATGCTGCCGGGCGCAAATGACAAGACGCGCCGGTGACGATCGACCTTCTTCTCCTCGGCGATGCGCCCGAACCGAATGCGGTTTTCAATCCGCTTCTCGAGCCACAACACTTCCACTTCGGTGAGGTCGCTCATGCTACCGATCCCTGAAGCTGGCACTGGCAGCCGTGAGCCCGAGGTTCGGTGGAAGGCGCGTGCGTCTTGCAAAGGCAAGTAGAATTGGCGGCCCGTCGTTTCCGGTCGCCTCCAACGCGTCTCTCGGTCTGGTCCGTTAGAAGAAATCCGAAGGATTTCTGGTTAGTAAAGTTAGAGGGGCTGGAAGGCGCAGAGAAACAAGCTCTTAAGCTCGATTTCGGTCCCCAATAGCACGAGGATTGGGTCCTCGATAGCACGAGGGTTGCGGTCCCCGATAGCACGAGCTGAATCACAGGTTGTCCTCCGCATTTGGAATGAGACCGCGCCGGCGCAGGCGTGCCGCTAAGGGATCAACTGGCGCAGGTGCGAAGTTCAGTCGTTCGGTACCGTGCGGATCGCACGAGAGCACGAGCTGATAGCCGGGCAATGTCTGGCGCTGGACGATCTGACGCACGTCGTAAGCAAAGTGCTTGAGCGGCGAGAGGATGCCGGACTTGGCATGAAGGTGCACAAGATCAAAACTCCAGCCGCCGTCCTGCCGACCGCCGTGTTTGCGCACGAGCCGATAAAGCCAGCGCTCAAGCCCGCCCGTCAGCTCGAAATAGGCGCGGTCAATCGTCAGCACGAGCGCGTCATCGATGACGCCCGCGTAGAACCAATCAGGCAGGATCAGCTCGAGCCCGAATGGACGACCATGTGCATCGGCCGTCTCCTTCCACTCGTTGATCCAGGAGAAGCGATGCCGCCGCCGTTCTGTCGGCTGGCGGATCGACGTCATCACGGTCGTTGACTGAAGTCTGTCGAGACCAGCCTTCAGCCGGTCATAATCGCGCGCGCTGGTGCCACGGCCGACAAACGTCAAAATCTCGTAAGGCGTTGCAGCCATCAGGCGCGACGTCTTCAAGCCGGCGTCACGAGCTTCGACGATCTGGGAAGCAGCCCAGATCAGAACGTCTGCATCCCAGATGGTCGCCATGCCGTGTTCCGGCACGGCTTCGACACGAATTGCAGTCGCGCCCGCACGGAAATCGATCGGCACCACACGTTTCGTCTTGGCGAGGGAAAAGAACGGGTAAGCCATAAGATCCTGTGCGTCGCGAGGCGCAAGATCGCCGGGCAAAGCCCGAAAGAGTTCCAGCTGGTCGCGTTCGGAATGGTGTTTGCGCCGCACGGTCACTGCTCCCACGCGGCGATCAGCGACGTTCCTGGCCCGCATACGGGCGCAACACCGGGTGCTTCTTGGCCGGCAGCACAGTCCCCCTGCCGGGATCAGACGTCGACGTTTTGGCGCCGAGATCGGCCCAAGCTTTCAGGTCATCCAATGCGTAGACGACGCGACCGCCAATCTTCCGATACATTGGCCCGGTGCCGTATGTGCGGTGCTTTTCCAGCGTGCGACCGGAGAGGCCAAGATAGCGCGCGGCCTCCGGCGTACGCAGGAAACGCGGCGGCAGACCGGCCATCGGATCGGGCATTTGAGAGCTCCAGGATGACAGCGCACTGTGAAGGGTGGCGCCGGCGTGTGTGCGGCCATCATGGAGAAGCACGATATCGGAGGGGGATGCCGAAGATTGAGGGGGCGATTTTCGATACCCCAAACCGAGGGTGCTATTCGTCTCGGCGCCCGGGTCGGAGAAGTCGGCGATAACCGCCGCGCACCAGTGCGAGGCCAGTCTGCACTAGACGGACGGTTCGATTGCGCAGATCGTGAGTTTTCCAGGCTCGGTCTGGGATGCGTTTCTTGCCGAACAGTGCCTCTGCGATGGCGCGGTATGTGCTGCCGTCGCTCTGTGCATCGAGCGCGCGCATAGCTTTGCTCAACCGCTCGCGCCTTTGCGTTGACAGATCGCGAAACGCAGGGCCCGCCGTGCGCCCGTTCATTGCGCGCCACAACCGTCGCGCCGCGTACGCGCGTTCGTCGAAGTCGCCGTCGAACGGTAACTTGGCGACATAGTGGGCCGCTATTTCCAGCGGCGCTTTGGACCAGACGCGGTGTTCCACCGCGTTGATGAGCAGCACGGCGTGCCAGCCGTCAGCGGCGCGGCGGACCTGGCCGGCGGCGAGATCAAGCAACGGCCGAGACGCTGCGCCGCTGCTGACGGGTGACACGGTCACCGCGACGGGGACAACGGTCGGCAGAACCTCGTGTGCCCAAAAGATTGTCTGTTCGTCGTAGGACCTCTGCGGGTCATGGGCGAAAGCAGATGCCCCATTTCCTCCTAAACTCGGGGGTTACTTCGCCATCCGGACTGTTCTTGATCGTCTCTTCGTAGTCGCGCCGGTAATCCGGGTTTCGACGGAGAAACTCCCAGGCGACGTCGGTAACATTAGCATCTTGGAGACTCTTGTAGGACTCTGGCGACCGCCAGTCGAATTCAGGCATTGCTTCCGCCCCCATTGCGCGCAGCTAACAAGGATTGCGGTGCAATAGTTCTAATCGATTGGGTTGCAGGAAGTCCCTAGTTTGGCACCACGTGGTGCTTCCGGATGACCACTTGCCTGCAGAAGGAAGCGATTTTCGATAGACGTTCCGATCGACAAAGGTTTTTCTACTTTGAGTTAGTACCGCGCAAGAGACGTCCTTGCTCGCTGGCCCACTTAGCGCGCGCGAGGTGACTCTGGTATGCATTCCGCGCACGATCCGGCTCACGCACCGGGTTAATCTTGAGCACGAGTTGAGTAACCTCTCTCCAGTCAGCGCCCTCACCCTCTGCCTGCAGAAGTCGCATGTACGTCACAACATGCTGCTCGTCATACGGCGTCAGCTTCGAATCCGAGGGGGCAACGTCCGCGACATCGGGATCGAGCGGTGGCTTCTTCATGGCTTCCAATCCACTTACAACGATTCTAGATGCTTGGCCGCCAGAGTGGTGTACGCGTCCAAATTTAGCCGTATTCCGCCGACGAGGCCAGCACGTGATGGTTGAATACATATTATAGGAGATAAACCTCATAGTATGTAAAGCCGCAACTTGCGCCGATGGACATGCGCAAGTTGGTCGGTCGGAATTTCGCAAGACTGCGGAAGCAGAAGCGCTTCACGCAGGAGAAATTCGCCGAAGCGTCCGGCTTTACCCAACAATACGTTAGTGACCTGGAGCGTGGCCGCCGTAATCCAACTGTCGTAACCCTGTTTGAACTGGCGAACACATTGGGCGTCAGTCACATCGATCTCGTCCTGCCAGACGAAGAGGCACGAAGCGAGCGATCAAAACCCGCTAAGCGGAAGTGATCTAGCCGCCAGAAATTCATTTGCAACAATCGTAGAGCCTGACTTTCGCGAGCCGGGCCGGAGGCCCGGCGAGCGCGGGACGCGGATACGCGTCACCGCCACCGATCCGGCTTGCCGGATCGGCGGCGGTTCATCAGGCCGGGATAGAAGAGCCGCGCAACTGACGAAAGGTCACGCGGCCCACATCTTTTAGACCGCGCGTTCCATCAAGCGCTTTGCTTTGCCTTCCAGTTCAAGACGTGCGTCCTGATGGGCCTTGCCGCGAGCAAGGGCGGTGATGCCCTGCACGAAATCAAAGATGCTTTCTGGTTTGCGATTTTCCTCACCCAGAACGGTCTCGATGATCTTCGTGGCCTCCGACTTGGAAAACCCGCCTTTGCGGAGGAAGCTTTCGCGGTCGTCGTCGGTGCGGGCCACGATCCGCTCCCGCGCCGCCTTGATACCGGCCACGAATGGCGCAGGCGAAGAATTGGCAAAACTGGTCAACGCCGGGGCGGCTTCATGCGCGAAACGGTGCGCCGCGAACTTCGAATGCCGGATCGTGATCTCTTCGAAATTCTCCACGCCCCAAAGATTTCGGTTCATGCAGACCGCACGAAGATAGAAACTCGCAATCCCAAGCGTCTTGCTGCCGACCTCACTATTCCAGCAGTAAAAGCCCCGGAAATACAAATCCGGCGATCCATCCGGCAATCGCCCCGCTTCGATGGGGTTGGTATCGTCGACCAGAAACAGGAACACATCGCGGTCACTGGCATAGAGCGTGGTCGTGTGCTTGGTCACGTCCACAAAGGGATTGTGGGTCATGGTCGACCAATCCAACACACCCGGCACCTTCCACCGCGTGTCACCCGTGCCGTTACCCGCGATCTTCATGACCGCAGCGACCAACTCATGGTCCCAGATGCGACCATAGTCCGGCCCGGTCACAGCGCGGAGCTCAACGCGTCCGTTTTCGGTTTCCAAGGTTTTCACGAGCTCGGCGCGATGTGACAGCAAGCCGTGTTGCAGGTTGATCGCCGACAGAGCCGCGGGAAGCTGCCGCAGATAGGAGGTCGGCGCACCGACGAGCGTACACAACTGGCCAAAGCTCCAATGGGTTGGCGCCACCGGCTCGTCACGTCCCGGCACGGTCAGGGCCAGCCGCTCGGCATTGTCCCGGCTGGCCTCCACCCGGATGGCCCCGCTTTCCACCGTCCGCGCCTGCGCGCGTTCGGCCCGTCCTCGCACTGCTTCATAGAGGTCCGGTAAATTCAAGTAACGCTCATCGTCCGGTCGCGCAAACCACTCGGACGACACGCGGCCGATCCGCTGGCCTCGCGATACATCCACGCGGAAACCGCCGGATGCTGGCTGTTCATTCTGAGACAGGGTCATCATGTTCATGGTCGTTCTCCTATGGGCTGAGGTTGAAGCGCAGCGCTGCGCTGCAACCCTGCCCGTCGGCGAGACCTGGGGTAGCAAGGGCAAGGGCGGCAGGACGCGGAGGGGGATCACCCGCCTGCCAAGGGCGCGCTTGAAAAGCGCGCGTCTGCACGCGCCGACGACATCGTCGTCATTGAAGATCTTTGCGCGGAAGACCGGGGAGACCGCTCCGGCCGGCACGGCGAGCCGTGCTTCACCCTTGCCCGCGCGAGGGCGGAGCCCTTAGCAATCCCTTCAAAGGAAAAATGGTCTTCCTGCCTTTCTGCAAAGCGGCAATGGAAAGGCAAAAAAGCCCCGCCTCCGAGGAGGCGGGGCCGATGATCGCAAGGGGATCAGTCGCCGTTGCGGCGGGACCAGATCAGGGTGAAGCCCTCGTCGCCTTCGACCTTCACCAGCGAGGCGTAGATCGGGGCCGGGAAGCTCGGATCGTCGAGCTTGACCGAGAGGTATTCGCGGTCGCTGTCCCGGGCGGTTTTCTTCCAGGCAGCGCCGAACTCGGTCACACCGTTGAAGATGCGGTAGTCGGGCGCCTTGTCGTTGTCCTTCTCGGATGCGGCGAACCTCGCCTTGATGTTCAGCGTCAGTGTCTTGATCGAGCCGACGTAGCCGTTGTCCGAAGCGGTGAAGGTGCCGATGGTAGCCATGGTGGTCTCCGTTTGTTGCTCGGGCCGCGCCTATCGCAGCCTCGATGGCGATCCTTGGCCCGGGGAGCGATCGGCCCGCAGCCTTCAGGCCCGCAGCGTCAGCGGAGGACGGCGATAGCCTGCTTTTTTGTCTTCCGCGAGGAATGGCGCCACTTCGCGGCAGGGGAAAAAAGCAGGCGCAGCCGTTGCGGGAAGGCGATCGAGGCTCTTGCCGTCCCTCGGGCCTGATCAGCCCATTCGAGGTTGCGTTGGACGCGCCATGAACGAACTGACGGAGACCACCATGGCGGCCGACACCGACGCAGCACAAGGACATGCCTGCGTCGATCGAACACCTGCTGACATCAGCGCATCAACGGCAAGAACGACGCATCTTGGCAAACGCTAGCGCCCGTCGTCGTATTCCCGCGTGCCAAGTGAGAGAATGCGACTGGAGCGATCCGCCAGACGGCAATCTCAAATGCTCCAGGTACCTCACGATCAAAGCGTCCGGCCTCACCGCTTGCTGCTGATTGACGAGCACGACACGGCCATCCCCCTCGGCTGCCGCAGACGGCGTAGATCAGAGTGATCGAGGTCTTGACCATGGCGGGGCTTCCATGCAGCGGAGGCCGCTGTGCGCAAAAAAGTCGGCCGCGCGCCGGTCAGGCGCGCGGCCGAAACTCTGAAGCTGGCCGGGGCCGCTCACGCGGCCCCGGCTCTGGTGTCACTCCGCAGCCTGCGAATATGCATCACCGCCTTGCGCCTCGTTTGGCGCAGCCACCCGATCCTCCGGCTTGGCCGTTCTCAATAATGAGGGCAGCCAATCGGTCGCCGCCAGCAACTGTTCGGCAGCTTCCGCCATCTCGACCTTTTTCATATCGACCATTCGCTCGGCAGTCTCGCCGCTCACGCCTTCGCAAACTGCCTCCAGAATGCGTGCCTTGGTGACGCGGCCAAGATAGCTGCGCACGGTCGGGCGCCAATAGCCGGTCATGTCGAGGGAAACGGCTTCCGCGAGCCGTTCGGCAGTTGCCAGCGCTCGCGGCCGCCGCTCCCACGGCAGTTTCACCGCATTGACGGTCAATGCGGTGCAATGCGCAAACAACGCCATCCGGCTGTCCTGATCGAGTTCGGCCACGAAAGACCACAGGCGCGTCACATCCCGGGGTATCTGCCTTGCCCAATTGGCGTGACGATCCGCCCAGGCCTTGCCGGCCGGTGTATCCTCGATGCCGTCCGCGTGCCCAGCCAAATCCGTCTTAACCGGCTGGATGCCGACGATATGCGCATCCGCACCGAGATAGAAGATTTGCGCCGCGAGCGCATGCGTGACGGCCACGATTGCGGTTTCAGGCTGTTCGCTCAGATTGAGGCGCAGTCCCAAGGTGCGATGTGCGGTGAGGTCTCGAACGAGAACGTCAGATAGCGGTCGATCGTCGTCCTCTTCCTCGGCAACGACTTCTTCTCCATCATCATTCTGCGCCGTTGGACCATCTGTCTCGCCGCCCTCGTTCGGCGCTTGCGCGTCACTTCCCTCCTCGGTATCGGCTTGGGGCTTCTCGTCTGCCGGGCGGATGAACCCGCGCTCGATCCGAATGGTGCCGTCGTGATTGAGGATCACGAAAGCGCCACCGCGCGCGATGTCGTCAGGATCATAGGCCTGCCGCTTCGCTTCCAGCCGCTCGATTTCGGCCTCAAGCTCGCCGAACTGCGCATCCACGTCGTCGGCAAGTTCCTCGGCCGTCTGATGCTCTTCCGTCAACCGATCGAAGGCAGTCTGTGCGGTTGTAAGAGCGGCCTGATCTTCGGCCGAAAGCGCGACCGGATGCGGGTAGGTTCGCCGCATGCCGTGCGCATGCGGGAAATCAAGATGGGCTTCCGTCCATTTCCAGCCCTCGGCTGCCCGCACTGCATCGGCCTCACGGCCAAGCTTTGCGGTCACCAACAGATCGAGCAGCGCCACGTCCTCCAGATAGCCACCGCGATCCTCCGTAAAGAGATCGCGAAGGATCGAGCCGCCCGCTTCCGTGTAGGCCTCGATCCCAACAAGGCGCGCACGGCGGTCAGTCGCGGCGATATGGGTCTCGGTGAGCAGGCGGCGGATGGTGCTGGCATCGCGATTATAGGATAGCCGCTCATACACGCTTTCCTGCCGGGCATGATCATCGGCGATGGCAAAGGCCATCAACTGTTCAAGGGTCAGATCGCCATCGCGATAAACCTGCATCAGTTTCGGGGAGACTGCACCCAACCGCAGGCGCTGCCGCACCACATGCGGCGTCACGCCGAAGCGGGCGGCGATTTCCTCCGCGCCGAACCCACGTTCTTCCGCCAGCTTCTTGAAGGCCTCGAACTGGTCGGCGGGATGCATGTTTTCCCGGGTGACGTTCTCGTCGAGGCTGATTTCGTGCGGATCGTTCGCGGTGTCGATGACGCAGCGGATCGGCTCGGTCTTCTTGATCTCCTTCCGCTTCACTCGCAAAAGCTGGGCAAGCCGCCTGCCCTCGCCGATGGTCACGAAATAGAACCCCGTGGCCGCCCCTTCGCCGTCCAGCTCTGGTTCGACAACCATATTTTGCAAGATACCCTTGGCGGCGATGCTCGCCGCGTAGGCCTCGATCGCCGCCTCACTGTGCGGCGTCTTCCGCGCATTCTTCGGTGACTTCTTGAGCTTGTTGAGCGGAATGAAAACCTCCGTCCCGCTCTCTGGGATCGTTTCAACGTGCTTGGCCGACATGATCAATCTCCCTTTGCTTTCATGGGTGCAGGGCGCACTCCGCGCCTGCGCCCCTGCCCGTCGGCGAGACCGGGGCTAGCAAGTGCCAGGGCGCCCCGAGCGGAGGGGGATCGCCCGCCCGAAAGGGCCGCTCGCAAGAGCGGGTCTGCACGGGCGCATGCCAGTTGTTCGGAAGAGTGAGGGATCAGAGAAAGCGCGGAAGACCGGGGAGACCGCTCGGGGCGGCGCCGGCGTCAGCCGGCGCTTTACCCTGGTGCGCGCGAGGGGCGGAGCCCCTTAGATCTCACCGTGAGAACGCCGGGCAAGTCGGCAGAGGTGAAAACGAGAGACAAGAGTGAGAGAATCAAAAAGAGGCACCCGCAGGAGGGGCAGCATAGTGCCGACGCGTAGCGGCAGGACCCGGAACCGAGTGCAGTCGCGAGACCGGTTTAAGAAGGCACCCGGGCGTGGGACAGTGATAGCGACGCCGGCATGCAATGACGGCGGGGCCTGCGAGCGAGTGCCTCCGGCGAGCGACTCGTTATGTTGCGCGAGGGATCAAAACCGGATGGCCGAGACGCCGCGCGGCTCGGTTTACGAGAGCCCGCTGCGGTGACAGCCGCACGCGCACAAATGAAACCCAAGTTCGGTTGGCGGAAATGGAATCTCTTCGCAGGTTTTTTATCTGAACCTCGTCTTGGATGTAGGTTGCTTGTGGAGAATTTCCTTCAGGGATGCGCATTTGCATCGTCAGAGCAAGCGGACGGCTTTCCGTTCGCGCGGATGCAGCCGCGGTAGAGCCACGGTTCGACATAGCTGCCCTTCCAGATACCTCGACCGGCGTGCTCAGCATCGCGCTGAGCTCCGTTGTATCTGCCTTTCGAGTATTGAGGCCAATCCAGAGCAAGGCCGTTACGCACGAGCCATTCGCCGAGATCGACGCCGTTGACAGAGCAAGTCGCGACAGTGCGGCCATAAGGATCGAGGCTAAATGGGACACAGTTGACCGGACGCCGGGCGATGAAGGTGTCGAGGTCGTTTGCTGCCTGGGCGCCACAGCGATATTGAGAGCTGTCCTCGCCACGACATAACTGGCTGCTCTCCGGCGCGTCGATGCCCCACAGTCGGATTCGCGTTCCATGAATTTCCAGTGTGTCGCCGTCAATGACGCTGGCCTGACCGACAAAGTTGTCGGCCAGCGCCGCGCTCGATAACAGCAGCAGCATGAAGACCGCAGCTCGACGACTTCTCATGGCTTTGGCTACCAGCGATTAGCGCAAATTGCGTGGATTGAATTTCGGCCAGTTCTCAAGCGGCTTCAGCACCGGCAGGTTCTCTGGCCGCTCGGGATAGTGAAACTCCGTGCCTCGCAGCCAGCGATCCTGGAAGCGGTCCCAGAACAGGATCGCATCCATCTGCCAGGTAAACTCATAGACTCGCCAAACGCCGTCGCTCTCGATGATTTCACCAGTCGCGTTGAAGGGCAGGCTGTTGAGCTTGCAGAGTGCGTAGATCTCATTCCAGTGCTCGCGGATATAACGGTCTTCCAAGGCCACATGATACGGCCGGTCGGCGCGCCAGCTGCGCAATCCGCGAGTGTGAGTACCACGGCTGGATGCAGGACCGCACGGATCCGCACGCTCGCGAGCGGGCCTTCGAGTTCGCCCGCCAGAATCCGCCGCCGGGCCTTTCGCCCGAGGCAGCCGGCGCCGCGATCACCGAGGTCCTGGACGCGATAGGCGACACCTGCCCCGAATGCTCTCCCGAGGTCTAGGCGACGGCTCTTGGGAGCCGGCGCCAGCGAGAACAGCCTGGCGTCCGAGACGCTTTCGGCGCTCCTTGCGCGTGTTGCCGACCTTCTTGACCGCCTTGCTTTCCGCAGAGGCCGATTGCTCTCTCTTCTTGGATTCGTATCGCACTTCATGGTCCCATCCGCCGGCCTTTTGTCGCCGTTGGAAGAGGGCTGGGTGACCCATTGGTCGCTTCCGGGCAGGCGGCTTTTTTTGCCAACACCGACCTTGGCCAGACGTACTGACGAGGAGATTCTAGTATTATAAGTGCATGAACTCGCCGGATCATGATCAGAACACCGCTGAAGCGCGAGACCGCAAGATCATCCATATCGACATGGATGCGTTCTACGCATCGGTTGAGCAGCGGGACAATCCGGACTTGCGCGGCAAGCCGGTCGCCGTGGGCGGGTCTCGAGAGCGCGGCGTCGTCGCCGCTGCTAGCTACGAGGCGCGCAAGTTCGGAGTCCGGTCGGCGATGCCGTCGGTAACCGCCAAACGGCAATGCCCGGAGTTGATTTTCGTGAAGCCGCGTTTCGAGGTCTACAAGGAGATCTCGCGACACATCCGGACGATCTTCGCCGAACACACAGAAATCATTGAGCCGCTATCGCTCGACGAGGCCTATCTGGACGTCACCGAGAACATCCAAGGCATCGCGAGCGCGACGGAGATCGCGACCATGATCAGGGCGAAAATCCTGAGCGAGACGGGTCTCACCGCCTCCGCCGGCATCTCCTACAACAAGTTCCTGGCGAAGCTTGCCTCTGACTACCGCAAGCCGAACGGACAGTTCGTCATCACGCCGAAGATGGGGCTGAACTTCGTTCAGGATCTTCCCGTCGGCAAATTCCACGGGATCGGTCCGGCGACGAGCGCGAAGATGAACGGCCTCGGTATCTTCACAGGGCTCGATATGCGTAACCAGACGCTCGAGTTCATGACCGCCAATTTCGGCAAGGCCGGCAACTACTATTACTGGATTTCGCGCGGGATCGATGAACGCCCGGTGCGCGCCAACCGTATCCGCAAGTCGGTCGGCGCCGAGAACACCTTCTCGCAAGATCTAGCGGACTACGAAGCTCTGGCGGCGGAATTGCGGCCCCTGATCGAGAAGGTATGGCGTCACTGCGAGACCACGGGCGCGCGGGGCCGGACGGCGACGCTCAAAGTGAAGTTTTCCGATTTCGAGTTGATCACCAGGAGCAGATCAGTCGCCGTCATCGACTCTGCAAGCGATCTCTCCAGCCTTGCTCTCGAACTATTGAAGCAGCTGATGCCGCCAAAGAAGGCGATACGGCTGCTCGGAATCTCTGTTTCCGGATTTACTGATGTCGAACCTGAAGACGAAGATCAATTGCCGCTTATGTTGGATGGATTCAACATCCAGGCATGACTGCTCCTTTCAGATTGTAATCTGGAATTTCGTCAACCGTACGCTCGCGCTCGTCTCAATGCGGCCTCCAGCCGGGCTTTCTCCTTCTCCCAACGGACTTCTTCAGCGTGCGATCTGTCCTCAAGCGCCTCGAGCTGAGCTTGTATGTCCGAGGCGTTCATTTCGTGCTTTCGACGGGCTGCGTCCAATGCGCTTTGCGCCTTGTCGACGACTTTCTGCCTCCGCTCGCGCTCCTTACGCTGAGCGGCCTCTTCCTTCGCGCGTTCGCGCGCGCGGTGTTTCTGCTCCTTCTCGAAAGCGAGCGCGGCCTCCCTGTCGGCCGCCTGGTCCTTGGCCCGCTCAGGATGCTTTTGCGGCTTGCGCCTCACCGACCTGCTGCCTGCCTTCTTCGAAATGTTATCGCCGGGGAGATTGGTGGGCAGCTCGGCGTGTTCTTTGAAGGGCCCACTGGAGCCGACGGGACGCTTCAGAACGACGCCTGGCGCAGCCATGGTCGCCGCGATGACGTCGGAATCATCGCTTTCCTTCGCTGCGCCCTGGTGAAAGAGATTGCTGTCTGCACCCCACGCTTCCAGAGCCGCCTTCATCGACGGCGCCGCTACCGCCAGATCGAAGAAGCCGAGCGAAGTTTGATACGTCTTCAGCTTCCTCGCCATTCGCGCGCTCTCCTGCGCCGCTGGTTAGACCACGATGCGATCGAAATCCATTGCAAGCCGGCTGTTCGGAAACGTCCTCCTCGCCTCCACCAGTATTTCCTCGTCGGCATAGCGGCCGGAAATGTGAGTTAGGACGAGCTGCTTGACATTGCTCACGGCCGCCAAGGCGGCCGCTTCAGCCGCGGTGAGGTGTCCATAGTCACGAGCGATGGTTGCATCGC
The DNA here is from genome assembly GCF_015291625.1 of Bradyrhizobium sp. CCBAU 53421. Classification (NCBI taxonomy): domain Bacteria; kingdom Pseudomonadati; phylum Pseudomonadota; class Alphaproteobacteria; order Hyphomicrobiales; family Nitrobacteraceae; genus Bradyrhizobium; species Bradyrhizobium sp. CCBAU 53421. The sequence goes on from NZ_CP030047.1 coordinate 8,577,645, forward strand.
GGTCGAGAAACGTGGCCTCGATCACCAAGACGTCGGCGTCGTGAGCGTGTTCGGCCAAGCCATTGGTGGTTTCGGCATCGCCCACGATGACCAGCCTCTTGCGCCCCTCTGGCGGGCCGAGGACCTCTTTGGGATCGATCATCCTGCCGTCCGCGAGCGTCACCGGCCTTCCTTCTGCCAACTCCTTGCGCACTGGGCCGTCCGGCACTCTGAGGGCCGCGAGGCGGTCCGGCCGAAGATGACGGCGGATCTGGCTTTCGAAGGAGAATCCGAAGCTGTCGGTGTCGCGGTGGATGACCGGAAAGCAGGAGATCGTGAACCCGCCAGCATCGAGGACATGACCTCCCGTCAAGGGCACGAGCTCCAGCGGAATAGGCGCTCGTCCTTCGCCCCACAGGCCCGCGAGCATCCGAACGACGACGTCGAGGGTACCCGGACTTCCATGAATCGTCATCACGTCGGCACTCTGCCGCAGTCGCAGGGTCGAAAATAGACCGGGAATGCCAAGCACGTGGTCGAAATGTCCATGGGTCAACAAGAGACGATCGATGCGTCGAAAACCAGCGCCGTTGCGCAACAACTGACGTTGGGTACCCTCCCCGCAATCCACCAGGATGCGGTGAGTTCCTGCCTCGACGAGAAGGGCCGGATGGTTGCGTTCAGCCGACGGAACGCTCGCCGACGTCCCCAAAAAGGTGAGCGCGAACATCGTCGCCCGGTCTTTCTCGTTTTCGTGTGATTGTCGAAAGCGCAAACACGCTCGTTTTTCAATGAGAATGGACTCAGATTGCGACGAGCGCCCCGCGCAAACTGCGATCAGGCCGACTTCCGCTGATGCCTGCCAGCTGGCTTCTTCGCAGCGGTTTCCTTCGCAGGCTTCTTGCCGGCGATCGGCATCAGCATCTCCCTCTGTCCCGCTGCCACCTTCCGCGGCTTCTTAGCCGACTTCTTCGGCGCCTTGGCCTCGGCCGCCGCAGCGCCGCCGACGCTCTGCCGCAGCGCCTCCATCAGGTCGACTACGTTCTCACCGCGGGGGCGCTCCCTCGGGATGATCGGCCTGCCGCTGCGTTTCTGGTTGATGAGTTCGATCAATGCGGTTTCATAGTGGTCCTCGAATTTCTTGGGCTCGAAGTTGCCCGACTTCTGGTTCACGATGTGCTTGGCGAGATCGAGCATGTCCTTGGTAACTTTGACGTCCTGGATCTCGTCGAAATACTCGGCCTCCGAGCGCACTTCGTACGGGTAGCGTAGCAGCGTGCCGACGAGGCCTTTCTCCATCGGCTCAAGTGCGATGATGTGCTCGCGGTTGGTCAGCACCACGCGGCCGATAGCCACTTTGTCCATCTCGCGGATGGTCTCGCGGATCACGGCGAAGGCGTCGTGCCCAACTTTGCCATCGGGGCGCAGATAGTACGGTCGGATCAGGTAGCGCGGATCGATCTCGGATTTCTGGACGAACTCGTCGATCTCGATAGTGCGCGTGCTCTCGAGCGCGATTTCCCCGAGTTCTTCCTTGGAGACTTCGATGAAAGTCTCGTTATCGAGCATGTAGCCCTTGACGATGTCCTCGCTGGGCACCTCCTCGCCGGTGTCGGCGTCGACCTTCAGGTACTTGATACGGTGTCCGGTCTGGCGATTGAGCTGGTTGAACGAGATCTTCTCGCTCTCCGACGTAGCCGGATAGAGCGCTACCGGGCAGGTGACGAGGGACAGACGCAGGAAGCCTTTCCAGTTGGCGCGGGGTGCCATTTACGCAGAACTCCGTTTTCGGGGGCGAGCTCGGATTCAAGACGATTATGCAGGGCTGGTTCCGACAGCTCACCCACCGCGCCGTGGATTCATCCTTAAACCGGCAGCGCGCGCCAGCGGATTTCAATTGATTTATAGAACATAGAGAGAACACGAATAGTCTTGGTGTACAATTCCCTGGACCGTCGATCTTCTGGTCGTCCCCTCGTCTGGGGCTCTTCCAAACCCCGTGGTACGTTGTTTTAGTGGCGCCCACCACATTCGGGCGCGGCGGTCAGCGCGACTCCGCAGAACGTGCTCTGGAGAAGCTGGAGATCTTCAACCGAGCGAAATGTGTGTTGCCGTCTCAAGATAGCGGCAGAAGGCGTTCGCCAACTGAATCTGCCGCGGCGTCCGGCACTCGGCTTCGAAGATTTGCGGCGAGCCGACCAGGACCGATACGCACATGGCGCGCGAGGTGGCGACGTTAAGCCGGTTGAGGCTGTAGAGGAACTCCATTCCGCGCGGGGCATCAGCGAAACTTGATGTAGCCGTCGAATAGATGGAGATCGGGGCTTCCTGGCCCTGGAACTTGTCCACCGTTCCGACGCGCGCGCCGGGGAGGCATTGCTGAATTTCAAAGACCTGCGCGTTGTAGGGCGTGATGATGACAATATCGTCGAGGTTGATTGGCTTCTCTTTCCCTTCGCGATCGACCCAAGTCGCGTTGCTGGCCAGGATCTCCCGCACGAACGTGCCGACAGCTTTTGCTTCTTCGGGCGAGCAGTTCTGATTTCCGCTGTGGACGACGGGAAGAAAGTAGAGACCAGATTCGCTGATCGGCCCCGATCCTTTAATAACCTGGTTCTCGAGTCCGGCTCTCGAGCGGAGCTTGCCATCATAGAAGAGCTCAGAGGTGTAGGTGCAGATCGCCGGATGTAACCGCCAAGTCTCCCCAAGAAATAGGCCTTTATCCGCGGGGATCGTTCGCTTACCCCCGAGAATGTGATCAAGGGCAGAGGAATCGGTGCCTTCAGGATGGCTCCCCTGTGTCGGCTGATCGAGCTGCTGCGGATCGCCGACTAGCACCACCGTGCTTGCCGCCTGCGACACCGCGAGCACGTTGGCGAGCGACATCTGCGCAGCCTCATCCACAAACAGGACATCCACCGTTCCGAAGGCGTCCGGGCGTGACCACAGCCACGCCGTGCCGCCCCCGACGGCGGCCGTGCCGCCGCTCAACGCCGAGAACACGTCCTCACTTCTCTTGGCAAAGAAGAGCCGGTGCTGCGGGGCTTCAACTTCATCGGCCTTCTGGCAGCATTGCAACGCTATGCCCAGTTCATCAGCCACCTTGATAGTCGCGTTGATCACGTTGCGGATGACCTTGTGGCTGTTGGCGGTGATGCCGACTCGCTTGCCACGGCGCACCAGCTCGCAAATCATCTTGGCACTGGTGAAGGTCTTGCCCGCCCCGGGCGGTCCTTGGATCGGAAGAATGCCGCCCGTCAGATGCTCGCAGAGCCGAACGGCGGCTTCAACTGTCGTCTCTCCTGCGCGTTGCAGCGGCTCGTCGCGGACACGCGGGGTTTCTCTGAGCAGTAGATCGCGAGCCGCCTGATATGGGCCAATACCACGCACGCCGTGATCGGCGACATAATTGCCGATCCGCACCAGTGCCTCGGCCATCACCTTGCCGCCGACATAGCTGTGCGCGAACGCCGCCTGAGGATGAATGTCGGCAGTGTCCTGACGCTTCTTGATATCGACGGTATTGTCCGCAAAAGAGATCGCCTCGACCCAGCCTAGCTTGGCGCCACCAATGTTGAAGAGCTCCTCGCCGCTGCGAATCTCTGTCTCCTGCGACGGAAAGAGGTAACGATGAATCGGCGCCTTGGCTGTGCCACCGGCAGCGCTTGCAAAAGCGAGACCAGAGAGCCCGGCGCGCTCCTCCAGCAAATCCTCGGCCGAGAGGGCGGCCAGCCGGAAAAACTCCCACCAAACCGCCTTTTCCTCCCGGCGATGCCAATCGACGATGTTTGCCATGATCCAACGGGCCTGCTGCTCGTCATCTCGTTCAGCCGGGTCTGTCGGAACATCAGCCGTCAGTCTTCCGATCAGCGCGTTGATCTTGATCAGCCAGCCGGTGATCTTCTCGTTCGGCGCGCCATCGCCAGATTGCGGGCGAGGAACATCTGTACCTTCAGCGACCAACCTGGCGCGGTGCGCTTCGAGCCAGTCACGCAGGACCACGGTGGAACGGCAATCATCTTCATTGTATGTGCGCACAACGGCCTTTGTCTCTTCAGCAATCGACGGCGCATTCCTAAGTTCGAGATTGGCCTGGAGATTGGCAAGCGCAACATTCGCATCAGTCAGAGGCGCTTGGCGCTCAAACCCATAAAAGGGTTCTAGGCGCTTGATCGAGTAGCTTTCCACACTCGCTCGCAGACTGTGGCGCACAATTTGGTAGAGATCAACGAAGAGGCCCGCCCGGAGCATCCGGTCGATCTCCTCCTCGCGCGTGGCATAGCGGCCCATCAGACGCTTGAGGGCCGCGGGCTCGTAAGGTGCGTAGTGATAGATGTGCAGATTAGGAAACTGAGCCCAGCGCATCATCACTAAATCGACGAATCTCTCAAAAGCGTTTCTCTCGTCGACACGGGTGAAAGCCCAATCGCTCTCATAGACGAACGCGCCGTGTGCGTCCTTGAACACATAGCCGAACAGGTATTCGAGGCCGTGCTCGCCAACAAAGGGATCACCTTCGAAGTCGAGGAACACGTCGCCGTCCGAGGGGGCGGGTAGACGCGTGAGCCCGAAGCCAGACTCTACGGGCAGCAATTCGAATTTGCTTGCCCCTGCAGTGCGGGCCTCAACTACGATCCGGGCTTGTTCGCGAACCCGGATATAAGAATCCTTCGAACCACGATCCGGTTTCCAATCGAGCGGCAAGGGCATGTTGGCCAAGCTTTGTACCGTCCCGATACTACGGGCGTTCAGCTCATTGATCTGTATCTTCGAGATGCCGGCAACGAGGCTGAGGTGATCATCATCGCGGCGACGTTTGTCGCATGCCTCTCGCCAGCGGCAGATGTCGCAATGCTCTATCGGATCGGGATAGGTGTCGCCCGTCGCCGGCGCGGCCAAGGCGCTCAACAGCGCGCGCTTCACCTTGCGAAAATAGGCCGCATAATCGGCAAATCGATACTGCTGTGGCTGAAACTCCGACCAAGGCGCGACAACATACATGTATTCTGGCGGCAGGCCCTGCATGGCGGCCAGCAGATCGGCATAGAGACAAAGTTGAAGGACCGTCCCCGCTTTCGTCTCGCGGGCGAGCTTGGTGTCAATCGGCTCATACGACCAATCACCAAGCCCGCTCTGCACCTCGACGCGGCGCAGGATGTCGGCCCGCCCGTTCCATGTGCCGGATTGGAGGGCGCCTTGCGCAATGATCGGATCGCCACGTTTCATGGCCTGCAGGGTCGCGACGACGGCTGCGCTGTCGATCCCGATCCCTTCTACGATCGTGACCGGGATCCCTCCGTCCTCAAGGTGCTTAATGAAACTCTTTTCGTGGAGATCGCCGCGCTCGGCCAGGATTTGCAGCCCCGGATCCCAGATCTTGGGTTTCGCCAATTCGCCGCGGGCCACCTTGAGGTCAAGCTCCGTGAGATACCGGCAGGCCACATGACCCACCAGATCTCCCGCGCTTAGGTTCAGCGCCTCCCCGATCTTCTGCATGTCTCCCCTCTGCCCTTGCGGGACATAGGAGCATACTAACAGCTTGAAATATATGCAAAATGTTGACGTTCAGCGCCTGTGTAGGCGCTGTGTAGAATTTTTTTGCGGGATTTCGCCCCCTTCCTCGCGAATCTTAGGGCGTTACCGACGCGCTTGTTCAACAAGAAAGCGCAGGGCGCCTTCTCTTCAAGAAGGCGCCCCTTCATCAGAATCAGAGTCTATTTTATGCTCGCCTGCGTTCGGGACACGTTCGGGGACATTCGGCCTCAAGGCCGCACATGATTGTTGCACACCCCTCAAGGCGAGAACAATCATGGACACCATGGAACGGGACCTGGCCTATGTCGCACAGCAAGTGAGGTTCCTGCGGAAGATGCTTAATCTGACGCAGGAGAGCCTGGCTGATATGGCAGGGCTTACAAGCCGGACTATCGAGAAGATTGAAAGCGGCAGGCACAGACCGGAAGAGCAAACGTTGCGGAGCCTCGCGCGCGCTCTCAAGATCGAGCTGTCCTACTTTCAGAAGCCCAGCCCCGAGCAAGAGGCCCGTCAGAAGGAGGAAATCAGGCGGGTTCTCCGCAAGACGGTCCTGGTCCCGACCGATCCAATCCGATCGGCCTCCGATTTTCTTAATGCCTACGGGCAGCGCGATGGGCTCCGCATCGACACGTCCGCAGTCAAAAGCGACGAAGCGTTGGAGATCGCGGCGGTCCTCGTCGATTGGATCAAGGACCTTGACGGGGTGTGGGAGGATTGCGGCATGTCTGAGCAACTGCGGTTTGCGCGCAGCTTCGTTGAGGAGTGCATGAAGCTCGAGACGCTCGGCTTCATCTGCCACTTGGGCAGCCACCGGCAGGTTCTGCGCGAAAAGGGCCGGCCGGACCTGACGTTCAATGTCGGCCTTTTGAGCATTCAGCCCAAGGAAGGCGCGCAAGGCCGCCGCTATGCATTGGTGCAACTGGAAGGGCGATGGGAAGCAACTGACGAGGACCGGGTTTCGCTGCCTGAGGGATACACCCTGTGAGCCTGACGGAATCGGGGCCGACGGGTTATAACATTACCGTCGATCCGGCTTCGCCGGCGGTGCCCGTCGATAGTCCTGAGATCGCCGAAATCATCGACCTCGTTACAGGAGAAGTGAGGGACGCAAAGGACCTGATTGGCTCGTTCAGGTACGACCAGCTCATTGCGGAGCGCGTCCGGATGCGCGAGAATCTTAAGCAGGAAAAGCCGACGCATATTTGCGCGTTATGCGGAACGCCAGTCTATATCGTAGCAAGTCTGCATAAGCGTTTCTTTTTCCGGCACATCCATGAAGACGGCTCATGCCGGGCGCAAACGCGCGACGGCCTGACCGAAGAGCAGATCCGCGCGCGCAAATATCATGGCCTGCGGGAAAGCGAAGCGCACAAGCGGATAAAGAGGCTGATTGAACGAAGCCTTCGCGCGGATACCGCGTTCTTTCCGGAAACCATTCAGAGCGAAGCGCGCTGGACTGATCAGCACGATTCAGGAGCGTGGCGACAGCCTGACGTTCAGGCTCGTTCTGCTGGGCGTACTTATGCCTTCGAAGCGCAGCTCTCCACGACATTTCTTGATGTCGTGGTAAGCCGCCGGCTGTTCTATCGCGAGCAGGGCGCAATGCTGGTTTGGGTTCTTGGCAGCTTCTCGCCGGACTACAGGCGAATGACGACCGACGATCTGCTGTTTTCCAACAATTCAAACGTGTTCGTTGTCGATGAGGAAACCGCGGCGATTTCCGAAGAACGCCATTGCTTTCACCTGCGCTGTCATTTCCGGCGGCCGTTTCGCCTGGACGATTCTATCGGCGAATGCTGGGACGAAGCTATAGTCTCGATTCACGATCTGTTGGAAGACCTTAAGAACCAGAGGCTCTTTCACTTCGACTACGACGGAGAGATACGGCGCCTCAATGAGCAATCGCACCAGGCGCTGCGAGAAGAACTGATCTCATTCTGGCTTGCTGCGATGAATCCGCACTTTGATGGCACGCCGGAAAACGTGGAACGATGGCGGCAAATTCGCGCGCAGTACAGCGTAATTGGAATCGGGCTTCCGGAAAATCCGAGCGGCGATTCCAGCTTCCGGGCGATGATGCATGCTGTCTTGAGCGCGACATATGGGCGCCCGGTCGGATGGCAATTCAATCAGCTCATCCAGGTCGCGCACCAGCTTGCCCAGCTCCATACTGAACATTTGCTGGCGTTCGGGTATGCTCTCGAAAAATCCGGACACAAGTCCTTGCTTGAAAGCCAGGACGCGAGGGGAAAATGGGGGCGCAAGCGGCGGGAATTCAGGCCGCTCATTCAGGCGCGGGACGCGCGGTACATGCCGGATATGAAATGGTTGCCGGCGCTTTCATTTGTGTTCCCGGAGGTTGGCGCGTCGGTCAAGGGCTTCCTAGAACGGCTTCCGGCCACGGCTGAATAAGAATCCCGTAAGGCCGCCGCAAGGTTCACAAGAATGAAGGTTAGGCTGGTTAGCGACCATTTTTGTGGACGTTACCGCCATGCCAAAAGGCGCGAAAGGGAAGCCTGGCCTTACGCTGCCGGCGGTAAGGCCGGGCAACTGGCGAGGGGAACTCCTCGGGGGCTGCACGGTGAATTTCGGGCAGGTCGTTCAGCCTGGACCGCCGCGACAATCCGTCGAATTCAGCTACATGATCATGCCGGCCGCCCTCACGATGCCGGAGGCGCGTTTTACGTGGCCTGGCGTCATCATGATCATGGCTCCGACGCCGATGAAGACGGAATTTCCGGAAGCGGGCCGTCTTTTCAAGAGCGAAGGCGTGCCCTCGCTTACGCTCTCGCTTGATGTCACGCGGGGTCAGTTCTCCGACATGCTGAGGCTGCTGGAAGCGAACCGGCTGAAGGACTTTCACTTCACTCTTGCGGACCGGGCGGATGGCTCATGGCCGGTCCATAGCTGGGGCATCGTCTGCCGGACGGGGGACTGAAAGGCAGACGCGCGTCAACTCCATTGCCTTAAGATGCGAAGGAGTTGCCCGCTCGCTGCGCGTCAGTCGTAAACATCCTTGCTGTCGACATAGTCCACCCAGTCTCGCGGCCTCCATGCCTTTGGCGGCTCGGCTTCCTTGAACCGGCTCGGGAGGCGGATTTCAGGCCCTTCGCCGAACGGGATGGACAAGCCGTAGCTGATCGCAAAACGCGTAAAGTCGTCGCCGTCCCTGAGCGCTAAATCCTTGGGACGCTGCACATTCAGTATCTTGTAAGGAGGAATTCCCGAGCGGTCGTGCTGAAACTCGGTGTAGGTGGAGCCGATTGTCGAACTATACCATTCCGATTTCGAGCCGCCGCCCCCCAGGAAAACCACTAATGGCTTCATCCGATGCAGGGGAAGCCGCCCGATAAACTTGCGCTCGTAGTCAGAATTCTGGATCGCATCGACCTGCCAGTCTCGCCCATCCTTTTTCTTGGCCGTTATGATAATGGTGCCAACGAGGCAGCGGATCCGGTTCTCATAGTCATCCCGGACTTCTCCCGCGCATTCCTTGAAAAGCATTTCCAGCACCGCGGCATCGAAGTCGCTCCGCTTGTCCGGGTTGATCGCGGCCCCGATCGCAGAGATGCCGAGCGCCTCCACTTTTCCGGAGTAGAAGTTGATCCGCCTTTCGCCGTCGTAGTTCACATAGTTGAAAGCGACGCCGTCGATCGTGCCGCCGCCAATATCGAAATAAACGTAGATGCCGGGAACGGCTTCGCGGGACATCACAAACGACTGTACGGCTGCCGCAATCTCCGGCACCGCGTGAAAATCCGCGACCTCGCGCTCAAGCCTCGCGAAGGCTGCGCTATACTCATCCAAGGCCGCCCTCAGCGTGCCGGGAATCTTGGCGTCCTTGACCCAAAGCCACGCAACGCCGAGCACTTCCTCAAACGTCGCGAGTGCATCTGAGTCGTAATGCTCCACTGGAACGCCGACATTTGCGGACCAGATGGGCGTCCGGTTTTTGAGCCTGTCCGACTCATTCAGGCCCATCCATCGTTGGCTGCACGCAATGACGGACGCAAGGAACCATGCGGCCAGCGCCTTCACCGTCGCGGGCCCGTTGAGCTTGATGCCGGCAAGCTCGGTCAGGTCATCTGTGATCGGCGTGCCTGCCAGCCTCATTTTGAGGTAGGTGACCTCAACCGAATTCGGCGGTCTTACAGAGCCGTCGCGCAAGGAAAGGCGCCCATCCTGAGAGATGACGACAACTGACGGCAGCAAAGCGCTTTTTAGACCTTGGCCGATAGCGATGACACCGGATTCTTCCGTTCCAAGGTCGCGATAGCACACCTTGGTGAAGCTCGTTCCGAAATCGATGCCAAGATTGAGCGTCACGACGCGGGGCGCGGCGCCGCGGGCGATTCCCGGCTCGACGCGATCTGCGGGCCGGACATTCGCTACGGGCGCAATCGGAGCACCGGGCGCATGCCGATTCCCAAAAAGGCGGTCCCTTAGTTCTTGTATTTTATCGCGCCAACTCATCAGCGTTCCGACACCCTAACAACGCCTGCGGCGAGCTGTATCATTGTGGGATCGACCTGCTGCCGTTTGACTATGCGCTCCAGCTTGGTCCTGAGCTGCTCCTCTTCTTTCCTTATGAGGCCCTCGGTCATCGCCACCGGCCGAAGATTGCCCTCCCTGCGGAACTTCTCGATACGGGCGCGGAAACCTTCCAAGCGGCGCCTAGCGAGTTTTTCGGCGCTTACTTTTTGCTGATCGCAGCGCACCTTGTTTTCAGCTTCAAAATCGGCAAGCCGCTCGCCGAACGCGTTGCCCAAGGATTCTTCGCAACGAAACGCGGCTTCGCAGATTTTGCCGATGCCTGGCAGCACATTGACCGCGTTGGGCAGCGCTTCGCCGAACGCTGAAGCGGCCGTCACCAACGCTTCGGAGTCGGCAGCGTTCAGCAATTCGCCTGTCGCAAGATTTGAGGCCCGGAAGGACAGCAGCTGGTCTGATTTGAGACCAACAAACGACCATCGGTGCGCGCTGAACACATAATCGCCAACCGGCACCTTGGCGTCTGCCTGGCTCATCGCAATCGCAGCGACAGGGTGCAACTGGTGATGTTCATCACGGTAGCGCGCGCGAATCCACTGTACGAGCGGATGGCTCGGTTCGATGAATTCCGCGTCGGGAGAGACATCCTCGGTCTTGCGCGGATCGAAGACGCAGAAGACCGGCCTGCTGCTCCGGTGCAGCGTCGTCGGCGTCGAGGGGCGCGTTTCGGCTATAAAGTATCCGAGCGATGTTCGGGCCTCGTCTGACAGAACGATTCGCGCGGCAAAATCAACCTCGCCCGTTTGCTCGATCTTGGTTCCGGGATAGTTTCGGGCGAAGAAATCGTCCACGAGTGCGCGTAGCTCGAAAGCGCTGAGCCAGCGGCCCTTTTGGCGGCTGTCCCTCACATGGTCGAGGATATAATCCGAGAACCCGACAAGGTTGACGGCTTCCTCCTCAAGTCTCTGACGTTCCTTTTGAGTATTCCGGATCGCAAGCTCGGCCTGGACCGATTTGCGCTCGCGCTCTTCTTCGGTCAGGTTCGGATTGAGCAGACCGACGAGCAGCTGCTCGGTGACTTCGCCCAGAATGTCTTCAAGGTCGCCGATGCTTTCCCTGAAGACATTGATGCGCTCATAAAGGCGCATCAAAATTCTGTCCTCGATCGTGTTCTCGACCGCAAGGTTGATGATCGAGATGCGCTCCGCCTTTTGGCCCAGGCGGTCAAGCCTGCCGATCCGCTGCTCGACCCGCATGGGGTTCCAGGGAAGATCGTAATTGACAAGGAAGCGGCAGAACTGAAGGTCGATACCCTCGCTGCCGACTTCCGACGACAAGAGAACAGAAGGTCCGTCGGCGCGCGCGAATGACGCGATGATATTGTCCTTCTCCGCTCCCATGTCGCCCATGATGAGCGCGGCATTGACGCCGTCCGCCTTGAGCCGGCGCGCAAGGTATTTGAGCGTGCCGCGATAGAACGCGAACACGACAAATTTTTCCCTCGGGTTCTTCCGCAGCTCGGCGGCCAAAAACTCCTTGAGCGCGCGGTACTTGTTGTCGCCCTCCTCAAGGCTCTTGAGGTCATATGTGCAATCAAGCGCGGCATTACCCGCACCCTCATCGGCCGCATCGCCGTCGCGTTCCTCCGTCTCAGAACCGGCTTCCGGCAGAAGCTCGCGGGAAACGCCGAAATCTTCCCAGAGCAGATCTTCGATCAAGCCCTTCTCGCGCCAGCTTTCGAGCGCGCCGACAATCGAGCTCGCCATTTGACGCTGGCGGGCGATCAGAGAGAAGAGAGAAACGCCGCTTCTGCCGACGGCTTCCTGCCAAATGCGATTGGTGACATGCTGATAGAGCGACGATTCCTCGGGGCTGAACCGGATGTGAAGCGTCTGAGGCCGGCGCTCGACGCGTTTTTCGAGGACCTCGCGCTTCCTGCTTCGCGTCATGTACTGAGACAGGAGCGAGCGGCTCTCAAGCAGACGCAGAACTTCGATTCGCTTTTCGGAATCAGGAAAGCCTTCCGAGAGATGCTCCTTGATTCGCGCGAGAATAGCGTCGCTTTTGAAGTAGTCGGACCTCTCCGCGTCCGCGAGAGCCGCGAGCGCGCCCTGAACATTGACGGGCTCCTGCCACAGCGCCCTTTGCGCCCGGACGATGCTGGAATTGGCCGCCAGCATGTCCTGGAAGAGCGACGAATCGTAGAACTGGTCGGGATCAACGAGCCGCAGAAGCTGGTAGAGGTTGTCGCTGTTGAGCTGAATTGGGGTTGCGGTCAGCATCACCAGATGATGCGCAGCCTCGCTGAGGAGCCTGCCCAACCGGTTGTTTCCGGTGGACGGATTGCGAAGGTAGTGGGCTTCATCGATGATGACATGATCGAAGAGAGCGAAATCTTCGGTTGCCGTATTCTCGTCCAGAAGACGCGCAAAGCGCGCCCTGACGCCGGTGGCGCTCTCGTTCTCGTAATTGGCCGGGGGCCGAAGACCTTCGAGGCTCGTTATATAGACGAAGGAATCGGTCGTCCGATGCGCGGCGACATCCTTCATGCGCTCATAGAGATCGCGCGCCGAGACAATATCGCCGGAGATGTTGAATCGTTTGCGGAGGTCGCCTCGCCATTTTTCCCGCAACATGGCTGGGCAAACGATCAAAAGCCGGCGCGCCGACTGACGCGCCTGGATTTCTTTCCAGATATAGGTTGCCTCGATTGTCTTGCCGAGACCAACTTCATCGGCGATCAGCATGCGGCCGACAGGCGATTCGATGAAGCGCATGACGGGCTTGAATTGGTGGGGATGAAAGTCCGTATTGCTGGCTTCCATCGAGTAGAAGATGTTGGTCAGCTCGCCCTTGATCTTCTCGAACGTCAGGACGCGGCGCAGATCGCTTGGGCCACCGAACACGGCATTCTCAAGCAGCTCGAAGATCTCTTTCTGCTCGCCGACGGGCTCCAGCAGGTCATATCGCTTGAACTGCTTCTCATTGGGACCGAAATCGATCTCCACCATGAGAAAGCTGCCGGCCCGCTTCGTGCGTCCGGTGGTGGCGCCCTGCCGTCCTGGATTGTCGCGCAGACGAACTTTGGTCCCGGCAATCTCAGGATTCCAGCCGGGATCGCTTGCTGCCGCGATGGCTTCCGTCATGCCCCCCGCCAAGAATTTCTCAGTATCAAATAATGGACATTTACGATGATAAGCGGGTGTTTTCAAGGAATTGCGGTTTAAGGCCGGCGCGGCAGCCGAATCCCATGGTTACGGAAATATGCATTCGCGACCGCAACATGAGGCGAGCTATCGCAATACGACGGATTGATACTAGCTTCTCCTTCACGCCTGCCCGACAATGCTCAAGGGAGTCTAAGGGGGCTGCGGAAGCGAATGAGCTCGGGCGCTATTCAACATCTCAATCTGCGGGTTGCCTGGCACGACAACCGGTGGAACGGTCGGGTCTGCCTGGCTCCGTCAAAGAATGCCTACTGTATTGATCTTGACCGCATCCGCGCGGCAAGGGACGACGCGGCGGAAGACGCGCTCGCGGGCAAGGAGTTTTCGGAGCTGGAGGAGGGCCAGTTTCCGCCCTGCCAGGCCGAGTCAGGCGGGTTCATGAACGACAAGCCATGGTGGCGGGCCTTCAATCATCCCTACCAGAACATCAAGGAGGCACAGAAAACGCACGGCAAGCTTGTCCGGACCGTCGTCAAGGTGCCGCCTTACTCGACCTTCGCCGTTCCGTTTTTCTGGATGCTTCAGAAACATCAGCAGGAGATCGAGGAGCGATTGCCTGCCTCATTGCCGCCGGGCGACCAGGCCCCGTTCCCGACCTCATGGGTTTTTTCGCGCGAGCGGCAGGAAGCCTTGTGCGAGCTGTTCTTCAACCGGATCGCGGCCAAGAAGTCGCTCGTGTTTTTTTACACGAAAAGCGGACATCCGCTCGAAGAGACCGTTAATCGCCTGGTTGTTGGCGTCGGCATGGTGGACCAGATTGGTGCACTGCAACACTACGACGCCGCCGAGGGGCCCCGCTATCCGCTTTGGGACCGTCTCCTCACACATTCGATCCGGCCGAACGGCGCGGACGGAATGCTTCTGCCGTATCACGATTACCTGGAGGACACAGGCGACTCCGACGAAAACCTGCGCCGGCGCGAACTTCTCGAAGAGATCGCGGTCGTACCCGACCGCGGGCAAGTCAAATCCTTCTCCTATGTCGGAGAGCACGCCGCCAACGACGTGGCGCTTTCCACCTTGGTGCGGAGCCTCGAAGCGGTCCGGAAGGTGCGAGTTCACGGTGTGGCGCCTGGCCCCTGGGAGCGGCGCGAGGAATGGCTCAACCAGCAAATCCATGCCGTCTGGCAGGACCGAGGCGCGTTTCCAGGCGCAGGCGCAGCGCTCGAAGCGCTCGGAATGCGGCTCGGCACGAGCTTGATGCTGGAGCTGAGCGCCAGCGGCGACATTAAGCCGAAGGACAACCCCTGGCCGGTCATCGATGCGATCCTGCGCGGAAAGCGTCCGCCTCCGAAAAAAGCTTATAAAGGCGATGTTGAAGCGGTTGCGGCGACATGGAATGCGCTCACCGGTGAACGGCGCGCGCTGCTCCAGCTGCTGTCGCGATTTGAGCTCAGTCCCGCGCAGGCGCTGCGCTGGTTTACTCCGGGCGAGCGCAGGAAGGCGACCCGCGGCCAGGTCGATGACGCAGCGATTCTCGCTAATCCCTACCGGATCGTGGAAGCCGATCTGGGCGATCTCAACGAGCATCCTGTCGCGCTCGGCGCGATTGACCGCGGAATGTTGCCGGACGCGACAATTGCGGCGGAACACCCTGTTCCAAAGCCTTCCTTAGTCGAGTCACCGCTCGACTGGCGGCGCGTGCGCGCCGCGTTCGTGACCGTTCTCCGCATCGCGGGCCAGCAGGGTGACGCGCTGCTCGCCGAAGACGAAGCGATCGAGGCGCTCGCTTCGCTCGACCTCAGCCATCCCCTGCAGGCATCGGCGGACTGGATCAAGGGCAATCTGAACAACATCGAGGGGGAGATCGCGCGTTTCGAACTCGCGCGTGATGCCCATTCTTCCCCGGTACAGTGTCTTCAGCTGACCGACGCCATGAAGAACGAGCAGCGCCTTTCCCGAATTTTGCAAAAGCGCGCGCAAGCCGCGATCGAAAGCCTGAAGGAGGACTGGTCCGCTCTTCTGCGCGAGAGCATCAGCGAGCAAGGGGTGAGCGTTAATTTCAAAGAGCCGCGCTATGCGGACGCGCTCGCTGAGCAAAGCCGCATGCTCGAAACCATCACCACAAGAAAACTGAGCGTGCTAGTGGGCGGCGCGGGGACAGGAAAGACAACGGTTCTCGGCGCTTTAAAGAAATCAAAGGCCCTTTCCAAGCAAGGGATCCTGTTTCTCGCGCCGACCGGCAAGGCGCGCGTGCGCCTCGGGCAAAAAACCGGTGACGCTTCGATGACGGTCGCGCAGTTCTTGTACCAGCGCGACAGATATGACGCGCTGAGGCAACGCCCGTTGTTCGAGGGCGACCCGCCCTACGCGAAGGAAAAGACCGTCGTCATCGACGAATGCTCGATGCTCACGATGGACGACCTGCTGGCCGTGCTGCTCGCGCTCGATCTCGCGCACGTGCAGCGCGTCATCCTTGTGGGCGATCCAAACCAGCTCCCGCCCATCGGCATGGGCCGCCCGTTCGCGGATTTGGTTGCATTCCTCGAGGAGGCTTCCGAAAAGCAACGCGAGGATGGCAAGGCGCTCGCGCGGCTGTCGGTCGAAGTGAGGACGAGTGCGGGCGCTCCCTCCGACAGCCTGCGGCTTGCATCCTGGTTCACGAGGGAGTCTCAACCGGTGGATGCCGACAGGGTGCTGAGCGACCTTGAGGCCGGGGAAACGTTCAACGATCTGGAAGTCCATTACTGGAAAACCCCAAAAGATCTGCATCAGCAGTTATCCGGTCTGTTCCAGAAGCATTTGAATCTCGCCAGCGACAGCGATGTCGAAGGGTTTAACGTTGCGCTCGGGCTCACGGAACAAGGCTGGGTCCCTTTCGACGATCACGACGGCGCGGAGAACTTCCAGCTCCTGTGCCCCGGCAAGAAGAATATTCACGGCGTGGCGGAGCTGAACCGATGGATTCAGCGCCGCTTTAGAGCTTCGCAACTGAAGACCGCGCGGCAGCCGTGGGGACTGAGTCTCGGCGATGAGGAGATCGTATGGGGCGACAAGGTCATTCTGACGCGCAACGGCAGGCGCAACGGATGGAACGGCAAAGATAAGCAGAAGGTCGAGGAATATCTCGCCAACGGCGAAATCGGCGTCGCGGCCAGTGGGAGTGGAGCCGCCAAGAATAAGGCTCTCAACGTCGCGTTCGTCGCGCGCCCGGATGTGCGGTTCGGATTTTATCCGAGCAATTTCGGTCCGGAGAGCGCGCCTCTCGAACTCGCCTATGCGCTGACAGTGCATAAGGCCCAGGGAAGCGATTTCAGGAAGGTATTCGTTATCCTGCCGCAGCGCTCGCGCCTTCTCACGCGCGAGCTGGTCTACACGGCGCTGACCCGCTCGAAAGACCGGCTGATCCTGCTCATGGAGGGCGATGATCCAAGTGGTCTGTATGACCTCATTCGAACCTCGGAGACGGCCAGGAGGAGCACGAACCTCTTCGCGGTCGGCATCCGAGCGGAAGATCCTCGCGCCGAGAAGAGCGGCAAGCCGTCGAAGGACCGCTATGCCGCGCATTTGATTTACCGCACGACGCGGGGCGAGCTTGTCCGCAGCAAATCCGAGCTCCTGATCGCCGAAAAGCTGCACGCCCTCGGCATCAATTATCAATACGAGCGCCCGCTAGACGGAACGGCAAGGCCGGGCCGTTTGCGTCCCGACTTTTCGTTCATCGATGATTCCGGCGAGATCATCCTTTGGGAGCATCTCGGCCGCCTCGATCAGGCGAAATACCGCGAAGGCTGGGAATGGAAGCAGCAATGGTATCTGCAGAACGGCTTCAAGGAAGGAAACAACCTTTTCACCAGCACTGAAGAGCAGATCCGCGACATCGACTTTATCGACAAAACAGCCAAAGGCATTCGCGCGCACCTTGAATGATCGGCTGCAAAGCTGCCTTCGATCATGGCGCTCAACAGCAGGCAAACTGGGCCGCAGGACTAGCGGCCCGATTTGCGTTGGTGCTACCACCAGGACGAGTAGAACACAGTCAGCCCGGCCGCGAGCGCTTCGCGCGCCTTGGCGACGAACTGCAGATCGTCGTCGATCTCGCTGCCGTCGGATGCGCCGAAGAAAAAGCCGTTTGTTGGCGGCAGACTGAGCGAGCGGATCGCATCTGCAAGAGCGTCGAGGTCGGCGCTCGTCAGCTGCACGTTCACGCAGTTGAAGTCGAGCTCGGCCCCGCCTTTTTCGCGGTAGCGGCGCTCCATCCAGCCGTGCAGGTTCGGATGCTTGCGCCAGTAGTGGATTTCCACGGCGTCGTCGGCCTTGAAGTCCACCGGCTTTTCCGGCGTGCGATTGAGCGCGTAGGCGTACATATCCAGTCCCATTTTTTTCTCCTTTCGTTCGTTGATCGTCCCGAAGGACGCGGACGAAAGGCCGGGCGGCATGAGCTGCGGCCGTCATGGTCAACACGGCCCGCCGTTACGGCGGGGTGGTGCGGGCAGACCATTGACGGCAAAGCGCCGTCCGGCAGACCGCGGCCCTGACTGAGGGCGGCAATGAACGTAAAGGTGGACTGGCTACGTGACGCGCTCTGTCGGCGAACGGCCGGAGAAACGGTAGCTTGGCCACGCGGCGCAACTGGCAGGGCGCCAAGCATCTTAGCCCGGCAACGCTCCGGCCTCGCTGCACGAAGCCAGAGGGAACGAGGCGAAGGTTAGCTCAGCTTGAACTCGCCCTGATCCCAGGCCGCATCTGTGTAAGCGTTCAGCATCAGGCCAAGCCGGCTGGGGTCGGTAACGAGCAGGTAGCGCCAGGTTCCGTATTGACCAAGCCGCGTAACGGCCGCCGCCCAACGCTCGGCGGCTTTGGCCTTCGCGTCAGCGCTATCGGACACCTGCCCCTTGATTTCGACAATGACATTCTGGCCTTTGTCGGTCACGACAATGAAATCCGGCACGTATTTCGCCGGCAGCCCGCGGCTCCGGTACGGGATGAAAAAGCCAAGCCGGTCGTTCTTCACCCACTTCTTTACACCGCGATGCGTATCGAGAAGGAACGCCGCACTCTGTTCCCATTTTTGGGTGTCCGCGACCATTGCGTTCAGGTGGCAATGGCTGACGGGATAGATCGGCTTCGTCGTGTGGAAATCGACATAAAGCGTGCTGCCGCGTCCCGACGCGCCTTGCGGGATGACCGCCACTTCTTCGTCCGAGGTTGACGAGCCCCTCTTAATGGCGTCGAACAACGCGCCGATGGAAGCCTGCATATATTCACCGACAAGCAACACGTCGCACGGCTGGCTGTCGCCCTTTCGCTCCAGCTTCTCGGCGAGGAAGCGCTTCGCTGCGAAGGCAATGCGCGGAAAGAGCTGCTGCACCGGAACGGCGGCAGCGCCGTTGTCGTTCTGCCAGCGCATGCAGATTTCGCGCGCGAGCCGGAAGGCGACCTGCTGATCGCGAAAGAGAGCACGCCAGTCTTTCAACGAAAGGACCGGTCTTTCGCCGGGACCGTAGGCGGCGAGGGTGCCGTCAGGCGTGGTCAGGGGCGTCAATTCGACAAGCTGCGGGATACGCATCGGATCGATCGTGACCTTCGCGACCTGATCCCAATCGACGGAAACATCAAAGCTCCCCGACTGATGATAACCCGTCACGATTGGGAAGGTGATCTCAAATTCCGCTTTCTCTGGCACTGAATAGATATGGTTCGGGTCCGGCTGCGGCGGCTGCGGTCCGGCTGGCGCAACCTTGAACGGGATCAATTCGAACGGAACGCCGAAAACCTTAGCGGTTTCCTCGGCGAACATCTGCGTGTTCTCGTTCAGCGCATAGCTCTTACGGCGCAAGGCGCGGCCGACGACCTGCTCGCACAGAAGCTGCGATCCGAACGGCCGCAGGCCCACGATGTGCGTGACCGTATTTGCATCCCATCCTTCGGCGAGCATGGCGACGGAAACGATGCAGCGCACGTCTCGCCCTGGCGGAATTCGCTCGTCGATCCATTTGAGGGAGCCGTCATTATCGTCGCTCGCGGCTTTATCGTTGTGCTTGCGAACAAGCTCCGACCATTCTTCCGGCACCTTGCCGCCGGGCCATTCGGGCTTGCCGACCGTGTCGAGGATGAAGCGCAAGCGACGCGTCTCGTCCTTGGTGCCGCCGGCTTCGATGTCCTCGATCACCTTGGAGTCGATGCGGACGGTGACTTCCTGGCCGGGCGAGTTGCGAAACCATGGCGGCGAAACGCCGTAGCTGTCATTGCCGTTGGCAAGCCACGAATGAACCTCGCGCGCGACGGCGGTATCGCGACACACCACGATGAACACCGGTGGGACCGGATGTCTTTGCTGCTGCTTCGAGAATCTCTCCCACTCTAGGAAGCGCTGGTGCCATTCTACCGCCAGGAGATTAATGGGCGCGCTGGCGTAATTCATGACGATTTCCGGAGTGACGTTGGTGCCGTACCCGTCCTCCTTCGCCTTCGCCTGCACCCAACGCCAGATATTGAAATAAGCGGCTTCCTCCGCACCAGTAACGTCGCGGGCGGGAAGCTGCGGAACCTTCACAAGGCCGGATTCGATGGCGTCGAGAAGGCCGAAGTCGGAGACGATCCACGGGAACGGCTTGCCGACCTCGTTGCCGGACCCCTGAATATAAAACGGCGTCGCCGACAGATCGATGCAGAGATGAATGCCGCGCCGCCTGCTGCCGCCGGCCAGCTTGTTGATGCGGTCGAGCCCTTCGATCCAGATCGTTGCCTCGCGGTCATTCTTGCTGGCGAGATCCTTATCCTCGTCGAGCGCGTCTTCGGTCGGGGCATCGCCGCGCCGATAAGCGTGGTGCGCTTCGTCGTTGAAGATCAGCCAATGCGGGCTGCGGCCCTTGCCGCTGCCAAGTTCGCGCCGGATGCGCTTGAACCATGCGGCATCTGACTCGAAGTATTTTGTCTCGACGGATTCGTTCGCCTTGCCCGCGTTCTTCACCACATCGACGGCCTCGCCGGTCTTTACGACCTTGGCCGAGTCACCGTTGACTGTGTTGGTTTCCTTTTTTGCGAGGCGGTGCCAATTGGCGATCATGACCTCACCGCGGCGCAAATCCTCCATGCGGTGAACCGGCACCAACTGCCGGGTTCTGTAAAGGGATAGGTCTCCGAGCGCAGGGTCCAGCTCTTGCAGGCGTTCGCGAATCGTGACGTTTGGGCAGACGATCAGGAGCGTATCCGAGAACCGATCATCGCGCGGGGAAGCCACGCTGTTGAGGATGGACCAGCTCGCGAGCATCCCCATCACAGTCGTCTTGCCTGAGCCTGTCGCCATCTTGCAGGCGTAGCGGAGAAAGGCGCGTACGCCCGCCGCCTTGGATTCAAGGCCGGGATCGTCCCTCGGGATTTCCGGGATACCCTTCTGATAGATGTCGGCAGCCTCGACCAAAAAGATGATGGTCTCCACCGCTTCAACCTGCGCGAAGAAGAGCCGCTGCATCCGGTCGCTGCTGCGCCAGAGCTCCAGCAGTTCCTTCGTGACCGGCGATGCGCCGTCATAAGCGCTGCCGCCGGACCGGCTGCCGGCCCGCCATTCCTTCACCCGCTCGCGAATGAGGTTGACGATTTCAAGCTCGACCTCCTCGCCCTTTGCGTCCGCGAAAAGCTCAGCCTGCTTCTTGTTCTTCTTACCGCGCCCGGCGTGTTCCGGCACGCGGTAGAAGTAGCTCGCGCGCCGCCGGCCTTCGGCCTTGACTGGCGGTTTCCCACGCTCGATCTGCCAATAATATTCGGGCTCCCGGAATGGCGAATTGATGATCGGTGACTCGACCTCGGCGACGGTCACCGGCGGCTCTTGCGGCTTCGCGGCGGCGGTCATCAGCGGCCTCCGTCGGCGCTCTTGACGACCATCAGCTCATTGCCGCGCTCGTCGATCGCTTTCACGGCAATGCGCTTCTTGTCACCCAGGACAAAAGGCTCGCTCGTTGTCCCGGCAAGGTGTTCCCACACGCTGTCGCTGAATTGCCCTTTCAGGGATTTTTGTAGGTTCTCCCAGGCGCCGGTTCTGGGGAAGAACACCTGCGTGGCCATGAACACCATGCCGTTGTAGTTGCTGTCGAGCATCCAGCACGGCAGGTTCTCGGCCTTGACCTCTTCCGTCTCCATCGTGTCGGGTCGGAAAATGTCGAGGCCCTTGATCACGACGCGCCAGAGCGGCGTTCCATCCTTCTCCTTCCCGGCCGGCTCAAGCGATACATCGGGCAAGCCGGTAATCGAGAAGATCTCGCTGGACTTGGTGGTCTTGAGCAGGTCAGACATGACTACGTCGGGAGTTACTGAAACGTAGATGGTCGGAAGCTTCAGCTTGTCCAGCATCTCGCGGGCTTTCGCTTGGATTGCAAAGCCAAACAGGAACAGCTGCTGGAATCCTTGCTGCAACGCCTCGGTGTGGGCGTTGAAGACATATTCGGAGCCGATCGCCCCGTCCTCGGGACCGAACGCAAATGCAATGCGCTTCTCGCTGCCGTTCTTCGCCACGCCTTCTGCGTGAAGATACTCGCGGTCCGCAAGTGGACTGATGACGTCCAGTTGCAGTGTCACGTTGCCTGGCAACTGTAGTGTCTTGCTCTGGCGTAACAGTTCGACCATGCGGTCAAGATAGGCGCGCGGATTTCCTGATAGGATCTGCGGTGCTGGTTGCGCGGCATCGTCTTCAAGACTCATTGCGGCTTGAATAGTCGCCTCAACAGTGAACGATCCGCAAACGCGCGTGATCTTGTCGTTCGTCTCGGCCCGATCAACAAGGACCTCCATCTTGGGGTCTTCGTCATTGGCAATGGATTTGAGGGTAATGCGAGGCACGAGGCCGCCGACTTCCTCACCCTTCTTGTTTCGTTTGCGCTCGTAGACGAAACCGCCGGCTGGTCCTTTCGCGGGTTCCTTCAAGCGATACCAAGGGAAGGTGCTTGTCAGCAGGCGCTGCCGAGCCAACGCAATGGGCACGCGAGATGTATCCACTGTGATCCAGCGCCGCCCCCACATCTCTGCGGCATAGGCGGTCGTGCCCGAACCGCAGGTTATGTCCAGCACCAGGTCGCCGGGATCTGTGGTCATGTGGATGCATCGCTCCACGACCTTCACGCCCGTCTGAACGACATAGACCTTATCATCGGTGAAATTGCCGGTGATCGTATCGGTCCAGATATTACCGGTCTGCTGGAAAGGAAAATCGTCCGCGAAACGACGATAGCGGATGCTGTTCTTGGCGACATGAATACGGCCAGCTGCGGCCAGGTTGTTCATGCCGTCAGGGTAATTGGCCTTCCAATGCGAATTGCCGCCGGGCAAGTAGGTCTTGCCCTCAAACGTGAACGGTTGCGGTTCAGATGCCGCGCCCTGCGATTGTAGGTCACCCGGATTGTAAAGGCGGGCACCTTTCGGAAGTTCCTCCTCTCCTCGGGCTTCGCTTGCTTTGACGCCGCGATAGGTGCCGTCTGATAAAATTACCCAGGTGGCGTTGCCTTTGCCGAGTTCGACGGGTTGAGGCTGGAAGACTTTGTTGTAGCGAACGTGATCCGGGTTTTTCGCGTACCAAAGCAGGAAGTCGCCGACCGTTGGCAAGGTCGCTGAGTCAAAACCAGACGTTGTCTGGAAGCTGATCTGCGAGACAAAGCCCTCGGGAAAAACCTCGTCCAGAACTTCACGAACGTGATGAATGTTGTCATCGGAAATCTGAACAAAGATCGAACCAGATTCCGTGAGCAGTTCCCTAGCGAGGGTGATACGGTCCCGAAGATACGTTAGGTAGGAGTGAAGGCCCAATTCCCATGTGTCGCGATACGCCTTCACCATCTCGGGTTCACGGATCATCTCGTCGTCTGACCCGTGAGTGACCCGGTTCTTACGCACAAAGGGCTGGAAGTTCGACCCGTACTTCACTCCATAAGGCGGATCGAAGTAGATCATTTGCACTTGACTGCCCATACCCTCGTATTCGAGCAGGGAGTTCATGACCTGCAATGAGTCGCCGAGAATGAGGCGGTTGGTCCATGGTCCCTTATGCTGATACGCGTCCAGCTTGTCGGCAATGTCGAGGTTTGTATCACCGAACAAGTCGAGGTTGGTGCCGAGCGCCTTGTGCGATTTCAATGTGTCCAGGATCGCCTGCGTCGAATGTCGCTCGTGAACGAACAGCGGCAGCGTCGGAACTGTCACCTGCTGCCGTTCTGCCTTGCCGGTCCAGTTGAGAAATGGCTTGGTCACGCTCCGTAGCCGGGCGATGCATTGCGAGAGCGACAAAAAGCTCTCTCCGTTGCCCTGCCAGACCTGCGGCGCGGCAAAGATCTTGCCCTCGCCCTGTTCTGCTGCGTCCGCGACGAGCGCCAACAGCCATTCGGCGAAAGCGCGGTCGGCGCTCTCATCCCATGTCAGCTCCGGCGCAAGGCTGGAATCGTAGCGATAGGTCTTCGGCTGCTTCTTGTTCGAAAATTGTGCTTCGACGCCAACGTCGGGGCGTTGCACGGATTCTTGACCGTGCTTGTAGACCGAAGTGCTTTCCGCGCGGTCGTTTTGCGCCATTATGTCCCCCTGCCGAGTCCAACTTTCTTATAGCGATCGCCCGTGCCCGCAGCTCGTCGCGGATAAGGAGCTTGCAGGCCCGACGGTCAACCCCCGGAAATTCCCGGACGAACGTGCCAGGGCAAAATCGCTCAGAATCATAGTTTGAGGATGCAGTTGTAGACGCCTGCGTCAATCGCAAACTTAGTCTGGCGATCAGAAAACTATTATGAAAATCAATATGATGCGCCTCACTGGCCCCAGCCACACTGGCCGGAAAACTGTCGAGGCTCGCCAAACGGATCTTTTTGCGGGACCCCGGCTTCGCTCGACGGCCTTGTATTTGCCCATACAGCTGCATTCCTGGCGGCCAAGATCTTTGAACGTGCAGAGACGCGCCTCCACGGTGGCGCCAGCGCTCTGTTCGCACTTCTTACAGATACTTTTTCTTGAGAAACTGCAAATCGCCAAGGGCTTGAACAAGCGTGCCCATCGAAGGGATCGCATCGTCGTGTTTTGCCGGATTGAGCGCAGACCCGAGCGCGCGCAGCTTGCCCGGATGAGACGGGTCTTGCGTGAGTAGCGGCTCTACCTGCGGTCCAAGATGCCCAAGGGTCTTTTTGTCGTAGTCGAGCAACGACGCGGCCCCATCGCCCTTCGCGCGACGATCCTTGACCAGCATCTCCTTGCAGAAGCGCTCGGCAGCATCCCGCATGACCTCGCCCCCCTGCTTCCGAAGTGTCGGATGACCGCCACGGGCAAGCTTTTCCGCGCGGGTAAGCTGAGTTGCGAGGTCATCCGCCGTGTTTGTGACGCTCGATCCGTCCGCCGGACTCAGCAGCGCGATCTGGAACATGGAGATGTTCTGATGCAGATACCGCTCGCCAAGGTCCTTCCATGTGCGCTGATCCTGCGTAAGCACGATCACCTGCGTGCCAAGCCTCAGCAACTCTTCAAGCACCATCGCGTTGAAGAATGCCCGGTAGTCCTCATCGCTTGAGATAATGGGATCGTCCAGAACGATGAACCCGGCCTTCTCCTTCGCAGCCCGCGCGAGGAATAGCGCAAGGCCAAGGCAATGAAGCTGCGACTGGCTGAAAACCGCGATCACATCGCGAAGCTTCGGGTCGCTCCGGTCAGCCTTGGCCGAAAGGCCCGCCTTGAAATCGATGGTGCGGCGCGCGCCGGGGCGCGGCGCGACGCCGCTGAAGAAGCTGAGCTCGTCCGGCCGCAGAAGGTCCCACCATTTCTGAACGCCACCGCTTAGTTCGGTGAACTTTTCATCAAGAACCGCCTCGTTGCCCTTGTCGATCTGGCGCAGCGCCTGCGTCAGGTCCTTGCCGGCCTGCTCGCGGGCGGCATGGTCGATCAGCGCCGTGCGGAGACCTTCCTTGTCCGCTGCGAGATCGATAAGCTCCTGCCAGCCGACCGTTTCGCTCTGGGAATCGACAACTGCTGTGAGTGAATCGACGATCGCTGCTGCCAGCGCGTCGTATGCCGACAACGCGGCGGCGAACGCGTCGTACGCCGCGCGGAGCGTCGAAAATTCCGCTTTCAGGGCGCTCGAGTCAGCGAGCGAGTCCGGGTTTTCAGCGTGGGCTGCTGAGAGCTTTGATAACCGCCCGGCGCCGGCAAGCGCTCTCGCGCCCGCCCGGGCAAGGACGCGCAATGACGAAAGCCATGCCGCGACTTCAGCGTCAGCTTCTTCGCCCAGGAGGAAACGAATGCGCTCGACGCGAAACCCTCTTGCCCTGCGAAAGCGGGATGGATTGGCAATAAACAACGGGAGCGCCTGCATAATGCCGTCACGCGCGGATTTGGCAAGAGCCTGCATCCGGCCAAGCGTGCCGCCCGCTTCCTTGAGCGCGTTCTGAAACGCTTCGGTGTCGGCGACACGGCTCCGAATGAACGCCATGCGCGCAGGCGTCAGCGCGGCTTCGGAGCCGCATAGCGGACAATCGGCATCGCCTTCGGCTGCCGCGATTTCCGGCAAAGCGAGGGCTTCACGAAACAGGCTCGTGAGCCGGCGCGCCTCCGCATCCACCTTTTTCCGCTCGGCGATATACGTGTCCAGCTTTTCAAGCTCCGCCTCTCCCGGTCCCGGCCAATCGGGGAGCGGTTTGCGGTCGAACCCCTTGAGCGCGAACGTCTTCGAGCGCTTCTCGGCGAGCAGCGCCTCAAGCCGGGTAAAGCGCTCCTTGTGGTCCTCGGGCGCGGTATCGCCGTGCGCCTCGATCAGCTCTTTGCAGCACGCGGCAAGCGCGTCTGCGAGCTCCGCGGGCGTCGGCACTCTCGCAAGCAGGCGGGCGAGATGCTTTCCGGCTCCGGCAATCGTGCCCGCGGTCTCAAGCTTTCCAATCAGCGGATCGGCCGGCGCGGCAATCTCCTTCTCAAGGCCGGCAACCTGGGTGCGGAATTCTTCAAGGTCCGTAACCTCAAGCAACGCCTTGAAGTAACTCGCCCTGTCCTGCGGCCTTGCGGAGAACACATAGCCAAGCGTGTGCTGCGCGAGCACGGGCGCCCGGAGCGGCGGCTGGGAGAGCACAATGCCGAGAGCGGCAAGGTCGGCTTCTATCGCCGCCTTGCCGTCGATCTGAAGAATTGTCTCGCAATCCTGCTTCTTGCTGTAATCGGCTTTGAGAATCCGCGTGACGGTACGCACGGAGCGGTCCGCGCAGGCAATCGTGGCCCGCACGAATGCCTGAGCGTCCGCCGGCAGGTGGGCATTGCGCAGCGCGTCGGCGAACTCGTCCTGGCTGCTCGCCATGAGCGCGCGCCGGACGATCTGGCCTGTGAGCAGGAATTCGACCGCCTCCGCCAGGCTGGTCTTTCCTTGGCTGTTCGGTCCCCAGACGGCGGCGAGCAGCGATGGAAGCTCCAGGGTCTGCCCGGCGTTGCCGAATGCCCGGAAACCCTGGATTTCAAGCTTTACGATCCGGCAGCTCATATCCGCGCCTCAGCTCCTCGATACGATTCATGACGACTTCACGCAGCGCAGGGCGTGGGTCGGAGCCTTCTGCTCCGATCCGCGCGGACACGAGCTTCTCTGCGAGGCTGTCTTTCTTGAGGTGGCTCTTGAGTCGTTCGAGATTGTTCTGCGGCGTTTCTTTATCGCGTTCCTCAGGCTGCACTCTTCATCTTCCCCCTGGCCGGCTTTCCGGTCCCCTAGCCGATTTCGAGACAGTATACCAGCGGTAGCTGGTTCCGCGAGCCGCAACTGATATTCAATCTTGCGAAACTAACGAGAGCATAACAGTCCTCACGGAGGTCAGGCGTTTCGCTGCGATCGTTTTTTCGGCTCATACAGTCGGTCTACACGAGTCCGAGATGAGTTGCGGCGTTTGCTCTCGGTCCGCGATTACAATCGAGCCATCGCCCCCTGCCCGAACTCGGCGCGCGTAATCGAAATTGAGTAGCGATCCTCAAATAGAAGCGGTGGGATGCGCTCACAAGCGTGCCGAACATGGTGATCGATCCACCCAAAAACAAAAAGCTAACGGAGAGGCTCTCGGTAGAGATTCATCATTCCGAATACGCGCCAACGTTGCCGTTTCAACTACTACCTTCAAATTTCCTTTTATCTGATTATTCGGCTCGGCATTCTCGGCCTGTCATAGCGCACGATAGCTGCAGAAGCTGCCGAAAGCCCTCTTATGCATTTCGATATCTCCCAATCAAGTCGCAAGCTTGCCGCGGCAGCGGGTGCCGTCGATAGGGATCGATCTTGCCCTGATGCGGCTTGCCAGGCGACGTCGAATACATCGCGCACTTCTAGTGCTGACGCGAAATGAGCAGCCGTCGAAATCTCTTGCAGGCCCCTCCGGACCCGGCCATCATCGCTTTTGCCGAGGAGCTCGGCCGCGTGCTGGCGCGGCGGGAGTTCGTGAAGATGGAACAGGCGGCAACGCGCCGCGAGAATACCGAAGAGAGCGACGATGGCGAGAGCTGCGATATACGCCCGCTACTCATCCGACCTGCAGAACCCTCGCTCGATTGAAGATCAGGAGGCGCTGTGCCGCCGCTGGTGCGAGCGTGAAGGCCATGGTGTCGTCGAAACCTTTTCTGATGCTGCGCTTTCTGGTGCCTCGGTCCATGGCCGGGCCGGTCTTAAGAATCTGATCGCCGGCGCTGTTGACCGTCGCTTCGACGTCGTGGTCGTGGAGAGCTTCGATCGCGTTGCACGCTCGCAATCGGAGCTGCCCCAAGTCTGGGAAATGTTGCGCTTCTGCGGCTGTGAGCTTGTAGCCGTCGACGACGGGCGCGCGAGCGAGATCTCGATCGGCGTCCGTGGCTTGGTCGGCGCGCTCTACCTCACGGACCTCGCATCCAAGACACGCCGCGGGCTTGCCGGAAAGCTCGCGCAGGGGCAACGAGCCGGCGGCTTGCCGTACGGCTATCGTCCGATCGCGGGGCGGCCCGGCGAGCACGAGATCGACCACGACCAGGCGGCGGTCGTGCTGCGTATCTTCCGCGACTATGCCGGAGGTAGTACTTGCCGCGACATCGCTGCCGCTCTTAATCGCGAAGGTATTAAACCGTTTCGCGGCCGTGCCTGGAATGCGTCGACCATTCACGGATCTGCAAAGCGAGCCTCCGGCATGATCTGCAACGAGATCTATCGGGGCGTCATTGTTTGGAACCGCGTCGGCAAGATTCGCAATCCGCAGACGGGGCGCAAGGTGCCCCGAGTCAACCCGCGCAGTGAGTGGCGGCGGATCGAGGCACCGCATCTGCGCATCATCCCGGAAGATCTTTGGCAGGAGACGGCAGCTCGGCTTGCCAAGGCGCGAACCACGAATTGCGGCTGGAAGGGCGTGCCGCCTCGTCGCATCCTGTCGGGCCTCCTGCGGTGTGGCGAATGCGGCTCAAGCCTCGTCTCGGCTGGCTCGCAGCGCGGCCGGCCCGTGGCACGGTGCTCCCGGTCGATCGAGTCGGGAGATTGCACCAACAGGCGCCAATGCCGGCTTGACCTGATCGAAGAGGCTGTGCTCGGGGGCCTACGCGAGGAGCTCAAAAATCCTGCCGTAATCGAGGGTGCCCGCCGGGGCTTTGCCGAGGAGTGGGCGCGACTTTCGAAGGAGCGGTCGCGCGAGAGCGCCGCGGCTGAGCGCAAGCTACAGGATGCGCGCCGCGAGGCAGCTAGGCTGGTCGACGCAGTTGCAAAGGGAGAATTGACCGGACGTATGGTCGGCGCCAGGGTCGCCGAACTCGAGGCCGAGATTGATCGCCAGGAGGCGCGCCTCGCTCGGGCGACCGAGGGGAACGTCGTCACCCTGCATCCGGCTACTCTCGCCGTCTATCTCGATGCGGTGGAGCAGCTCGCGAAAGCGCTTTCGGCCGCCGATGCCAAGGCTGCGTGCCTCAAGCTGCGCGAGCTCATTGACTGCATTGTCGTAGCACCGCGGCTCAGGCCCGGCGATCCGATCCATTTCGAGGTTCGCGGGCGCCTAGCCGCCCTGATGCAGCCCGACCCCGGCAAAATGTCGGTGAGAGCGTTGGTGCCCAGGGGCGGGATCGAACCACCGACACTGCGATTTTCAGTCGCATGCTCTACCAACTGAGCTACCTGGGCATACCCGCGGGGCCGAAAAGGCCGGAGCGAGCGGGCGGTTTATAGAGAGGTCGGGGCGCCGTGTCCACCCGCCTTCGCCAAAGGCTTCGGCGCGGCGAGCCCGGCCCGAGCTCTTTCCCCAACTTGTTGGGAAATCTTGGCTATTCCGGGTCCTCCGCGTCGTCCTCGCGGCCGGGAACGACATAGCGGCCGGTCAGCCAGCGGTTGAGGTCGACGTCGCGGCAGCGCGGCGAGCAGAACGGGCGGAAGGCGTGCTCGACGGGCTTGCCGCAGATCGGGCAGGCGCGCGGGGTGGCAGAGGGTGTGGCCTTGGGCGTTCGGGCTTGGTCGGTCATGGCTGGGCCGGAGCTTACATCATCTGCCGCAAGTTCCGCTGCGCTCCCTCTCCCGCTTGCTGGTAGGGCAATCGCATATGCGTGTTCGAACGCCGGCAGTTGACGGCTACTGTGCATGGGGTTGTTTTCGATATTTTGGCAGCGCGCCCCTGGGACGGGCTATCGCATCCGGCTATCGGCTCGCTGCGCGAAAGTGGATACCTCACACCGCGACGGCGTTGAGCCAGCCGTGGCGGATCGGAAAGCCCTCACCGCCGAGCAAGGTCACGGTCTCGTAGAGCGGCAGGCCGACCACATTGGTGTAGGAGCCGACCATCTTGACCACGAAGGATCCGGCGATGCCCTGCACCGCGTAGCCGCCTGCCTTGCCGCGCCATTCGCCGGAGCCGATATAGGCCTGGATGTCGTCCTCGCTGAGCCGCTTGAAGCGCACGCGGGTCTCGACCAGGCGCTGGCGGAACGCCTCGCGCGGCGTCACCACGCAGATCGCGGTGTAGACGCGATGATTGCGGCCCGACAGCAGCCGCAGGCATTGCGCGGCCTCGTCGACCAGATTGGCCTTGGGCAGGATGCGGCGGCCGACCGCGACCACGGTGTCGGCGGAAATGATGAAGGAGCCGCGCAGATCGTCGTCGAGCTGCACCGACTTCAGCGCCGCATCCGCCTTCGCGCGCGCCAGGCGATTGGCGCAGGCGCGCGGCAACTCGCCCCGCCGCGGGGTCTCGTCGACATCGGCCGGGCGCAGCGCGTCGGGCTCGATGCCGGCCTGGTTGAGCAGGGCCAGCCGCCGCGGCGAACCGGAAGCAAGAACGAATTTGGGACGGCCTAGCATGCGGGCTTTTGGGCTGAATCGGGGGGACGAACGCGGGCGGAACCTATCGGATGGGGCATGGATGCACAACCTTGGAACTGCCTGCGAATCGCGCGCCCCCTTGGAGACAAGGCCCCATAAGCACAGCTGTTTGTCAGTCTGGCGACAGGGGACGGACCTTGCAATTCGGAACACGCCGGCCGCGGCCCGAGCCTCACAAATTCGCCGCACCGGCTTTGGTGAAGCGGCGGCGGATGCGCAGCAACAGGCCGTCGCAGACCTCGCGATAGGCGGCAAGCTTCTGCTCGCGATTACCGCTGGTGCCGGTCGGATCTTGGGTCGGCCAGTATTCGACATCGGTGGCGAGCGTCCGGGTCAGATCCAGCGCCTTGTGGTGCGCCTCGGGCGACAGCGTGATGATGAGGTCGAAGTTCAGCCCCTCCCAATCCTCGAGTTCCTCGAAGGTCTGCGGCTTGTGGCCGGAAATGTCCTGGCCGAACTCGGCCATCACGGCGACCGCGAACGGATCGAGCTCGCCCTTCTTCACGCCGGCGGAACGGACATAAACGCCCTGCGGGAACATCTGCTGCAGCAGGCTTTCGGCCATCGGCGAGCGCACGGCGTTGTGGCCGCATGCGAACAGCACGGCCTGAGGAGTGCGCGCGCGCGGCGCTTCCATGCGATCAGGCTTTTTTCGACCGGGGTACGCCCCCGTGGTCTGCCGAGGCGGCGATCATCATGCGCCTCTTATTCTGGCGCATGATCTCATCCGAAAACCGGTGCCCACTTTTCGGGATCATGCGCCCTCACCCTTCCAGTGCAGCACCGTGATCAGCGTGAACAGCCGCCGCGCGGTCTCGAAATCGACGCGCACCTTGCCCTTGAGCCGCTCTTGCAGCGTGCGCGAGCCCTCGTCATGGATGCCGCGGCGGCCCATGTCGATGGCCTCGATCTTGTCCGGTGTCGCGGTCCGGATCGCCTGATAGTAACTGTCGCAGATCATGAAGTAGTCCTTCACGACACGGCGGAACGGCGTCAGCGACAACAGATGCGCCACGACAGGCGCGCCGTCCTCCTTCCGGATATCGAACATCAGCCGGTTGCCGGTGATCGCGATATGCAGGGTGTAGGGTCCCGGCCCGGCGGCGCCTTCGGGCGCGAACAGGTTCTGCTCGACCAGATCGTAGATGGCGATCGCCCGCTCATGCTCGATGTCGGGCCCGGAACGGCCGATCGATTCCTCGTCGAGCGTCACCGCGACGATGCGATTGTTGGAATCCTCGTCGTCCGGTGGCTTGTTCATGAGAGGTTGAGGCGCAATCCGACGGAACGTGAATGGGCATCGAGACCTTCGGCCTGGCCGAGCGTCATCGCGGCGGGCCCGAGCGCACGAAGCTGATCCGGCCCGCACCGCAGGATCGAGGTTCGCTTCATGAAGTCAAGCACCCCGAGACCGGACGAGAACCGCGCCGAGCGCGCGGTCGGCAGCACGTGGTTGGAGCCGCCGACATAGTCGCCGATCGCCTCCGGGGTATGGGGCCCGAGGAAGATCGCCCCGGCGTTGCGGACCTTCTTCGACAGGCCCTCGGCGTCGGCGGTCATGATCTCCAGATGCTCGGCCGCGATCGCATTGGCGAGCTCGACCGCGTCGTCGAGCTTTGCCACCATGATCACCGCACCGAAATCATCCCACGAGGCGCGCGCAATCGCCGCACGCGGCAGCGTCGCGAGCTGCGCCCCGACCGCGCGCTCGACATCGGCGGCGAGCCGCGGGCTGTCGGTGATCAGGATCGACTGCGCGCTGACGTCATGCTCGGCCTGCGCCAGCAGATCGGCCGCGATCCAGTCGGCATTGCCGGTGTCGTCGGCGATGACCAGCACCTCGGAGGGGCCGGCGATCATGTCGATGCCGACCTTGCCGAACACCAGCCGCTTGGCCGCCGCGACATAGGCGTTGCCGGGGCCGACGATCTTTGCCACTGGCGCGATCGTTGCCGTGCCGTAAGCCAAAGCGGCCACGGCCTGGGCGCCGCCGACGCGGTAGATTTCCGAGACGCCGCCGAGATGGGCTGCCGCGAGCACCAGCGGATTGAGCTTGCCATCCGGCGCCGGCACCACCATGACGACCCGCGGCACGCCGGCGACCCTGGCCGGCACCGCGTTCATCAGCACCGAGGACGGATAGGCCGCGGTTCCGCCGGGCACATAAAGCCCGACCGCATCGACCGCGCTCCAGCGCCAGCCGAGCTCGACGCCGGCGGCATCGGTGAAGCGCTCGTCCTTCGGCAGCTGGCGGCGATGAAAGGTCTCGATCCGGTCGCGCGCGAATTTCAGCGCCTCGACCGTCTTGGGGTCGCAGGCCGCAACCGCGGCGTCGATCTCGGCGGCGGTGACGCGCAGGCCGGCGGCGTCGAGATCGAGCCGGTCGAACTTCTTGGTGGCCTCGAGCAGCGCAGCATCGCCGCGGGCTGCCACGTCATCGACGATGGCGCGGGTGGCGCGCTCGACGTCGGCCGAGACCTCGCGCTTGGCCGCCAGGAATTCGCGGAAACGCTGCTCGAAATCGGCGTTCTGTCGGTCCAGGCGAACGGGCATGGCGGCTTTCTGAAGAGGACTATCGGTCCCTGCTCAATGGCGCGGCGGATAATGGCCGTCAACCCTTGGGGAGCGCTGAAAATTGCCTTCGCCGGGAAGACGGTATGTTTACCCCGGAGCCACCCCGAGGTCGTCTTCTCCGAGATCGGTCAATTCGCACTCCAGGCACTCGACATCCAGCCGCAGCGCCGCCCCCTCGCCGAACATCAGGAGCGCGCTGCCGCTCGGCGGGTCGGAGGCGTGGAATTCGATCCCGAGCAGTTCCAGGGTGGCTTCCGGGGCCTCCAGGTCGATATTGCGCGACTTGCATGCCAGCACCCGGTCGAACCGGAGCGCGGCGATCAGCCGGCGTGAGCAGGTGCCGCCCGACAGGGTCTGCTCCCAGTCCAGCCGGTTCAGGCCGACCACGAGGCGCTTCTCGTCCTGCCGCCAGACGATGTCGGCGGGCTGGACGCGGGCGTCCTGGACATGGGCGGAGATCACCGCGAGGTCATCGGCATCGAGGGCGATCAGTTTCAGCGGTGCGGGTGGGGACATGACGGTGGTTATAACGCCTTCGACCGCCGGAGGTACCAAGCTCCGTCAGGAAATCCGGCTCCAGGGAACCGGCCTTGCCGCCACCCGTCAGAGGCTGTTGATGTCCTCGCTCTCCAGCACCGGCCTCGGGTAACCGTCGCGGGCCACCTTGAGCATGGCGCGGCCGAGCTGTTCCGATGTCGTCATGTAGCTCGGGGCAACGCGAACCAGGAACGACAGCAGCGGCGCGGTCGCGACATAGATCGCCTGCACCCAACCGGTCTTGGAGCGGACCCCGTGCAGCGGCTGGATCCCGGCCGGCCGGAACATATAGGCGGCCTTGAACGGCAACTTGAGCAGGTCGTTCTCGGTCTTGCCCTTCACCCGTGCCCACATCAGCGGGCCCTGCTCGGTGGAATCGGTGCTGCGTCCGCTGACATAGCTGAACACCATGCCCGGATTGAGCCGCGCCAGCACCGTCGCCGCAGCCAGCGTGATGTCGTAGGTGAGACGCCGGTAGCGCGCCTCGTCCATGCCGATCGAGGACACGCCGAGGCAGAAGAAGCAGGCGTCGTAGCCAGTGAGCTGCGGCTCGATCGCGCTGTAATCGGTGAAATTGTCGCAGGTCAGCTCGACCAGCCTGGCGTCGCGCTGCCCAGTCGGGCTGCGCCCAACCGCGAGCACACGCTCGACGCCGGGATCGAGCAGGCATTCGCGCAGCACGCCCTGCCCGACCATGCCGGTCGCGCCAAACAGAATGACCTTCATGCGCTGTGCTCCTTTGCCGCGCTGTGCGTTTCACTAGTGGTGCACAAAAATATCTTTGTGCGCGAATCTCGTGAGGAGGGCACGTCAGTCAGGCTCCCTCCCCCCTTGCGGGGGAGGGCTGGGGAGAGGGGTAAGCCCCGGGCGAGATGGGCGACGAAGCAGTTGGTATCGCAATCTTGTTAGCGGCAAGAATTCGAGGGAGCGCGTCGTGTGGCTACCCCTCTCCCTAACCCTCCCCCGCAAGGGGGGAGGGAACCCTTTCGTCGGTGGCTCCCTTACGTACGTGCGCCTAGGCTGCGTTGGTCGAGGCGGCACTGACGCAGAGCGCAGGCTCTCTCACCTCACCCCTTGATGAACGCCAACAGATCCCTGTTGATGGTCTCGGCCTCCGTCGTCGGCATGCCGTGCGGAAAGCCCTTGTAGGTCTTCAGCGTGCCGTTCTTCAGAAGCTTGGCCGACAGCGGAGCGGAATCGGCATAGGGCACGATCTGGTCGTCGTCGCCATGCATCACCAGCACCGGCACGTTGATCTTCTTCAGGTCCTCGGTGAAGTCGGTCTGCGAGAACGCGACGATGCCGTCGTAATGCGCTTTCGCGCCGCCCATCATGCCCTGCCGCCACCAGTTCTGGATCACGGCTTCCGACGGCTTTGCGCCGGGCCGGTTGTAGCCATAGAACGGCCCGGCCGGCAGATCGCGGTAGAATTGCGAGCGGTTGGCTGCGAGCTGCGCCTGCAGCCCGTCGAACACCGACTTCGGCAGGCCGCCGGGATTGGCCGCCGTCTGCACCATCAGGGGCGGCACCGCGCTGAGGATCGCGGCCTTCGCGACCCGGCTCTCGCCGTGACGGGCGATGTAATGCACGACTTCGCCGCCGCCGGTGGAATGGCCGACATGGACGGCGTTCTTCAGATCGAGATGCGCGGTGACGGCAGCGAGGTCGTCGGCGTAGTGGTCCATGTCGTGGCCGTCGGCGACCTGGGCGGAGCGGCCGTGGCCGCGGCGGTCATGGGCGACGACGCGGAAGCCGTGACCCACGAAGAACAGCATCTGCGCGTCCCAGTCGTCCGACGACAGCGGCCAGCCATGGCTGAACACGATCGGCTGACCCGAACCCCAATCCTTGTAGAAGATGTCGACGCCGTCTTTGGTGGTGATGGTGGGCATTTGATTGCTCCTTTTGTTGCCAATGCGTCATTCCGGGGCACGCGAAGCGTGAACCCGGAATCCAGAGATTAGATTGCGAGATTCCGGGTTCGACGCTGCGCGTCGTCCCGGAATGACGAGGTGTTGTCAGATCAGGCGAACGTGACCGGCCTGAACCGGCGCCAGGCGCCGATGATCATCACGGCGAAGAACACCAGCACGATGCCCTGCACCGCCGCGAACACCGGCCCGGACGGCGGGTTCGGCGGCACCGCCGGCGCCAGCGCCTGCAGCGCCGGCACCTTGAGGAAGCTCTGGATGACGAGCACGAAGACGTTGAGATAGAGCGAGACCATCGCGGTCACGATATAGATCGGGCGCCAGGCGCCCTTGAGCTGCATCGCATACAGCGCGATGCAGGCGATCGCGAGCAGCACCAGCGAGAGTGCGCCGATGATATGTGACGGTAGCAGCTTCTCGGTCACCAAGGGCGGGATCACGAAGCCGGTGGCGCTGGTCAGGATCGTGAACAGGAGGAAGATCGAAGTCAGCCCGGGCATCGCGCGCGAGCCGAGCAGGCCGAACATCACGATGACGCCAGCGACAATTCCGATCAGGCTGATAATGACGTGCACAAGCACCAGCGTCGTCATGTGGAGCACTCCCCGTTGAGAACCCGCACCACGTTACGATGCGTCCTTGAAAATTGCTACATGGTTCGATGGCAGGATGGCCGACAGCTCATGAGAAATTTTGCCAAGGCCAGATTTTGATTGACCGTCATCCTGAGGAGCGCGTCTTCGCGTGTCTCGAAGGATGCACGGCCCGGCTGGTGGCCGATTCATCCTTCGAGACGCCGCTACGCGGCTCCTCAGGATGACGGGGATAGTCCGTGCATACGTCAGATGGCGCGGCATGTGCGCCTCGTGAGACATTGAATCAATAATAGCGCGGGATCGGCCCGTTATGCGGCGTCTTGCGCTTCGACAGGTCGAACAGCACCTCGTCGACATAGCACCAGCCCCAGCCTTCCGGCGGATCGTAGCCCTCGATCACGGGATGGCCGGTGGCGTGGAAATGCGCCGTCGCATGCCGGTTCGGCGAGTCGTCGCAGCAGCCGACATGGCCGCAGGTCCGGCAGATCCGCAGATGCAGCCAGCGGCTGCCGCTCTTCAGGCATTCCTCGCAGCCGAGCGCACTCGGCGTGACATCCTGGATGCCCGCGATATGGGTGCAGCCCTTTGTCATTTGCGACCTCGTATCTGAAGTGAGCTCTTTTGAACCGTCATCCTGAGGCGCGAGCGGAGCGAGCCTCGAAGGATGCACGGCCCGCATTGTGGCCGATTCATCCTTCGAGACGCCGCTTCGCGGCTCCTCAGGATGACGGAGGAAAAGCTACACCGACGGACTCCCGGCATCGGCGAGATAGCCGTGCAGGGCAGCAACCACCTGCGCGCCCTCGCCGATCGCGCCGCCGACGCGCTTGACCGATCCGGAGCGGACGTCGCCGACCGCGAACACGCCGGGCACCGTGGTCTCGAGCAGCGGCACGGCGCGCGCGCCCTCGCCGTTCTGCACGCCGGTCATCACGAAGCCGCCGCGGTCGACCTGCACGCCGCAGCCCTCGAGCCAGCCGGTCGCCGGATCGGCGCCGACGAACAAAAAGAGATTGCGGATATCCATGGTGAACTCGTCGGGTGCGAGCCGGCTGCGCCAGCGCACCCGCTCCAGCGTCTCGGCGCCGTCGAGCCCGACCACCTCGGTGTTGAACATCAATTCGATGTTCGGCGTCGCCTCGATGCGCTCGATCAGATAGCGCGACATGCTGGCCCCGAGCCCGCCGCCGCGGATCATCATGTTGACCCGGCGGGCATGCGCCGACAGGTACACCGCCGCTTGCCCGGCGGAATTGCCGCCGCCGACCAGCACGACATCCTGCTGGGCGCACAGCCGTGCCTCGATCGGCGAGGCCCAGTACCAGACGCCGCGGCCCTCATAGCTCTCGAGCTTGTCGATCGCCGGCCGCCGATAGCGCGCGCCGCTTGCGACCACCACCGACCTGGCGCGCAGCGTATGCCCGCATCCGGTGGCGAGCGCGAACGCACCCGAAGCCTTCGAGCAGTCGAGCGACTTGATCGAGACCGGGATCAGCATCTCGGCGCCGAATTTCTGCGCCTGGTTGAAGGCGCGCCCCGCCAGCGCCTGGCCGGTGATGCCGGTCGGGAAGCCCAGATAGTTCTCGATCCGCATGCTGGCGCCGGCCTGGCCGCCGAACGCGCGGGAATCGAACACCGCGACCGACAGGCCCTCGGAGGCCGCATAGACCGCGGTGGAGAGCCCGGCCGGGCCGCTACCGACCACGGCGACGTCGTAGAGCTTCTCATGCGCGCTGTTGCCGATCATGCCGAGCGCCATCGCAAGCGCGGTCTCGGACGGATTGCGCAGCACCGTGCCGTTCGGGGTGACCACCAGCGGCAACTCGGCGCGGGTCGGCGAATAGCGCGCGACGAGGTCGGCGGCATCCTTGTCGGTCTCGGGATCGAGCACGTGATGCGGCTGGCCGTTGCGCGCCAGGAAATTCTGCAGCGGCGCCATGTTGCCGACCGACGCCGAGCCGATCAGCACCGGCCCGCCGGCGCCGCCCTGGATCAGGCTGACGCGGCGCAGGATCAGCGCGCGCATGATGCGCTCGCCGAGGTCAGCCTCGGCGACCAAAAGCGCACGCAGCCGCTCGGGCGGCAGCAGCAGCGTCTCGACGGGACCCTCGGCATGGCCGTCGACCAGCGCGGCGCGGCCGGAGAGCTGACCGATCTCGGCAAGGAATTGTCCAGGGCCCTGGTCGATGACCGGCGTGACCCGGCCGAGGCCATCGCGCTGGGAGATCGCCACGCAGCCCGACAGCACCACGAACATGCCAGGACCCGGCTTGCCGGTCTCGAACAGCGCCTCACCGTCCTGGTACGTGCGCGGCTCGCCGAAGCGGCGCATCCGCTCGATCTCATGCACCGTCAGCGTCGGAAAGGTCTGCTCATGGCGCGGAAAGGCGTAGGCGGTGGCGTTCAGCCGGTCGATCGTCGTCTCATCTACAGCCATCTCAGCGACCCACTTCTCGTTGCAACACACGCCACCCGGCTGGAGTTTCGATTCTCATTAGAGCCAGAACCCAGGCCCGGCTTGTCGTTTTGCCAGATTTTCTGCACGAACTGATGTCCACCACGCGGGAAAAGGCTCTAGCGGCCCGGCCCGTTTCCGCCGGCGTCATCTCGCGAGCCGTCCTCTAGTGAACCGTCCTCTAGTGAACCTTGCGCCGGTTCGGAAGCCACATCCTCGCGACCGCGCGCCTGCGATTTCCGCCGCTTCAGGTTTTCGCGCAGCGCCAGCTTGAGACGATCCTGTCGTGAATCCTTCATGCGGGCTCCGGCCTGCCCGCCGCCTCTGTCCTGCTCGCCTGTCATTGCAAAACTCTCGAACCGCCGACGCCCTGCGCAACGCGACCATAGCCAATGGCGCATGCCGGCGCACCCTGCCCGGTCGGCCAGTTGCGCACTCGGTGGCATGATTCGGCGACTTGGCGGATCAGAAGGTTTCCGGAGGAATCGGGAACCCAATCAAGCCGAAATCGGCCGGATTGGACAGAATCACTGCGCGGAACGTCAATTTCTGCCGATTTCGTCAGCAAGCGGGGTGCTGTTTCGCTTGCGCGAAGGGGAGGCCTGTGGCAAGAACCGCCCGCTTGGACGGGCCCTTAGGGCCGATTCAATTTTTCCCGGGCATGCTGCCGTAGCTCAGTGGTAGAGCACTCCATTGGTAATGGAGAGGTCGACAGTTCAATCCTGTCTGGCAGCACCAGGATCTTCCTCAGCGAATCGCAGTTGTCGGCGCGGACGGCGCAGTGCCCGAACGCATCAACGCGCGAGCAGCAGCCCTGCCCCGCCGATCGTCAACACCATATAGAACGCGAGCACACTGCCGACCCATATCCAATCGATCTGTCCGTGTTCGGGGCTGAGGCTTTCGATGATGCCGTGCATGATGGTTTCCTCTAGAAGTCGCATGCGCGGCGTATAGACCCTGCCTCGACCACCTCATGTGACTCACTTCACACTTTGCGGACCCAAGAGTGACCGGCCCAGAACTGAAGAAATTGCGCGAACATCTCGGCGAGGCGCTCGGCCGCAAGCTCACGGTCGCCGACATGGCGAAGCTGTGCGGGCTGCCGGCCGCCGACGGCGCGGAGAAATTCCGCAGGTGGGAGGTGACCGGCCCGACGGCGAAGGTCGCCGCCCTGCTGCGGGTGCTAGCGATGGCGAGCGAGCAGTATCCGATCCTGGAGAAGTTCGACGTGTTCGATCGTCACGACGTTCCGGTCGGGGATCGCGCCGCGCGCCGCGAAGCGTTCCGCGAGCAGATCCGCGACGACGTGCGCAAGCGTCTCGACTAGGGCGGTTTGGTTAACGGAAGAGATGCGTTGCGCACGGCGCGTTAAGCCTTCCGTCATTCCCGCTTAAGCGTTCGTTAGGCACAACAAAACGTTTCGCGGCAGAGGGTGCGACTTAGCGCGCCAGGTCGCCTTTCGGTCACAGCATTTTATTCAAATGCGGTCTAACGCATCGCCATGGATGGCGCCATTCACGCTGCGCCTCATGACTTGTCCGGAGACTGCCCCCATGAAGAAGTTCCTGCTCGCAACCGCAGCCACAGCTGTTGCCGTCGCTGCCCTTGGCGCGACCGCCCAGGCTGCCGACCTCGGCTCCCGCGGCTATTACCAGAAGGCGCCTGCGCCTGTTTACGCCGCGCCGCTCTACAACTGGACCGGCTTCTATCTCGGCGGCCATCTCGGCGGCGTGTTCTCCCAGAACAACAACTTCAACGGCCTCGCGCTGACCGACTCCGACGCGCGCTTCATGGGCGGCGTCCAGGCCGGCTACGACTGGCAGCTGTCGCCGATGTGGGTGATCGGCGTCGAAGGCCAGTATTCCTGGGTCGGCGGCCACCAGCTCAACGCGATCTTCCCCGGCGGTTACGTCTACAACAACAACCAGCGCGGCATCGGCTCGATCACCGGCCGCGTCGGCTACACCTGGGGCCCGGGCCTGATCTATGTGAAGGGCGGCTACGCCTATTCCGACAACAACGAAACGGTGACGCTGGGCGGCGCGCAGGTACCCTTCGCGCTCAGCGACAACCACAGCAACGGCTGGACCATCGGCGGCGGCGCCGAATACATGTTCGCGCCGAACTGGTCGGCCAAGGTCGAGTACCAGTACTACGACTTCGGCGACAGCCGCTTCACCGCGCCGGGCGCGCTGGTGCCGGTCGGCAGCTTCCACAATGACGAGCACACGGTGAAGGCCGGCCTCAACTACCGCTTCAACCTCGGCAACCTCGGCGGCCCCGCTTACGGCCGCTACTGAGGTTACGGACCATCACAACCAAGAGTGGAAAGGCCGGCTCACGCCGGCCTTTTTGCATCCGATCGCGTGCATCAATTTCGCAGAGCGAACCGAAACCGCGCACCGCGCCACCGCCCCGAAAAATCCGGCAGATCGCCGCAATTTTCCCGATTTTGTTAACCCGCCGCACCGATACTCCCGCGCCGGGGAAACATCCAAGAGTAGTGGCCAAGGATAGTGGCCAAGCGTAGTGGGCCAGGGGGCACAGGGGCAATGGCGTTTCGGTTCAAGCTCGGCAAATTCAATCTCAAGCGTATCCACCTGCCGCAGATGGGCGTCAGGGGCAGCCTGTTCGCAGCATTCGCCGTGATCGCGGGCATGGCGCTGGTGATCAGCGCCGGCGCCGGCATCGTGCTGCATCGGCTCGGCGGCACCATGGGCGATCTCTCCGGCCGCGACATTCCGCGGCTCGCCGCGAGCCTGCAACTCGCCGCGCAGAGCGCCTCGCTCGCCGCCCAGGGTCCAGGCCTGCTCGCCGTGCAGAGCGAGGACGCGCTGAACGATCGCACCAAGAAGGTGCAAGAGGTCGCGCAGCAGACCAATGCCAAGCTTGGCGAGATCATCGAGCTCGGCGCCGATAAATCCGTCGTCAGCGCGCTGCAGGAGAACGTCAAGAACACCGACGAGGCGACCAAGAGCCTGATCTCGGCGGCGCACGAGCGGCTCGACGTCGGCGCGCTGCGCGACAAGCAGTACAACGCGCTGCGCAAGGCGCAGGGCGCCTTCGTCTCCGCCACCGGCCCCGCGATGCTCGACGCCCAGACCCGGCTCAAC
Source organism: Bradyrhizobium sp. CCBAU 53421 (assembly GCF_015291625.1). Classification (NCBI taxonomy): domain Bacteria; kingdom Pseudomonadati; phylum Pseudomonadota; class Alphaproteobacteria; order Hyphomicrobiales; family Nitrobacteraceae; genus Bradyrhizobium; species Bradyrhizobium sp. CCBAU 53421. Next base: position 8,619,316 of record NZ_CP030047.1, read on the forward strand.
GCCATCCTCGCCGCGGCCGAAGTCTCCGCCGACGATGCCACCGAGGCCGCCCGCACCGTCGGCCAGATCAGCAACGTGCTCGCCGCCGGCAATTTGATGGCCGCCGACATGACCGCGGCGCTGTCGGCCAATTCCAGCGAGACGCTCGATGCGATCGAGGCGGAGTTCAAGAAGGGCCGCGAGCGCGTCAAGTCCAACCTCGAGGACCTGCCGAACAATCCGGCGATCGTTGCCGTGCGCGACACCGCGCAAAAGCTGCTGGTGCTCGGCGAAGGCAAGACCGGCGTGTTCAAGGTCCGCCAGAAGGAGCTCGACTCGATCGATTACGGCCAGACCATCCTGGAAGAGACCCGCAAGCTCAATGTCGGGCTCGGCATCAGCGTCCAGCAGCTGGTCGACGCCGTGCAAAAGGAGACCGACTCCGCAACCTTCCAGGCGCGGCAGCAGATCTCGCTCGCGACCACTGTCATGATCGGCCTCGGCGCGCTGACGCTGGTCGGCTCGTTCCTGTTCGTCTGGCTCTATGTCGGGCGCAATATCCTGCGCCGCATCCGCGGCCTGCAGCGCTCGATGCAGCTGCTGTCCGACGGCGATCTCGACACCGAGATCCCGCAGAGCCGCCAGCGCGACGAGATCGCAGTCATGGCCGACGCGCTGCAGGTGTTCCGCGAAAGCATGATCGAGGGCCGCGAGCTCACCGAGAACCAGAACAAGGACCGCACCGCCAAGGCGGAACGCGCCTCGCGCATGGAGACGCAGATCGTCGCGTTCGAGTCCAATGTCCGCAGCGCGCTCGGCAGCCTGCAGACCGCGGCGAACTCGATGCAGTCGACCGCGCAGAGCATGTCGGCGACCGCCGACCAGTCGAGCGCATTGGTCAACGCGGTGGCCTCGGCGGCCGAGGAAACCTCGGTCAACGTGCAGACGGTGTCGGCCGGCACCGAGGAGCTGTCGTCGTCGATCTCCGAGATCGGCCGCCAGGTCGTCACCTCGGCGGAGATCGCCCGCAAGGCGGTCGAGGAAGCCAGCGCCACCGACACCACCATGCAGGGGCTTGCCGACAACGCCGCGCGGATCAGCGTGGTGGTCGACCTGATCCAGACCATCGCCTCGCAGACCAATCTGCTGGCGCTCAACGCCACCATCGAGGCGGCGCGCGCCGGCGAGGCCGGCCGCGGCTTTGCAGTGGTCGCCTCCGAGGTGAAGAACCTCGCGAGCCAGACCGCGAAAGCGACCGAGGAGATCCGCCAGCAGATCGTCAGCATGCAGGAGGTGACGACGACGGCCGTCACCGCGATCCGCAACATCTCGAACACGATCGGCGAGATCAACGACGTCACCACCGCGATCGCCGCCGCGGTCGAGGAGCAGGGCGCGGCAACCCGCGAGATCGCCCGCAACATCCAGCATGCGGCGGGCGGCACCAGCGAGGTGTCGAGCAATATCGTCGGCGTCTCGACCGCCTCGGCCGAGGCCGGGGCTGCGGCCGGCGAGGTGCTGAGCGCCTCCGACGCGCTGCGCCGCGAGGCCGACGTGCTGCGGTCCGAGATCGACGGCTTCCTGTCGAACATAAGGGCGGCGTAGGGCAGCTATTCCGTAGCCCGGATGGAGCGCAGCGAAATCCGGGAGCACGATTTGTCTTCCCCTTCCCCCTGAAGGGGGGAAGGTCGGGATGGGGGTCAGCCGCAAGCGACGCTCTATGTGGAAAGAGCAGATCCCCACCCGCTTTGCTCTGCGAGCAAAGCGACCTCCCCTTTTCAAGGGGAGGTTTGACAAAGCGACCGTACCCGATTGCGCTGCGCTTCATCCGGGCTACGGAATTCTAGGACCTCCGCCCATTCTCCGGACGGCCATCTGATTTTTCGGCTGGCGCGGCGGCCCGTGTCCCGCTAAGCCGGTAGCATGCATACGAAGACCGACAGCCTTCCCTCCTCGGCGGAGGCACTGCGATACCCTTGGGAGAACCATCCCGGCCACGACCAGGTCGTGGAGGTGGCCCCCGGCGTGCTGTGGGCGCGGCTGAAGCTGCCGTTCCGCCTCAACCATGTGAACATCTACCTGCTCGCCGACGGCGACGGCTGGACCATGGTGGACGCCGGCTTCGGCAACGAGGAATCGATCGCGGCTTGGACCACGCTGTTCGAGGGACCGCTGAAGCACGTCAAGGTCAAGCGGCTGATCGTGACGCATTCGCACCCCGATCACGTCGGTCTCGCCGGCTGGATCACCGAGCGTTTCGACTGCCCGCTGTACATGTCGCAGGTGGAATATCTGCAATCGGTTTATCACCAGAACCGCGGCACCGAGGAACGGCGCAACGCGCAGCGGCTGTTCTTCCGCCGCCACGGCATGGACGAGGACCTGACCGAGAAGCTGCTCGGCCGCGGCCAGGATTACCTGAAGCGGGTATCAGTACTGCCGCCGTCCTATCACCGCCTCACCCATGGCGACGAGGTCGTGATCGGCGCGCGGCGCTTCAAAGTGATCACCGGCGGCGGGCACGCGCTCGACCAGGTGATGCTGTATTGCGCGGCCGACAAGCTGTTCCTGTCCGCCGACCAGGTGCTGAGCAAGATCTCGCCCAATGTCAGCGTCTGGGCGGTCGAGCCCGAGCAGAACTCGCTCGGCGAATATCTGGCCTCGCTGGCCAGCCTGACCACCACCCTGCCCTATGACGTGATGGTGCTGCCGGGCCATGGAGTGCCGTTCTACGGGCTGAAGACCCGGATCAAGCAGCTCGCCGATCATCATGAGGAGCGCTGCCGGCTGATCGCCGAGGCCTGCCGCGAGGTGCCGCAGACCTCCAAGGAACTGGTGCCAGTGGTGTTCCACAAGCACGTGCTGGACGAGCACCAGATGGGATTTGCCGCCGGCGAGCTGGTCGCCCACGTCAACTACATGCTGGTCGAGGGCCGCCTGACGGCCGAGATGCACGACGACGGCATGCTGCGCTTCAAGACCACCTGAACCCGGCCGGGCGGCGAGGCATCGCCCGGCGATTTGACCGAAATCAAGCCGAACAGTCCCCGGCTAGGGCAATTTGCCCAACCGCAACGCATGCCCAGATGTGGGTCAATGCATGGACATTGGAGCTGGAAAAGCTCTAAGAAGAGGCAGCTTTTCCGGTCAGGTTCCGCTTTCTGGGTTCGCCGATGAATTACAGCCAGTTTTTCCAAACCGCCCTCAACCGCCTGCATGACGAGCGGCGCTACCGGGTGTTCGCCGACCTCGAACGGATCGCGGGACGCTTCCCGCACGCGACCTGGCATTCGCCGAAGGGCAGCCGCAACGTCGTGATCTGGTGCTCCAACGACTATCTCGGCATGGGCCAGCACCCCAAGGTGGTCGGCGCCATGGTCGAGACCGCGACCCGCGTCGGCACCGGGGCCGGCGGCACCCGCAACATCGCGGGCACCCATCACCCGCTGGTGCAGCTCGAGGCCGAGCTCGCCGATCTGCACGGCAAGGAAGCCTCGCTGCTGTTCACCTCGGGCTACGTCTCGAACCAGACCGGCATCTCGACGCTCGCCAAGCTGATCCCGAACTGCCTGATCCTCTCGGACGCCCTGAACCACAATTCGATGATCGAGGGCGTGCGCCAGGCCGGCTGCGAACGCCAGATCTTCCGCCACAATGACGTCGCCCATCTCGAAGAACTCTTGATCGCCGCCGGCCCCGAACGGCCGAAGCTGATCGTCTGCGAGAGCCTTTATTCGATGGACGGCGACGTCGCGCCGCTCGGCAAGATCTGCGATCTCGCCGAGAAATATGGCGCCATGACCTATGTCGACGAGGTGCATGCGGTCGGCATGTACGGCCCGCGCGGCGGCGGCATCGCCGAGCGCGATGGCGTGATGCACCGGATCGACGTGCTCGAAGGCACGCTGGCGAAAGCGTTCGGCTGCCTCGGCGGCTATATCGCCGGTCGCGCCGAGATCATCGACGCGGTGCGCTCCTACGCGCCGGGCTTCATTTTCACGACCGCGCTGCCGCCGGCGATCTGCTCGGCCGCAACCGCGGCGATCCGCCATCTGAAGACCTCGAACTGGGAGCGCGAGCGCCACCAGGACCGCGCCGCCCGCACCAAGGCGATCCTGACCGCCGCCGGCCTGCCGGTGATGTCGAGCGACACCCATATCGTGCCACTGTTCGTCGGCGATCCCGAGAAGTGCAAGCGCGCCTCCGACCTGCTGCTCGAGGACCACGGCATCTACATCCAGCCGATCAACTATCCGACGGTCGCCAAGGGCTCCGAGCGGCTGCGCATCACGCCCTCGCCCTACCATGACGACGGCCTGATCGACGCGCTGGCCGATGCCCTGCTCCAGGTCTGGGACCGGCTCGGCCTGCCGCTGCACCAGAAGCCGCTGGCCGCCGAGTAACCCTATCCGTTTCCGACGGCGAATTTGGGCCGGCCGTGCATCGCATGGCCGGCCCTTTGCGTTATAATCCTGACACCCGGCCTTCCCAGCGGCCGGGACAGGAGATGAGCAGCGATGCTGCACGACTGGGGCGTTATCGCCACGGCGTTCGCCTACATCGGATTGTTGTTCTTCATTGCCAGCCGCGGCGACCGGATGTCGGCGGGCGCGCGCGGCCGTGCCAGCCACTGGATCTATCCGCTGTCACTGGCGATCTACTGCACCTCCTGGACCTTCTTCGGCTCGGTCGGCTTCGCCACCCGCACCAGCGTCGACTTCCTGGCGATCTATGTCGGCCCGATCGTGATGATCGGGCTGTGCACCCCGCTGCTCCGCCGCGTCATTGCGCTCGCCAAGTCGCAGAACATCACCTCGATCGCCGACTTCATCGCCGCGCGCTACGGCAAGAGCCAGGCGGTCGCGGCCACCGTGGCGCTGATCGCGATCATCGGCTCGGTGCCCTACATCGCGCTGCAGCTCAAGGCGATGGCCTCGTCGCTGGAAACCATCCTGAGCGAGGATCAGGCGTTCTCGAAGATCCCGATCATCGGCGACATCGCGCTGATGGTGACGCTGGCGATGGCGGTGTTCGCCGTGCTGTTCGGCACCCGCCACACCGACGCGACCGAGCACCAGCACGGGCTGATCCTGGCGATCGCCGCCGAGTCGATCGTCAAGCTGGTCGCCTTCATCGCCGCCGGCGCCTTCGTCACCTTCTGGATGTTCTCCCCGGTCGAACTCTACGAGCGCGCCCTGAAGACGCCGGAGGCGGTGCGCGCGATCGAGTATGTGCCGTCGATCGGCAATTTCCTGATCATGACGCTGCTGTCGTTCTGCGCGGTCATGCTGCTGCCGCGTCAGTTCCATGTCAGCGTGGTCGAGAATTCGACGCCCGCCGAGGTCACCCGGGCGCGCTGGCTGTTCCCGCTCTACCTCGTCGTCATCAATATCTTCGTGATTCCGATCGCGATCGCCGGCCTCGTCATCTTCCCGTTCGGCGCCGTCGATGCCGACATGTTCGTGCTGGCGCTGCCGATCGAGGGCAATTCGCAACTGCTCAGCCTTGCGGTCTTCGTCGGCGGGCTGTCGGCGGCGACCGCGATGGTGATCGTCGAATGCGTCGCGCTGTCGATCATGGTCTCCAACGACATCGTGCTGCCGCTGGTGCTGCCGCGCAGCGACGACGCCCGCGCCGGTCAGAAGGACTTCGGCGACTTCCTGCTGAAGGCGCGCCGCTTCTCGATCTTCGCCATCATGGTGATGGCGTATTTCTACTATCGCGCGCTCGGCAACACCCAGCTGGTCGCGATCGGCCTCTTGTCCTTTGCCGCGATCACCCAGCTCGCGCCGGCGTTCTTCGGCGGCCTGTTCTGGCGTAGAGCCACCGCACGCGGCGCCATGGCAGGCATGCTGGTCGGCTTCGCGATGTGGCTCTACACGCTGTTCATCCCGAGCTTCCTGGAAACCTCGACCACCGGCCTGATGCTGCTGCAGCACGGGCCGTTCGGGATCGAGGCGCTGCGGCCGCAGGCGCTGTTCGGCGCCGACCTGCCGCCGCTGCTGCACGGCGTGCTGTGGAGCCTTGCGCTCAACATCCTCACTTACGTCGTATTCTCATTGGCGCGCGCGCCGTCCTCGATCGAGCTGTTGCAGGCCGACGTGTTCGTGCCCAACGCGCTGGCGCCGATCGCGCCGAGCTTCCGGCGCTGGCGCACCACGGTGACGGTGCAGGACATCGAGAGCACGGTGAAGCAATATCTCGGCCCCGAGCGTACCCGCGAGGCGTTCGCCTCGTTCGCCGTCGACCGCAACGTCGTGCTGCTGGCATCCGCGCCGGCCGATTTCGAGCTGTTGCAGCACGCCGAGCGGCTGATCGCGTCCTCGATCGGAGCAGCGTCCTCGCGCCTCGTGATGTCACTGCTGCTGCAACGGCGGACGGTGTCGGCCAAGGCCGCGCTGAAGCTGCTCGACGATTCGCACGCCGCGCTGCATTTCAACCGCGAGATCCTGCAGACCGCGCTCAATCACGTGCGCCAGGGCATCGCGGTGTTCGACGCCGACCTGCAGCTGATCTGCTCCAACCGCCAGTTCTCCGAATTGCTCGCGCTGCCGCCGCATCTGGTGCAGCTCGGCATCCCCCTGCCCGAGATCCTCGAATTCATGGGCGCGATCAGTCCGCCGCCGGCCGGCGACAGCGACAACCTCCTGCAACTGCGGCTGCGCGCCTACACCACCGAGGGCGAGCCCTATCTGGAGCGCTTTACCGACCGCCATCTGGTGATCGAGGTGCGCGCCAACCGCATGCCGGGTGGCGGGCTCGTCATCACCTTCTCCGACGTCACGCCGAGCTTCGAGGCCGCGGAGGCGCTGGAGCGCGCCAATGCGACGCTGGAAAAGCGGGTGCGGGACCGCACCGAGGAGCTGACGCGGCTGAACTCGGAACTCGCGCTCGCCAAGGGCATCGCAGAGGACGCCAACGCCTCCAAGACGCGCTTCCTGGCCGCCGCCAGCCACGACATCCTCCAACCGCTCAATGCCGCACGGCTCTATGTCACGAGCCTCGTCGAACGCCAGAACGGCGGCGAGGATTCGCGCCTGGTCGAGAACATCGACGACTCGCTCGAAGCGATCGAAGACATCCTGGGCGCATTGCTCGATATCTCCCGGCTCGATGCCGGCGCCATGACGCCGGCGATCACGAGCTTCCGGATGGCCGATCTGATGCGCTCGCTGGAGATCGAGTTCATGCCGATCGCCCGCGACAAGGGCCTCGATCTGCGCTTCGTGGCCTGCTCGCTGCCGGTCGAATCCGACCGCTCGCTGCTGCGCCGGCTGCTGCAGAACTTCATCTCCAACGCGATCAAATACACCCCGCGCGGCCGCGTGCTGATCGGCTGCCGCCGCCGCGGCGACGCGCTCCAGATCAGCATCTATGACACCGGCGTCGGCATCCCCGTGCAGAAGCGCGGCGAGATCTTCAAGGAATTCCATCGGCTCGAGCAGGGCGCCCGGATAGCCCGCGGCCTCGGCCTCGGCCTGTCGATCGTCGAGCGGCTGGCGCGCGTGCTCAACCACCGCATCGCGATCTCGGCCAATGTGAGCGGCGGCTCGGCGTTCTCGGTCACCGTGCCGGTCGCAACCGTCGTCAACCATACCGCGGCCGTCACCACGGCGACGCCGCTGTCGAAGACGCCGATGAGCGGCTCGCTGATCGTCTGCATCGAGAACGATCCCGCCATTCTCGACGGTATGAAGACGCTGCTGACGGCGTGGGACGCCGAGGTCATTGCGGTGCTCGACGCCGACGGCGCGATCAGCGCGATCGAGGCCGCCGGCGGCCGCGTCACCGGCGTACTGGTCGACTACCATCTCGACCGCGGCACCGGCGTCGCCGCGATCCGCGAGATCCGCCGCCGCTTCGGCGACGGCATCCCGGCGATCCTGATCACCGCCGACCGCAGCCCCGCGGTGCGCGCCGCCGCGCGCGAGGAGAACATCGCGGTGCTGAACAAGCCGGTCAAGCCGGCCTCGCTGCGCGCGCTGCTCGGGCAATGGCGGACGCAGCAGATGGTGGCGGCGGAGTAGCGGCCAAAGCTCGTGATCAAACCGCGCATTCCACGCTCTCCCGTCATCCTGAGGTGCGAGCGGAGCGAGCCTCGAAGGATGAATCGGCCCACCTGGTGGCCGTCGACCCTTCGAGACGCGCGCAAGAGCGCGCTCCTCAGGGTGACGGAACGAACGGCGCGGCGGTGAGGGCTAGCTCGGCGGCGTGCCCTGGCGCCACTGGCCACCGGCGATCTTGGCGGCGGCGATCACGGCCTGGGTGCGGCTTTCGACGCCAAGCTTCTGCAGGATGGCGGAGACGTGGGCCTTGATGGTCGCTTCGGAGACGCCGAGCTCGTAGGCGATCTGCTTGTTGAGCAGCCCCTCGGACAGCATCATCAGCACCCGAACCTGCTGCGGGGTCAGTGTCACCAGACGGTCGCGCAGCCGCGTCATGTCGGGATCGCCGGCCGCCGACAGATCAGTGTCCGGCGGAACCCAGACGTCGCCGTCCATCACCTTCATGATGGCGTCCCGCAGCGTTTCGACGCCGAAGCGCTTGGGGATGAAACCGGAGGCGCCGAAATCGAGCGACCGGCGGATGGTTCCGGCATCGTCGCTGGCGGAAACGATGACCACCGGAATCGCCGGATATTGCGCCCGCAGATAGATCAGGCCGGAAAAGCCGCTGATCCCCGGCATGCTGAGATCGAGCAGGATCAGGTCAACCTCGGAGTCGCGCTCCAGCAGCGCGGTCAGGTCCTCGAACGATCCGGCCTCGCTGATCGCGGCCGAACTCACGACGCTGGACACCGCCTGGCGCAACGCATCCCGGAACAGCGGATGGTCGTCGGCGATGACAAGATGAGTATTGGCAGCAGCAGTCATCTCAGTCCCACAAGCGGGGCTTTGGGAAGCCCGCGCCGTTCGGTTGTCGCCCGCGCGGCAGTATCACGCAAGCCCTTGATAATGCCAGATGCCAACGCAGTTAACCCGCCGGGCTTGTGCGCCGCAATAGACGCATGCGGGGGCGTTCCATCCTGCTCTCACCTCTCAAGATAAGTTCACGCGTGCAAAAGCCAAAAGTCTTATTGGGGCGGGTTTCACTGCGATGTTACCCTCGACTTAAGCCTTAGGTCCATTCGGGCCTAACCCGCCAGCCGGGGGCGAGCATGGCAGCAATAATTCGGGGGGAGCAATCCAGATGTCCACAATGACTGCAACTTCGGCGCGGCCCGCCGGCATGACGAAGGATGAGCGTTTCGTCATCCTGGCGTCGTCGCTCGGCACCGTGTTCGAGTGGTACGACTTCTATCTCTACGGGTCACTGGCCAGCATCATCGGCGCGCAGTTCTTCTCCGACTACCCCCCGGCGACCCGCGACATCTTCGCCTTGCTGGCCTTTGCCGCCGGCTTCCTGGTGCGCCCGTTCGGCGCCATCGTGTTCGGCCGGGTCGGCGACATCGTCGGCCGCAAATACACCTTCCTTGTCACCATCCTGATCATGGGCCTGTCGACCTTCATCGTCGGCCTGTTGCCCAACGCCAAGACCATCGGCATCGCAGCGCCGATCATCCTGATCTCGTTGCGCCTGTTGCAGGGCCTCGCGCTCGGCGGCGAGTATGGCGGTGCGGCGACCTACGTCGCCGAGCACGCGCCAAACGGCAGGCGCGGCTATTACACCTCCTTCATCCAGACCACCGCAACGCTCGGCCTGTTCCTGTCGCTGCTGGTGATCCTGTTCACCCGTTCGATCACCGGCGAGAAGGACTTCGCGGACTGGGGCTGGCGCATACCGTTCCTGGTGTCGGTGCTGCTGCTCGGCATCTCGGTCTGGATCCGGCTGCGACTGAATGAATCGCCGGTGTTCCAGCGCATGAAGGACGAGGGCAAGAGCTCGAAGGCGCCGCTGACGGAGGCCTTCGCCAACTGGGGGAACGCCAAGATCGTGCTGCTGGCGCTGCTCGGCGGCACCATGGGTCAGGGCGTGGTGTGGTACACCGGCCAGTTCTATGCGCTGTTCTTCCTGCAATCGATCCTCAAGGTCGACGGCTACACCGCGAACCTTCTGATCGCCTGGTCGTTGCTGTTCGGCACCGGCTTCTTCATCGTGTTCGGTGCGCTGTCCGATCGGATCGGACGCAAGCCGATCATCCTGGCCGGCTGCGCGATTGCGGCGCTGACCTTCATTCCGATCTTCAAGATGATCTCCTCCAACGCCAACCCGGCGCTGGAGAAGGCGATCGAATCGACCAAGGTCGAGGTGGTTGCCGATCCCGCCGGCTGCGGCGACCTGTTCAACCCGGTCGGCACCCGCGTGTTCACCGCGCCCTGCGACACGGCCCGCGCCTTCCTCGCCCAATCGTCGGTCAAGTACTCGACGACTTATGGCGCGGCCGGCTCCGGCGTGAAGGTCGTCGTCAACGGCAAGGACGTCCCCTACGCCAACGCCAAGGACGGCAACGCGGCGATCACCGCCGCCGTGGCCGCCGCCGGCTATCCGAAGGCGGGCGACGCCGCCATCGTGAAGATGGCGCATCCGTTCGACATCTTCCGCCCGCAGGTCGCTGCCGTGATCGGCTTGCTGTTCATCCTGGTGATCTTCGTCACCATGGTGTACGGCCCGATTGCCGCGATGCTGGTCGAGCTGTTCCCGACCAAGATCCGCTACACCTCGATGTCGCTGCCCTATCACATCGGCAACGGCTGGTTCGGCGGGTTGCTACCGGCGACCGCGTTCGCGATCGTGGCCTCGACCGGCGATATCTACGCCGGCCTCTGGTATCCGATCATCTTCGCAGCAATCACCGCGGTGGTCGGTGCGATCTTCCTGCCGGAAACCAAGGACGTCGACATCAGCAAGACCTGATGAGTTGACACAGCCCTTTCGACGAACCGGCCGCGGAGCGATCCGCGGCCGGTTTCATTTTTACGCGTGATTTGCGATCAGCTTTTGGTCGCGCCGATGAATTGCAGCACGATCTCGCGCCGGTGAGCCCGGGCGCGATGCTCGATCAGATAGATGCCCTGCCAGGTGCCGAGCGCCATCTCGCCGTCGAGCACGGGGATCTGCAGCGAGGTCGCCGTCAGCATGGTCTTGATATGCGCTGGCATGTCATCGGGACCTTCGGTGTCGTGACGCCAGCCGCCGTCTTCCGGCGCGGCGCGATCGAGCGCCGTCATCAGGTCGAGCAGCACCGCCGGATCGGCATTCTCCTGGATCATCAGTGAGGCCGAGGTATGACGGATGAACAGCGTCACCACGCCCTCGCCGGCGCCCACCTCGCGCAGGAATTTTGCGACCTCGCGCGTGATGTCGGTGAAGCCGGCGCCCGGCGTTTCGACCGCAAGATGCGACGAGACGATGCTGGTCGCCGCGACGAAGGATGGCGCCGAGCGCGTGATGGTCCTGGATGCGTTCATCTATAATTCTCACTATGTCGTCCCGGCGAAGGCCGGGACGACATTGGGCAAGCAACATCAAATCTTGCCGCCATTGACGTCGCGCTGCACGCGGTTGGCCATCTCGATCAGCCGCCGCCAGGCCCGCTCCACGAACGACATCATGCGATCCATGTCGCGGTCGCTCGGCAGCGGGATCTCGATCTTGCGCTCCCCCTCCGCGATCTTCGGCTCGGTCTTGGGCTCTGGCTTCTTCAGCTGATCCGATTTCGGCAAAGCCTCGTCGGTCTTGGCTGCCGGTGCGCGCGCGGCCAGCTCGCTTTTCAGCTTGTCATTGTCGGCCTGCAGCCGCCCGATCTCGGCATCCAGCGCCGCGCGCTCGTCGGGCACCATGTAACAGGCCCAGCCGGCATTGGAATTGGTACAGGTCGACACCGCGCCGGTGCGGGTGTCGAGCCTCAGGAAGCCATCGCCGGCCGGCGACAGCGCGTAGCGGCCGTTCTCGGTGTCGGGCGCGGTTTGCGCGCTTCCCACGCCGCTTGAGATCAGGATGGCGACAATTGCGATGGACAGTTTCGAGGACGACATCGCGATGGGCATGGCTTGCTCCGCCTCAACCTGATTCCTGCCCCTAGACCACAGAGCTATAGGGCTTGCGGCCTGACTTCAACGCGTCCTCGAGCAATTCGATCCGGTCCTGCCCCCAGAACACCTCGCCATCGAGCACATAGCCAGGCGAGCCGAACACGCCGGCGTCCAATGCAGTCTGGCGATTCTGCTCGTAGGCCGCGCCGATCGCATCGGAGGCGGAGCGCTCCACGAGTTCCCGGCCGGGCAGGCCGGCATCGTCGGCGAGCTTCACCAGCGTCGCAGCGTCGGCAAGATTGAGCTCATTCTCCCACACCGAAGGATAGGCCCGCTGCAAGAATGGCTCGGGATCGAGGCCGGCCTCGAGCGCCGCGATCACGACGCCATCGGCAAGCCGCCCATTGAACGGCCAATTGGCCGGCTGGAGGTGAAAATCCAGCCCGCGCTTGTCGCGCCAGCGCTGCAACTCGATCATCCGGTAGCGCTGCCGCACCGGATGGCGCTGGGCGAGCGGCAGCCCGCCGGTCTCGGAGAACAGATCGACCAGCAGGACGGGCCGGTAATTTACCTTGAGATCGTAAGCCTTTACGAGCCGCACAAAGGGCTTGTGGCCGATATAGGCCCAGGGTGATTGCAGCGAGAAGTAGTAATCGATCTGGCGTGACATTTGGAACCTGGACTGCGCGAGGAATGAGGACTTTGGCTGATCCCAGCAGAGCGGGAAAAGCCACGCAACATCGCTTCAAAGCATACAAGCTGTTGCACTGCGATCACTGCGTCACTCTGACCTTGAATATCTTCAAATAAATCGAGCAGAATCAAAGCAATAAGCGGTTACGACGCAATCTTGACTTGATTAGACGCGGTAAGTATGGTCCGCGCGGCTTTTGACGGGGACGGGCGCAATTTCCATCATCCGCGGCATCGGTTAGTGTTCGCAGCATGGCTGAGAACACCAACGACGGCGCAGATGGAAGTCGCGATCAATCGCCTCCTGACGAAGCTGCGCTTTCCGCAAGGCTCGGAAGTCTCGATCATCGGTTGTCAGAAATTCGCGACAGCCGCAGGAGCAAGACTGATCAATCCGGTACTGAAAGCGGGGACAGTGCCGCCAGAGCTTCGGCGATGGCGCTCGGTTTTCGTCTTTCCTCGGAGCTGATCGCGGGCGTTGCCGTCGGAGCGGCGATTGGCTGGGGGTTCGACCGTTTGCTGTCGACGTCGCCATTCGGCTTCATCGTGTTAACGCTGCTCGGCTTCGTCGCCGGCGTGGTCAACGTGGTGAGGTCCGCGGGCGTGGCCTCGGGCAAGCGCTGAGCGCTGGCGGGAAGTCACGACATTTGAAATTCGATTACCGGCACGATGGCCGGTGGACCAAGAGCCGCGCGGATGAAAATCGACCCGATCCACCAGTTCAATATCGAGCCCCTCTTCACGCTCGGCCACATCGGCAATCACACGATCGCCTTCACCAATTCGTCGCTCTTCATGCTCATCGCGGTGCTCTTGATTGCGCTGCTGATGCTGGCGAGCGGCCGGGACCTGGTTCCGGGACGTCTGCAGTCGGTCGCCGAAATCTCCTACGAATTCGTCGCGTCGACGATTCGCAGCACGGCCGGCGCGGAAGGCATGAAGTTCTTCCCGCTGATCTTCTCGCTCTTCATGTTCCTGTGCGTCTCGAACCTCGTGGGCGTCATTCCCTACACCTTCACGATCGCGAGCCACCTGATCGTCACCGCAGCGCTTGCGCTGCTGGTGTTCTTCACCGTCCTGATCTACGGCGTCTACAAGAACGGCCTGAAATTCTTCAGCATCTTCGTCCCCCACGGCGTTCCGGTCTACATCCTGCCGCTGGTCATGTTCATCGAGATCCTGTCGTTCTTCCTGCGGCCGGTCTCGCACAGCGTTCGTCTGTTCGCCAACATGCTGGCCGGCCACATCGCGCTGAAGGTGTTCGCGGGCTTCGTCGCGATGCTCGGCTTCTCGCTCGGCGCGCTCGGCTGGGTCGGCGGCGTGCTGCCGCTTGCGCTCACGATTGCGCTGTACGCTCTCGAACTGCTGGTCGCATTCCTGCAGGCCTACGTGTTCGCGATCCTGACCTGCATCTACCTCAACGACGCCATTCATCCGGGACACTAAGCGGTCCGGGGAATCTCCACCCACCAATCTGTCTATCTTTCTCAAGGAGCTACATATGGAACCGGCAGCAGCAAAACTTATCGGCGCGGGCATCGCGTGCATCGGCATGGGCGGTGCGGGCGTCGGCGTGGGCATCATCTTCGGCAACTACCTCGCCGCTGCGGTGCGTAACCCCTCGGCCGCTCAGGGCCAGTTCGGCAACCTGATCTTCGGCTTCGCCGTGACCGAAGCGCTCGGCATCTTCTCGCTGCTGATCGCGCTGCTCCTGCTGTTCGTTCCGCTCTGAGCGGCACCCCGGTTCCGCTTTCGCGGCAACCCGGTTCCGCTCTCGCGGTAATCACTTCGCGCCGCCCAAGGTTCATCTCACGGGCGGCGCGCATGACAGCAACAGGAGAACACCATGGCTGAGAGTCATGGCGAGGCAAAAGGCCAGAAAACCGGCGCCCACACCGAGACCGATGGCGGACATCACGGCGGAGCCTTTCCGCCGTTCGATTCCTCCAATTTCGCCTCGCAGCTGGTGTCGCTGGCGATTGCATTTGTCGCGCTCTATCTGATCGTGTCGCGTATCGCACTGCCGCGCGTCGGCGGGACGATCGATGCACGCCAGAACAAGATCGAGGGCGATCTGGCCGAGGCGCAGAAGCTGAAGGACGAGTCCGACGCGGCGCTGAAGGCCTATGAAACCGAGCTGGCGAATGCGCGTGCCAACGCGCAGGCGATCGGCAACGAGACCCGCGAGAAGCTGAACGCGGCCTCGGAAACTGAACGCAAGGCGCTGGAAGAAAAGCTGGCGGCCAAGCTCGCCGACGCCGAGAAGCAGATCGCAACGACGCGGACCAACGCCATGAGCAACGTCCGCGGCATCGCGGCGGATGCGGCCGGCGCCATCGTCCAGCAACTTGCCGGCGTCACGCCGGACGCGAATGCGGTCAACAGCGCCGTCGACGCGTCGCTGAAGGGATAGACGATGTTTTACGAACCGGAAACCTGGGTTGCGATCGCCTTCGTCATTCTGCTGGTCGTGTTCGGCTACCTCGGCGTCCATCGTACGCTGCTGACGGCGCTCGACCATCGTGCCGAGCGCATCAAGGCCGAGCTGGAGGACGCTCGCCGTCTGAAGGACGAGGCCAACAAGCTGCTCGGCGAGTACAAGGCGCGCCGCGCCAGCGCGGAGCGCGAGGCCGCCGACATCATCTCCGGCGCCAAGGCCGAAGCCGAACGGATCGCGGCTGAGGCCAAGATCAAGATGGAAGATTTTGTCACCCGGCGGACCAAGACCGCCGAGAGCAAGATCGCCCAGGCCGAGGCGCAGGCCGTGGCCGATGTGCGCGCCGCCGCGGCCAACGCCGCCGTGACCGCCGCCTCGACCATCCTGTCGCAGTCGGTCAAGGGCTCGGTCGCCGACGACCTCGTCGGCAAGGGCATCGCCGAAGTCCGCTCCAAGCTGAACTGACGCGATCACAATCCCTTCCGAAAAAGGCCGGCGCGAGCTGATCGCGCCGGCCTTTTTCTTTGTTCCTGCACTTTCTTGTTCCACCGGCCTCGTCAGGCCGCCGCTACTACTTCTTCTTGTGCGGCGCGCGGGTCTTGGGCTCCGGCTTCAGCGCCTGCGGATCGAAGCCGATATAGAAGATGTAATCGTCGTTCTCCGCGGGCGACGGCGCCGGATAGACGACATCCTCGGCGACCAGGCTGAACGGCACGCTGCCGCTGTCGTCCATCTGCACCGTGGTGGTGTAGGCCTTGGTGGCGATGGTCTTCTCGCCGACGCCGCCCTTCACCACGGCGACGCGCAGCGGCACCTGGATGCTCGGCGGCGCGCCCTGGGGGCCGACGATGATCCGCCCCTGGATACCGATCTTGGCCGTGATCTGGCCGCTGTTCAGATTGCATTGCCGCGCCGTGCGCGTGATCGAAGCCAGGAACTTGACGTCGTTGCCGACCGCCTCCTTGCCGTCCGCGGCCACCGAATAGGTCGAGGCCCCGGAGCGGATCTGCACCGGCGGGCAGGTCAGCTCGGCGTCGGCGTCGTTGAGCTGCTGCGGCGCCGCCGGCGTCGCCGGCTTCGAATCGGACGAACCGCCGCCGAACAGGCTCTTGAAGCGGTCGCTCAGCGACTGCGCCGAGCTGGCCGTCGGCAGCAGGGTGGCACCGAGACCGACCGATACCGCCGCTGCGAGCGCGAACCTGATCACCCTGTCACCCATCAATACCCTCAAATCTCCAAACCCGGTTCCCCGTTTCGCGGGCGTTATAGCAAGGCAATGGCGGCGAACCCAAGGCATCCAACGAAGCGGCTCACAAGGCATCTAAAAGGCGCCGGGCGGCGCCCGCCATCAGCCAATAGGCTTAAAGATTCAGCCGCGGAAATCCTCGTGCAGCAGGCCGAACAGCAGGTGGTCCTGCCAGATCCCGTTGATGCAGAGGTAGCGCCGCGCCAGCCCCTCGCGGGTGAAGCCGCATTTCTCCAGCACCCGGATCGACGACGCATTGGAGGGAATGCAGGCCGCCTCGATGCGATGCAGGTTGAGCTCGCCGAACAGCGAGGGCAACAGCACCCGCAGCGCCGTCGTCATGTAGCCGCGATGGGCGTGCGGCAGGCCGACCCAATAGCCGATCGTGCCGGCCTGCACGATGCCGCGGCGGACATTGGCGAGCGTGATACCGCCAATCATCACCCCGTCCGATTCGCGGAAGATGATGAACGGATAGGAGCGGTCGGAGGCGATATCCTCGCTGTAACGGCGCAGGCGGCGGCGGAAGCCGGCGCGGGTCAGGTCGTCGGACGGCCAGATCGGCTCCCACGGCGTGAGATAGGCGCGGCTGAACTCGCGCAATTGCGCCCATTGCGGGAAATCCGACATCTGCGGCGCACGCAGCAACAGCCCGTGTCCCCGCGGCATCAGTGCGGCCGGTCCACCAGACGGCAAACGAAACAGGGCCATGGCCCAACACTCCCCCGCGACTTCTCCCTCGCCCCGCCCTTGCGGGGAGAGGGTCGGGGTGAGGGGGCGATCCGCAGATCGGATCTGCGGAGAAGCCCCTCACCCGGCGCTTCGCGCCGACCTCTCCCCGCAAGAGCGGGGCGAGGTGAATCTCAGTGCAGCAGCGTCTTTGCCTTCGACTTCGTCAATCCTTCCGCAAAAGACACCGCCGTGTCCAGACCTCTTCCGCTGCCGAGTGCAACGACGGCGGGCCGGCTGCGCGACAGCAGCGCGCGGGCGGCGTTGCGGCTGGATTCGACGCTCACCGCGTCGATCCGCGCCACCAGCTCTTCCACCGTCTGCGGCCTGCCATAGGCTAGCACATGGCGTGCCAGTTGCTCGGCCCGGGATGAACAGCTTTCCAGCGCCATCAACAGGCCAGCCTTCATCTGCGCCTTGGCGCGGGCGACCTCGGCCTCGGTCAGGGTTTCCACCGCGTCATTGATGACGTCGACGATGACCTCCATCATTTCCGGCGCGTCGGCTGGATCGGTCCCGGTGTAGAGGCCGAAGAAGCCGGTGTCGGTGTAGGGGGCGTGGAAGGTGTAGATCGAGTAGCACAGCCCGCGCTTCTCGCGCACCTCCTGGAACAGCCGCGACGACATCCCGCCGCCCAGCGTGTTGGTGAAGACCTGCAGCGAGAACAGCGACAGGTCGGTCTGCGGCACACCCTCGAGCGCCAAGGTCAGATGCGCCTGCTCGAGATCGCGATGCACCACCCGCGAGCCGCCCTTGCCGAACATCGCAGGCACCGGCTTCGGCGCCGGCGTGGCATCGAAGCTGGCGAATTTCTCGGCGACGTCCTCGACAACGCGCTTGTGATCGACGGCGCCTGCGGCGGCGACCACCATGTCCGGGGCGCGGTAATGCGTCGACAGGTAGCCGCGCAGCGTGTCGCGGTTGAAGGCCTTCAGCGTCTTGGCGGTGCCGAGCAGCGAGCGTCCCATCGGCTGGTCCGGATAGCAGAGCTCGTTGAGATGCTCGAACACGACGTCGTCGGGCGTATCCTGCGCCGCGCCGATCTCCTGCACGATGACGCTCTTCTCGCGCTCCAGCTCGTCCGGCACGAAGGACGGATTGGCGAGGATGTCGGACAGCACATCGAGCGCCAGCGGCACGTCCGCCTTCATCACCCGCGCGTAATAGGCCGTGGTCTCGGTCGAGGTCCCGGCATTGAGGTCGCCGCCGACCGCCTCGATCTCCTCGACGATCTCGCGCGAGGAACGCCGCGCGGTACCCTTGAACGCCATGTGCTCCAGGAGATGCGAGATGCCGTGCTCGTTCGGCTTCTCGTCGCGCCCGCCGACGCCGGCCCAGACCCCAAGCGCCGCGGTCTCCAGATGCGGCATGGTGTCGGTGACGACGGTCAGGCCGCTCGACAGCTTGGTGAGTTCGACGCTCATCAGGCAACTCCCTGCTTGGCGGCACGGCTGACCGACAGCACGAAGCGCTCGACCTCGGCGGCATCATTCTTCATGACCGTCATGTGTTCGGATTTCGTCATCAAGCCTCCGAGCCAGGCCGGCAGCTGCGGACGCACCCCGCAGGCGGCCTCGACCGCATCGGGGAATTTCGCCGCATGCGCGGTCGACAGCACGATGTTCGGTATCCTGGAGTCCGAAGTGTCGCGGTCGGCGACCGCAAGCGCCACCGCGGTGTGCGGATCGACCAGATCGCCGGCCTCGCGCCAGGCGGCGCGGATCGCGGCCGCCGTTTCGGTTTCGTCGGCGCGGCCGGCGTCGAAATCACGGCGCACCGCAGCCAGCGTCGCATCCGGCAGTACGAAGCGGCCGGACTGCTTCAGCGAGGCCATCAGGCGGCGGACCTGATCGGCATCGCGGCCGCTCGCCTCGAACAGCAGCCGCTCGAAATTCGAGGACACCTGGATGTCCATCGATGGCGAGGCCGTGGCGTGCACCTCGCGCAGCTCGTAATTGCCGGTCTTCAGCGTTCGCGGCAGGATGTCGTTGACGTTGGCGGCAATCCGCAACCAGCGGATCGGCAGCCCCATGCGCTTGGCCACATAGCCGGCGAAGATGTCGCCGAAATTGCCGGTCGGCACCGTGAAGTCGACGGTGCGCTGGGGCGCGCCGAGCGCGACCGCCGAGGTGAAATAATAGACCACCTGCGCCACGATGCGCGCCCAGTTGATCGAGTTGACGCCCGACAGCGCCACCTGGTCGCGGAAGCGATGGTTGTTGAACATCTCCTTCACCAGCGCCTGGCAATCGTCGAACGTGCCTTCGATCGCGAGCGCATGGACGTTGGATGCGCCGGTCGTCGTCATCATGCGGCGCTGCACTTCGGAGATGCGCCCGTTCGGGAACAGCACCACGAGATCGACATTGTCGAGATTGGCAAACGCCTCGACCGCGGCGCCACCGGTATCGCCCGAGGTTGCGACCACGATGGTGGTGCGCTGCGCGCGCTTGGCCAGCACGTGATCCATCAGCCGCGAGATCAGCTGCATCGCGACGTCCTTGAACGCCAAGGTCGGCCCGTGGAACAGCTCGAGCAGGAACTGGTTCGGCCCGGCCTGGTCGAGCGGCACCACGGCGGGATGGCGGAAGGTGGCATAGGCCTCGTTCGCCATGCGGCCGAGCTCGGCGTCGGAAATCTCGCCGGCGGCAAAGGGGCGGATGATCTCGACCGCGACTTCCCAATAGGGACGGCCGAAGAAGCCGGCGATGGTCTCGGGCGACAACTGCGGCCAGGTCTCGGGCACGTAGAGCCCGCCGTCGCGGGCAAGCCCGGTCAGCATCACATCGCAGAAGCCAAGCACCGGGGCCTCGCCCCTGGTCGAAATATACCGCGTCAAACCGCCCTCCAAAGGCTTCGATCCGAGCCTTAAGCCTTTGATATCATGGAATTATCGAGTTCACCGCATGCGACCCGAATGGTTCACCATAGAAGATCGGGCCAATAATGGGTAGCCCGAAGCACACGCCCCGGGGTCACGCGGAGTGGCGCGGGACGATGGTCGCGATCGACCACCACCGCCAGCGCCGCATTCACAACCGTCGTCCTGGCGAAAGCCAGGACCCATAACCACCGCATGCGGTGATGGACAGGATCGCAGCCCCAGCGTCGCGCAACAATCGAGATTCGGGGTAATGGGTCCTGGCTTTCGCCAGGACGACGATGGGGATGGGTCGCGATTCAAGATGTCAAATGGTGCGGTGTCATCGCCCGGCTCGACCGGGCGATCCAGTATTCCAGAGACGCCTATGTTTGACCCGAGAGGCCGCGGCGTACTGGATCGCCCGGTCGAGCTGGGCGATGACAGTTGTGGTGGGGATATCGCTTCGCATTCTCGCGACATGAATCGTCCGAGTTTTGCTGTTCGTTTCACCCCCGCTTGAACGGAGGGCGCAGGGAACGCTGGGTGCCGATCGCACCCATGGGCCCCGTGCATAGGATAGAAAGCACGGGGTCGGACCACAGGTGGTAACGGGAAACAACCCGGCTTTCCGGGCTCTCGCTTCGCGAGCCCCCGAATGACGACGGAGGGAGCTGCGCGATACGCCCTAACCGCTCGGCGGCGCCAGCGGTTGCACGATTTCCTGGAACGGCGGCAGAGCCTCGCAGCGCGCGGCGTGGGCCTTGAGCGCCGGATAGCGCGCGTCGAACAGATGCGGATGCGCCTCGCCAGTGAAGCGCAGTGCGCAGGCCACCGCGATGTCGGCATGGCCGATGCGATCGCCCAGCCAATAAGGCGACGGCACCGCCGCGCGCTCCTGCTCCAGCACCGCGAGCACGCCCGCAATCTGCGCCTCGCAGCGCTCGACCCAGAGCTTCAACTGCTCCTTGCGCAGCACGCGCTCATAGACCAGGCTCACCGCCTTGTCGGCGAGCCCGGTCGCCAGCGCCGTGATGCGCAGATGCTTGCGCCGCTCGGGCCCCGAGCGCGCGATCATCGCCCGCTCCGGCCCGACCAGCTCGTCGAGGTAATCCAGGATCGCACTGCTCTCGATCAGTGCCTCGCCGTCATCGAGCACCAGCGTCGGCACCCGCCGCACCGGATTGTAGGCCGCAACCTTCTCCGCATCGCCAAAGGTCGACCACGGCTTGTGCTCGAACGGCAATCCATAGAGCCGCAACGCGATCGCAGTGCGGCGGACAAAGGGCGAGTCGTACTGGCCGATCAGAAACATCCGTCATCTCGAAGGTCATGCCGCGGCAGGCCGCTGCTCCCGGAAGCAGAGCTTTCGAGGTGTATGGGCACGCCGGAGTCAGAGGTTGCGCTTTGCACCATCCTAGATAGCTCGCGCTGGGTTGCAACCGGATCATGATCCGGTCTGAGTAATAAGCTAGACAATCACCGGCACATGCCTTGCCGTATCGCACGGCAGTTTGCCGTCGAGCCTCGGATCATCCGCCACCTCGATCTGCCGCAGGAACGGACGGAAGCCGGAGCGCTGGTAGAATGCGACGGCCGAGGGATGATCGTACGTGCAGGTGTGCACCCAGAAGCGGCCGATGTCGCGCGACCAGGCGATCTCCTGCGCGCGGTTCATCAGGAAGCGCGCGGCGCCGGTGCCGATGAATTTTGCGGTGACGCCGAAATACAGCAGCTGGCATTCGCCTGATACGCTGAAATCGAGCTCGAGCAGGCCTTCATCCCGGCCATCGACGAGGAGCCCGTAGAGTTCGACGCCGGGCGCGTGGATCCGCGAGGCGAGATCGGCGTCATCGAGCCCGGTGCGGGTGAACCACAGCCATTGCTCGCCGACCCGGCGATAGAGATCGCGATACCAGTCGAGCGCCGGCGGCCCGACCTTGCGCAGGCGCCATGCACCTGGCGGATCGTCGCCGAGCTGTGGGCGCGCGATCATTTCCAGATGTGTGACGACGGCGGCGATCTTGCCATGGGGGATGTCGGAATAACCGTCGGGCAGCAGCATCGCACAACCTTCTTTCCACGTTGTCGGCGGGAGATATCCGCATGTCGCGGCAGATGCAATGCAACGCCGCGCAACAATGCTACCGATTTGTCAGTGGGTGTTCTGAAGTAGCTGGAGGTGCGCGCCACACAATCGGTGTCGTCCCTGCGGAAGCAGGGACCCATAACCACCGCTGTTCGTTGTTGCGATCGCTGTGGCCCCAGCATCGCAAAACAATCGGCATTCGTGGTTGTGGGTCCCGGGTCGCGCTTCGCTTGCCCGGGACGACAGTGGAGTTTGTGGCGCGCCTCCCCTCACCTTGGCGTCAGCGTGATCGCCTCCGCGGTTGCGGCTTCCACCGCCGGGCGACTGTAGAGCAACGGCACGTACTGCCCCGTCGCCCAGAGCGGCGCGAGGTCGCGATAGTGGCCGCTGAAGGGATCGCCGGATTGGCCGGGCGTGTTGATGGTGCGGCTCGCATCCCAATTGCCGACGTCGAGCACCATGCGGAAAGAGGCGCCGGAGAGCAGGTGATAGTCGGAGCGCCGATAGGTGGCGGCGCGCGGCACGTTGGCTGCGCCGCCGAAGGCGAGTGGACCAACCTGCATCTGCGCTGACGTGGCCTTGTCGGCAAGCGGCATCAGCGCGTGATCGAACTTGGCGACATGCAGGCGGCCCCAGCGCCACATGGATGCATCGGGCCCGAGCTTGTCGGCGACGTCGGCGACGGCCTCGCCGAGGCTGTCGCGCAGCACGCGGTCACGTTCGCCGGCAAGATCGCTGCCGAGCGCGGCGTCAGGCTTTTCAAGATAACCAACTATGGCGGAGATGCTGGAGGCTTCCGGCGCGATCAGCTCCGCCGCCTTCGGCGCCGTGGTCTTGAGCAGCACCGGACCGAGATGATTCGCGATCCAGACCTCGTAGACCGCGGCCGCCGCGCTGTCTTCCGTGTCGCGCGCGTCCCACGCCTTCAACAGATCGAGACCCTTCTTGACGTTGGCATCGTCTGACGTGAGCGGCTTCAGCAGCGCGACGAGACGGCGCGCCAGCATGCCGGTGTCGTCGTTCTGCAACGCCATCGCGTCCGCCAGCGTCACCTTGCCGTTGGCTTGCAGCACCTCGACGATGCGTTGCCAGCGCGCGCTGTCGGACCATTCGAAGCCGACCCGGCGCTCATTGACCGGATAATCCGCCGGCAGGTTCATCTGGTTGGCGGTGGCGATGAAGCCCTGCTTCGGCTGGTACTGTTTCGGCAGCTCATCGAGCGACAGAAAGCCCTGCCACTCGTAGCGGCCGTCGCCCGGCACCGGCATCAGGCCGTCGAAACTGGCGCGGCGCGGCGTCTTGCCGGCGGCGACCCAGCCGATATTGCCTGAGGTGTCGGCGTAGACCTGGTTCTCCGACGGCGCGCCCCAGCGCCGCATCGCACCGAGGAAGCCGTTCCACGACTTCGCGGTCATGTAGTCGGACGAGCCGAAATAGGCCGAGGTGCCCGGCTCGAACCAGATCGAGCGCACCGCGAACGCATGCTTCTTGTCGGCGTCGACAAAGATCACCGGGCCGTGCCGGGTGAACTTCAGCTCGAGGTCGCGATCAGCCTCGCCCTTCACGGCTTCCTTCTCGTGCACGATGCGCATGTCCTCCCAGCCCGTACCGTAGCGGTACTGGTTCGGATTATCAGGGTTGAGCTCGTAGACGTAGAGGTCTTCCTGGTCGACGTTGAAGATGGTGAGGCCGAACGCGATGGTGTCGTTGTGGCCGATCGAGATACCTGGCAGCGCCGGCTCGCCGGCGCCGATCACGGAGATGCCGGGCGCGTTGAGGCCGACGATGTAGCGCAGCGACGGCACCGAGTGCTCGCGATGCGGATCGTTGGCGAGGATCGGACGTCCGGTCGCGGTGCGCGATGCCGCGATCACCCAATTGTTGGAGCCGATGGTGTCACGCTGCTGATCGGCCTCGGCGAGGAATGTGTCGGGATCATGCGCCAGCGCGGCCTTCTGGTCCTTCGGCGCAGCAAACTTCACCGGGCGCGTCGCAAGGTCGTAGGCCGCAAGCACGCCCTTCGGCACGCTGCACGGATCGAGCCCGTCGGGAATCTTCGTGGTCCAGGTCGGCTCGAGCTTGACGCGGAAGCGATCGGCATCGAGGCCTGCAGCGCAGGCGACCAGCGAACGCTTCACCTCGGAGGCAACGTTGCGCGTCAAGCCATGGCTGCGGACGCGCACGACATCTTCCGCCGACCACAGGTCCGGCATGTTGCCCGCGATCCTGAACTCGATCGGCAGCGGGCGCTTGCCGGCCCTGACGTCGGCGACATAGGCGTTGACGCCGGCGACGAAGGCCTCCGCATAGGTTTTCGCCTTCGGGCCATAAGCGGCCCATTCCGCGTTCATGTCACCGCGATAGAGGAACAGACGCAGCGCCTTGTCCTGCTCGGCATAGGCGGGGCCGAAATCCTTCGCCAGCAGGCCGAGCCCGCGCTTGCGCCAGAGATCGATCTGCCAGAGCCGGTCGCGCGCGGCGTTGAAGCCCTGCAGGAAGAACAGGT
Source organism: Bradyrhizobium sp. CCBAU 53421 (assembly GCF_015291625.1). Classification (NCBI taxonomy): domain Bacteria; kingdom Pseudomonadati; phylum Pseudomonadota; class Alphaproteobacteria; order Hyphomicrobiales; family Nitrobacteraceae; genus Bradyrhizobium; species Bradyrhizobium sp. CCBAU 53421. The sequence continues at coordinate 8,643,827 of NZ_CP030047.1, forward strand.
CGTGCTCGTTGCCGGCATAGATGTGCGGGATGCCCCAGACATCGACCAGGATCTGGCCGGGCGCATTCAGCCCGGCGACGTCGGTCTTGACCTCGCGCGCCGCCACGAGCGGGCTCGGCTTCTCGCGGGCGGCGGCAGGCGCGGCCAGCCACGCGGCGCAGAGTGCCGCGGTGAGTAGTTTCGCGACGCGGTTGAGATCCGTGTTCATGTTGTTCTCCGATGGTTGTTATTGATTGGAAGTTAGCGGCCGCGGCGGTGGTGTGCTCCCTCTCCCGCTTGCGGGGGAGGGCTGGGGTGGGGGTATCGCAGCGATGGGGTCAGTCATTGCGTGGAGAGAGCCCCCACCCGGATCGCATCTGACGATGCGATCCGACCTCCCCCGCAAGCGGGAGAGGTGCAGCGAGTCTGCCGCCAAAGCGATTCAAGCTTCCCTACTCCCCCTCGTCGCTCGCCAGCACGCCCTTCACCGCGCGGGCCCAGCCCGCGAGCTTGCGATCGCGGGTCGCCTCGCTCATCGCCGGCCGGAAGCGGTGCTCGAGCCGCCAATTGTCGGCGAACTTCGCAGGCTCCGGATAGACGCCGGCCTCTAAGCCGGCGAGATAGGCCGCCCCTAACGCCGTAGTCTCCTGGATCATCGGGCGATCGACCGGCGCGTTGAGCAGATCGGCGAGCCGCTGCATGGTCCAGTCGGACGCGGTCATGCCGCCGTCGACGCGCAGCACGGTGTTGGCGGCGTTGGCCTCCGGCCAGTCGGTGCGCATCGCGGCCCACAGATCGAAGGTCTGGTAGCAAACGCTCTCCAGCGTCGCATGCGCGAGCTCGGCCGGGCCGGTGTTGCGGGTCAGGCCGAACAGTGCACCGCGCACCCGCGGATTCCAGTAGGGCGCGCCCATGCCGACGAAGGCCGGCACCAAATAGACGCTCTGCATCGAGTCGGATTTGTCGGCAAGCGGCCCGGTCTCGGCGGCGTGCTTGATGATGCCGAGCCCGTCGCGCAGCCACTGCACCGCTGAGCCGGCGACGAAGATCGAGCCTTCGAGCGCGTAAGTGCGCTGGCCATTGAGCTGGTAGGCGATCGTGGTGAGCAGCTTGTTCTTCGAGACCACCGGCGTGGTGCCGGTGTTGAGCAGTGCGAAGCAGCCGGTGCCATAGGTCGATTTCATCATGCCGGGTTCGAAGCAGGCCTGGCCGATGGTCGCGGCCTGCTGGTCGCCGGCGATGCCTGATATCGCGATCGGGCCGCCGAATAGGTCGGCGGTGCTCTCACCGAACCGGGCGGAGGAATCCTTGACCTCAGGGAGCATCGAACGCGGCACGCGCAACAGGTTGATCAGGTCGTCGTCCCACGCACCGGTATGGATGTTGAACAGCAGCGTGCGCGAGGCGTTGGTGGCGTCGGTGGCGTGCACCCGGCCGCCGGTGAGCCGCCACAGCAGATAACAGTCGACGGTGCCGAACAAGAGCTCACCGCGTTCGGCACGCTCGCGCGCGCCCGGCACGTGATCGAGGATCCAGGCGACCTTCGTGCCCGAGAAATAGGGATCGATAATGAGGCCGGTCTTGGCCGAGATCGCCGGCTCATGGCCTTCGCTCTTCAATTTGGCGCAGATGTCGGCGGTGCGGCGATCCTGCCAGACGATGGCGCGGTGCACGGCCTGTCCGGTGGCGCGGTCCCACACCACGGTGGTCTCGCGCTGGTTGGTGATGCCGATCGCGGCGATGTCCTTTGCCTTCAGCCCGGCCTTCTCCAGTGCCTCGCGGCACACCATCACGGTCGAGGTCCAGATGTCCTCCGGCTCGTGTTCGACCCAGCCGGAGGCCGGAAAATGCTGCGGAAACTCCTGCTGCGCGACTGCGGCGATGGAAATGTCGCTGCGAAACACCATGGCGCGCGACGATGTGGTGCCCTGATCGATGGCCAGCACGAAAGACATGAGCGTTTCCCTTGAGGCTTGGTAGAGGCGCCAAGGGAGCGGATTACCGCGGCGAGGTCAAGATTGCTGGTGGTGTGGCGGGGGTGGTCGAAGCAAGCCCCCGCTACGGTATCAATCCCGTCATCCTGAGGCGCGCCAACGGGTCCGCGCGAAGCGCGGCCCGATGACAGGCTCCGCGCGTCTCGAAGGATGCACGGCCACAGTCGGGCCGTCGACCCTTCGAGACGGCCGCTCCGCGGCCTCCTCAGGGTGACGGTGACAGATTAGATGCCGGGAAAGAAGCAGCCGCCGATCACATCGGCCGGTAGGTCCGCACATCCGCGGGGACGTTGACGCCGATCTTGATCGCGCCGACCGAGCGGATGATGTCGTCGCCGAGCAGCTGCGCGAAGCAGGCGTAGCCCCAGTCATTCATGTGCAGGCCGTCGGCGATGACGAAATCGTCGATCGGGATCGCCTGCTTCTCGTGCCAGTCGCGCATCACCTCGAAGCGCGGGAAGATGCCGACATGGCGCAGCGCGGCGATGCGGCCGAGCAGCTTCACCATGCCGCGCGCGCTCTCGGGGCGCTCGGTGACGCGCGGCGAGTATTGCGGATCGACCAGCACGACATCGGCGCCGTCGGCCTGAATGCGCGCGACGCCGTCCTCGACCTGTTTGGCAGTCTCCGACGGATCGAGGTTGCGCAGCACCGCGTTGGTGCCGACCTGCCAGATCACCATGTCGGGATGCACGTCGAGCACTTCGGTCTGCAGCCGCTTCACCATTTCGGGCGCATCCTCGCCGCCCTTGCCGCGATTGAGCACGGTGATGTCGGCGGACGGATACTGCCGGCGCAGCTGCGCGGCGAGCCGGCTCGGATAGGTGAATTCCGGCGCCGACGATCCATAGCCCTGGGTCGAGGACGACCCGAACGCGATGATCACGACCGGCTTGCCGGCGGCGAGCTTGGCCGCGACATGCGGCAGCGAGCCGGTGCTGTTCGGCACGCCGGTCGGCTGATGACAGGGCACGCGGTGGAAGATGTCGCTGGCGGATTTCGCCACCTGCTTCACCTTGTCGAGCGCCTTGGCAGCGACGCCCGGTTGCGGCTGCGGGTTGGCCGCGTCGGCTTCGACCCTGGCGGGCTTCGTCGCATCAGTCTTGGTTGTTTCAGTCTTTGCTCCAGCCGACAACGCCGCATGCTGGTCGGCCTGGCCCGTCTGCGCGCGCGACGGCGCGACCGAGAGTGGTGCAAGCAGCGCCAGCGCCGCAACGGCGCACAGGCTCCGCCCTGCTACGAGGCGAAAAGGGAAGGCAAAACGCATTTACTCTGCTTCCTCTAATTCTGCTGCACCGGGCCCAGATGGGCCGCATCGATCACGAATTTCGCCAGTGCGCGGCCGAGACAGGCATGAACCTTCTTGGCCAGATCGACACCGTGCGAGGTGCTGAACAGGTCAAAATATCCGGCGTCGCTCCACTGCTTCATAATCGCGAACCGGTCGAACAGCGGAACGTCGTGCTGCTGCGCCACCACCTTGATATTGTCGAGATATGGCGGCGCAGAGATCATCGTCTCCGTACGCGGGCTGTATTGCAGATTGACCAGCACCACGTCGGTCCCGGCGGCCCGCAACGCAACAACGCCGTCGTTGATGGCGGTACGGAAATCGTCGGGATCGACTGCTCGCATAGCATCGACTGTTCCGGTCTGCCAGATAACCAAAGTAGGCTTTTTTGCCTCGATAAGCTTAACAAGGGTTCCTGCGGTCTCCTCGGCGGTGCTTTTTGCCTGTAATTCTACGGAGAAATCGATCTTGGCCGCCGGAAATGCCTCCTTCAGGGCGGCCTGCATCGTGGCCGGGTAGGCGCTCGCCTCGTTACCTTGAATGGTCGAGGAGCGGCTTCCCACCACCAGCACGTTGAGCGGCTGATTGGCCTTCACCGCGTCGGTGACCTTCGGCAGCGAACTCTCGCTCGAAAGCAGATAGGCCGGCACGTCGCAGGGCGGCGCCGGTGCAGGCTGCTCGGGGGTGTCGCCGGCGCGTGCAGGCGCTGCCGCCAAACAGGCGGCCAGCAGCATCAGGCCCAGCATCGTCCGCGCGGACTTCATGCTCCCCCTCCCGCCAGATCGGCGTTGCCGGCGGCACCTTTTTTCGAGGCGCCTTTGTCGGCGGAGTGCTTGTACCACGAAATAATCCACGCCATGCCGCACATGATGAGGATGCCGCAAACGCTGATCAAAGCGTGCAGCGCAGCACCGCCCGACACTTCGGCAAGCACGAAGTGGCCGGCAAAGGCGAGGAAGACCCCGAGACAGAATATCTCAAGCGAGTGCTGGCCGCACAGGATCAATGGTCGCAGCCAGGGTGACCTCAGCCCCGGCCAGTCCCGCGGCAGGAAGCGCACCGTGAGCGCGGCGAGCGCCAGGAAATGCGCGAACCGCAACACGTCCAGGTCGGTCTTGTTGATCGGATACATCCATTGCTCGACCACCTTCGGCATGATGTGGCCGAGCTGCGGCACGTACCAGGTCAGCGTCACGAAGAACGCCGCGACCAGATAGGCGATGCAGATCCACATCGTGATGTTCGACGACAGAATCCGCGACATCCGCCGCGCGCCGCCGAGCGCGCACCAGGCGCCGAACACGAACAGCAATTGCCAGGCGAACGGATTGAACGCCCAGAAGCCGTTCGGATAGGCCGAGAGATAGAGATCGAACTGCCAAGTCAGCGCGTACAGCAGCACCGACAGGCCGAGCGTGACGTCGGGCTTCCACTTCATCAGCCACAGGATCAGCGGCAGGAACAGCATCAGCACGATGTAGAGCGGCAGCACGTCCATGTTCACGGGGCGGAAGCGCAGCAGCAGCGCCTGCACGATGGTGACGTCCGGCTGCTTGAGGAAGTCCATGATCCCCATTTCCTCGCTGTAGAGCGGGTTCTCGAACGAGGTCGCGACATAGGAGATCTCGGCGAGGAAGATCGTGAACAGGAAGACATGCGCGACATAGATCTGCCAGACCCGGCGCAGGATGCGCGCGGTCGCGATCACGAAGCCACCCTCCAGCATCGCACGGCCATAGACGAAGGCCGCGGTGTAGCCGGAGATGAAGATGAAGATCTCGGTGGCGTCGGAGAAGCCGTAATTGCGGATCGTCAGCCAGGTCAAAAGATTGGTCGGCAGGTGATCGATGAAGATCAGCCACAGCGCGAGCCCGCGGAACAGATCGAGCCTGAGCTCGCGCTCGCCGGTCGCCGGCAGCGTGATCGCGGGCGCCGCAGCTTTCGCCTTCACCTCGGCATCGGCCTTGGCGTCGGTTTTGGCGTCAGCCACCGGCGAACCGGCTATGGGATCGGCAATCGAGCTCATCAAGCACCGTGTCGGCCGCGGACGCCCCGCATCCCCAGCTGAAAAGATAATATCGGTCCACGACTTGCCGACAAAGCACAGACTGCGGCGACATGCGGCCGCGCTTTAGAGCGGAACTATGTTGAAACCGCGATGAACGGACCGCCGCAGGACCGGCTTTTCACGGCCCGGCTGGCGATTGGTTCCGGCTGGCCAATTGGCTATGATGGCGCACTGTTTGAGCGTGATCCGGTCGAAAACGGATCACGCAGCAAGACCATCGGATTGAGCCGAATGTACCGTGCCGTTACCCGCCAGATCGAAGTCACCGTCGAGCCGAACTTCATGCCGGAGCGCTCGTCGGTCGACCGGCGCGAGTATTTCTGGTCGTACAAGATCGTGATCGTCAATTCGGGCCCGGAAACGGTGCAGCTGCGGACACGGCACTGGATCATCACCGACGCCACCGGCCGCCGCCAGGAGGTGCGTGGCGAGGGCGTGGTCGGCGAGCAGCCGGTGCTCGCGCCCGGCGAGCGCTTCGAATACACCTCGGGCGTGCCGCTGCCGACCGCCTCCGGCTTCATGACCGGCAGCTACCAGATGGTCACCGAAGCCGGCGAACGCTTCGATATCGACGTGCCGACTTTTTCGCTGGATAGCCCAAGCCCGGACGGGAAAAGGGTGTTGAACTGACGCACGGCCATGCGCGTCATCGCCGGGCTCGACCCGGCGATCCATCGCTTCAGTAAACGCTTTTGCTATGATGGATGGCCGGGTCGAGCCCGGCCATGACAGACTTGTTACTCGACGCCCGCTTCCAGCGGCGTGAACTCATAGACCGACGAGCAGAACTCGCAGGTCACGACGACCTTGCCGTCCTTGACCATCTCGGCGCGATCGTTCGGCGCGAAGCTCTTCAGCATCGACGACACCGCATCGCGCGAGCAGGAGCACTGCGCGCGCAGCGGCTGCGGGTTGAAGACGCGCACGCCACGCTCGTGGAACAGGCGGTACAGCAGCCGCTCGCCGGAGAGATCGGGATCGATCAGCTCGACGTCCTCGACGGTCGAGATCAGCGACTGTCCCTCGACCCAGGCATCGTCATCCGGCACGCTGTGCGTGGCCGTGCCTTCCGGCGCATCGCCGGGATGCAGATCGGCCTGCTTGGCGCGCTCGGGCGCCTTGGGCAGGAATTGCAGCAGGATGCCGCCGGCGCGCCAGCGCAGCTTGCCGCCTTCGCCGCCGCGCATCTCCTCGCCGACCGCGAGCCGCACCCGGGTCGGGATCTGCTCGGAGCGAAGGAAATATTCGTGGGCCGCCTCTTCCAGGCCGCCGCCGTCGAGCGCGACCAGTCCCTGGTAGCGGCTGGTGTTCGAGCCCTGATCGATGGTCATCGCAAGGTGGCCCTTGCCGAGCAGCTCGCCCGAGCTCTGGCCTTCCTTGAGGCGTGCCGCATCGTAGCGCGCATAGGCACGCAGCCTGTCGGGCGCCTGGAAATCGACGATCAGCAGCGAGACCGGACCTTCGGTCCGGGTCTGCAGGATGAAGCGGCCCTCGAACTTGACCGACGAGCCGAGCAGCGTGGTCAGCACGATGGCCTCGCCGAGCAGCTTGCCGACCGCCGGCGGATAATCGTGCTTGTGCAGGATCTCGTCGAGCGCGGGGCCGAGCCGGGTCAGCCGGCCGCGCAGGTCCAGCGCGCCGACCTCGAAGGCCAGCACGGCATCGTCGACAGGAACCGAAGACGGCGCGCGAATGGGCGTCTCGGGCTGGATTTTGATGTCGGGGGATTGTGAAACCATGGCGCTCTATCTGGGGTCTCGGACGGCAAAACGAAAGGGGTTCACCGGATCGGATCTATCCGTCGTCCCTGCGAAAGCAGTGACCCATAACCACCAATGTGAGTTGCTGCATCAAGCTGGGGCCCCAGCCTTCACAACAATTGACAGCGATGGTTATGGGTCCCGGGTCGCGCTGCGCTTGCCCGGGACGACAACGCTTACTGATCTACGACTACGCGACCTCGTCAAAACACCAGGCCAGAATGCCCTTCTGCGCATGCAGGCGGTTTTCCGCCTCGTCGAACACCACGGATTGCGGCCCGTCGATCACCTCGTCGGTGACCTCCTCGCCGCGATGCGCGGGCAGGCAGTGCATGAACAGGGCGTCCGGCTTGGCGAGCGACATCAGCTTGGCATTGACCTGGTAAGGCCGCAGCACGTTGTGGCGGTGCTCGCCCTCCTTGTCGCCCATCGACACCCAGGTGTCGGTGACGACGCAGTCGGCGCCGCGCACGGCGGCTTCCGGATCGGTGCCGAGCATGATCGGCGCACCGGTCGCCTTGATCCAGTCCCGCATCGGCTTCTTCGGCGAGAGCTCCGGCGGCGTCGCGATATTGAGGTTGAACTTGAAGCGCTCGGCGGCGTGGGCCCAGGAGGCCAGCACGTTGTTGTCGTCGCCGGTCCAGGCCACCGTCTTGCCCTCGATCGAGCCGCGATTTTCCTCATAGGTCATGAGGTCGGCCATCACCTGGCAGGGATGCGAACGCCGGGTCAGGCCGTTGATGACGGGCACGGTGGCGTGCGCGGCGAGCTCGAGCAGCGCGTCATGGTTGAGGATGCGGATCATGATCGCATCGACATAGCGCGACAGCACGCGCGCGGTGTCGGCGATGGTCTCGCCGCGGCCGAGCTGCATCTCGGCGCCGGTCAGCATGATGGATTCGCCGCCGAGCTGGCGCATGCCGACGTCGAACGACACCCTTGTGCGGGTCGACGGGCGCTCGAAGATCATCGCCAGCGTCTTGCCTTCGAGCGGCTTCCTGCCCTTCTCATGCGCCTTCAGCTTCGCCTTCATGGCGGCTCCGGCCGAGAGCATGTTGCGCAGCTCGCCGAGCGGCAACTCGTTGATGTCGAGGAAGTGACGGACCGGCTTGCTCATTATCCGGCCGCCTTCTTCGGCTGCGCCGCCGATAGCACAGAGCAGGCGCGCTCGAGCGAGGTGATCGACTGGTCGATCTCGGCCTCGGTCACGATCAGGGGCGCGAGGAACCGCACCACATTGTCGCCGGCGCCGACGGTGAGCAGCTTCTCGTTGCGCAGCGCGGCGATCAGATCGCCCGACGGCACCACGGCCTTGACGCCGATCAACAGGCCCTCGCCGCGCACCTCCGACAGCACGCCCGGATAGCGGTCGACCACGGAGGCAAGCTTCTGCTTGAGCAGCAGTGACATCTTCTGCACGTGCTCGAAGAAGCCGGGCCTCAGCATGACGTCGAGCACGGCATTGGCGGCGGCGACCGCGAGCGGATTGCCGCCGAAGGTCGAGCCGTGCGAGCCCGGCGCCATGCCGGCCGCAGCCTGTGCGGTCGCCAGCACCGCGCCGATTGGGAAGCCGCCGCCGAGCGCCTTCGCCAGCGACATCACGTCCGGCGTGACGCCGGTGCGTTTGTAGGCGAACAGGTCGCCGGTGCGGCCCATGCCGGTCTGCACCTCGTCGAATGCCAGCAGCAGGCCGTGCTCGTCGCACAGCGCGCGCAGCGTCTTGAAGAACGCCTGCGGCGCGGAACGGACGCCGCCCTCGCCCTGCACCGGCTCGATCAGGATGCCGGCGGTGTGCGGGCCGATCGCCTTCTTCACCGCCTCGATGTCGCCATGCGGCACCTGATCGAAGCCATCCATCGGCGGGCCGAAGCCCTCGAGGTATTTCGCCGAGCCGGTCGCAGCCAGCGTCCCCAGCGTGCGGCCATGGAAGGCGCCTTCGAAAGTGATGATGCGATAGCGCTCGCCATGCCCCTTCGAGAAGTGATGGTGGCGGACCAGCTTGATCACGCCCTCCATCGCTTCCGCGCCGGAATTGCAGAAGAACACGAAGTCGGCAAAGCTCTGCTCGCACAGCCGCGCGGCCAGCACCTCGCCGTCCGGGCTCTTGAACAGGTTCGACATGTGCCACAGCTTGGTCGCCTGCTCCTGCAACGCCTTGACCAGATGCGGATGCGCATGTCCGAGCGCGTTCACTGCGACGCCCGAGGTGAAATCGAGATAGCGGTCGCCGTTGGTTGCGATCAGCCAGGCGCCCTCACCGCGCTCGAAGCCGAGATCGACCCGGGCGAAGACGGGGAGCAGATGCGACGAGGCGCTGTTGGTCATGGCGTTCACTGCCGGTTTCAAGCCGACAATTGCCGCGCGCCTTGACGCCAGCGCAGCAACGGCCAGCTTCGGAAAACAAAACGGCCGCCTTTGCGGGCGGCACGTGGCGGGCATTCTATGCTGCGGTCAGTCGGTGTCAATCGTCACGAACCGCCCTTCCTGCAATGCGAAACCGGCGCAATCCGGGGCATTCCGGTGCGGTGGAAAAGCCTCACAGCAATGCTTAACTGTGTGGGAACATGTGGACGCACGGCCGCGGACTCTTGCGCCTGAGTCACGCCATATTGTAGCGTTTGGCCTGTCGGGTACGACATCTCGTGCGGCAGTACTGGACCCTCTAAGTAGCCTTTGTGTCTCGCGTAAACGTTCGGGCGCAACACCGTGCCCGGCGAGGGCTAAGGGATTCTGGCCGCAGGGATATTTGTCCAGATTTGGCTCGCAGCGCCGCTCCAATGACTGGCCGGCGCCATGCGAAAGGAAGAATGCGATGACTGTATTGACCTGGTCCGACGATCGCGTCGAGCAGCTGAAGAAGCTCTGGGAGTCTGGCCTCTCGGCCAGCCAGATCGCAGCGGAACTTGGCAATGTGACGCGAAATGCCGTGATCGGCAAAGTGCATCGGCTCGGCCTCTCCGGCCGCGCCAAGGCCCCCTCCACGGCTGCTCCGCGGCAGCGCAAGGCGCGCCCCGCCCAGCATATGATGCGGGTGGCTCGCCCGGTCTCGCGCGGCAACACCGCGCTCGCCCATGCCTTCGAGGTCGAGATGGAGCCGGATCCGATCTCCTTCGACAACGTGGTGCCGATGAGCCAGCGGCTGTCGCTGCTCGAGCTCAACGAGGCCACTTGCCACTGGCCGGTCGGCGATCCCTCGAGCCCGGAATTCTTCTTCTGCGGCGGCAAGGCGCTCGCCGGCCTGCCCTATTGCGCGCATCACTCGCGCGTCGCCTACCAGCCCGCTGCCGATCGCCGCCGGCCGTCGGCAAAGCCACAAATCAAGTAGCACTCGGGAAACCAGCCTGGACTGCAAAAACAAATCCCCGCGGAAGCGGGGATTTTTTTGTGAGACGCGTAGCCCGGCTGCATCACCGGTGTCGTCCCGGCGAAGGCCGGGACGCATACGCCGCGGCCGACGCAATCGGCAAGCGGCCAGACGGCTTTCTAACAACACCCATTCGTGGTTATGGATCCCGGCTTTCGCCGGGACGACACCGGTGCGGCTTGAGATTGCCGCACAGCCTTACGGCTGCGGCTCGGCCTTCGCGAAGCGGTCGTCGAGCGCGTAGCCGGCGCCGCGCACGGTGCGGATCGGATCCTGCTCGCGGCCCGGATTGAGCAGCTTGCGCAGGCGGCCGATATGCACGTCGACGGTACGCTCATCGATATAGATGTCGCGGCCCCAGACACTGTCGAGCAGCTGCTCGCGGCTGAACACGCGGCCGGGATGCTCGAGGAAGAATTCGAGCAGCCGATACTCGGTCGGCCCGAGATCGATCGGACGGCCCGAGCGCGCCACGCGGCGCTTCTCGCGATCGAGCTCGATGTCGCCATAGGTCAAGACGGTCGCTAGCCGCTCCGGGCTCGCGCGACGCAGCAGGCCCTTCACCCGCGCCAGCAATTCCGGCACCGAGAACGGCTTGACGATGTAGTCGTCGGCGCCGGTGGCAAGCCCGCGCACGCGCTCGCTCTCCTCGCCGCGCGCGGTCAGCATGATGATCGGAAGCTGCTTGGTCTCGGGCCGTGCCCGCAGGCGGCGGCACAGCTCGATGCCGGACAGGCCCGGCAGCATCCAGTCCAGCACCACGAGGTCGGGAACGCGCTCCTTCAGGCGGGTATCGGCATCGTCGCCGCGCCCCACCGTTTCGACATCGTAGCCTTCCGCATCGAGGTTGTAGCGCAACAGCGTCGTCAGCGCTTCCTCGTCTTCGACTACCAGAATGCGTGCGCTCATCGGTCTAAGTTCTTTCTCTGTGGTGATCCGTTGCCCTGACGCAAACCGAAACGCCTACTTCCTTCAGCATAATCTCCGCGCAAGCGGCTTGTCGCGGATCGCACACCTAGTTGCCCGGCACCGTGGTGGCAAAGTTGGTCATGTCGCCCTTCGGGCGCTTGTCGGTGATCTGCTGGCCCTCGATCATGTAGAACACGGTCTCGGCGATGTTGGTGGCGTGATCGCCGATCCGCTCGATGTTCTTGGCGCAGAACATCAGATGGATGCAGAACGAGATGTTGCGCGGGTCCTCCATCATGTAGGTCAGCAGCTCGCGGAACAGCGAGGTGCAGATCGCATCGACCTCCTCGTCGCCCTTCCAGACGTTCATCGCCGCCGGCAGATCGTGCGCGGCATAGGCGTCGAGCACCGACTTGACCTGCGACAGCACGAGGTCGGTCATGTGCTCGAGGCCGCGGATCAGCTTCAGCGGCTGGAAATCGCTCTCCAGCGCCGCGACGCGCTTGCCCATGTTCTTGGCGAGGTCGCCGATCCGCTCGAGGTCGGTCGCGACGCGCATCGCGCTGACGATCTCGCGCAGGTCGATAGCCATCGGCTGGCGGCGGGCGATCGTCAGCACCGCGCGCTCTTCGATGACGCGCTGCAGATTGTCGATTTCGATGTCGGCCGCGACCACGCGCTTGCCGAGCGCGACGTCGCGCCGGATCAGCGCATCGACCGACTCGGTGATCATCCGCTCGACGAGCCCGCCCATCTCGGCGACCAGGCGGGTCAATTCCTGCAGGTCGCTGTCGAATGCCTTGGCGGTATGTTCAGAAGCCATCATCTCTCTCCTCAGCCGAACCGGCCGGTGATGTAGTCCTGGGTGCGTCGATCGCTCGGCGAGGTGAAGATCTTGTTGGTGTCGTCGAACTCGATCAGCTCGCCGAGATACATGAAGGCGGTCTTGTCGGAGACGCGCGCCGCCTGCTGCATGTTGTGGGTGACGATCGCGATCGTGTAGTCCTCGGAGAGCTCCTGGATCAGCTCCTCGACCTTGGCGGTCGAGATCGGATCGAGCGCCGAGCACGGCTCGTCGAACAGGATCACCTCGGGACGCACCGCCACGGTGCGCGCAATGCACAGGCGCTGCTGCTGGCCGCCGGAGAGCGACAGGCCGGAGGCGTTCAGCTTGTCCTTGACCTCGTTCCACAGCGCGCCGCCGCGCAGCGCCTTCTCGACCCGGTCGTCCATCTCGGACTTCGAGATCTTCTCGTAGAGGCGGATGCCGAAGGCGATGTTCTCGTAGATCGTCATCGGGAACGGCGTCGGCTTCTGGAACACCATGCCGACCCGCGCGCGCAGCAGATTGAGGTCCAGCTTGGGATCGAGAATGTTGGTCTGGTCCAGCATCAGCTGGCCGACCGCGCGCTGGCCCGGATAAAGATCATACATCCGGTTGAAGATGCGCAGCAGGGTCGACTTGCCGCAGCCCGACGGGCCGATGAACGCCGTGACGCGGTTGGTGCCGAGCGTCAGGTTGATGTTCTTCAGCGCGTGGTGCTCGCCGTAATAGAAGTTGAGGTTGCGCACCGTGACTTTCGGCGGCGCTTCCGGAAGCGGAACCTGGGGAACGTGGCCCGCGGCAGTCGTGGAGACAGAAAGCTCGGTCATTTTGCGGCCCTTTCGGCACCAAGGATACGCGCGCCGATATTCAACGCGAGCACGGTGAAGGTGATGAGCAATGCGCCGCTCCACGCCAGCTCTTTCCAGTAGGCGTAGGGGCTCTGCACGAAGTTGTTGATGGTCACCGGCAGGTTGGCCATCGTCTTGGTCAAGTCCCAGCTGAAGAACTGGTTCGACAGCGCGGTGAACAGCAGCGGCGCGGTTTCACCGGCGACGCGGGCGGTCGCCAGCAGCACGCCGGTGATCAGACCCGATCGGGCCGCACGATAAGCGATCCGCTTGATCACCAGCGAACGCGGCAGGCCAAGCGCCGAGGCCGCCTCGCGCAGCGGATTGGGCACCAGCAGCAGCATGTCCTCGGTGGTGCGCAGCACGACCGGGATCACGATCACGGCGAGCGCGAGGCTGCCTGCGATCGCCGAGAAGCCGCGCATCGGCACCACCACCGCGCCGTAGATGAACAGGCCGATGATGATCGACGGCGCGCTGAGCAGGATGTCGTTGATGAAGCGGATCACCGAGGTGAGCTTGTCGTGCTTGCCGTATTCGGCGAGGTAAGTGCCGGCGAACAGGCCGAGCGGCGCGCCGATGCCGACGCCGATCACGGTCATGATGACCGAGCCGACGATGGCGTTGAGCAGGCCGCCATCGGTCGAGCCGGGCGGCGGCGTGTTCTGGGTGAACAGTTGCACGCTGAGGCCGGCAAGGCCGTTGTAGAGCAGCGTGATCAGGATCAGCGCCAGCCAGGTGACGCCGAACAGCGCCGCACCGACGCACAATGCGCGAATGACGATGTCGCTGCGGCGGCGGGATTTGTAGATCGGGTTCATGGCGTTACTTCCCCGCCTTCTTTTCGAGCCGCATCAGCATCAGCCGCGCGCCGGCGAGCACGAAGAAGGTCAGCACGAACAGCAGGAGGCCGAGCAGGATCAGGCCGGACTGGTGCAGGCCGTCGCTCTCGGCGAATTCGCTGGCGATCGCCGCCGAGATCGTGGTGCCCGGCGCGAAGATCGACGACGAGATCCGGAACGAGTTGCCGATGATGAAGGTCACCGCCATGGTCTCGCCGAGCGCGCGGCCGAGCGCCAGCATGATGCCGCCGATCACGCCGACCCGGGTGTAGGGGATCACGACGCTGCGAACGACTTCCCAGGTGGTGCAGCCCATGCCGTAGGCGGCCTCCTTCAGGACCGGCGGCACGGTTTTGAACACGTCGACCGAGATCGCCGTGATGAAGGGCAGCACCATGATGGCAAGGATCAGCGCGGCGTTGAACAAGCTGAGATAGGACGGCGGGCCGGCGAATACCGCGCCCAGCACCGGGACGCCCTCGAACAGCCGGATCATGAAGGGCTGGAACGTGTTGGCGAGGAACGGGCCCAGCACGAAGAAGCCCCACATGCCGTAGATGATCGAGGGGATGCCGGCGAGCAGCTCGATGGCGATGCCGATCGGTCGGCGCAGCATTTGCGGGCAGAGCTCGGTGAGGAACACGGCGATGCCGATGCCGACCGGAATGGCGATCAGCATCGCGATGACGGAGGTGATCAGCGTGCCGTAGATCGGGCCGAGCGCACCGAGCACCGGCGGATCGGCCGAGGGCGCCCAGCGCTGCGTCCAGAGGAAGGCAAAACCGTATTCCTTCATCGCCGGCCAGGCGCCAACGATCAGCGACAGGATGATGCCGCCGAGGATCAACAGGACCGAGATCGCCGAGACGCGGGTGATCCAATAGAAGGTGAGATCACCAAGCTTGAAAGCGCTGAGGGCCTTGGCGCGATCATAAGGTCCGGCGGCTTCCATTACATCGCTCTGAACAGCCATGTCTGCCACGCCAATCCCCTCTTTTTTATTTGAAACCTGCACAAACCGCCACGCCCCCGGAGCGATCTTCATCTGACGCATAAGGCCGGGCGTCGTTCCGGTTGCGCCTCCCGGGGCGCGAATCCCGGGCTCCGGCCGCCCTTCTTGCGGCGGTGACGGAGCCCGGGTCTTGGTCGCTCAGCCTGTGCCGCGCTCAGGAGGCGGCACAGGCTTTGTTCGAAGCGTCGGACTTAGCTCTTGATGTCCGAGGACCAGGTCTTCTCGATCAGCTTGACGACCGAGTCCGGCATCGGGATGTAGTCGAGCTCTTCGGCCGCCTTGTCGCCCTTCTCGAAGGCGTACTTGAAGAACTTGAGCGCTTCCTGCGAGGCCGCCTTGTCGGTCGAGTCCTTGTGCATCAGGATGAAGGTCGCCGCGGTGATCGGCCAGGAGGCTTCGCCCGGCTGGTCGGTCAGGATCACGTAGTAGCCGGGGGCCTTGGCCCAGTCGGCGTTCGACGCGGCGGCCTGGAAGGCACCGATGGTCGGCTGCACGGTCTTGCCGGCCTTGTTGACCAGCGCGGTGTAGGTCAGCTTGTTCTGCTTGGCATAGGCGTATTCGACATAGCCGATCGCGTTCTTGGTCTGGCTGATGTTGCCGGCAACACCTTCGTTGCCCTTGGCGCCGACGCCGACCGGCCACTCGACCGCGGTGCCCGAACCGACCTTGGACTTCCAGTCGGCATTCGACTTGGAGAGGTAGTCGGTGAAGTTGAAGGTGGTGCCCGAACCATCCGAACGGCGCACGACGGTGATGGCGTCGCCCGGCAGGGTCAGCTTCGGATTGAGCTTGGCGATCGCGGCGTCATTCCACTTGGTGATCTTGCCGAGATAGATGTCGCCGAGCACTTCGCCCGAGAGCACGAGATCGCCCGGCTTGACGCCTTCGACGTTCACGACCGGAACGATCGCGCCCATCACCATCGGCCACTGAACCAGGCCGTCCTTTTCGAGCTGCTCGGCCTTGAGCGGCGCGTCGGTGGCGCCGAAGGTCACGGTCTTGGCCTGGATCTGCTTGATGCCGGCGCCGGAGCCGATCGACTGATAGTTCAGACCGTTGCCGGTCTCCTTCTTGTAGGCGTCAGCCCACTTCGAATAGATCGGGAACGGAAACGTCGCGCCCGCGCCGGTAATATCGGCAGCGAAGGCCGACGTCGAAGCGGCCACCATGCCGGCAGCGACGATTGCTTTGATGAAATTCATGGGGTGGTCTCCATCTTGTGAGCGAAGCGCCGAACGCGCCCGATCGCGCTCACGCCGGTCCATCTAGGAGCGGTCGGTGCTGCTTTTACGAAGGTTGGATGACAGTTGGATGACAGCTCTAAGCAGCTGAAAATACTTAGCTTTGGGTCAGCAACGGGGTCTTCGGCCGGGGAAAACAGGCGGTAAAAGTCGCGCCATTCCTCGGCACGCTCTCGATCACAAGACGCCCGCGATGACGGTTAAGAATATGTTTCACCAGCGATAATCCGAGGCCGGTTCCGCCCTGGTTACGGCTGTCGCCGACGTCGACGCGGTAGAAGCGCTCGGTCAGCCGCGGCAGGTGCTCCGGGGCGATGCCGGGGCCGAAATCCCGTACCATGACACGGATTTCGGGGCTCCCCTCACCCGATGCGCCCGAAACGGCCTGATTGAGCGACACTATGACGCGGCCGCCCGAGGCGCCGTATTTGAGGGCGTTCTCGATCAGGTTCTCGAACAGGCGCAGCAGTTCCTCGCGGTCCCCGGCGATCGTGACCGGGGCCTGCGGCAGGTCGACGTCAATCTCGACCTGGCGCTCGCTGGCCAGCGCCTCGAGCCCGTCGGCGACCTGGCGGATGATCGGCACGATATCGATCGAGGCCTCGGGCCGCACATGGGCCGACAGCTCGACCCGCGACAGCGACAGCAGGTCGTCGATCAGCCGCGCCATGCGGGTGGCCTGGGTGTGCATGATGCCGAGGAAGCGCTCGCGCGCTCGGGCGTCCTCGCGCGCCGGCCCCTGCAGCGTGTCGATGAAGCCGGACAACGCGGCGAGCGGCGTGCGCAGCTCATGGCTGGCATTGGCGACGAAGTCGGCGCGCATCTCCTCGACCCGGCGCAGCGGCGTCAGATCGTGGAAGGTCATCAGCATGCACTTCTCGGTGCCGCCGAACTGGGTCGGTACCGGCACCGGCGTGATCACCAACTCCATCCAGCGATCGACGGGAACGTGGTCGGTGTAGGTGGCGCGGCGCGGCTCGGTGGTCGCGATCGCCTCGCGCAATGCGGTGATAATCTCCGGCGAACGCAGGGCAAATTGCGCCAGTTCGTTCTTGCGCAGCGCCGGCGCAAGCTGCGACGCGGCGGCATTGAGATGGATGACGCGGCCGGCACGATCGAGCAGCACGGCCGGATCCGGCATGCCGGCGACGACGGCGCTGACGGCGGCGGCCTCGACCGGATTGCCGCCGCGGACATCCTCGCGCGAGGTTCCGGCATCGTGCAGCCGCCACGGCACCAGCGCCGCGGCCGCGATGCAGACGAACACCGCGCAGGCGCGCACCAGCGACAATTCGCCGAGCGCGACCACGACGCTCAGCGCCAGCGCGGCAGCGAGCAGGATCAGCGCGGAGTGGCGCAGGCGGTCGGGCCAGGGCGAGAAGATGGATTGCGGCGTATCGTCAATTGCCATCGCGGCGGCTTTCATCCCGTCGGTTCATGTCTCGCCCAGGCGCGGTCACGTCGACCTTCCCTCGGGAGGCATCGGGCCGCTTCATCAGACCCCGGAATCACCGCGCTTGCGGACCAGAACCGCCTCGTGATGCGGCTCGGCGCGGGGACCCGAATCAGTCTGCGGCAGCCGTTTGAGTCGGGCGCCGACGATAACCTCCCGAAACGTCAGCAAGATTACAGATATGACGAACGGCGCAATATAGTAGAGCAGGCGGAACAGCAGCATACCGCCGAGCAGGTCCTCGCGATCCATCTGCCAGAGGCCGACCAGCATGGCGGCGTCGAACACCCCGAGCCCGCCGGGGGAGTGGCTGGCGAAGCCGAGCAGGGTCGCCGAGACGAAGATGACCGCGACAACGACGAAGCCGAGATTGGGCTCGTCCGGCACCAGCACGTACATCGCCAGCGCGCAGAAACCGAGGTCGACGATGCCGATCGCGATCTGCAGCAGCGTCAGCGGGCCGCCCGGCAGGGTCACCGTCCAGGGGCCGCGGCCGACCACCCGCGGCTGGGTCCAGACCCAGACCACATAGGCGACCAGCGCGATGATGATGCCGCAGGCCAGGGTGCGGTTGAGCCAGGGCGGCAGCTGGTCGATGTTGGCGGCGGCTTCCGGATGGTAGGCGATGCCGAGCCCGAGCACCGCGGCATTGCCGAGCCAGAAGGTCAGGCCGGCGAGGAAGCAGATCTTGGCTACGTCGATCGCGTTCAGTCCCCAGGCCGAATAAATCCGGTAGCGCACCGCGCCGCCGGTGAAGACGCTGGCGCCGACATTGTGGCCGATCGAATAGGAGGTGAATGCGGCGAGCGCATTGATGCGGTAGGGCACGTGGGCGTGGCCGATCGCGCGCACCGCGAACAGATCGTAGAAGGTCAGCGTGAAGTAGCCGGCCGCGACGAACAGTCCCGCCAGCGCGATTTGTCGCGGCTCGGTGCTCTTGATGGCCTCGAGCACCTCGTTGGTGTCGATGCCGCGCAGCATATGATAGAGGACGTAGCAGGCGATGCCGATGACGGCGATGCTGATGACAACACCCAGCCGATGCAGGATTTGCTTCTGGCGCAGAAACGCCATCGCCCTGCGTATTGCTTCCAGCATCTAGACCTCGAATTGCGATCCCGCGACGACGGCTCCCGGGCGAACCCCGCCGGCGCTTCGCTGTGCCCCGACCCCTGTAGCGCGTTTTAAGCCGGAGTGGAATTCGCCAAACGACAATAAAACGCGCATCTTCAAGATATTAGGAATGATTCATGACAGCGGGTACACAAATATGCGCGTTTCCCGCCACCTTCGACAAGGCTTGACATCGACGTGCGGCAGTTAGCCGGCCGAACGGCACACAAGACCATCCGGGAAACTACGGGAGCAGGAGCGACGCCGCGGCGCCCGCGCAACGAAAATTGCCGCCGCAATGGTCATGCGACGGCGACGAAGCAAGCCTGTGTAGATTTTTATGCCCGTGCCGCAGCCACCGCGGTGACGATTTCGGCGGCATCGGGAAAATGCCCCTTCACGCGCTTGGCGATCACTTTGCCGTCAAGCTTGACCTCGAAGACGCCGCCCCTGCCGGGCACCAGCTCGGGATCGAGCCCGAGCCGTTCGTGCAGCAGCGCGGCGGCGGCCCTGGCGCGCTTCTCATAGCCGCAGGGACGGCAATAGATGATCGAAAGCTCGGTCATGGCGTCCTCTCCCATCCACTCATGCTGCGAGATGTTGCGCGTTGACGGCTTCGATCCCGGCGATCCAGCCTGCAACCGAGCGGCCGATCGCCTCCGGATGATCTTCCTGCAGGTAATGCGCACCGGCGCCGAGCTGGATGACCGCGCAATGCTGCAGCCTGGCCGCGAAATCCGCGGCGAAGGCCGGCGACACCAGCGCTCCGGGAGATCCCGTGAACAGCAGCTTCGGATAGGTCGATGCCGCGAGCGCCGCGTGCGCCGCGGTGAGCGCCTGATCGACATCGGCAGGTTCGCCCGCGATCGGCAGCTCACGCGGCAGCATCAGGGTCGGCTTGCGGCTCTCGCGGGTCGCAAACGGCGCACGGTAGGCGGCCATCTCCTCCTCGCTGAGCGAACGCAGGATCGAGCCGGGCAGCACGCGTTCGACGAACGCGTTGTTGTCGAGGATCATCGCCTCGCCCACTCCCGGCGTGCGGAATTTCCGGAACGTGTCCCGGGCGGCCTCGTGCTGGTGGAAGTCGGACCAGTCCCGCATCGGGCGGATGAACTCCATGAAGGCGAGCCCGCGCACGAGTTGCGGACGGCGCGCCGCGAGATGGAACGCGAGCGCCGTGCCCCAATCCTGCGCGATGAGATACGCCGAGCTGATGCCGAGCTCGTCGATCAGCGCATCGAGATAATCCGCATGATCGAAGAAGCGGTAGGCGATGTCGGGCTTGCCGGACTGGCCGTAGCCGATCAGGTCGGGCGCGATGCAGTGCCCGACCGGCGCCACCAGCGGCATGATGTTGCGCCAGATATAGGATGAGGTCGGATTGCCGTGCAGGAACAGCACGTGCGGCGCATCGCTGCGCCCAAGCTCGCGATGGGCCATCGTGCTCCCGAGCACGGCGCGATGATGCAGGCTGATATCGGCGGACATGGTCATGGCAACTCCTTGAACACGGTTTGGAAGGCGATCGTCTTGAAACGCTCGAGCGCGGCCGCGCTGCGCTCGACCTTCATGCGCAGCATCGCGCCCTGCCAGGATGCGAGCAGGAAATCGGCCAGCGCGTCGGCATCGAAGTCGGACGCAATCTCGCCCTTGGCCTGGGCCTCAGTGATGCAGGCCGCGAACGGCGCGCGCCATTCCCGGAAGATCTCGTCGAGCTGCGCGCGCAGCATCTCGCTCGAGCCCGACGCCTCGAGGCTGAAATCGCCGATCAGGCAGCCGCGGGTGAAGCCGTCATGCGCCAGCTTGCCGGTGATCAGATCGAGATAGCGCCGGAGCCTGTCGCGCGGCGGCAGCGTCGTGTCGCCGAGCGCTTCCGTGACGAGGCCGCGCACATAGAGGAAGTAGCGGTCGAGCACTTCCGACGCGAAGAGCTCCTTCGAGCGGAAGTGGTTGGTGAACGAGCCCTGCGGCGCGCCGGCCGCGGCAGTGACGTCGCGCACGCTGGTGCCATGATACCCGGTTCGGAACATTTCCTTCAGGCCGGCGTCGAGGATGGCATCGCGGAGAGAGGGTT
This sequence comes from Bradyrhizobium sp. CCBAU 53421, assembly GCF_015291625.1. Classification (NCBI taxonomy): domain Bacteria; kingdom Pseudomonadati; phylum Pseudomonadota; class Alphaproteobacteria; order Hyphomicrobiales; family Nitrobacteraceae; genus Bradyrhizobium; species Bradyrhizobium sp. CCBAU 53421. The sequence continues at coordinate 8,664,601 of NZ_CP030047.1, forward strand.
TTGGCATAGGCAGCATTTAATACGTACGTACGTATTGATGTCAAGCAGCCAAATGAATGCGGCCCGCCCGCGCCGGGCGATGCCGCTCAGACCTGCCGGATCGAAGGTTAGGAGGTCAGCTCGCCCGCCTGCCGCGTGAAACCACCCAGTCGCGCAGCCAGGAGCCGATCGCGCAACCGACGAGGTAGAGTGCGAACATGACCAGGAAGAGGTCCAGCCAGTAGCCGAAGCGGCCGGGAACGACCCGCGCAAGCGACGCCGCCACCAGCGCGGCGGCGAGCAGCGCCAGCCAGATCATCCAGACCCGTGAGAGGGCCTGCGCCCGATGCACCACGGCGATCCAGCCCATGCCGAAGCCGAGCAGTGCGGCGCCGAGCAGCCAACCCCAGAAGAATGTCGCGAGCACGGTCATCGCTACTTCACCACGAATTCGATGCGGCGGTTCTGCGCCTTGCCGTCTTCACTGTCGTTGCCGGCGAGAGGCTGCGTGCTGCCATAGCCGATCGGCGTGAAGCGGTTGGCGGGTAGGCCAGCGCGCACGAGGTAATCCACCACGGCCTGCGCGCGGCGCTCCGACAATGCCTGGTTGGCGGCCTCCTCACCGTCGCTGTCGGTATGGCCGGCGATTTCGATCGTCGCATTGGGACAACGCATCGCGGTCTCGATCAGGCGGTCGAGCAGACCGGCGGAGTCGGGGACGATGTCGGCCTTGCCAGACTCGAAGCGGATCTTGCCCTTGGAGAGGATTTCGGAAAACAGCTGCTGGCACACCGTCGGATCGACCGGCGCCGCCGCCGGCTTGACGGTGACCTCGGCCTTGTACTGCCAGCCCTGCGGAAAATCCTTGCCGAGCCCATCGCGGATCTGGCCGGCCGCCGCATCGTAAAGCGCATCGCCCGATAGCTTCACCTCGCGGTCCGACACCACGAGCGTGCCGGTCGACAGCCGCGACAACGCGCCGAGCGCAGGCACCACCGCCGCCGCAAATCCGGATGGCGCACCGATGCTGGCCTTGAGATTGTCGACCACCTTCTCGCTGAAGAACTTGCGGCCGGCGGCCGCGACCAGCGCGGCATGTACGTTGTTGTCGGGAACGTAGCCGGTCAGCGTCAGCGTCACCGCGACCGGATCCTTGTAGGCCTGGAACACGTAAGGCGGCGCCTTGATGTCGTTGGCGGCGATCGAATAGCCTTCCGGCAGGTTCTTCAGCGCTGCCGCGATCGCTTCGCGACCGCCGAGTTCGCGCGCCATGCCGGCAAGCGCGACCTTGTTGTCGGTCAGCGTGATCTTGCCCTCCTTCAGCTTGCCGATCTGGTCGAGCAGCAACAGCGCCGCCGGGTCGAACCGCGACGGCGCGCCGCGGGCGAGCGCCATCTGATCCACCACCTCGACGCCGCCAAGGCTGGCCTTCGCGGCCTCGGTCAGCTTGTTCTTGCTTGCCGGCAGCGGCGCATTGCCGCCAAGCGTGACGCGCACCACGTCGCGTTCGGCGGACCACACATAGGGCTTGGCTTCGGCAACGAGCCGGGTCTCGTCGTTGACTAGCCGCACGCCCGGCACGGCTTCGACCGACGCCACGGCGCTGAGACGGCCGTCCTCGGAGAAGGCGTTGGCCGCAAACGTCACGTCGCGGCCGTCGACGCTGATGCGGCGCTTGTCGAGCACGGTGTCCTTGAGTGCGGCACTAGAGCGCGCAGCAAGGTCCGCCTCGACCGTTGCCGTTGAGGTCCAGGCCGCGATAGCCCACAGGACGACCAGTGGAATCACCCCCGGCCACCACTTGCTACTCCACTTGAAAAGTCCGTGCATTCAGCGTCCTGCGGGGTCGGGAAGCAGAGAGAAAACAAACCCTTGGCCGACTGTCAAACCCCAAAATCAAAGGCCATGGCGGGGTGCCATGTTGGACCGGGATAACAGTTTCTTCAGTGGTCTTTCGCTAAGTTTGCGGCGGAATGCAAATCGGCCAGCCCGTGCCCCTCATGAAACAACTCCGCAACACCGTGATCCGTGCCGGGATGGAGGCGTTGTATTTCTCGGGTGCGCATATCCTGCTGCGGCCGATCTTCGCCGGGGTCGGCGCCATCTTCATGCTGCATCACGTCCGCCCGCGGCGCCCCGACGCGTTCCAGCCCAACCATCATCTCGAGGTCACGCCGGACTTCCTGCGCGCGATGCTGGCGCATCTGCGCGCGCTCGACGTCGATGTCGTCAGCATGGACGAGGCGCATCGCCGCCTCACCGAACGGAATTTCGCGCGGCGCTTCGCCTGCTTCACCTGCGACGACGGCTACCGCGACAACCGCGATTTCGCGCTGCCGGTCATGCGCGAGTTCGACGCGCCGTTCACGGTCTTCGTCGCGAGCGACTTCGCCGAGGGCTGCGGCAAATTGTGGTGGATCGCGCTGGAGCGGATCATCGCGGCGGCATCGGCGATCGAGGTGCCGATCGCCGGCGTCATGACGCGGATCGACACCGCGACGCCACAGGCCAAGCGCACGGCGTTCGGCCGCATGCACGACTGGCTGCGGTCGCTGCCGGGCGAGCAGGAGATGCAGGCCGAGATCTCAGCGCTGTGCGTCCGCCACGGCGTCGACGAGGCCGGCATCGCGCGCGAGCTCTGCATGACCTGGGACGAATTGCGCGGCTTTGCCGACGATCCGCTGGTCACCGTCGGCGCACACACCATCACCCATTGCAATCTCGCCAAGCAGAGCGACACGATCGCATCGTTCGAGCTCGCGACCAGCCGGGCGCGGATCGAGGACGCGCTGCAGCGGCAAGTCGCGCATCTCGCCTATCCCTATGGCGACCGGATCGCCGCCGGGCAGCGCGAATTCGCCCTCGCCAAATCGATCGGCTTCCGGACCGCGGTGACGACGCGGCCGGGCATGCTGTTTCCTGAAAGCGCCGACCATCTCACCGCGTTGCAGCGGGTCTCGCTGAACGGCAATTACCAGGACGCGCGGCTCTTGCCGGTGCTGACCTCAGGCGCCGCCACCGCTGTGTGGAACGGTTTTCGCCGCATCGACGCGGCGTAACGTGTAAGCGTAGCCCGGATGCAGCGCAGCGTAATCCGGGACAGTCGCATCCGCGGATAGCATTTTCCCGGATTTCGCTCCGCTGCATCCGGGCTACCGATCCCTTCCCTCTTCTTGACTCGATCCCCGGCCGCGCCCAGAACCATCGGCAACGCAATGGAGGAGCGCATGTTCAAGGATCTATTCTCACTGAAGGGCCGCGTCGCACTGGTGACCGGAGGATCGCGCGGCATCGGCAAGATGATCGCGGCCGGCTTCCTCGCGCAAGGTGCCGCCAGGGTCTACATCACCGCGCGCAAGGCAGGCCCTTGCGAAGCCACCGCCCAGGAGCTCACCGCCGCCTATGACGGCGAATGCATCGCGCTTCCGATCGACATCTCGACCGTCGAGGGCTGCGACAAGCTCGCCGGCGAGATCATCAAGCGCGAGCCGAAGCTCGACATCCTCGTCAACAATGCCGGCGCGGCATGGGGCGCGGATTTCGACGAATTCCCGGAGAGCGGCTGGGACAAGGTGATGGATCTCAACGTCAAGTCGATCTTCTTCCTGACCAAGGCGCTGGCCAAGCCGCTTCGCGCGGCGGCGACGCATGAGAAGCCGGGCAAGGTGATCAACATCGCCTCGATCGACGGCATCTTCGTCAACCCGATGGAGACCTATTCCTACGCCGCCAGCAAGGCCGCGGTGATCCACCTGACCCGCCGGATGGCGACGCGGCTGATCAAGGACAACATCAACGTCACCGCGATCGCGCCCGGCGCCTTCAAGTCCGACATGAACCGCGCCGCGCGCGATCACGCCGACGAGGTCGCCAAGCGCGTGCCGGCGAAGCGCGTCGGCACCGACGAGGACATGGCGGGCACCGCGATCTATCTCGCCTCGCGCGCCGGCGACTACGTCGTGGGCAACACCATCGCGGTCGATGGCGGCGTGGTCTACGCGACGGCGGGGTTGGAGATCGCGGGGTAGCGCGCTATCGCCACGATCGACCATCGGCGCCATTCTACCGCTGTCATGCCCCGGCTCGACCGGGGCATCCAGTACGCCGCGGCCTCTCGATTCAAACACTGACTGGGATACTGGATCGCCTGGTCGAGCCGGGCGATGACGGTGTGTTGTGCGGAGAGATGTTGCCACTGCTGATTGGCAGCGCGGCTTAGACCACCGTCGTTACCGCTCCCTCAATGTCATCACCCGCGAAAGCTTTCGCCGGTGATGACGAAATGAACGCACATCTCACAAAAGAAAAGGGGCAAGCCAGGACCTTCTCGGCTCACCCCTTTTCGGCCCCTCCGGGAGGAGAGGAACTGCTAGATGGCGATCAGCTTTCGATCCTCACATATTCGAAGTCGCCCGGCTTGTTGTCGATGCCGACCTTCGGCGCCGAGATCCAGGAGGCGAACTCGCCCGGCTCGGTTACCGGCTTCATCAACGAGGCGATGAAGTCGCCGTCAGCGGTCGATGGCAGCCAGTCGTTCTTGCGCTGGGCCCAGGTGGCGTCGTCGATCAGGAGGCCATCGGGCGTCGCATGGACGTCCTTGAACTCGCCGATCTGGCGGTGGAAGGCGGTGTTCGGCACATGGAGCTTGTAGTCGATGCCTGATGTCGAGATCACCTTGTTCCAGCGCAGCATGCCCTTGACGCAATCCTGCGTGTAGTCGTCGCGCAGCCGCATGTTGAGCGCGGTCAGCGCCGGCTCGTCGACCATCTTGATCTGGCCGTCCACCATCTTCATGACCGGGTAGGTCGAGTTCTTGAGCTGGTGATCGTCATCGATCGTGGTTTCCTTGTAGCGGCCCTTGATGCCGGCGTTGAAGGCATTGGCAGCATTGGTCGACACTTCGGAGCCGAACAAATCGAGCGACAGCGAATAGTGCAGGTTCAGCTTCTTCTGGATGGTCGGAAGATCGATGACGCCGAGCGCCCGGACCCTGGCGATGTCGTTGGGATCGGTGATGCCGGCTTCCTTCATCGCATCGCAGGTGCGCTGCACGACGCGGGTGATGCCGGTCTCGCCGACGAACATGTGATGGGCTTCCTCGGTCAGCATGAAGCGGCAGGTGCGCGACAGCGGATCGAAGCCGGACTGCGCCAGCGAGTGTAGCTGCATCTTGCCGTCGCGGTCGGTGAAGTAAGTGAACATGAAGAACGACAGCCAGTCCGGCGTCGCTTCGTTGAAGGCGCCGAGCATGCGCGGTGAGTCCGCGTCACCCGAGCGGCGGCGCAACAAATCGTCGGCTTCCTCGCGGCCGTCGCGGCCGAAATACTTCTGCAGCAGGTAGACCATCGCCCAGAGATGGCGGCCTTCCTCGACATTGACCTGGAACAGGTTGCGCATGTCATAGAGCGAGGGCGCGGTCTTCCCGAGGTGGCGCTGCTGCTCGACCGAGGCCGGCTCGGTGTCGCCCTGGATCACGATCAGGCGGCGCAGCATGGCGCGGTGCTCGCCGGGGACTTCCTGCCAGGCCGGCTTGCCGTAGTCCTCGCCGAACGGGATGACGCGGTTCTCTTCCTGCGGCGCAAGCAGGATGCCCCAGCGATATTCGGGCATCCGCACGTAGTCGAACTTGGCCCAGCCGCGCGGATCGACCGAATAGGCGGTGCGCAGATAGACCAGCGATTCCTGGAAGCCGTCCGGCCCCATGTCCTTCCACCAGTCCATGTAGCCGGGGTGCCAGCCCTCCAGCGCCTTGAGCACCTGGCGGTCTTCGGCGAGATTCACGTTGTTTGGAATCTTGGTCGAGTAATCGACGTTCATGATGTTCATGTTCATGGCGTGCTCCTTTTCATCCTGGCTCGCATCGCATCTTGCTCTGCCGTCATCCTGAGGAGCGCGCAGCGCGTCTCGAAGGATGCTGTTCGGCGTTCTTGCCCTCCGATCATCCTTCGAGGCTCGCTTGCGCTCGCACCTCAGGATGACGGCGAAATCTCCTAGACCCGGGTCATATCGAATTGCGCCTTCTGGCCGGTGCCGTAGCGGCGCAGCGCACCGTCTTCACCGACCGCGTTCGGCCGCTGGAAGATCCAGTTCTGCCACGCGGTGAGGCGCGAGAAGATCTTCGATTCCATGGTCTCCGGGCCGACGAAGCGCAGATTGGCTTCCATGCCGGTGAGGCCGTCGGGCGAGAACGAGGTGCGTTCCTCGAAGAACACGCGGACCTCGTCGTCCCAGTCGATGTCGTCGAGCGCGAAGGTGACGAGGCCGAGCTCCTCGGCCTCCTCCGCGTCGAGCGCCTTGCCGATCGCGCCTTGCGCGCGCTCGAGATCCGACGGGTCGGCCTGGAAGCGCGATTGCAGCCGGGTCAGGCCGTGGCTCATCGGATAGGGCCCGAAATTCATCGCCGTCAGTTCGATCGCCGGCGGCGGACGGTTGTCGCCCTGCTTCTGGCCGATCAGCATGTAGGAGCGGTCGGCGGCGAACACGAGCTCGGCCAGCGTGCCGACAAAGCAGGAGCCGGGCTCGACCAGCGTCACCAGCGTGCGCGAGGTGACGTCGATGCGCTTGAGCACGCGCTTCCAGTAGTGCCTGACCTCGTTGACCAGCCAGTGCGCCTTGTTGGCCTCCAGGAACGTGTCGTAGGACACGACGTTGACGCGATCGCCATGGCTCTTGAACACCAGCATCGCGATCTCGAGCTCGTTGATGCGCAGATGCAGGATCGCATCGTCGAGCTCGCGGGCGACCTGCAGCGGCCAGAACGAAGCGCCCTGCCCGATCATGCCGTCGATGTCGGCGGGCGCGGCGGCTTCCGGCGCCTTGATCGAGATGGTGGCGATGCGGGCGGCGCGATCGATGTCGACGCTGACGAAGCCGTAGCGGATGGCGCTGTCGTCGATGGTGCGCGTGAGCGGCGCCAGCGCGATGCCTCTGCCCGCGCCGTTGCGCTTCGACTTGGCGGCGAATTCCTTGACGCGCTCGGCGAGCTTGCCCTCGAGCTTGGAGTTCGGCGCGATCTCATCGACCAGCCGCCACTGCACCGCGCGCTTGCCCTTGATGCCTTCCTCGATGGTGCAGAAGAAGTCGGCGTGGTCGCGGCGCACCTTGCGCTTGTCGACGACGCGCGTGAGCCCGCCGGTGCCCGGCAGCACCGCGAGCAGCGGCACTTCCGGCAGCGCGACGGCGGCGGCGCCGTCATCGGCCATCATGATGTGGTCAGTCGCGAGCGCCAGCTCATAGCCGCCGCCGGCCGCGGTGCCGTTGACGACGGTGATGAAGCTCTGGCCTGAATTCTCGCTGGAATCTTCCAGGCCGTTGCGCGTCTCGTTGGTGAACTTGCAGAAGTTGACCTTGTGAGCATGGGTCGAGCCCGCCAGCATGCGGATATTGGCGCCGGCGCAGAACACCCGGTTCTTGCCCGAGCGCATCACCACGACCTTCACCGCGGGATGCTCGAAGCGCAGCCGCTGCACGGCGTCCGCAAGCTCGATGTCGACGCCGAGATCGTAGGAGTTGAGCTTGAGCTGGTAGCCCTCGAACAGGCCGCCGTTCTCGTCGACGTCCATGGTCAGCGTCGCGACGTCGCCGGCGATGTCGAGCTTCCAGTGCCGGTAGCGCGACGGCTCGGTCTGGAAGTCGATGTACTTCGCCCCGCCTGCAAGGACGCGATCGTCACCAGCCATGGACCACCCTTATCTGTTGTCTTGCTGTTGTTCGTTTGTAGGTTCGTCGTCGAGGTCTTCATGCACAATAATGCATGTTTTTGACCTCGTCTAGTTCAAAACGCAAAAACATGCATTTTGTTTCATGTTACCGAAATTCGCTCGCCGGGCCAATGGCCTGGCATCGGCACCAAAAGTCAGGCCGCCAGGGCCGGGTCGTCGCGCAGCGCCGCTCTGGCGAATTCAGTGACTGCTTCCAGCGTCACAACGGGCGCCTCGCGATGCGGCGAGTGGCCGGCGCCGTCGATGGCCACGACATCGACCGGGCAGTAGCACTCGTCCTGGGCGATTTCGACCTGACGCATGGTGCCGTATTGATCGTCCGCGCCCTGCACGATCAGCACGGGCACGCGGATGTAAGCGAGATAATCGGAGATATCCCAGTCACGGAATGACGGATCGAGCCAGGCGTCGTTCCAGCCACGGAAGGCATTGTCGACATCCTTGTGCCAGCGCGCGAGCTTCTCTTTCAGATTGGTGGTCTCATACGCCGTCTTGATCTCGGCGATCGACTGCACCGAGATGTCCTCGACGATGAAGTGCGGCGCGATCAGAGCAAGACCTTGCAGGCGATGATCCTGATGCGCGCCGGCATAGATCGCCGCGATCGAGGCGCCGTCGGAGTGGCCGACCAGAAGGCCGCGGCGGAAGCCGATCCGATCGAGAACCTTCGGCAGCACGTCGAGCGCCTCGCGGTGCATGTAGTCGACCCGGCGCGGCAGCTTCGCCGGTGACGAGGCGCCGTAGCCCGCGCGCGAATAGGCGAACACGCCGGCGCCGGTCGCCGCCTGCAGCTTCTCGGGGAGATCACCCCACAGCCCGACGCTGCCGAGGCCTTCATGCAGCATCACGAGGGTCGGCGCCGTTTCGGGTGACGGACCGATCATGCGGTATTCGAGATCGGCGCCGTCGATGCTGAGGAAGCCTGCGGGGACAATGGTCATGTGAAGCTCCGTTCCCGGTTTGCTAGTGAGGCGGCCTCAGCTCTCTCATTCCCTCCCCCCTTGCGGGGGAGGGGCAGGGAGAGGGGTGCCGCTTGCTCCGCTGTATGACGGATAGCGACACGCCTAGTGACGGCATTGCAATGTTCGTTGATATGGCGCCGCTCGATCTTTGACGTCAGCGCTTGGGGCTTACCCCTCTCCCCAACCCTCCCCCGCAAGGGGGGAGGGAGCCCCACCGGAGTGCTCACCTCACCGGAACGCACGTCACCGAGGCTCTCTTGCATGCGACCACTCACCGGCTCCCCCAGTGCTTCACGCCTTCACCGTCGCGCAACTTGAATCGCTGTATCTTCCCGGTCGCGGTCTTCGGTAGATCGTCAACCACCTCGATCCAGCGCGGATATTTCCACGGGCCGATCTTCTGCTTGACGTGCTCCTTGAGCGCCTCGAAGAGATTGTCGGTCGCACTGCCTGCACGCAGCACCACATAGGCCTTCGGCTTCAAGAGCCCTTCCGGATCGGCCTCCGGCACGACCGCGGCTTCCAGCACCGCGGGATGGGTGATCAGCGCGCTCTCGACCTCGAACGGCGAGACCCAGATGCCCGAGACCTTGAACATGTCGTCGGCGCGGCCGCAGAAGGTGTAGCGGCCGTCTTCGTTGCGGACATATTTGTCGCCGGTGCGGGTCCAATGCCCCTGAAAGGTGTTCTTGCTCTTGTTGCGCTGGTTCCAATAGCCCTCGCCGGCCGATGGCGCCTCGACCAGGAGCTCACCGACTTCGCCGTCCGGCACATCGTCACCGGCATCGCTGACCAGACGAACCTTGTAGCCGGGAACGGGACGGCCGGACGTGCCGTATTTGATGTCGCCGGGCGCGTTCGAAAGGAAGACGTGCAGCAGCTCGGTCGAGCCGATGCCGTCGAGGATGTCGACGCCGAACCGCGACTTCCAGCTATGGCCGACGGATTCCGGCAGCGCCTCGCCGGCGGACGCACAGATCCGCAACCGTGTCCCGGCGCGCGCGCCCTTTGACGCCTCGTCGTTGAGCATCGCGGCAAACAGCGTCGGCGCGCCGTAGAAGATGGTCGGATTGTATGTGTTCATCAGCTCGAACATCAGCGCCGGCGTTGGCCGCGCGGAATTGAGCACCGTGCTGGCACCAACCGACATCGGGAACGTCAGCGAGTTGCCGAGCCCATAGGCGAAGAACAGCTTTGCCGCCGAGAGGCAGACGTCGTCCTCCCTGACCGCGAGCACCTGCTTGCCGTAAGTGTCGGCGGTCGCCTGCAGGCTGGCTTGCAGATGCCGGACGCCTTTGGGCATGCCGGTCGACCCCGACGAATAGAGCCAGAATGCAGGCTCTTCAGGATGAGTCGGCGCGGTCGTGAATTTGTCGCTCTCGCGTGCCAGCTCGTCCGCAAGCAATTTGTGACCCTGCGCATCCTTGCCGGAGACCACGACATGTTCGAGATCAGGCAGCAGGGGGATTGCATCCTTCAGCACCGGCAGCAAGGCCTCGGACACGAACAGCACGCGCGAACGGCAATCGCCGAGGATGTACGCGAACTGCTCCGATGTCAGCAGCGTGTTGAGCGGCACCGGCACCACGCCGGCGCGGATCGCGCCGAGGAACACGATCGGGAAATCGACCGTGTCCAGCATGATCATGGCGACCCGCTCCTCGCGGCGGACGCCGAGCCGGCGCAGCATGTTGCCGACCCGCCGGGTCTGCTGCTGCAACTGGCCATAGGTGATTTGCGACACCGTGTCGTCGAACACGACCTTGTCGCCGCGGCCTTCATCGACATTGCGGTCGAGCAGCCAGGAGACTGCGTTGTAAGTCATGGCCCGCTCCTCAGGCACAGGCACATCGCGCCTGCCCTCTCCCCGTCAATTTAAGAATTATAATTCATACAAAGCCACCAGATCGGCTTGCTGTCAATCCTCATCGGCACTATGTTTCCTAGACCATCGGACCTGATTCAGCCAGGACCACGCGCGTCGCACGGGGATCATGACCGCAGCCAACGATCCGGAAACCGACTTCCTCGAACAGCTCGGCCAGCGCGTGCGCACCATGCGCGCGCTCCGTGGCATGTCGCGCAAGGTGCTCGCCAAGGTCTCCGGCATTTCCGAACGCTACATCGCCCAGCTCGAGAGCGGCAAAGGCAATGTCTCGATCGTGCTGCTGCGCCGTGTCGCAGGCGCGATGGGCGCGCATCTCGAAGACCTGATCCCCTCCAGCGAGCCGGTTCCGGACTGGGCCGTGATGCGCGATCTCCTGCGCAAGGCCACGCCGAACCAGATCGCGCAGGCCAAGGACATGCTCGCCGGCAGCAGCCCGCTTGCACCGCGCGGCGCCTCGTTCTCCGGCATCGCGCTAATCGGCCTGCGCGGCGCCGGCAAGACCACGCTCGGGCGGATGCTGGCGAAGAAGATCGGCTGGAGCTTCGTCGAGCTCAACAAGGAGATCGAGGCGCAGAATGGTCTCTCGGTCGCCGAGATCATCGCATTGTACGGCCAAGAAGGCTTTCGCCGCATGGAGCAGGCCGCGCTGACGCAACTGCTCGCGCGGAAGGAATTGATGGTGCTGGCGACCGGCGGCGGCATCGTCTCCGAGGCGCTGACCTTCGACCTGATCCTGTCGTCGTTCTACACGATCTGGCTGAAAGCCGAGCCGGAAGAGCACATGGCCCGCGTCCGCCGCCAGGGCGATCTGCGCCCGATGGCCGACGATCGCTCGGCGATGGCGGAATTGCGCAACATCCTGGTCAGCCGCGAGCCGCTCTATGCCCGCGCCTCGGCCGTGGTCGACACCGCCGGCCTCTCTGTCGACGCCGCCGCCGCGCGGCTGATCGATTCGGTGCGGCCTGTGCTGCAGAACGAGGCGCGCAGTTTTGGTCTGCGCAGCGTGGCGCTGTAGCCCCGCTAAAGAAGCCGGCTCTTCACATCATCGGCGCCGTCGCGCAGCAGCGGCAGGAAGCGATCGATCAATTCCCTGGCTGGCACCCGATCGACGTGCGCGCCCATGTTGATGGCGGCGACGATGGTGCCGTCGTAGCGGCGCACCGGCACCGAGATCGAGCGGAAATGCGGCTCGGCCTCGCGGTCGACCAGCGAGTAGCCCTGCGCGCGATCGGCGATGATGGTGGCGAGCAGTTTCTTCGGATCGGTGACCGTCTGCGGCGTCACCGGATCGCGGCGCATCGCCTTCAGCCGTGCCGCCAGTTCTTCATCATCGAGCCGGCCGAGCATGGCGCGGCCGACCGAGGTGCAGAACGCCGGCAGCCGGTAGCCGATGTCGAGGCCGGCGGAGAACACCCGCGTCGGGCTCGAGCGCGCGACGAACACGACGTCGTCACCGTCGAGCAGGGCCAGCGAGGCGATCTCCTGTGCTGCGGTCGCGATGCGGTCGAGCACCGGCTGCAGCACCGTCACCACCTGGTTGGATTGCAGGAACGAGCCCGCCAGCGTCAGCACATGCGGCGTCAGCGTGAACAGCTTGCCGTCAGTCGCAACGAAGCCGCCATGCGCCAGCGTGAACAGGATGCGGCGCGCGGTGGCGCGCGGCAAATCGGCGGCGCGCGCCAGGTCGCTCAAGGTCGCAGGACCCGTAACGGTGCCGAACACCTGCAACAGCCGCAGGCCGCGATCGAGCGCCTCGACGAAGTCGGTGGCGCGCTCGTCCTGATCGGTCCGCTTCAGCTTGGGCATGGGGGCTCGGCTTTGAACGGTTCAAAAATTGCGCTTGCTGTCCAAAACAGACATGGCATAATTCGCACATTCGTTCAATAGGCGAACAAATCCAAATTCGGGAGACGCCGCCATGATGAGCCAGGAAGCGAACGATCTGATCACCCGCACCAACCGCAAGGACCCCTGCGGAAAGCTGATGCGGATGTACTGGCAGCCGGCGGCGCTGGTCGACGAGCTGGAAGGGCCGCGCCCGGTCCGGCCGGTGCGGCTGCTCGGCGAAAACCTGGTGCTGTTCCGCGGCGAGGACGGAAGCTACGGGCTGATCGATCGGCACTGCGCACATCGCGGCGCCGACCTCGCCTTCGGCCGGCTCGAGAATGGCGGGCTGCGCTGCGCCTTCCACGGCTGGCTGTTCGACACGTCAGGCCAGTGCATCGAGATCCCGGCCGAGCCCGCCGGCTCGCAGCTCTGCAAGGGCATCAAGCAGCGCTCCTATCCGGTGGTGGAGAAGAGCGGCATCCTGTGGGCCTATCTCGGCGAAGGCGCGCCACCGGCATTTCCGGAACTCGACTGCTTCGTCGCGCCCGGCAGTCACACGTTCGCGTTCAAGGGCCACATGAACTGCAACTGGCTGCAGGCGCTCGAGGTCGGCATCGATCCGGCGCACGCCTCCTTCCTGCATCGTTTCTTCGAGGACGAGGACACCTCGGCGGCCTACGGCAAGCAATTCCGCGGCGCCTCCGCCGGCAGCGACATGCCGATGACCAAGATCCTGCGCGAATACGATCGCCCGATCATCAATGTCGAGCACACCGAATACGGCCTGCGCCTGATCGCGCTGCGCCAGCTCGACGACGAGCGCACCCATGTCCGCGTCACCAACCAGCTGTTCCCGCACGGCTTCGTGATTCCGATGTCGACCGAGATGACGATCACGCAATGGCACGTGCCGGTCGATGACGAGAACTGCTACTGGTACGCGATCTTCACCAGCTACGCGGCGCCGGTCGACAAGCAGAAGATGCGCGACCAGCGGCTCGAGCTCTATACCCTGCCCGACTACAAGTCGCGCAAGAACAAGAGCAACGATTACGGCTTCGATCCGCACGAGCAGGCGACCGAGACCTATACCGGCATGGGCACCGACATCAACGTTCACGACCAGTGGGCCGTGGAATCGATGGGGGCGATCCAGGATCGCACCAGCGAGCATCTCGGCCAGAGCGACAAGGCGATCGTGCAGTATCGCCGCCTGCTGCGGCAAGAGATCGAGAAAGTGGAGGGCGGGCAGACACCGATGCTGTTCCTCGACGGCGCTTCGGCGCGCAGCATCCAGGGCCCGGCGACGATGGATGGCATCGGGCCGACGCTGGGTTGGGAGCTCTACTGGATGGAGGTCGACGTCAAGCGCCGCCGCGGCGCACCGTGGGCCGCTCCAGTGCCGCGCGAGATCGCCGGCAAGGTGCACCATCTGACGGCGGCGGAGTGATGATGGCCTCGGTCGCGCAGCTCAGCATCCTGCACCTCGCCCCGCCTGCGGGGAGAGGTCGGATCGCGTCAGCGATCCGGGTGAGGGGGTACAGGTCCATCGATAAATCGAATCGACGGAGAGAGCCCCTCACCCCGACCCTCTCCCCGCGAAGAGCGGGGCGAGGGAGAAGCGAAGGAGTGACGCAGTGAGCTTCGTCGATCGTCACGGCCTGTGGTCGGATGAGCAGAAAGAGGCCGCGCAACGCCTCCGCCGCATCGTCGAGGAGAAGAACCTCGAAGTCATCCGCCTGTCATTCCCCGACCAGCACGGCATCCTGCGCGGCAAGACCTTGATCGCAAGCGAGGCGGTGCGCTCGCTGGAGGGCGGCTGCTCGATCACCACGACGATGCTCGCCAAGGACACCTCGCACAAGACGGTGTTTCCGGTGTTCACAGCAGGCGGCGGCTTCGGCATGAAGGAGATGGAAGGCGCGGCCGACGTGCTGATGGTCGCCGATCCCACTACGTTCCGCGTGCTGCCCTGGGCGGAGAATACCGGCTGGCTGCTCTGCGATCTCTATTTCAGCGACGGACGGCCGGTGCCGTTCGCGACCCGCAACCTCTATCGCAAGGTGCTCGATCAGCTCGGAAGCCGCGGCTACGATTTCGTCGCCGGCCTCGAGGTCGAATTCCATCTGTTCAAGCTCGACGACGCCCACATGGCACCGGAAGATGCCGGCCAGCCCGGACGGCCGCCGTCGGTCAGCCTGCTGTCGCACGGCTATCAATACCTTACCGAGCAGCGCTACGACCTGATGGAGCCGGCGCTCGAGATCATCCGCCGCGACATCATCGCGCTCGATCTGCCCCTGCGCACCGTCGAGGTCGAGTTCGGCCCAAGCCAGTGCGAGTTCACCTTCGCCCCGACCACCGGGCTTGCGCCGGCCGACACCATGGTGCTGTTCCGCTCCGCGGTGAAGCAGATCGCGCGCCGCCACGGCTATCACGCGACCTTCATGTGCCGGCCGAAGCTGCCGAACGTGTTCGCGAGCGGCTGGCACCTGCACCAGTCGCTGGTGTCGCGTGCCAATGGCGAGAACGCCTTCATGGCCAAGGAGACCGGCGAGCCCTTGAGCGCGCTCGGCCGCGCGTGGCTGGCCGGACTGATCGAGCACGCACGCGCCTCGACCGTGTTCACGACGCCGACCATCAACGGCTACAAGCGCTACCGCTCCTATTCGCTGGCGCCGGACCGCGCGATCTGGGGCCGCGACAACCGCGGCGTGATGATCCGCGTGCTCGGGGCGACCAATGATCCGGCAACCCGGCTGGAAAACCGGATCGGCGAGCCGGCGGCTAATCCCTATCTCTACATGGCCTCGCAAATTCTTTCCGGCCTCGACGGCGTCGACCGCAAGCTCGATCCCGGCCCCTCCGCCGACACACCCTACGAGACCAAGGCCGCGCTCTTGCCGAAATCGCTTCGCGAAGCGGTGTTCGCGCTTCAAGACGATCCGTTCTTCCGCCAGGCGCTGGGGCCTGAGTTCGTCGACTATTACGTCTTCATCAAGAACGCGGAGATCGAGCGTTTCCAGGCCGAGGTGTCGGACTGGGAGCAGCGCGAATATTTCGAGATGTTCTGACCTCGGTCGCAGCGGCCCAACCCTTGGACCCGTCACCCTGAGGAGCGCGAAGCGCGTCTCGAAGGGTCGACGGCCCCCGGCCGGGCCGTGCATCCTTCGAGACGCGCGAAGACGCGCTCCTCAGGATGACGGGGATGGAGCGAGCGCACCTGCTCCCGCCTCAAATCCCGAGATACTTGTGCTGCAATTCCGGCTCCGCGATCAGCTGCTCGCTGGTGCCGCTCCACACCGTCTTGCCGCGCTCGATGATGTAGTGGCGGTCGGCGATGCGGGCGAGGTTGCCGACGTTCTTGTCGATGACCAGCACCGATTGTCCGCGCCCCTTCAGCATCGACAGGCAGCTCCATATCTCGTCGCGTATCAAAGGCGCGAGGCCTTCGGTCGCCTCGTCCAGGATCAGCAGCTTCGGGTTAGTCATCAGCGCGCGGCCGATCGCGAGCATCTGCTGCTCGCCGCCGGACAGCGTGACGCCCATATTGCTGGTGCGTTCGGCGAGCCGCGGAAACAGTGCGTGGATCTTGTCGATCGTCCATGGATCGGAGGCATTCAGCCGATTGCCCGATGCGGCGACGAGGTTTTCGCGCACTGTCAGGTTCGGAAAGATCTGGCGGCCTTCCGGGACAAGGCCGATGCCGAGCTTGGCGATCTTGTAGGACGGCAGGCCCCGCACCGCCTCGCCGGCGAAGCGGATCGCGCCCGATCGCGCCGGCGTCAGGCCCATGATCGAGCGGATCGTGGTGGTCTTGCCCATGCCGTTGCGGCCCATCAGCGCGACCATCTCGCCCGACTTGATCTGCAGCGACAGGCCGAACAGCACCTGGCTCAACCCGTAGCAGGTCTCGATCGCGTCGACGTCGAGCAGGGTTTCAGTGGTGGCATTAGCCATGGCGCGTCACCGCATGCTGTTCGCCGAGATAGGCGCGCTTGACCTCTTCGTGCTTGCGGATCGCATCCGGCACATCGCAGGCGATGACCCGGCCATAGACCAGCACCGTGATGCGGTCAGCGAGCGCGAACACCGCCTCCATGTCGTGCTCGACCAGAACGATGGTCACTTCCTTGCGCAGCTCCTTGAGCAGCGCGACCATCCGCGCCGACTCCGTCACGCCGAGCCCGGCCATCGGCTCGTCGAGCAGCAGAAGCTGCGGCTTGGTGGCGAGTGCGACCGCGAGCTCGAGCTCGCGCTGCTCGCCATGGCTCAATTGCGACACCACGATATCGGCGCGCTTGCCGAGACCGACGCGCTCCAGCGCCGCACGGGCGGTGTCGCGCAGATGTCGCTCCTTGCGCGCATTGCCCCAGAAGCGGAACGAGTGGCCGTCATGCGCCTGGGCGGCGAGCGCGACATTGTCGATCGCCGAAAAATCCTTGAGGAGCGACGTGATCTGGAACGAGCGCGCCAGCCCGAGCCTGGAGCGCTTGTAGGACGGCAGGCTCGTGACGTCGCGGCCGGCGAAGCGGATGGTGCCGGAATTCGGCATCACCTGCCCGGTGAGCTGGCTGATCAGCGTGGTCTTGCCGGCGCCGTTGGGGCCGATGATGGCGTGCAGCTCGCCGGGGACGACCTCCATCGAGAGATTGTCGGTCGCGGTGATGCCGCCATAACGGCGCACCAGATTGTCGACGCGCAGCAAGGGATTTGGCAAGGGATCAGCCACGGCTCATCCTCCCGAGCAGGCCCATGATGCCGCCGCGTGCGAACAGCACGATCAACAGCAGTACCGGGCCGAGGATCAGTCCCGAATATTCGGTGAACTGCGACAGCAACTCCTCGAGCAGCAGATAGACGATCGCGCCGATGACGGGGCCGAACAGCGAGCCCATGCCGCCGAGGATCACCATCACCATCAGGTCGCCGGAGCGGGTCCAGTACATCACCGCGGGGCTGACGAAATCGGTGTTGTTGGCAAGCAGCGCGCCGGCCAGGCCGCAGATCGTGCCTGATATGACGAAGCAGACCAGGCGGTAGCGATTGGCATGGAAGCCGATCGCCTGCATGCGCTGCTCATTGGAGCGGACGCCCTGCACCACGAGGCCGAAACGCGAATTGACGATGCGCCAGATCAGATAGAGGCCGCCGAACAGGCAGGCCAGGCACAGATAGTAGAACTGGTTGCGATCCGACAGATTGATCAGGCCGGCGAAATCGCTCCGCTTGTAGACGGTGAGTCCGTCATCGCCGCCGTAGCGCGACAAAGCGGAGGCGACGTAATAGGCCATCTGTGCAAAGGCCAGCGTGATCATGATGAAATAGACGCCGCGGGTGCGCAGGCTGAGCGCGCCGATCAAGAGCGCAAACAGCGCCGAGACCGCGAGCGCCACCGGCCACTGGATGAAGCCGGAGCCGATGCCCTCGGCAGCCAAGATGCCGACCGCATAGCCGCCGATGCCGAGATAGGCGGCGTGGCCGAAGCTCATCATGCCGCCATAGCCCATGATCAGATTGAGGCTCGCGGCCGCCAGCGCAAAAATCGCGATGCGGGTGAACAGCGTGAGGATGAAGATATTGCCCGTCGCCGCCGAATAGAGCGGCAGCAGGATCAGCGCGGCGCACAGCAGCGCCGCGACCGCATTGGAGGCGTTGAGCTTTCCCATCATCGTTTGGCCGCCGGAAACAGCCCCTCGGGCCGCAGCACTAGGATGATCGCCATCAGGAGGTAGATCAGCATCGAGGACAGCGCCGGCGCCGCGGTCGAGGCGGCCGCCCCGCTCAAGACCTTGCGCAACAGGTCGGGCAGGAAGGCCCGGCCCATGGTGTCGATGATGCCGACGAAGAGCGCCGCCATGAAGGCACCGCGGATCGAGCCGATGCCGCCGATCACGATGATGACGAAGGCCAGGATCAGGATGTTCTCGCCCATGCCGATCTGCACGGTGAGGATCGGCGCCTGCATCAGCCCGGCGAGGCCGGCGAGTGCGGCGCCAAGGCCGAACACCAGCGTGAACAGCAGCTTGATGTTGATGCCGAGCGCCCCGATCATCTCGCGGTTGGAGGCGCCGGCGCGGATCAGCATGCCGACGCGGGTGCGCATCACGACGAGATAGAGCATCGCGGCCACCGCCAGCGCGACCAGAATGATCATCAGCCGGTAGGCCGGATAGTACACGCCGGGGATGATCTGCACCGGCACGGTGAGCCAGGCCGGCAGCGGCAGCGCGAGGCCGGCCGGGCCCCAGATCAGCCGGACGGCGTCGTTGAAGAACAGGATCAGGCCGAAGGTCGCCAGCACCTGGTCGAGATGGTCGCGGCCATAGAGATGCCTGAGCGCGACATATTCGAGCACGATGCCGAGCAGCAGCGTCGCCCCCAGCGCCATCAGCGCGCCGAGCACGAAACTGCCGGTCCAGGCCACGAAGGTCGCGGCGAAATAGGCGCCCATCATATAGAGCGAGCCGTGCGCCAGATTGACGAAATCCATGATGCCGAACACCAGCGTCAGTCCGGCCGCCAGCAGGAACAGCAGCAGGCCGAATTGCAGGCCGTTCAGCAGTTGTTCGACGACGAGATACATCGTGAGGCTACATCACCTTGAGCGAAGCGGGGATGGGCGCACGCCGACGCATTGCACGCAGCGCGTTCTCCCTCGCCCCGCTCTTGCGGGGAGAGGGTTGGGGTGAGGGGCTGCCTCCGCAGACCGGACTCGTGGAGAGTCCCCCTCACCCGATTGCTTCGCAATCGACCTCTCCCCGCAGGCGGGGCGAAGTGAAGAGAAGCAAGCTGTGCGCCAAGATGGCGCAAAAATCACTTCATCGGACACTTGTCGTGGAATTTGTCCTGGTCGTCCTTCACGATGGTCGCGACCGTCTTCAGCGAGAGCTGGCCGTCGGCGTCCTTGACCACGTCCTGCAGATAGAAGTTCTGGATCGGGATGTGGTTGTTGCCATACTTGAACGGGCCGCGCAGCGACTTGAAGTTTGCCTTCTCCATCTCCGCCTTCATGGCGTCCTTCTTGGTGAGGTCGCCCTTGACCGCTACGACGGCGCTGTTGATCAGCTGGGCGGCGTCATAGGCCTGGGCGCCGTAATAGGTCGGACGGAGACCGGGATACTTCTTGCGATAGTCCTCGACGAATTTCTTGTTCTCGGCGTTCGGCAGGTCGTTGACCCATTCCTGCGCGCCGGGAATGCCAATCGCGTTGTCCTTCTGCAGCGGCAGCGACAATTCGTCGACGGTGAAGGCGGTATAGAGCGGGATCTGCGCCTTGATGCCGGCCTGGGCGTACTGGTTCAGGAACTGGACGCCGGCCGCACCCGGATAGAACACGAAGATCGACTCGGCCTTGGAGTTGCGCGCCTTGGTCAGCTCGGCGGAGAAGTCGAGCTGGCTCGGCCACACCGTATATTCCTCGCCGACCACCTCGCCCTTGAAGGTGCTCTTCACGCCCGCGAGCATGTCCTTGCCGGCGGCATAGTTCGGGCCGATCAGGAACACCGACTTGACGCCCTTCTGGTTCATGTAGAGGCCCATCGCGGCGGGCGTCTGGTCGTTCTGCCAGGAGGTCGAGAACACGTAAGGCGAGCACAGTTCGCCGGCGAGCTGCGACGGACCGGCATTGGCCGAGATCAGGAAGGTCTTCGAATCGACCGCGGTCTTCAGCGACGCCAGCAGCACGTTCGACCAGATGTAGCCGACAATGAAGTCGACCTTGTCCGACTGCACCAGCTTCTCGGTCTTCTGCTTGCCCACATCGGGCTTCTGCTGGTCGTCCTCGTAGATCACCTCGACCGGCTTGCCGTCGATCTTGCGGCCGAGATGGTCGAGTGCGAGTTCGAACGAGTTGCGCATGTCGTTGCCGATCACGGCGGTCGGACCGCTGAAGGTCGAGACAAAGCCGATCTTGACGCTGTCAGCCGCCGTCGCGGGCTGCGCCAGCGCCAGAGCCGAAATCACGGCCATGGCGCCTGCCAGCCAGAATGCCTTTTTCATATTCACTCCCCTCCTCAACCAAAGATCCCGCCTGGCCCGAGCACGAGGCCGGGGGTCACGCTTTTCGCGCGTCGTTCTGTGACGTGTTTTGTGCGCGATATCGCAAGTGTGCAGCAAGCACGAACCGACGGCTCCCGATTAGAACCTTCGGTGCATACCCCAGCACCGTGCATCATAATTCGTCCAAATCCGCGATGGCAAGAAATATAATGCCGGTTGCGTAGGCAACGATTGTCGCAGGGCCGCCTGCCCCCGGGGGCGCGCTGCGGCAGGCTTTAGCGAATCCGTAAAGCGCCCGGAAACCACAGGCGGGCAATCGCTCGCACCCTTCATGGTCCGGAAAGCATCGCCGCGCGACGCTGCCGCCCAAAGGGGTGCGTCACATGCTGAACTACATCTTCGGCTTCAATGCCCGGATGGGCCGATTGGCCTTCTTCTTCTGCAGCTTCGTGACCGGCATTGGCTTCCTGTTGCTGGTCTACGGCATCACGGGCAATGCGCCGGCGAGCGGCCGGACGGACGTGCTGCTGGCGCAGGCAGCGAGCAACCCCGCCTTGATCTTTTCCTTCTACGGCATGCTCGTCGTCTGCTTCATGCTGCAGTCTATGCGGGTGCGCGACATCGGATGGGATCCGGTCTGCGTGATGGCGGCATGGATCGCCCTCATGGTGCTGGACAGAGCGGTTGCCGGACGGTTTCCCGAATATGCGCTGACCTATCAGCACACCGCAACGGTGGTCGGCACGGCGGTCAATGGCGTGATGAACCTGGTGCTGATGTTCTGGCCGGGCGGCGGCCGTGTCGATGAAGCCTCGCCATCGCCGCGCGAGGGCGGCGGCGATGGCATGTTTGAACGAAGCAGCGCACCGGCCGCAGCCAGCAGCCGCGTGGCGCGGATTGCCAGCGGCGAATTCGGCGGCAAAACGCGGTAGACGCGCGTTCTCTCAGTCGTCGTCCCTGCCTAGTGCGCAATTGCGCACGGGAGCAGGGACCCATAACCACAGGATTAGATTGTTAGAGAGGGCTGGGGCCCCAGCGTGCAAGAACAATTCCCATTCGTGGTTATGGGTCCCGGAACGCGCTTCGCTTGTCCGGGACGACACTGAGTTTGTGGCGTGGTCACCGAGCCGCAGCCCAAGCAGCAATCGATCACCCCTTATCCACTGCCCATTCCGCGCCGTCGATCGCATAGGATGCGTGGCGGAAATCCCGGATCGTCGCGACCTTGTCGGCCGACCAGTCGAGCAGCATGAACGACCGCGGCGCTGCGTCCAAGGCGTCGGGATCGAACACCAGGATCGCGGGACGTCCCTCGACCTGTCCGGTGACCAGGTGCCAGTCGTCGATCTTGGCGTAATTGCCGAAGTAGCGCGACACCTCGGCCTTGCCGTTCAGCCGCGCCCGGTTGACGAGCTCGAGCCTGATGTCGTCGGCGATCATGGCGCGGATGGCGTCGAAGTCGCGGGCGTTGAAGCGGCCGACATAGGCGTTGAGCCTGTTGCGGTCGGCCGGCGACAGGCTGGGCCGCGGCGCATCGTCCGGCTCGCTCGCGAACGTGCGCAGCTGCGTCCGTCCACGATGCAGCGCGGCCTTCACCGCGGGCAGGCTGAAATCCATGATGCCGCAGACCTCCTGCAACGAGCAGCCGAGCACGTCCATCAGGATCACGCTGGAGCGCTGCGCCACCGGCAGCCGCATGAAGGTGCGCAGGCTGCTCGCTGCGATCTCGCGGCGGCTGACGTCGTCAAGCTCTGCGGCCATCATGTCCACCTCCTCCGGCGCGTGCAGCGCTTCCTGACGGTTGCGCCGCCTGAGGAAATCGAGCGCGGTGTTGTGCGCGATCCGGAACAGCCAGGCTTGCGGATTCTGGATCGGGGCTGCGGACGCGAAGGCTTCCATCGCCTTGATCAAGGCGTCCTGCAGCACATCCTCGCCGTCGATGACCGATCCGACCATGCGGGCGCAGTAGCGATGCAGCCTCGGCCGCATCGCCGCCAGCAGCGCGTCGACATCGGTCGCGGCCGGCGGCTGGGGTGATGACGTCATGATGGCTCCGCCAGATCGGTTCACTCGGTTCACGGCTCATCCAGCATACGATAATTGCCGACAATCACAGCACTGCGAACCAGCGGCGGCTCGGCGCAGCGATCGCGGATGCCGTCCTGGAAGGCCTGGAACGCGGCCAGCTTCGGGATCGGGCTCGAGCCGTCGTCGGCTGTGGTCTCGACCATGTGGATGAAGGTGTCGTCCTCCAGCCGCAGGGTCATGTAGCGCACGCCGTCCGGGCTGGCCGCCTTCAGCTCGGCGAACACAGCCGCAACCAGCGCTGCATTCTTCTCTGCCATGTCCGGCTTGGTCTTGTACCTGATCAGGGTCCGTCTCATCGCATCCTCCTTCGCTTGGCTGGCCTCGGTTTTTCGGCCCGAACCGGCCGCGTCAGACCCAAGGACGTTTGCAGGCAGCCAAAGGATGCGGTCCGGCAAAAATAATTTGAGGGCCGCATCCTTTGCCCCTCCCGGTTCGTCCTGGCCTGCAAAGCACGCCGCAAGCCTGCGGCGGGCCAACGGAGAACCACCATGCAGACTCCTGAACAGCGCGCCGAGCAGCGCTGGGTGCTCGGCCTCACCGCACTGGCATCCTTCATGATGGCGCTGGACGCCATGATCATGACCACGGCCTTCGCCACCATCCGCGCCGATTTCGGCAGCCCGGTGGAGACGCTGCAATGGACCGTCAATGCCTTCAATCTGACCTTCGCGGTGCTGCTGCTGACCGGCGCGGCGCTCGGCGACCGTTTCGGGCGGCGCAGGATGTTCGCGGCAGGGATCGGCCTGTTCGTTGTGGCATCGGCGGCCTGCGCGCTCGCGGTCAACGCCGCGGCATTGATCGCGGCGCGCGCCCTGCAGGGCGCCGGCGCGGCGCTGGTGATGCCGCTGGCGATGGCGATCCTGAGCGGCGCGTTCGGCCGCGAGGAGCGCGCCCGCGCGCTCGGCATCTTCAGCGGCATCACTGGATGCGCGCTGATCATCGGCCCGGCGATCGGCGGCTTCATCACCGAGCATCTCGGCTGGCGCTGGATCTTCTGGATCAACCTGCCGATCGGCCTCGTCGCGATCGCCCTCGTGATGGCGCGCCTGCGCGAAAGTTTTGGACCGGCTGCGCCGCTCGACATCACCGGACTGTCGCTGGTCGCGCTCGCCGCGCTGGCATTGGTCTGGGGCCTGTTGCGCGGTAACAGCGTCGGATGGGCCAGTGCGGAGATCGCGGGCGCGCTGATCGCCGGCGTCGCGTTGGCCGTGACGTTCGTGCTGTGGGAGCTGCGTGCGACACACCCGATGGTGCCGATGCGGCTGTTCGCGGCCAGACCGTTCGCGTCCGGCATGACCGCGAGCGTGCTGTTCTATGCCGCGATGTATGGCGTGCTGTTCCTGCTGCCGCAGTTCCTGCAGATCGCGCTCGGCTTCAACGCCTTCGGCGCCGGACTGCGGCTGTTGCCGTGGACGGCGACATTGTTCGTCACGGCCCCGATCGCCGGCGCCGTCGTCAACCGGTTCGGCGAGCGCACGCTGGTCGTCGCCGGACTTCTGATGCAGGCGATCGGGCTCGGCTGGATCAGCGAGATCGTGAGCCCTACGGTGCCCTATTCCGCCCTCGTCGCGCCGCTGGTGCTCGCCGGCGTCGGTGTCTCGATGGCGATGCCGGCCGCGCAGAACGCGGTGCTGAGCGCGGTCGCGGTCAGCGAGATGGGCAAGGCGTCGGGTGTCTTCAACATGGGCCGCTTCCTCGGCGGCATGTTCGGCATCGCCTCGCTGGTGGCGAGCTTCACCGCCAATGGTGCCGCCGATTCGTCCGGACATTTCAGCAGCGGATTCGCATCGGCGATCAGCCTTGCCGCGATACTGTCGCTCGCCGGCGCGGTCGCGGGACTGTTCCTGCCGATGCGACGACAGGTCGTCGCCGCGGCCGCGCCGCAGGATGCGTGAGACGCGCAGCGATTGGGTTTCGCTATCGGGCGATCGAGCAATTCGTATTGGAATGAGGCCGCGAATGACTACATAATCAGACGACGAAGCCGTTCGAAACCGAGGGCGACATCAGATGACGCAAGCGCCGGCCAAACCTCATCGCGTGGTGATCGTCGGCGCCGGCTTCGGCGGACTGGAAGCCGCCTTCGGTCTCGCGGGCACGCCGGTCGAGATCACGCTGATCGACCGCCGCAACCACCATCTGTTCCAGCCGCTGCTCTACCAGGTCGCGACCGCTTCCCTTGCCACCAGCGAGATCGCCTGGCCGATCCGCTACCTGCTGCGCGACCGGCCCGAGGTGACGACGCTGTTCGCCAATGTCTGCGGCGTCGACGCGGCGGCAAAGCAAGTGCAGCTCGACGACGGCGGCAGCATTCCCTACGACACGCTGATCCTCGCCACTGGCGCGCGCCACGCCTATTTCGGCCATGACGAATGGGAGCCGTTCGCGCCCGGCCTGAAGACGCTGGAGGACGCCACCACGCTCAGGCGGCGCATCCTGGTCGCCTTCGAGCGCGCCGAGCGCGAGACCGATCCCGACAAGCGCGCGGCGCTGCTGACCTTCGTCATCATCGGCGCCGGGCCGACCGGCGTCGAGATGGCCGGCACGATCGCCGACCTCGCCAAGGACACGCTGCCGCAGGACTTCCGCCACATCGACACGCGCAAGGCGCGCGTGGTGCTGATCGAGGCCGGACCGCGCGTGCTGGCCGGCTTCCCGGACGATCTCTCGGCCTATGCGCAAGCGTCGCTGGAAAAGCTTGGCGTCGAGGTGATGCTGGGCGAGCCGGTCACTGAATGCTCGGCCGACGGCGTGGTGTTCGGCGGCAAAAGGCTGGAGGCGCGCACCATCGTGTGGGCCGCCGGCGTACGCGCCTCGCGCGCCGCCGAGTGGCTGAACGCGCCGGCCGACCGCGCCCATCGGCTGCAGGTCGAGCCTGATCTCACCGTGCCGGGCCATCCCGACATTTTCGCGGTCGGCGACACCGTCACGATCAAGGGTCCCGACGGCAGTCCGGTGCCCGGCATCGCACCGGCCGCCAAGCAGGAAGGGCGCTACGTCGCCGCGCTGATCAAGGCCCGGCTCGACGGCAAGACGCTGCCGCCGTTCCGCTACAAGCATGCCGGCAGCCTCGCCCAGATCGGCAAGAAGAAGGCGGTGATCGATTTCGGCTGGCTCAAGCTGCGCGGCTCGCTGGCGTGGTGGATCTGGGGTCTCGCCCACATCTACTTCCTGATCGGCGTGCGCCACCGGATTGCGGTAGCGATGAACTGGCTCTGGATCCACACCCGCGACCAGCGCGCCGCACGGCTGATCACGCAGGGCAGCAGCAAGGTGGCGCAGTAGGCGCGCTTCCTTCCGCGCGCGCAACCTCAGTCCCGTCATCCTGAGGAGCGCGGCACGCGCGTCTCGAAGGATGCACGGCCCGGGTGGTACCACACATGATCGTCGCGCGGCGCCACGCGGACCGTCGATCCTTCGAGACGCGCGCAAGAGCGCGCTCCTCAGAACGACGGAACTGCGGCCGGTATTCGCGACTACTCACTCATTGTGTATTCACAACTCGCGTGAAATACTTGCCATGGCAATAATCTTTGCCGAGAGGACACCGTGCGGATCGATGCGCGCGCATGGGCGTTTGCAAGCTCACTCGTCGCGTTGACGTCATCAGCGTCGGCGAGCTTTGCTTGCGCACCATGAGGTGAGATTCATCACACCTTCGGATCGTCGCTCTGCCGGTGCGGAGCGAGCGCAGCGGCGCATGCGGCGACCGTCGGGACCCGCGGCTCCGCCGGCGGGACTACCCCCTCTTAGCCAGCGGCATTGCCGTATCGCGGCGCGCGGGCAGCTCTCATCGATGGTTGATGTGCTACACCATCGCGGTCCCGGCTGGCCGAGACGGATCCTCAACAATGATTTTAAGGAGGGAATGCAATGCGAATGTCTTCCGCCTTATATCTGTTCATTGCGTTGCTCGCGATGCCTGCGGCCGCGCCCGCTGGCGACGAAAGCCTGAAGCAACAGTTCGAGAAGGTCGCGGCGGTCTACGCCGACAACTTCAACAAGCAGAATGGTGCCGGGATCGCCGCGCTCTATGCGCCCGGCGGGATGGTCGTCAACGCGACCGGGTCGCACACCGATATCGCCCAGACCTATGAGGGCATCTTCAAGGCCGGGTTCAACCACAATGAAATAACGGTGGACGAGGCCCTGCCGCTGGGAACCGATACGGCGATCGCGACTGGCGAATACCACATCACCGGCAAGAACCAGAGTGGCGAGCCGCTTGATGTGGTTGGCCGCTGGACCGGGGCGTATGTCAACCAGGGCGGAAATTGGAAGATCCGGATGGTGTCGGCCTTCCCGAAGGCGCCTCCGGCGAAATAGTGTCTTCAGTGATCCAGGCAGCAACGTAGGCTGCTCATCTCGGTTCGCCTCGCGCCGTGCGCGCGAGGCGAGCCGCATGAAGCGAGGCGGAATGCGGACCGGTCGACGGGTTTGCGATCGCTCGGTGCCGCCGTGCAGCCGCACTGATGGATAAGCGTCAGCCCATCACCTGATGCGGCGAGCGGCCGAACGCCGCCTTGAAGGCGCGGCTGAAATGCGAGACGTCGCTGAAGCCGAAGCTGAGTGCGACGTCGGTGACATGGGTGAAGCGTCGCTCCGCCAGCGCCTGGTAGGCACCCGCGAGGCGCTGCTGCCAGAGCCAGCGGATCGGCGTCGTGCCTTCGCGCGCGAACAGGCGATTAAGCGTGCGTGGCGCCATGTTCTGCGCCGTGGCGATCGCATCGAGATCGAGCTCGACGTCGTCGAGATTGGCCAGCATGTAAGCCTTGACCCGCGCCAGCCGCTCGCCGCCGTGTTGCGGCAGATCGTCGGTCAGTTCGGTCTGCAGCGTGGTCGCGAAAATATCGAGCACCGAGGCGCCGAGCCTTGTCGCAGCAGGCCCGGCCTCGTCATCGAGGCGCGTCAGCCGGCGGATCAGCGATCCCGCCAGCGCGCCCACTTTCGATGCGTTGCCGACCCGCCGTGCCGTCAGGCGATGCGCATCCGGCAGGCGCGCGAGCAGCAGCGGCCGCGGGATCGACACCATGATCGAACGCGCGCTCGGGGCGAATTCCAGCGTGAACGGCTGCGCCTGGTCATGCAGCATGAGATCGCCGCGGCGCATCCGCACCTCGCGGCCGCCCTGCGCGAAGCTGACCTCGCCGCGCAAGGTGAGCCACAGCATGAAATAGTCGCGCGGGTCGCGGCGGACGTCGCTCGCGCTGCGCATCACCCGGATCCGCTCGGCGGCCGGCGTCGACGACCAGATGTCGTTGATGGCAAGCGGGCCGAAATGGCGGATCGAGATCGACGCGGCAAACGCCTCGTCAGCGACGCGGCGGCATTCGGTCAACGAGAATTCGCGGCAGGTGACGTGATGCCAGCGGTCAAAACTGTCACCCGGCGCAACCAGCGTTTGCGCGACGACTGTGTGATCTGAGGTCTGCATCGGACCTTGCTCCCGCCCAACCCGGCAACGGGATACTCTGCGTCTGCCGCCGTTCTGGCAAGCAGAGTCCAGCGATTGGCCCGCACAGCCAAGAACGACGGTAGGAACCGGCGTAGAAAATGTCTCTCACCAGGAGAGGAGACACCAGATGGGCTACCAATGCGACATCATCGACCCGGCGCGAACCGTCATGATCGTGGTCGACATGCAGAACGACTTCGTGGCCGAGGGCGCCAAGCTGCGGTCGGCGCAGGCCGCCGCCATGGTGCCGCTTCTGGCGCAGACCCTGAAGGCCTGCCGCGACAAAGGCATCCGCGTGATCTACACCGCGCATGTGCATCGCCGCGACGGCAGCGACATGGGGCTCTATGACGATCTCTATGCGCCGATCGCCGACCGCTCGTCGCTGGTCGACGGCACCGCGGGTGTCGAGATCTTCAACGACCTCGCGCCGGCACCGGGCGAGCACGTCATCAAGAAGCATCGCTACAGCGCCTTCTTCGCCACCGACCTCGACCTCATCCTGCGCGAATGGGGCATCACGACGGTGATCATCTCGGGCACGACCACCGAGAACTGCTGCCACGCCACCGCGCGCGACGCCATGTTCCACAATTACAAGGTCGTCTTCCTGTCGGATGCGACCGGTACGTTCGACTATCCCGATGTCGGCCAGGGCGCCCTGTCCGCCGAACAGGTGCACCGCGCCACGCTGACGATCCTCGCCTTCTCGACGGCGCATGTGATGACAGCGGCCGAGATGCTGGGGCGAGTGAAGGTAGCCGACGGGGCGGCGAAGGCTGCGTAGCGGGTGGTGAGGAGCGAACTCTCGCACAACACACTCGGTTCGCCTCTCCCCTTGTGGGAGGGGCCGGAGCGCATGAAGCAAAGCGGAATGCGCTCCGGGTGAGGGGTTGCGGTCTATCCAAGCTGCATGCCGTATGGAGAGATACCCCTCACCCTAGCCCTCTCCCACAAGGGGAGAGGGGACGCAGTTGAGCACGCGGCGACGAGCTCACTTCACCAGCGCGCAGCCACCATCCGCCAGCGGGCGGAACGCCTGCTCGGCCGGAATGGTCGCGATCAGCTTGTAGTAGTCGTAGGGGTACTTCGACTCCTCCGGCTTCTTCACCTCGAACAGATACATCGGATGGATGACGCGGCCGTCCTGGCGGATCGTGGTGTCGCCGAACAGTCTGTCCTTGCCCTTGAAGGTCTTCATCTGCGGCACCACGACCTTGGCGTCGTCGCTGCCGGTCGCGGCGACGGCGTTGAGGTAGGCGAGCGTCGCGGCGTAGACGCCGGCCTGGTTGCCGCTCGGCATCTTGCCGTTCATGCCGGGACGCGCGGCGAAGCGCTTTGCGAACGCGCGGGTGTCGTCGTTCATGTCCCAGTAGAAGGCCTCGAGCAGTTGCAGACCCTGCGCGACTTTCAGGCCCATGCCGTGGATGTCGTTCACGAACAGCAGGAACGCGACCATGGTCTGGCCGCCCTCCTGAATGCCGAACTCGGCCGCCTGCTTCACCGCGTTGATGGTGTCGCCGCCGGCATTGGCGAGGCCGATTACCTTTGCCTTCGAGTTCTGCGCCTGCAGCAGGAAGGAGGCGAAGTCCGAGGTGCCGAGCGGATGCTTGCTCGATCCCAGCACCTTGCCGCCGTGCTTTTCGATGTAGTTGGTCGCCTCGGCTTCAATGCCTTTGCCGAGTGCGTAGTCGACGGTCACGAAGTACCAGTCCTTGCCGCCACGCTGCATCATCGCCGCCGCGGTGGTGTTGCCGGTCGCCCAGGCGTCGTTGACCCATTGAATGGTGTTCGGCGAGCAGGCCTTGCCGGTGAGGTCTGAACTTGCGGTTGACGAGGCCAGGAACGTCATCTTGGAGTCGCGCAGCACGGAGTTGATGGCGAGGCCAACGGCCGAGTTCGGCACGTCGACGATGGCATCGACGCCTTCGACATCGAGCCATTTGCGCGCGATCGCGGATCCGACGTCAGCCTTGTTCTGATGATCGGCATAGACGATCTCGACCTTGATGCCCTTGCCGCCGCCATTGAAATCCTCCGCGGCCATCCGCGCGGCTTCCACCGAGCCCATGCCGTTGGTGTCCTGGAAGATGCCGGAAATGTCGTTGAGCACACCGACCCGCACGACGTTGTCGGATATTTCCGCGCGTGCGCTGCCCGCGGCGCAGGCCAATGCGAGCGCAAGTCCAATCCGAAATCGCCCAACCCCGAAGCCCCTCATCGCATCCCCTCCCATGTTTCCTTTGCCGGTACTAAACGTCTCGTCAGGCCGGCGTGATCTCGACCGGCAGGCTGCTCAGCCCGCGCAGCGTGTTGTTGAACAGGCGCTTCGGTTCGCCGGTGATTTCGATCCTGGCGACACGGCGCGCCAGCGCCGCCATCATCACTTCGCCTTCGAGGCGGGCCACGAGCTGGCCGACGCACATGTGGATGCCCGAACCGTAGCCGACATGGCCCGACGTCCGGCGCGTGATGTCGTAGCTGTCGGGCGCTTCCCAGCGGCGCGGATCGCGATTGGCCGCAGCCAGGAACATCAGCACCTTCTCGCCTTCGCCGATGCTCGCCCCGCCGAGCTCGACCTCGCGGGTCGTGGTGCGGAAGAAGGTCTGGACCGGACTTTCGAACCGCACCGCTTCCTCGAAGGCGTTGCGCGCCAGGGTCGGATCGCCGCGCAGCTTCTGGAACTGGTCGGGGAAGCGGGCGAGGCAGTAGACGGCGGCACCGATGCCGTTGACGGTGGTGTCGAGACCGGCCGAAAGCAGCGAGCGCACCAGCAGCGGCGCTTCGGTCGCGGTAATGGCCCCGCTATCGACATGGGCGTGGATGCAGGCGCCGATGCCGGCCGGGGTGAGATTGTCGCGCTGACACTGCTCGGCGATATAGGCCTGGTGCGGCGCGGAGCGCTCGATCGCCTGCTTGCGCAGCTCGTTCGGCGGCCCGAAGGCGTTGAACACCAGGCTGGCGTAAGGCAGCAGATGCTCGCGGCCCTCCGGTCGCAAGCCCAGCGCATCCGGGAAGATCGACAGCGGATAGGCTTCCGCCAGATCCTCGATCGCGTCGAACCGGCGCTTCTCCAGCAGAGCATCGACGCAGGCTTCCGCCGCGGCGGCAAATCGTCCGCGCAGCTGCTTCATCACGGTCGCCGACAGCACCGTGCTCAGCACGGTGCGGGTGCGGGTATGCGCCGGCGGGTCGGCCTCCAGGATCAGGCTCGGCGGCCGCCACGGCTTCTCCTTGGAGAAGTCGCTGAGGCCGACGCCGCGGCTGGAGCAGAACGTCGCGGGATCGTTCAGCACCGCATGGACCTCGGCGTAGCGCGCCACGCCATAGACATTCCACTTGTCGAGATAGACCACGGGCCCGGCCTCGCGCAGCCGCTGATGGGTCGGGAAGGGATCGGCGAAGAATTCGAGCGCGAACGGATCGACGTCGAGATGCGGGACGGATGTCACGGCTGTTGCAGTCATCGGGACCTCCCGAGGTTTGATCTTGTCGACATCGGCAGCATGTCACTTGCTCCCGAACAGTTTCGCAGCGATGATTTGGGAAATGAGCAGCCAGCCCCTCCCCCGAAAGCCCCGCCGGCCCAAACCGGCCGATCCCGCAGATGCCACCGATGGCCCGCTGCTGGACCTCAATCGCTATGTGCCGGCGTTCATCACCTTCATCGGCAACAAGCTGTCGAACAGCGCCACCGCATTTTACCAGAAGAATTTCGGTGTCAACGTCACCGAGTGGCGAATCATCTCGCAACTGGCGATCGAGCCGGGGATTCCCGCCTCCCGGATCTGCCAGGTGATCGGCTTCGACAAGGGGCCGGTCAGCCGCAACCTCGCGGCACTGCAAAGGCGCGGCCTGCTGACGATCCGCACCGCGCCCGACGACGGCCGCACCCATTCGATCACGCTGACCGCCCGTGGCCGCGCCATCCACGACAAGGTCATCGTCGCGGCGCTGGAGCGCGAGCGGCGGCTGCTGTCGTGCCTGAAAAAGGACGAGCGCGAGGTGCTGATCGACCTGCTGCGCCGGCTGCACGAAAATCTCGGCGCCGTGACCGGGCAAGGCACGACCTGACCGCGCAGCCGGGCCACGGGCGGCGCGCTGCGCCCCCACGGTATTCGCCCGATTGTCCATGCGTGCCGCTGGCGCCGTGCTGCGCAACATTCTCCTCCAAAACGCGTGACCGTTGACCGGCCCTGTCCCTATGGGTGCGGAAACTCGCACAGCTTAGTTGCTATGGCAACTAAAAATCCGTGATGCACTGCGTCGTCGGGTCGCAAGCGGAGGGACGTGACGCCGCCATCAGGTCAGGCGAGTACACTCCTCAGGCTCCCTCCCCCCTTGCGGGGGAGGGCTGGGGAGAGGGGTGGCCCCGGGCTCAACTCGAGCCGTTGCGCAACGCCACATCAACGACTTGGCTCACCGACGAACGCGTGTCCTCGTGTTCAATCGGCAGCGGAGCAAGCGGTGCCCCTCTCCCTAACCCTCCCCCGCAAGGGGGGAGGGAACCCTACCGCTGGTGCCTTCCTTACGTCCGCCTTTTCTACCCCCAATCTCAGCTCGCGCAGGCGATCGGCTCGGACGACGCCTTGTCCTCCAATACCGCCACTGCTGCGGCACGGCGGGTCAGCACGGCGCGCTGGTTGATGTAGCCCTTGTCGGTGATCTCCCCGCCGTCGACCGAGGCGGGCTCGGCGAGCAGCAGCGCACGGGTGGCATGGCCGGAGGAATGACCGCCTTGCGCCTTCAGCCGTGCCAGCCCCTGCCCGATCGCGGACCGGACCGCCGGATGGCTGATCGCCTCTTGCGCGCCGGCGCTTTCGGGCAAGCCGGCCAGCGAACGGCAGGCGGCAAGGTTCGGAAACACCAGAAAGCGCACCTCGTCGCGGCCGTGGCCGGTGACGACGATATCCTGCGCGAGCGGCGCGAGTGCCGCGATGCCGGCGACGCGCAGGGTGCCGACGCTGACCCAGGTGCCGGAATTGAGCTTGAAATCCTCCGCCACGCGGCCGTCGAAGAACAGGCCGAGATCAGGCCGGGCGGAATCGGCAAAGGTGACGGCGTCGCCGATCCTGTAGAAGCCCTCGTCATCGAAAGCCTCTCGGGTGAGCTCGGGTGCCTTCCAGTACCCCGGCGTGACATTGGGGCCGCGTACGCGGACCTCGAGCTTGTCGCCCGACGGCACCAGCTTGAGCTCGGTGCCTGATATCGGCACGCCGATATTGCCGGAGCGCTTGGCGAGGAAGTGGCAATCGGTCGCCAGCGGCGAGGTCTCGGTCGAGCCCCAAGCCGAGACCATCGGCAGCCTGCGGCCGACCGTTTGCAGCGACAATTCCTCCAGCGCGTCCCACAAATTCTGCGGCAGCGCCGCGCCGGCATAGAAGGCGAATTTGGTGCCCGCGAAGAATTTGCGGCGCAGTTCCTCGTCGGCGCGGAGCGCTGTGATCAGCATGTCGAAGCCGCGCGGCACGTTGAAATAGACCGTCGGCACCACGCTGCGCAGGTTGGCGAGCGAGGTCGCGAACAGGCCGGGCGCCGGCTTGCCGCCGTCGATATAGAGCGTGCCGCCGTTGCGCAGCACCAGGTTGAAATTGTGGTTGGCGCCGAAGGTGTGGCTCCAGGGCAGCCAGTCCAGAATGATCAGTTCCTCGCCGGCCCGCTCCAGGAACGTCCAGGTCTGCGCCTTGGCCTGCTGGCTCGAGGTCAGCATGCGCTGGGTGTTGATCACGGCTTTCGGCGTGCCTGTCGAGCCCGAGGTGAACAGGAATTTGGCGATTGTGTCCGACGACACCTTCGCGAACGCCGCGGCGACCTCCGGCGATTCCGACGTCGCTGCGATGGTGCTGAACGCCAATGCATCGGCATCACCGGGATTGCCGCTGACGATGGTCGCCCGGTGCAGCGGCCTGATCGCAGCAAGCGCTGCGGCGAACGGCTTTGTGCTGGCGACATAGATCGCGCCGGGCTCAAGCAGGCTGATCATGCTCTTCAGCTTGTCGAAGTCTTTCGACATCAGCGAATAGGCCGGCGAGATCGCGGCCGAAGGCACGCCGACATGCTGGGCGGCGAGCGCGAACAGCGCGTGGTCGATGCCGTTGTCGGAGAGGATGACGAGCGGCCGCTCGGTGCTCAGCCCTTGCGCCAGGATCCACGATGCGGCCCGCCGCACGATGCCGAGCGCGTCGCGATAGCTGACGGTGCTCCAGGGCGCCTCGGCGGTGGCGCGCTCGCCAAGGAAGATGCGATCCGGCGCCTGCTGTGCCCAATGCTCCAGCCAGTCGCCGACGCAGCGGGCGCTATCTTTCAGCGGCGTGGTGGATCGAACCAGGATGCTGCCGTCATCGCGCCTGATGGCAACGATCGCGGGCGTTGCGAACAGGCTGTTCGGATTGTCACCGCTGGCGGCCGTCATGGTTTCCTCCTCGCCCGTGTCTTTTCAGGATCGCGCCGCAACATGGTGCGGCGTCGCGATCCCGGCCGGGCTCTTTGCCATAATGTTGCGGATATCAATTGTTGTCGTCAACAACAATCTTCCTCTCGTAGCGCTGGCGCGCTAGCCTATGCTCATGGCGGGCCAGCAAAAGACATCGCGCAAGGCGGCAGGAACGGCAGCGGCAATCCGCCGCCCCCAGGCGCGCGCCACGAATGGCCGGGGACCCAGCGGCGATGCCGGAGAGATCGGCCTCGATGCGCTGGTCGGCCACGCCGGCTATGCGGTGCGGCGCTTCCAGCTCTGGATCTTCCAAGACTTCATCAAGACGCTGGCGACGGTCGACATCCGCCCGACGCAGTATTCGGTCATGACCGTGATCGGGGCCAATCCGGGCCTGAGCCAGATGGCGGTCGCCAAGCGGCTCGGGATCGAGCGCGCGCGCCTCGTGCATCTGCTCGACAGCCTGGAAGAGCGCGACTTCGTCAGCCGCATCCCTTCCGCCACCGACCGCCGCTCCCACGCGCTGCATCTGACCGGGCGCGGCAAGACCGCGCTGGCCCAGTTCAAGCGGCTCGCCGCCGAGCACGAGCGGCATGTCGCCGACAAGATCGGCAGGGAAAACCGCGAGCAATTGCTGAAGATCCTCGCCTGCTTCACCTGATCGATCGACCGGTCACGCTTGCCTTAAAATTGAGCAGATGCGCGGTCAGTCCGGCTTGCCTCAGGTGCCAGCGATCATTTCAAGCAACTGATATTGTGCAATAATCCGCCGCTCCGCGAGCGCAGGCGCATTGTACACAATGGCACATTGCTTGCTTCGATCCGGCTGCAATTCCCTCGCGGAAGGCATCCGATGCCTCACCGCGCCAGAGACGAGGCCAACCACGTGACTGAAACTGTCGCCGCGATCGTTGCCGCACACCGCGCCGGGACCCTGACGCCGGCGCAAACGGTGGCGCGCAGCTACCAGCGCATCCGCGAGCACAACGATCCCGCCATCTTCATCAGCCTGCGCGACGAACGGGAGGCGCTCGCCGAAGCCGCGCGGCTCACCGATCCGACGCTGCCGCTCTACGGCGTGCCGGTCGCCGTGAAGGACAATATCGACGTCGCGGGGCTGCCGACCACCGCCGCCTGCCCGGCATTCTCTTACATGCCGGCGAAGGACTCCACGGCGGTGGCAAAACTGCGCGCGGCCGGTGCCATCATCATCGGCAAGACCAACCTCGACCAGTTCGCCACCGGCCTGGTCGGCGTGCGCTCGCCCTACGGCATTCCCAAAAATCCGGTGCGGGATGATCTGGTGCCGGGTGGATCGAGTTCGGGCTCCGCGGTCGCGGTGTCGGCGGGCCTCGTGCCGCTGTCGCTCGGCACCGACACCGCGGGCAGCGGCCGTGTGCCAGCGATGCTCAACAACATCGTCGGGCTCAAGCCGAGCCTCGGATTGATCTCGAACGCGGGGCTGGTGCCGGCCTGCCGCACGCTCGACTGCATCTCGGTGTTCTCGCTCACCGTCGACGACGCGCTGGCGGTGCTTGCCGTGATGGCCGGGCCGGATGACGCCGATCCGTTCTCCCGCGAGCGGCCGCTGGCACCGCTCGCGGCGTTTCCGGCCAAGCTGAAGCTCGGCATTCCCAAGAGCGGCCAGTTGATCTTCTTCGGCGATCGCGAAGCTGAGAAGGCCTATGGCGAAGCCTGCAAGCGTTGGCAGGCGCTCGGCGCCGAACTCGTCGAATTCGATCTCGAGCCGTTCTACGAGACGGCGCGGCTGCTCTACGAAGGCCCATGGGTCGCCGAGCGCTATCTCGTGATCCGCGACCTCCTGGCGTCGTCGCCGGATGCGATACACCCGGTGACGCGCGAGATCACGATCGGCGGCGCGCGGCCCACCGCGGCCGATACATTCTCCGCGCTGTACCGCCTGCAGGCGCTGCGCCGCGTTGCCGCGCGTACCTTCGCGCAGTGCGATGCGATCGTGCTGCCGACTGCGCCTACGGTCTATTCCACCGCCGACGTGCTGGCCAACCCGATCGAGCTCAACTCGCGGCTCGGCACCTACACCAACTTCGTCAACCTGCTCGATCTCTGCGGTCTCGCCTTGCCCGCCGCGATGCGGCAGGACGGCGCGCCGTTCGGCATCACCCTGCTCGCCCCCGCAGGCCACGACGCCGCGCTTGCCGGCATCGGCCGCGTATTCCATGCCGACACCGGACTTGCCGTCGGCGCCAAAGCGCTGCCGCAGCCGCCGCTCGCCGCCGTGCCGACGCAGGCCGGCGCCGACGAGATCACGATCGCGGTGGTCGGCGCGCATCTCTCCGGCATGGCGCTAAATCATGAACTGACCATGCTCGATGCGCGCCTGCTGGAAGAGACTGTCACCGCGGCGGACTACAAGCTCTATGCGCTCGATACCACGCCGCCAAAACCCGGCATGCTGCGCATCGAGCCGGGCGCGGGTCATGCGATCAAGCTCGAGCTGTGGGCGATGTCGCCGGCCGCATTCGGAAAATTCGTCGCCGCGATCCCGCCGCCGCTCTCGATCGGCACGATCAGGCTCGCCGACGGACGGCAGGCCAAGGGCTTCATCGTCGAGCCGGCCGCGATTCATGGCGCGAAGGATATTTCGGCCTATGGCGGCTGGCGGGCGTTCATGGCGGAGAAGAAGGTGTAACCGCTGGGCCGGTGCGCTCCTCGCCCCGCTCTTGCGGGGTCGAGACGAGCGAAGCTCGCTCTTAGAGGGTTGGGGTGAGGGGCATCTCTCCGCGTCGTGACTGTCGATAGACCTGTACCCCCTCACCCGGATCGCATCTGCGATGCAATCCGACCTCTCCCCGCAAGCGGGGGCGAGGTAAGAAGGCGCTACACCGACACCGCGTAGGTCTCGTATTCCCCGCGCACCTGCTCGATATGGGCGCGCATCGCAGCCGCAGCGCCGATCTTGTCGCCGCGCAGGATGGCGACGACGACGCGGTCATGCTCGGCATGGGATTTCGCCAGGCGCCCGAGGTTGCGGAACTGGGCGCGGCGGAACGGCTGCACACGCACCCGCGTCGCCAGGGTGATCTCGGCGATATAGGCGTTTTGCGAACCGGAGTAGATCGCGTTGTGGAAGCGCTCATTGACCTCGTGGAAGCGCTCGGGATTGCCGGTGTAGCTCAGCACCCGCAGTTCCTCGTGCACCGCCTCCAGCGCGTGGCGCTCCGCCGGCGTCATCCGCTCGGCGGCAAGACCGGCGCATATCGCTTCCAACTCGGCCATCGCCTCGAACATGCCGGTGAGCCGCTCGAGCGAAGGCCGCGCCACCACGGCGCCGCGATGCGCGCGCGCGTCGATCAGGCCGCTGGCAGCGAGCTGCCGCAACGCCTCGCGCACCGGCGTGCGCGAGACGTTGAAGCGGCGCGCCAAATCGGTTTCATCGAGCCCGGCGCCTGGCGGCAGCGTGCCGCGCACGATCTCGTCGGCGAGCTGCAGCCGCAGTTCTTCGGCGCGGGTGGTCTTGTCGACCAGCGACGCCGCGCGATCGACGCGCCGCACCAGCGGCTCCCCCTCGGTGCCCTGTGCCGATGGCGCGCGGGTCGGAAGATCGTCCAGGCTCATGGCTGAAACGCCCTTTCAATCACCCTGATCAGGCCCCCTCATTTAACCAACCTTGGGCTCATCAATGACGCTGACATGGGCGGCGACGATTCTCCAGCCCTCAGGGAAGCGAATCCATGTCTGCATCTGCCGCCCCACCCGGCCCGGGGCACTGTCCCGGTAGAACAGCGTCGAGGCGATCGCGGTGTCCCGGCCGTAGGTCGTGATCACGGTGCGGTCGATCCTGCGCATCAGCCCGACCGCCGGCCGCCCCGCACGAAACGCCGCGATCTCGGCGTAGCCATAGAGGCTCTCGCCGATGCCATAGCGCAGCGTGCGGGGATCGTTGCGGAACAGCTCGTCGAGCACGGCGACATCGTTCGAGACCAGCGCCTTCTCGTAGCGCTCGAACTGCGCGGTGACCTCGGCGAGCACGTCGGGAAGATCGATTTCCATTTTAGAGTCCTCTCGGCGCCGGCGCGGCCGCGACGCCCATCTGTTCCAACGCGTAGGCGACCCGAAGCGCAATGTCCTCGCACCAGGGCGCGGCAATGATCTGCACGGCGATCGGCATCGGTTCAAGCGGCACCGGCACGGCCGCCACCGGCAGGCCGATGAAGGAGATCGGCTGGGTGTGGATCCCGATATTGGGGCGGACCGGAAGCTCGACCCCGTCGAGCGTAAAGGTGGCCTGACCGATCTTCGGCGCCACACACGGCGTTGCCGGCGCCAGGATCACGTCGACCGACTGGAACAGCTCCAGCACCCTGGCGCGGTACCAGCGGCGGAATTTCTGCGCCTTGTCGACATAGACCGCCGGGATCATCGCGCCCGCAAACAAGCGGTCGCGCACCGGCGGATCAAAGTCGCGGGGCCGCTCGCGCAGCCGATCGAGGTGCAGCGCGGCGCCCTCGGTCGTGGTCATGATGAAGGCGGCCGCGCGGGCGCGCGCCGCCTCCGGCAGCTCCACGGTCTCTGTGGCGCCGAGCGCCTTGGCCACGCGCGCGACTGCTTCGACGGCCTCCGGCAGCAAATTCTGCTGGAAATAGCCGCCGGCGATCGCAACGCGGAGCCCGCTGATGCCTTCGGCAAGTGACGGCAGGGTCAGTTCGAGCGGCCGCGGAACGCAGGCGGGATCTTCAGTGTCGGGCCCCTGCATGACGTCATAGGCGAGCGCGAGATCCTTCACGCTGCGCGCAAACGGGCCGAGATGATCGAGGCTCGCAACGAACGGAAATGAGCGCGCGCGCGACAGCCGGCCATAGGTCGGTTTCAGGCCGAACGTGCCGCAGAACGACGACGGCACCCGGATCGAGCCGTTGGTATCGGAGCCGAGCGCGATCGGCACCAGCGCGCCGCCGACGGCGCTGCCGGAGCCGCCCGACGAGCCGCCGGCCATCCGCGTCGGATCATGCGGATTGCGCGACGGACCGTCATGCACGTTCTCGCCGGTGAAGTCGTAGGCGTATTCGCCCATGTTGAGCGCGCCGACCAGCACCGCGCCCGCCGCTTCCATCCGCTCGATCAGCGTGGCATCGCGCGGCGACGGCGGCAGATCGCGGTTGATCTTCGAGCCGGCGCGGGTCGAGAGGCCCTGCACGTCGAACAGGTTCTTCACCGCGAACGGCACGCCGGCGAGCGGGCCGGCCGGTTGGCCCGCCGCGATCGCGGCATCGATCGCCTTGGCTCTGGCCCGCGCGCGATCGGCGGTGACGTCGGTGAAGGCATTGAGCACCTTGTCGTGCGCCGCGATGCGCGCGAGCGCCGCTTCGGTCGCGGCGAGGGCCGTGATCTTGCGGTTTGAGACGGCCTGCGCGATCTCGGCGGCCGACATGGCAGTGGGAGTTTCGGACATCGCGATCTCAGGTCGAATAGACGGCGGCCGATGCGACGTCATCGGGCAGCGGGAAGTCATCGACCAGCCGCGCCAGCCGCAGCGCGACCTCGAGATTTGCGCGCACCGCCGGACGCCAGGCGTCTTCGAGCGGCAACCCCATCGCGCTTGCGACAGCGTTCATGTAGTCGTCGAGTTGATCGGCCATTTCGCTCCCAATGAGTTTCTCAAGCGACCGGCAACGGCGGATGCGGGATCGCCGTCAGCAGTTCTTTTGTATAGGCATCCTGTGGATTGCCCAAGACGTGTTCGGATGTGCCCTGCTCGACGATGCGGCCGCTGCGCATCACGATGACGCGATCACACAGCAGACGCACCACGTTGAGATCGTGCGACACGAACAGATAGCTCATGCCCATCGACTGCTTGAGGTCCTGCAGGAGATTGAGCACCACCGCCTGCACCGAGACGTCGAGTGCCGCGGTCGGCTCGTCGAGGATGACGAGCTTCGGGTGCAGCGCAATTGCGCGCGCAATACCGACGCGGGCCTTCTGGCCGCCGGAGAGCTGATGCGGAAAGCGGTCGAGCAGATTGACCGGCAGGCCGACCAGCCGCGCCAGCTCCTCGCAGCGGTGGCGGAGCGCATCGCGCCCCCTGATGTCGCCAAGCTGCATGATCGGGTCCGCAATCGCGCGAGCCGCCGTGAAACGCGGATTGAGGCTGTCGGTCGGATCCTGGAACACCATCTGGATCTGGCTGCGCCGCGGCAGCCGCGCGAAGGACTGCGGCGCGATGGCGCCGATGTCCTCGCCGTCGAACATGATGCGGCCGGAGGTCTGGTCGAGCAGCCGCATCACCATCATCGACGTCGTCGACTTGCCGCAGCCGGATTCGCCGACCAGCCCGACGCTCTCGCCGTGATCGACCTGGAAGCTGATGCCGTCGACGGCGCGGAAGATGTCCTCCTCGACCGGCGGCTTGCGGCCGAACAGTTTCGTGAGCACCGAGCCCGCGCCCTGGCGGGGATATTCCTTGACGAGCTTTTCGACCAGCAGGAGGGGCTCTATCCGCTCCCTCTCCCCGTTCTTTACGGGGAGAGGGTTGGGGTGAGGGGCTGTGTCCACGAGCACGGCTCGCGGAGAGTCCCCCTCACCCGCCACGCTGCGCGTGTCGGCCTCTCCCCGCACGCGGGGAGAGGCAAGGGAGTCATCCTCCGGCAACAGATCGCGCAATGACACCCCGAGCCGCGGCGTCGCGCGCATCAGCTTCTTCGTGTAGTCGTGCTGGGGCGCGGCGAAGATGTCGGCCGACTTTGCGGTCTCGACCACGCGGCCCTTCTCCATCACCACGACACGGTCGCAATAGGCGGCGGCGAGGCCGAGATCGTGCGTGATCAGGATCGTCGACATCGCCCGGCGCCGGGTCAGCTCGACGATCAGGTCCATCACCGCCTTCTGGGTGGTGACGTCGAGGCCGGTGGTCGGCTCGTCGGCGATCAGTAGTTGCGGGTTGCAGGCCAGCGCCAGCGCGATGACGACGCGCTGGCACATGCCGCCGGACAGCTCGAACGGATAGGCGTGATAGCGCTCGCGCGGACGCGCGATCTTGACCTGCTCCAGCGCCTCGATCGCCTTCTCGCCGCGATCGGTGACCTGCGCCTGCTGCACATGCTGGCGCAGCACGTCCTCGATCTGGTGACCGACCTTGCGGATCGGATTGAGTGCGGCGCGCGGATTCTGGAAGATCATCGAGACTTCGCGGCCGCGCAGGTCGCGCATCTGGCTCTCCGAGGCCGACTTGACGTCGATGCCCGAAAACATCACCGAACCATCGGCGATCCGGCCGGCGCGATCCAGGATCCGCATCACGGCATATGATGTCACCGACTTGCCGGAGCCGGACTCGCCGACGATGCCGACGGTCTCGCCCTTGCCGACGGAGATGTTGACGTGCTGCACCGCCTTGACGATCCCGCGGCGGGTGGTGAACTCGACGGTGAGGTCCTGGACGTCGAGCAATGGCTGCGCGGTCATCCGCACCTCCCTTGATGCGAGGCGTCATCCAAGAATCCGCAAAACAACCCCATGCAAAGTAAGGCGGGCACCGGTCTCACGCTCCCTCCCCCTTTGCGGGGGAGGGTTGGGGAGAGGGGTGGCCCCAGGCGAGGTCGGAGTTCGTGGCTACCCCTCTCCCTGCCCCTCCCCCGCAAGGGGGGAGGGAATGAGAGAGCAGTGCCCGCCTCACTTCCATACGTTGCGCTTCGCTGCCCGCTGCCCGTCATCACGTCCTCCGCTGCGGGTCGACGATGTCGCGCAGGCCGTCGCCGAGCAGGTTGAAGCAGAACACCGCGATCATCAGCGCAAGGCCCGGGAACAGCGCGATCCACCATTCGCCTGAGACCATGAAGCCCGCGCCCTCGGCGACCATGATGCCCCACTCGGCGGTCGGCGGACGGACGCCGAGGCCGATGAAGGACAGGCCCGCGGCATTGAGGATCGCGTAGCCCATGGTGAGCGACATCTGCACGATCATGATCGGCATGGTGTTGGGCAGGATGTGCCCCAGCAGGATACGGTATTCACCATTGCCGGACAGCCGCGCCGCCTGCACGAAGCCGGCGTTGCGACGGACGTTGGCTTCGGCGCGTGCGACGCGGGCATAGAGCGGAAAATTCACGATCGCGGTCGCGATGATGATGTTCTGCACGGTGTTGCCGAGCGCGGCGACGATGCCCATCGCCAGCACGAACAGCGGAAACGCCATGATGGTGTCGGCGATGCGGCCGACGATGCGATCGGTCCAGCCGCCGAAATAACCGGCGGCGATGCCGGCCAGTCCGCCCATCAGAAACACCAGCACGACGGAGGCGACCGCGATGAAGGTATCGAGCCGCGTCGCCACGATGACGCGGCTGAAGATGTCGCGGCCGAGCTGATCGGTGCCGAACCAGTGCGCGACCGACGGCGGCTTCAGCGCGGCCGCGGTGTCGGAGGCGAGCGGGTCGTAGGGCACCACATAAGGCCCGAACAGCGCGGCGAACATGATCAAGACCAGGAGCGCGAAGGCAAAGCCGGTGACCTTGTTCTCGCTCAGCACATAGCGGGTCTGCTCGAAGACTGCGGCGAGCCCGGAGGTGCGGGCGGGACCGACCGGCTCAACAGTGGGGGCAACGCTGCTCATCTGTCCTCCCTAGCCTTCCAACCTGACGCGCGGATCGATCACGCCGTAAAGGATGTCGATCAGCAGATTGAGCAGCACGTACATGACCGCCATGGTCAGTACGAAGCCCTGGACGGGTGCGAAGTCCGACGCGATCAGCGCCTCGACCGCGTAGGAGCCGATGCCGGGCCAGGCGAACACCTTCTCGACCAGCACATTGGCCCCGAGCAGGAAGGAGAACACCATGCTGAGCGTGGTGATGACCGGCAGCATCGCATTGCGAAAGGCGTAGGTGACGATCACCTTGCCGGGCGACAGGCCGCTGGCGCGCGCGGTGCGGACGAAATCGGACGCCAGCACCGCCAGCATCGAGGCACGCGTCATGCGCGCGATCGGCGCCAACGAGAAGATCGCGAGCGTCACCGCCGGCAGGATCAGCTGGCTGAGCGCAGAACGAAACGCCTCGAAGTCGCGCGCGATCAGCGTGTCGATGAGATAGAAGCCGGTGACGGTCGGCGGCGCGCTGTAGAACACGTCGAGCCGGCCGAGCGGCGCAGGTGCCCAGCCGAGCCGGAAATAGAACAGATAGACCAGCACGAGCCCGGTGAAGAACACCGGCAGCGACACGCCCGCCGTCGTGGTGACGCGGCAGAGATGATCGATCCAGGAGCCCGGCCGCGTCGCCGCCAGCACGCCGAGCGGGATCGCGATCACGATCGAGACGACGAGGCCGAGCAGCGTGAGTTCGGCCGACGCCGGCAGGCGGTTACGCAACTCGGCCGCCACCGGTTGCCCCGTGGTGAGCGACGTGCCGAGATCGCCATGAGCGAGATCGTTGGTGTAGCGGACGAACTGCTCGATCAGCGGCTTGTCGAAGCCCAGCTTCTTCCTGATCTGGTCGACCGCCTCCTTGGTTGCCGCAGGGCCGGCGAAATACGCCGCGGGATCGCCGGGCAGCGCGCGCGTCAGCAGGAACGTCACGATCACGACCCCGATCAAAGAGGGGATCGCGAACAGCAGCCGCTTGCCGATCAGGGTCAGCATGGCGCGCTCCGGATGTCGAAGAAAGCCGCAACGGGACTGGCAGGGCTCCCTCCCCCCTTGCGGGGGAGGGTTGGGGAGAGGGGTGCCGCTTGCTCCGATGCCAGATAGAACGCCGCGCCAATCCGCACGCGATGCGGCGAATGATTGGGTACGATCTCGCCGGACGTCGTCCTTGCGCGTATGCGGCGTACCCCTCTCCCCACCCTCCCCCGCAAGGGGGGAGGGAGCCCGAGAGATGTGCTCACCTCACTTGCGCGTGCCGATGCGTGGCGAACCGTCAGCATCTGCTCCTCACCCCTTCGCCATCGCGCGATAGTCCAGCCGGCGGTGGAACCAGTATTGGTAGCCGGAGATGTTCTTCTGCATCGCGACGTTGACGAACGGCTGATAGAGCGGGATGCGCGGGATGTCGGTGAAGGCGAGATCGACGAAGCCCTTGACGTCGGCGTCGTACGCCGCGGTGTCGCCGTTGGCGGCGGCGATGCGCGCGCCGTCGATGAGCTTGTCCATCTCGGGCGACTTGTAGCTCATCGTGTTGAAGATCGAATTGTTGCCGTGATAGCACCAGTAGAAGAAGTACTCGGGGTAATCGAGCCAGCCGGAGAACACGTTGGTGAACAGCGGCATTTCCTTCTTGGTGAGCTCGGTGCGCCAGTTGGCGCCGGGCACTTTGTTGATCGTGGTCTTGATGCCGAGCTGCGCGAGGCTCTCCTGCACCAAGACGCAGAGCGGCTCGTTGACACCAGCGAAATTCAGGTCGAACGAGATCGTGGTCTCGAAGCCGTTGGCGTAGCCGGCTTCAGCGAGCAGCGCCTTGGCCTTCTCCATGTCGGTGACATACTTGGTCGGCTG
This sequence comes from Bradyrhizobium sp. CCBAU 53421, assembly GCF_015291625.1. NCBI lineage: Bacteria > Pseudomonadati > Pseudomonadota > Alphaproteobacteria > Hyphomicrobiales > Nitrobacteraceae > Bradyrhizobium > Bradyrhizobium sp. CCBAU 53421. The sequence continues at coordinate 8,709,420 of NZ_CP030047.1, forward strand.
CGGCCAGGCGACCTCGGTCGGCTTGTCCTTGGCCGCGCCGAACATCGGGTTGGCGAGGCCGAACAGCACCGCATCCATGATCTTCTGATACGGCATCGCGTAGGCCATCGCCTGCCGCACCTTCGGATTGTCGAACGGCGGCTTGGTCACGTTCATGCCGATGTACTGGATGCCGTTGGAGAACGGCAGCGACACCACGTTGAGCTTGCCGTTGGCCTTCATCTCCTGGAAATCCTTGAACGGCAGTTCGTAGGAGATGTCGGCATCGCCGCGTTCGAGCAGCGCACGGCGGTTGCCGGCCTGCGGCACCATGCGCCAGATCACGCGCTTGATCTTCGGCATCGGGCCAGAGACCCAGTCGTCGTTGCGCTCCATGATCACTTCGGTGCCCGCGGTCCATTTGGTCACCTTGTAGGCGCCGGAGCCCGCGGTCTGCTGCTTGGTGAATTCGAGACCCCAGGGATCCTTCTCGCTCGCGTTCTTCTTCACCAGCTCGGAGTTGACGACGCAGGGCACGATGACCGCGAGGTCGGGGATCGTCAGCCTGTCTTTCTTCAGGAAGTCGACGCGCACCGTGCTGTCGTCGACGACGACGAACTGCTCGGGCTTGGTCAGCGAGCCCGCGCTCATCTGGAAGGTCGGGAAGCCGCCGACGCTGACGGCACGGTCGAGCGACCATTTGACGTCCTTGGCCGTCACCGGCGTGCCGTCGTGGAATTTGGCGTTCTTGCGCAGCTTGAACGTGACCGACATGTCGCCGACGTTGAAGTCCTCGGCGAGCTCGGGCTTGAACTTGTCGCGGTCGTAATAGGGCACGCCGCCCGGACCGCTCTTCATCTCGTGGCTGATCAGCCGGTCGTAGCAATTCCACGACACCTCATAGCCGGGCACGTTGGTGCCGATGCCGTGGATATCGAGATTGTTGGGACCGCCTTCGGAGACGATCAGCAGCGTCTCGGAGCGCGCGTCGGCTTTGGCCGGCGACCAGATCGCAGGCGCCGTCGGCGCCAGGGCGCCGGCGGCTAGTCCGGACACCGATTTGAGGAAATCGCGACGCTTCATGTGATGCTCCAACGCCCTTGAGAACGGCCTTGGAACTCAGATCGCAAGGATTGTGCCAACCCTTAACGAAACCTTATGAGGCGCTAACACGCTGCAAATATGGGAAAAATAGCTGAACGTATCTTGTTCTGACACCGATCAACGCGACTCGGATTGCATACAAAGGAGGGCCACCTGCCTAATAGATGGGCGCACACGGAGTGCTGCTCGCTTTCTGGCCGGCGACCGGTATCGCGTCCAAACAATTAGTCCGGCCAGATCAGCTCCTGCAGCTGGACGAAATCATCGACCCGGTCCGGCCAGCCGGCGATGCAGATGTGCCGGAGCGGATCGCTGGCCGAGTGCAGCATCAGGAGCGCCATCAGCCGCCGCTTCAGCGCGAAATTCACCTCGCTGCGCGGGATGCCGAAGCCGTCGAACAGGCTGCGCACCCGGCGCGGATGCCCGGCCGCCATGAAGGCGCTCGGACCAAGCAGGTCGTACTCGCCCCACCCGGTCCGGACGTCGCCGAAGTCGAACAGGCCGGCGACGTGCCAGCCGTCGGTGCGGCGGCCGAGCAGGAAATTCTCCGGGATGTACTCGCCGGTCAGGATCACCGGCGGCGCGTGCATCGGGATCAACTCAGCCGCGTCACGCAGCAGATCGTCGAGCGAGGTGAGGAATTTCGCCGGCAGGCCGAGCCGCTGATGCCGCGCCCTGCACTGCGCGATCTGGGCGCGCATGAAGGCCTCCCAGCGCGGCTCGAGCGCCAGCAGGCTGGCGGGCGGCACGCGCTGCACCTCGGCAATCACGGCGCCGATCTCGCCGAGCACGCGCTCCCGTTCGGCTTCCGGCAGCGCCGGCCACACCTGTGAGCCGACGGTGCCGGCGAGGTGCGTGATGACGACATAGGGCCAGCCGTCGCGCTCGCCTTCGGCGACGAGGTCGGGGATCGGAATGCCGAGCCGCCCGCGCAACTCGGCGAGCGCGCCGCGTTTGGAGATGAATTGCGGGCGCAGAAACGGCGGGAACAGTTTCAGGATCAGGTCGTCGCCTTCGATACCGATCACGAGATTGGTGCCGGTCGAGAACACATGCGGCGTAGCGCATGATAGCCCGTGGCCATCGGCGATATCGCGCGCCACCGGCAGCCAGCGCGACGTGTCGCCGCGCCAGGCGCGGTAGGTGTCATAGTCGGCGATGGGTGGAAGGGATATCATTTCAAGGAATCTCGTCGCCCAATCCATCCCCGTCATCCCCGCGCAAAGGCTTCGCCTTTGTCGCTGGAGGTGCGAGCGGAGCGAGCCTCGAAGGATGAATCGGCCCGACTGGTGGCCGTCGATCCTTCGAGACGCCGCTTCGCGGCTCCTCAGGATGACGGAGAAACAGTTGAGCAGTCTGGATGCCCCTCACCTATCCGGATTGGCGCGCTCGAACTGGCGCAGCAGGCGGTTGCCGCGTTCGACGGCGTTGTCCATCGCGGCCTGCGCCGAACGCTTGCCGGCGAACACCTGCTCGAGCTCCTCCTCGATCACGTCGCGGATCAGGACGAACGAGCCGAGCCGGATGCCCTTGGAATTGTCGGTCGGCGGCTTCAGCGTGACCTCCTCGATCGAGATCGAGGCGCCGGGATTGCGCTCGTAGAATCCCTGCGTGCGGCTGAGATCGAATGCGGCACGGGTGATCGGCAGATAGCCCGTGTTCTGGTGCCAGGCAGCCTGCACCTCGGGCCGCGACAGATAGGCGAAGAATTTTGCCACCCCGGCATATTCGGCGCGCGGCCGGTCGCGCAGCACCCACAGCGTCGCGCCGCCGATGATCGAGTTCTGCGGCGCGCCCTGCACGTCGGGATCATACGGCATCATGCCGTAGCCGACCTCGAATTTCGAGTTGGCCTTGATGTCGGCGCGCGTGCCCGACGAGCCGATGAAGATGCCGCACTCGCCCTTCTGGAAGCGCGGCTCGGCGGTCTGGCCGCGGCCGCTATAGTCGAATGTCTTGTCGGCCTGCCACTGCGCGAGCTGCGCGATGTGGCGCACCACCAGCGGGTTGTTGAAGATCAGCTGCGCATCGAGCCCGGAGAAACCGTTGGCCTTGGTCGCGATCGGCAGGTTGTGGAAGGCGGAAAAGTTTTCGACATTGATCCAGGACGGCCACGACGTGGTCACGCCGCACATCGCACCGGCGGCGCGCAGCCGCTTGGCGACGATGCCGAGCTCCGGCCAGGTCTTCGGCGGCTCGCTCGGATCGAGCCCGGCGGAGCGGAACATATCCTTGTTGTAGTAGAGGATCGGCGTCGAAGCGTTGAACGGGAACGACAGCATGTTGCCGTCGACATCGGCGTAATAGCCCGCCACCGCGGGCAGATAGGCCGACGGCGCGAACGCCGCCGATTGATCACGCATCAGCTCGAACACCGGATAGATCGCGCCGCGCGCCGCCATCATGGTTGCGGTGGCGATCTCGTTGACCTGGACGATCGCGGGCTGGCTGCGCGAGCGGAAGGCGAAGATCGCCGCGGTGACGGTCTCGGTGTAGTTGCCCTTGTAGGCGGGCACGATCCGGTAGTCGGATTGCGAGGCATTGAAATCGGCGGCGAGCTTCTCGAGCTGCTTGCCGAGCTCGCCCGACATCGCGTGCCACCACATGATCTCGGTCGCAGCTTGCGCTGGTGCCACAAGCAGCAGGGCCGCGACGACGAGATGCAAGACCGTCAAGACGGGCGTCAAGGCGAGCTTCAAGGCGGACTTCACGATGAGCCGTTTCCCGGTGCGAACACGCCGTCATACGGCGCTACAACCGCAAATTCAATCGACACCGCAGGTTGCAGCGCGGCTTTAACGTTTGGCCGATGGGCGAACCAGCGTCATTCTGCTAAAAAGCGTTGAACCTTTTCCTCCCGCCCTGGACACAAATCACAAGGGGAATTGTAGCCAGTGTACCGCCGCGCCGGCCTTTCGCGGACAGTAACGCTTGCCGTCGCGCTGTTATGCACAGTGGTCTCGGCGAGTACTTTCGCGCGCGAATTCCGCACCGCCGATACCCAGAATGAAGACTATCCGACCGTTCAGGCGCTGAATTACATGGACCGCCTGATCGCCGAACGCACCGGCGGCCGGCACCGCATCGTGGTCTTCCATTCCCGCCAACTCGGCGAGGAGAAGGAGACCCTGGAGCAGACCCGGGCCGGCGCCATCGACCTGAACCGGACCAATGTCGCGCTGATCGGAACCATGGCGCCTTCGGTGAATGTGCTGGCAATGCCGTTCCTGTTTCGATCCCTTGAGCACCTGCAACATGTGCTGGATGGCCCGATCGGCAACGACATCTTGAGCAGTCTCGAGGCCCACGGCTTCGTCGGGCTGGCCTTCTACGATTCCGGCGCCCGCTCGATCTATAACAGCGTCCGCCCGGTGCGCTCGCTCGACGACCTCAAGGGGCTGCGGTTGCGCGTGCAGCAGTCCGAACAGATGTCGGACATGATCCGCGCGCTTGGCGCCGAGCCGATCCAGATGGCCTATGGCCAGGTGCTGACCGGGCTCGCCAACCGGCTGATCGACGGCGCGGAGAACAACTGGCCGTCCTTCGTCACCACCGGCCACTACAAATACGCCGGCTACTATACGTTGACCCAGCACACCGTGAGCCCCGAAGTGCTGGTGATGTCGCGCAAGGCCTGGGCCAGCCTGACGCCGGATGAGCAGATCATCTTCCGCGAAGCCGCGCAGCGCTCCAGCCTCTACATGCGCGAGAAGTGGCGGGAGCTCGAGGAGCGCTCGCGCAAGCAGGCGGAGCTGGCGGGCGTCAAGGTCGTGGCCGACTTCGACCGCAGGCCATTCGAGGCGGCGATGGCCGGCATCTATGCCAAGGCGGAGCGCGATCCGGCGGTAGCCGAGTTGATCGAACGCATCCGCAACGTGGAGTGACCGGATCTTGGACGCGCCTCAACAGGACGGGACGATGCGACGGCGGACGGCCTTTGGGCCGCAGGGCCGTTTCCGCATCGTCCAGTTGCTGCGCGCGGTGCCGATCCGCTGGCGCATCCTCTCCATCGCGCTGCTCAATTCCGCCGTGGTGATCGTGCTCGCGGTGCTGATCTGGAACGGCTCGAAGGTACTCGGCTCGGCCTGGGACGATGTCCGCCAGGTCCGGGAATCCGACAAGATCCTGGCCAAGCTGGAAAGCGAGACCAGCCGTCTGCAGAACCTGATCCATCGCTACATCAACCAGCCGAGCCCGGACCTGTTCGCGGAGATCCTGCTGCTGCGCGAGGCCGTGCTCGGCACGCTGACCAACCGGGCCTCGACCGACCCGATGCTGTCGGGCTCGGTCGAGCAGCTGGAGCGCGTCACCAGCCGCTTCCTCGACGGCTTCGGTGAATTGCGCACTGTGCAAACCAGGATCTCGAAGACCTATGACGAGCAGGTGCTGAGCCCGACCAAGGACATGGCCGGGCTCTATTCGATCATCGAGGGCGCCACCGGCCATCGCGACGCACTGATCTGGCCCGCGCTCGGCAAGTCGCGCGAAGCCTTCACCTCGCTGCTGGTCGCCGCCAACGCCTACTACCTCTCGCTTGCCTCATCATCGGCCGAGGAAGCCCGCCGCAACATCGATACGATCGAGAAGACGATCCCGGTCATGACCGATCTGGCCGAGAACGATCTGCAGCGCATGGCGCTGGCGCGGCTCAAGGTCAAGACCGCCGAGCTGCGCGACGGGCTCGCCAAGCTCGGCGAACAGCTCACCAACCGCACCGATCTGCTGCGCAACTCGATCGACGCCAGCCAGGCCGATGCGATCGGCGCGATCGACGATCTCTCGGTGAAGATGCGCCAGCGCGAGCAGAAGGCGCAGGAGACGTTCGACAAGACGCTGACGTCGATCTCGCGCCGGGTGCTGTCGATCGCGGTGATCTTCCTCGGCGTCATCATGTCGGCCGGCGTCATGATCGCATTGTCGATCCGGCTGCCGCTGGCGCAGATCATGGCCGCGATGCGCACCATCACCTCGGGCGACCTCGACCGGCCGGTGCAGGGCACCTCCGCCAAGGACGAGGTCGGCGCGATGGCGCGCGCGGTCGAGGTATTCCGCGAGAACGCGATCGCCAAGCGCAAGACCGAGGACGAGCTGCGCACCGCCAAGGAGAAGGCCGAGAGCGCGCTGCTCGAGCTCAACGCCGCGCAGCAGAACCTGATCGATGCCGAGCGCCTTGCCGCGCTCGGCGGGCTCGTTGCGGGCGTCGCCCACGAGGTCAACAATCCGATCGGCATCAGCCTGACGGTGGCCTCGAGCTTCGCCCGCCGCAGCGAGATGTTCGAGAACGACCTCAAGACCGAGCCGCTGCGTCGCTCCAAGCTCGACGAATTCGTGCGCGCCTCGCGTGACGCATCGCAGCAACTGGTCTCCAACCTGCAGCGCGCCGGCGAGCTGATCCAGTCGTTCAAGCAGGTCGCGGTCGATCGCTCGCATGCCGAGCGCCGCCAGTTCGCCCTGAGCGAATCGACCGACCAGATCGTGGCGAGCCTGCGGCCGGTGCTGAAGAAGGCCGCGATCGCGCTGTCGGTCGATGTGCCCGACGGGCTCCTGATCGACGGCTATCCCGGCGCTTATGGGCAGATCTTAACCAATCTTTTCCTCAACGCCGTCAATCATGCCTTCGCCGGCGGCCGCTCCGGCAACATCACGATCTCGGCGCGCGGCCGCGGCGCTGATGATGTCGAGATCATCTTCGCGGATGACGGGGCTGGCATGACGCCGGACGTGCAGCGGCAGGCGTTCGACCCGTTCTTTACGACGCGACGCAACGAAGGTGGTACGGGCCTCGGCCTCCATATCGTCTATAACCTCGTCACCCAGCAGCTCGGCGGACGCATGATGCTGGAGTCAAGGGTAGGACAAGGCACCACTTTTCGCATTATCATGCCCAGGATCGCCAAGGGGGCCGTCAAGGGTGAGCCCACGATCACTGACGCAGCAGCCGACGGAACCAGTCAATGGCCGAACAGGACGATGTCCTCCAACTGATCGACGATACCGAGAGCCCCCCGGAGGACTCGTCGGCCCGCAAATGGAAGATCGCCGTGATCGACGACGATCACGCCGTTCATGAAGGCACCCGTTTTGCGCTGAGCGATTACAACCTGAACGGCGCCACGCTGGAGATCCTCTCCGCTTACTCTGCGGCCGAAGGCCGCACGCTGATGCGGGACAACCCCGACATCGCAGCCGTGCTGCTCGACGTCATCATGGAGACCGACATCGCCGGCCTCGAGCTCGTCGAATACATCCGCAACGAGATCAAGAACGAGACCGTCCGCATCATCCTGCGCACCGGCCAGCCCGGCCAGGCGCCGGAGCGGCGCGTCATCGTGCAATACGACATCAACGACTACAAGGCGAAGACCGAGCTCACCGCCGACAAGCTGTTCACCTCGCTGACGGCCGCGCTGCGCAGCTACCAGCAGCTCGAGCGCATGGTGCAGACGAGGCGCGGGCTCGAGATCATCATCGACGCGGCCTCGACGCTGTACGACTTCAAGTCGATGCAGCGGCTGGCCGAGGGCGTCCTGACGCAACTCGCCTCGCTGCTCAATGTCGATTGCGCCGGGATCCTGGTGCTGCGCGACGACGGCAATGCAGCCGCATGTGATTTCTCGGTGCTGGCCTGCTCCGGCTGCTACAGCCGCTTCATCGGCACGACGTCGTCGAAGGCGCTCGACGCCGATTTGCGGCATATGGTCGAGGAAGCATTCCAGCGCCGCAAGAACGAGTTCGCCGACCACCGCAGCGTGCTCTATTCGCGCACCGGCAGCGGCCGCGAAGTCGTGGTGCTGCTGCAGGCCGAGCGACAGCTCTCCGACACCGATCGTGCGCTGGTCGAGATCTTCTCGAGCCGGCTGTCGATCGCGTTCGACAACGTGATCCTCTACCAGCAGCTGCACGAGGCCAACACCCAGCTCGAGGATCGCGTCGCGCAGCGCACCCGCGCGCTGATGCAGGCCAACCGGCGGCTGTCCGCGCAATGGCTGCGGCTGCAGCGCGCCAACGGCTTCAAGAACGAAATCCTCGGCACCGTCGCCCACGACCTGAAGAATCCGCTCGGCGTGATCCTCGGCCGCACCGAGATGCTGACCGAACTGATCGGCGCCGGCTCGCCGAAGGAGAACGTCACCGCCCAGGTCGAGCACATCAGGGACGCCACCAAGCGGCTGACCTCGATGGTCGACCATCTGATCTCCGATGCGATGGCCGACGCCTTCGACATCACCATCCGCCGCGAGCCGGTCGACGTCGCGGCCCTCGTCAACGAGGTCACCGAGGCCAATCTGCCCTCGGCCGTCAACAAGCAGCAGAGCATCTCGGTGTCGGGGCCGCAGCATTTCGTCACGATGTGCGACGCCGACCGGATCCGCGAGGCGATCGACAATCTGGTCAGCAATGCCATCAAATATTCGCCGATCGGCGGCAAGATTACGGTCGGGGTCAGCCACGAGGGTGAGGACACCGTGATCCGGATCGCCGACCAGGGCCCCGGCCTCAGCCCCGAGGACCTCGGCCGGCTGTTCGGCCGGTTCCAGCGGCTGTCGGCCAAGCCGACCGCGGGCGAGAGCTCGACCGGCCTCGGCCTTTCCATCGTCAAGCGCATCATCGACATGCATGGCGGCCATGTGACCGCACAGAGCCCGGGCCCCGGACAGGGGTCGACCTTTACGGTTACACTCCCGGCGACAGAGACATCATGAACCAGAACCCGCATATCTTCATCGTCGACGATGAGGCGCCGGCCCGCGAGATGGTCGGCGATTACCTCAAGATGCACGGCTTCGGCGTGACGCTGTGCGATGGCGGCAAGAGCCTGCGCAAGGAGATCGAGAGCAGCACGCCCGATCTCGTGGTGCTGGACCTCAACATGCCCGAGGAGGATGGTCTGTCGATCATCCGCGACCTCAAGAGCAAGATCAACGTCCCCGTCATCATGCTGACAGCTACTGCCAGCCCGATCGACCGGGTGGTCGGGCTCGAGCTCGGCGCCGACGATTACGTGGCAAAACCCTGCGAATTGCGCGAGCTGATGGCGCGCATCCGCTCGGTGCTGCGACGGAGCGGGCCCGCGAAATCAGCCGCGCCGGAACCTTCGAGCGCCAAGGCCGAAAAGGAGCAGCTGGTGCGGTTCGGCACCAAATGGCTCGATCTCGAGGCCCAGGCGCTGCGCGACGACGAGGGTAATGAACACCCGCTGACCGCCTCCGAATTCGGCCTGCTCAAGGTGTTCGCGGCCAATCCGAAGCGCGTGCTGTCGCGCGAGCGGCTCTTGGAACTCGCCAATGCCCGCGACGCCGAAGCCTTCGACCGCGCGGTCGACCTGCGCATCATGCGCATCCGCCGCAAGATCGAATTCGACCCGACCAAGCCGTCGGTGATCCGGACCATTCGCGGCGGCGGCTACCTGTTCTCGCCGACCGGGGACAAGGCTTAGCGGTTTTGCCTTTATCCCCGTCATCCTGAGGAGCGCGCAGCGCGTCTCGAAGGATGAACGGCCCGGATGGTGGCCGTCGATCCTTCGAGACGCCTGCTACGCAGGCACCTCAGGATGACGGGTCTCAAATCCACCGAATTCGCTGTGCGGCACACCCGGAATCCACACAGCTAAGGCTGTCAATCCGCGCAAAAATCCCTAAGTTTCGGCCATGCCGAAAACAGCCTCCCAAGACCCCGCCAAGCCAGCCCCGAAGACCGCAGCCAAGCCCGTCGCCGCCAAGCCGGCGGCCAAGGGCGACCATATCTTTTTGGTCGACGGGTCGGGCTACATCTTCCGCGCCTATCACGCGCTGCCGCCGCTCAACCGCAAGTCCGACGGGCTGCAGGTCAATGCCGTGCTCGGCTTCTGCAACATGCTGTGGAAGCTGCTCCGCGACATGCCGGAGGACAACCGCCCGACCCATCTGGCGATCGTGTTCGACAAGTCGGAGATCACGTTCCGCAACAAGCTCTATCCCGACTACAAGGCGCACCGGCCGCCGGCGCCCGACGACCTGATCCCGCAATTCGCGCTGATCCGCGAGGCAGTGCGCGCCTTCCAGCTGCCCTGCCTCGAGCAGGTCGGCTTCGAGGCCGACGATCTGATCGCGACCTATGCGCGGCTCGCGACCGAGCGCGGCGCGACCACGACGATCGTGTCGTCCGACAAGGACCTGATGCAGCTCGTCAACGACAAGGTCGTGATGTACGACACGATGAAGGATCGCCGCATCGGCCGCGACGAGGTGATCGAGAAATTCGGCGTGCCGCCGGAGAAGGTGGTCGAGGTGCAGGCGCTGGCCGGCGATTCCACGGACAACGTGCCCGGCGTGCCCGGCATCGGCATCAAGACCGCCGCCCAACTGATCATCGAATATGGCGATCTCGATCAGCTGCTGTTCCGCGCCACCGAGATCAAGCAGCCGAAGCGGCGCGAGGCGCTGCTCGAGAATGCCGAGAAGGCGCGCATCTCGCGCCAGCTGGTGCTGCTCGACGACAAGGTCGATCTCGAAGTGCCGCTCGACGACCTCGCCGTGCACGAGCCCGATTCGCGCCGGCTGATCGCCTTCCTGAAGGCGATGGAGTTCTCCACCCTCACCCGCCGCGTCGCCGACTATGCGCAGATCGACCCGGCCAATGTCGATGCCGATCCCGGCAACAAGAGCGGCGCCAGCGTATTCTCGCCGCTGCCACCGTCGGATGTGACGCCCGCGCCGGGAGACGCGTCGACATCCGCGGCTCCCCTGCCGAAAGCCAAGCCGACCGGCGCCCGCGACGACAAGAACTCCAACCGCAGGGGCACGCCTGCGACGCTTGCCGAAGCGCGTGGCGAGGCAATCCGCAAGACCGGCTTCGATCGCAAGGCCTACCAGGCGATCGGCAGCCTCGACCAGCTCAATGCCTTTGTCGCGCGTGCGCACGACACCGGCTACATTGCGATCGAGGCGATGTCGGAATCGATCGACCCGATGCAGGCCGAGCTGTCGGGACTGGCGCTCGCCGTGGCGCCCAATGACGCCTGCTATGTGCCGCTTGGCCACAAAGCCGCCGGCGGCGGCGCCGGCCTGTTCGATGCCGGCCTCGCGCCCGGCCAGATCAAGACCGCCGACGCGCTGAAGGCGCTCAAGCCACTATTGGAATCCGCCGGCATCCAGAAGGTCGGCTTCAACGTCAAGTTCACCTCGGTGACCCTGGCGCAGCACGGCGTCACGCTGCGCAACATCGACGATGCGCAGCTGATGTCCTATGCGCTCGATGCCGGCCGCGGCTCGCACGCGCTGGAGGCGCTCGCCGAGCGCTGGTTCGGCCATGCCGTCGTCAGCTACGGCGGCCTCGTCGGCAGCGGCAAGGGCAAGCTGACCTTCGATCAGGTCACCATCGACAAGGCCACTGAATACGCGGCCGAAAGCGCCGACGTGATCCTGCGGCTGTGGCGGGTGCTGAAGCCGCGCCTCGTCGCCGAGCGGATGACGACGGTCTACGAGACGCTGGAGCGGCCGCTGGTGTCGGTGCTGGCGCGGATGGAGCGCCGCGGCATCTCGATCGACCGCCAGGTGCTGTCGCGGCTGTCGGGCGATTTCGCCCAGACCGCGGCGCGCGTCGAGGCCGAGATCCAGGAGATCGCCGGCGAGCCGGTCAACGTCGGCAGCCCGAAACAGATCGGCGACATCATCTTCGGCAAGATGGGATTGCCCGGCGGCACCAAGACCAAGACAGGCGCCTGGTCGACCACCGCCCAGGTGCTCGACGATCTCGCCGAGCAAGGCCACGAATTCCCGAAGAAGATTTTGGAGTGGCGCCAGGTCTCGAAGCTGAAGTCGACCTACACCGACGCGCTGCCGACCTACGTCAATCCGCAGACCCATCGCGTCCACACCACCTACGCGCTGGCCGCGACCACCACAGGCCGGCTGTCGTCGAACGAGCCGAACTTGCAGAACATCCCGGTTCGCACCGAGGACGGCCGCAAGATTCGCCGCGCCTTCATCGCAACGCCCGGCCACAAGCTGGTGTCGGCGGACTATTCGCAGATCGAGCTGCGGCTACTCGCCGAGATCGCCGACGTGCCGGTGCTGCGCCAGGCGTTCCGCGACGGGCTCGACATCCACGCCATGACCGCCTCCGAAATGTTCGGCGTGCCGATCAAGGACATGCCGAGCGAGGTGCGCCGCCGCGCCAAGGCGATCAATTTCGGCATCATCTACGGCATCTCGGCGTTCGGCCTCGCCAACCAGCTCGGCATCGCCCGCGAGGAAGCCTCGGCCTACATCAAGAAGTACTTCGAGCGCTTCCCGGGCATCCGCGCCTACATGGATGAGACCAAGGACTCTTGCCGCCGCAACGGCTATGTCACCACGTTGTTCGGCCGTAAGATGTACTACCCGGATATCAAGGCGTCCAACGCCTCGGTGCGCGCCTTCAACGAACGCGCCTCGATCAACGCGCGCTTGCAGGGCACCGCGGCCGACATCATCCGCCGCGCCATGATCCGGGTCGAGGACGCACTCGCCGAGAAGAAGCTCTCGGCGCAGATGCTGCTGCAGGTGCACGACGAATTGATCTTCGAGGTACCCGACGACGAGGTCGCGGCAACGCTACCCGTGGTGCAAAAGGTGATGCAGGACGCGCCGTTCCCGGCCGTGCTGCTGTCACTGCCGCTACAAGTCGACGCCCGCGCCGCCAACAATTGGGACGAGGCGCATTAGAGTCTCGGGAGCGGAGCTCGCCGACACTGGCTGTTCATTGGTGAAGTAAGCTCGCCGCGTATGCCGGGCCGCTCCAAGTAACGGTCCAAGTGAGGTGAGCACCGGCAGACGGGCTCCCTCCCCCCTTGCGGGGGAGGGTGGGGAGAGGGGTATCACACGACGCGCTCTCAACATCAGCTTCGATGACGCGCGGTTCGATATTGCACGAGCCGCGCGTCCATTGATCATCTGGCCCGCGGCTACCCCTCTCCCCACCCTCTCCCGCAAGGGGAGAGGGAGCCTGACCGATGTGCTCACCTAACTTGCGCCGCGACATTGCTCCGAGAGCAATTCCTGCATGGCTGCGCAGCTCATGACACGCTAGAAGTGCGTGCAGACCCATCATGCCCCACACATCCGCCCTGCTCGGCTTTGCGCTCGTCTGCCTCGGCATGGTGCTGACGCCCGGGCCGAACATGATGTACCTGATCTCGCGCTCGATCACGCAAGGGCCCGGGGCCGGCATCGTCTCGCTCGGCGGCGTCGCGCTCGGCTTCGTGTTCTACATGCTGTGCGCGGCGTTCGGCATCACCGCGCTGCTGTTTGCGATTCCCTACGCTTACGACGCGCTGCGTTTCGCCGGCGCCGCCTATCTGCTGTGGCTGGCGTGGCAGGCCGTGAGGCCCGGCGGCCGCTCGCCGTTCCAGGTCAAGGCGCTGAAGGTCGACGGCCCGCGCAAATTGTTCGCGATGGGCTTTCTCACCAATCTGCTCAACCCGAAGATCGCGATGCTTTATCTCGCGCTGCTGCCGCAGTTCATCGATCCCGCCGGCGGCAGCGTGCTGGCGCAGTCGGTGATGCTCGGCTCGATCCAGATCGTGATCAGTGTCAGCGTCAACGCGATGATCGCGCTCGCCGCCGGTTCGATCGCGGTGTTCCTCGGCACCCGCCCGACCTGGCTTTTGGTGCAGCGCTGGCTGATGGGCACCGTGCTCGCGGGGCTGGCGATGAAGATGGCGCTCGAGGCGCGAAAGGCCTGATCAGTATCCTCTCCCCTTGTGGGAGAGGGTGGCTTCGATGCTTCGCATCGAAGCCGGGTGAGGGGTCTCTCTCCACGAACTCACGCGCGGAGACAACCCCTCATCCGGCGCTTCGCGCCACCTTCTCCCACAAGGGGAGAAGGGAAGAGCGCGCTCCGCCGCCCTCAATCCAGCTTCGCTTCCATCCCGCGCTTGGTCGCCGGGCGGGCCATCAGTGTCTCGTACCAGCGCTTGACGTTGGGGAAGTCTGATAGCTCGACCTTGTGGCGCGGATGGCGCCAGGCCCAGCCGAGGATGGCGAAATCGGCAACCGAGAGATCGCCGGCGACGAATTCGCGACCATCCAGCCAGCGATCCAGCACGCCGTAGAGCCGCCGCGTCTCGGCCATGTAGCGCTTCAGGCCATAGGCGCGGTCCTGCTCGTTCTCCAGCGCGATGAAATGATGCACCTGGCCCGGCATCGGGCCGAAACCGCCCATCTGCCACATCAGCCACTCATAGACCGGGATCCGCTCGGAGAGCGGTTTCGGCAGGAACTTGCCGGTCTTCTCGCCGAGATAAAGCAGGATCGCGCCTGATTCGAAGATGCTGACCGGCTTGCCGCCGGGGCCATCCGGATCGACGATCGCCGGGATCTTGTTGTTCGGGCTGATCGCCAGGAAGGCGGGCGCCATCTGCTCGCCCTTGCCGATGTTCACCGGGATCACCTTGTACGGCAGCCCCATCTCCTCCAGCGCCACCGAGATCTTGCGGCCATTGGGCGTGTTCCAGGTGTGCAGCTCGATGGTCATTTCCGCTTCCCGTGCAAATGTTTGGCGCCTGCTTACGGGGAACGGAACGGCCGCACAACCCGCGCTTTCCGCACACCACTGCGCTGAAATGGCGGCGTAGGCACTGTTGACGGCGGGATTTACCCGCTGGAATGTGCGAAAGACCGCCGATAGATTGCCGGCCGCCTGAAACCCCCAAGAACCCCTCAAGGGAAAAAGCCTTTGTCCAAATCAGCCTCCCGCGCCCGCCTCGCCGAGATCATCCGCAAGCGTTCGTTCGGCCGCGGCGAGATCACGTTGGCATCGGGCCGCAAGAGCGATTTCTATTTCAACCTGAAGCCGACAATGCTCGATCCTGAAGGCGCGGCGCTGCTCGCGGAGCTCACCTATGAGGCGCTGAAGGACGACAAGCTCGATTTCGTCGGCGGCCTCGAGATGGGCGCGGTGCCGCTCGCGGGCGCCATCGCGCAGCTGTCCTGGCTGAAGGGTCATCCGATCGCCGCCTTCTTCGTGCGCAAGAAACCGAAGGAGCACGGCGCGAAGCTTTCGGTCGAAGGCCTCGCCAAGGGCGAGAGTCTTGCCGGCAAGCGCATCGTGATCGTCGAGGACGTCACCACCACAGGCGGCTCGGCGCTGAAGGCGGTGGAAGCGGTGCGCGAGGCCGGCGGCGAGATCGCGCTGGTCTTCACCATGGTCGACCGCGAGGAAGGCGCGACCGAGACGTTCGCTGAAGCCGGGCTGCAATTCCGCGCGCTGTACAAGGCTGGCGAGTTCCTGAAGGACTGACGGTCTTCTCCCTCGCCCCGTTCTTACGGGGAGAGGGTCGGGGTGAGGGGCTGCTTCCACGAGCCGTGAATGCGGTGAGAACTGTACCCCCTCACCCGGATCGCATTCCGCTCCGCTCCATGCGATCCGACCTCTCCCCGCAAGCGGGGCGAGGTGAAGAGAAGTTCCCGCGCCCGCGCCTGCTCCGTGTGACGCCGTCACCCCAAATCAATCGCTCGTTTACCATCCCGTCTTAAGGTGAAGCCGCCGGGGCACTTTGTCGCCGCGGCGTGGCGCGTCGGGTGGAGTTGGCGTTGCGTACAGAGTTGAGTGATCGGCGCATGCGGCGCCGCGTGATGCTTGCCGCCGCTGCGTTCGCGGGTTCCGTCCTGGTCGTGCCCGCGCCCGTCTCGGCCGAAGGGCTGTTCGACTTCTTCTTCGGCGGTTCCCAGAAGCAGCAGGGCCGGCAGGCCCCACCGCAAGCCAATTTCTTCGCCGATCCGTTCGGCCTCAACCAGCAGCCGGATCGGCAGCAGTCGGCGCCGATCTCGGCGCCGCGCGTGGCCGGCTCCGGACCGGCGTATTGCGTGCGCAGCTGCGACGGCAAGTATTTCCCGCTGACGATGCGCGGCAACGCGACGCCGGCGCAGCTCTGCCAGGCCTTCTGCCCGGCAAGCGCGACCAAGGTCTATTACGGCAGCCATATCGACAGCTCCGCCTCGGCCACGGGTGAGCGCTACGCCGACAGCGAGAACGCCTTCGCCTATCGCAAGGCACTGCGCGCCGATTGCACCTGCAACGGCCGCGATCCGGCCGGACTGGCGCCGGTCGACCTCGCGCTCGATGCCTCGCTGAAGGCCGGCGACGTGATCGCGACCACCGACGGCCTCGTCGCCTATACCGGCGTCCGCGTCGGCAACGAGCAGACGTTCGACTTCACGCCGGTCGCCTCCTATCCCGGGTTGACCGCCGCGGTCCGCGCGCGGCTCGGCGAGATGAAGGTTGCACCCGTCAGCGCCGAGCTCGCCGGCGATGCGCCGCTGCCGGAAACCAGGAGCGATGCCGCGCCGCCGGCGCCGACATCCGTTGTGCCGAAGGGCAATGCGGCAAAGCCCGCCAAGCGGGCCGAGGCGAACTGACGGCTTTGAGTTGGCGCGCCAATCAGCGCGCCACGATCACGCCGATCACGTTCGGCGCGGCCATGTATTTCTCCTCGATCGCGGCCCGCGCGGCGGCGCGGTTCTCCGGATTGAGGATGCCGCGCTTCTCGGCCAGGATCATCCAGCAATAGCCCCACCAGTCCGTCAGCATGCCCTGATCGTCGACCAGGTCGTAGCCCTGCTCGGCGGCAAAGATCCGCGCATGCGCCTCATCGAGCGAATCGAGCCAAGCGTGATCCTCCAATGAGAACAGCTCGTCGCTGAAATCGTCGGTGGTGTAGCCCCAGATCGACATGCAGACCGCGTTGAACTCGCGATCGAGCTGATCGTCGTCGATCGGCTGGCGCCGCGAGGCCTGGTGCAGCCGCGACAGCGAGCGCGCGAAATCGGCAATCCGGGTCAGGGCGAATTGATCAAAGGCGATGGTGGACATGTAGTCCTCGCGGAGACTTGGAGACCATAGATATTGTGTCGGCGCAGGCGCCGAATCACAATGATATATCAGAGACTTGCTAAAGTGTTCTTAATTCGTTCTGATGGGTTAATAGATCATCCCTCAGGCGTCGTCTGGCGAAAGCCAGGACCCATTACCCCGGCTGCTCGACATATTGCGAGCTTGGGCCCATCCATGAGCGCAGCAAGCAACTACTATGTCTACGTCCTCGCGAGCCGTCATCACGGAACGATCTACATCGGCGTCACCAACGATATTCGCCTGCGGCTCGAACTGCATCGTTCGGGCCGAGGCTCTAAGTTTGTCTATAAATATCGGGTCTTCCGTCTCGTTCACCTCGAGGAATTCGAGACACCGCAGGAGGCCATCGCCCGCGAGAAGCAGCTGAAGTTCTGGAAGCGCGATTGGAAGATCAAGCTGATTGAAGCGGAAAACCCGGATTGGAACGACCTGTCGGGCCTCATTTGACGATTGGGGTAATGGGTCCTGGCTTTCGCCAGGACGACGAAGCAGGCATCATCACTCGGTCGCGCGGATGGCAGCCCCCGCAAAGCAATTCGGGCCGCTGAGTGATGTCAGCGGCCCGTTGAAAATTGCTTCGGTATGAAATGCGTCGGAGCTTGAAAAATATGCCCGCCCCACGAGCGACAGGTGTGTTTGTAAAGAACTCGTTAAGCCTTGGAAATCCGTATCACTCCGGTGTTTCCGAACGCGCGCGAAGCCGCGTTGCGCGGCGGCTCAATTCGCTGCCGACAGCAGCTTGTCGCCGCAGGCATTGGCGTAGAACTTGCCGCCGCATTGCCGCTTGATGGCGGCGCAACGCGCGGCCGGCGATGCGTTCTGCTTGACGCTGAAGCCGCACGTCAGGCCGTCGGCGCTGCGGCCCGGTCTGCCCGCTGCATAGGCTGCGCTGGTCGCCGTGATGCACACGACGAGCAATGCCGCGGCCGCGATTTCAATCAGGAGTCTCATCACGCATCCTCCGCTAAATTGTCGCGAAAGCCCGGCTTTCAGGGCCCATCGTAGCATCGGCGGCGGGTGTCCTGAAGGGTTCCCGGAGCGGCCCGGTCCTTGCATAAAATCACGGCAGCGCTGTGTACGGCCTTGTTCCGGACGGTTTCGGTTGCCATGCAACGCGCGTATCATTGCGTCGGAGCATGAACGGGGAACCGCGGATATCGGAATTTCCGGGGACCATGCTCGAACAGGAGATGAGATCGTGATCATCGCATCACGATCGGCTTGAACGGCAGGGATTGGGCGCGTTGCAGGAACAGACAAACTACCCGGCATTGAACCAGCCGATCGACGAGCTGGCGCTGACCGAGATCAAGGGCGCGATCCTTGCCAAGCTCCGGCTTGCGATCGGCAAGGACGCCACCGTTGCGACCCGGCGCGACTGGTACAAGGCGGCGGCGCTGGCGCTGCGCGACCGCATCGTGCACCACTGGCTGACGGCCGAGAAGCAGAGCTACGACGCCGGCGCCAAGCGCGTCTATTATCTCTCGCTCGAATTCCTGATCGGCCGGCTGTTCACCGACGCGCTGAACAATATGGGATTGCTGCCGCTGTTCGAGGCCGCGCTCGGCGACCTCGGCGTCGACCTCTCTGACCTGCGCAAATGCGAGCCGGATGCAGCGCTCGGCAATGGGGGCCTCGGGCGGCTCGCGGCCTGCTTCATGGAGAGCATGGCGACGCTCGCGATCCCCGCGACCGGCTACGGTATCCGTTACGATTTCGGCCTGTTCCGCCAGATCATGAACCAGGGCTGGCAGCAGGAATATCCCGACGAATGGCTCGCCTTCGGCAACCCCTGGGAATTCCAGCGGCCCGAGGTGGTCTACAACGTCCACTTCGGCGGTCATGTCGAGCATGTCGACGACCGCGGCCGCGACCGCGCCACCTGGCATCCGGCGGAAACCGTCGAGGCGATGGCGTACGACACGCCGATCGTCGGCTGGCGCGGCCAGCACGTCAACGCGCTCCGCCTCTGGTCGGCGCATGCGCCCGACCCGCTCGAGCTCGACGTCTTCAACACCGGCGACTACGTCTCGGCGAGCGCCGAGCAGGCGCGCGCGGAAGCGATCTGCAAATTCCTCTATCCGAACGACGAGAGCGCGGCGGGCCGCGAGCTCCGCCTGCGCCAGGAATATTTCTTCGTCTCGGCCTCGTTGCAGGACCTCGTGAAGCGGCATCTCGCCTCCGATGGCGGCCTGCGCAACCTCGCGCAGAAGGCGGCGGTGCAGCTCAACGACACCCATCCGAGCCTTGCGGTCACCGAGCTGATGCGCATCCTGGTCGACCTGCACAATTTCCGCTGGGACGAGGCCTGGAAGATCACGGTCGCGACCCTGTCCTACACCAACCACACCCTGCTGCCGGAGGCGCTCGAGACCTGGCCGGTCGAACTGTTCGAGCGGTTGCTGCCGCGGCATCTGGAGATCATCTACCGCATCAACGTGGCGCATCTCGCGCTCGCCGAGGAGCGCTTCCCCGGCGACATCGAATACCGCGCCTCGGTCTCGCTGATCGACGAGCGCAGCGGCCGCCGAGTGCGCATGGGCCAGCTCGCCTTCGTCGGCTCGCATCGCATCAACGGCGTCTCCGCGATGCATTCCGACCTGATGAAGGAGACCGTGTTCCACGACCTGCATCACCTCTATCCGTCGCGCATCACCAACAAGACCAACGGCATCACCTTCCGCCGCTGGCTGATGCTGGCCAACCCGCGACTGACCGCATTGCTGCGCGAGACCTGCGGCGAGGCCGTGCTCGACGACTTCTCACTGCTCGAGCGGCTCGAGACCCATTCGAGCGACCTCGAATTCCAGAAGCGCTTCCGCGACGTCAAGCATCACAACAAGCTGTCGCTGGCGCGGCTGATCGGCGAGCGCAACCACATCAAGGTCGACCCGTCGGCGCTGTTCGACGTGCAGATCAAGCGCATCCACGAATACAAGCGGCAGCTGCTCAACATCCTGGAGACCATCGCGCTGTATCACGCGATGAAGGACGATCCGGGTGCGAACTGGGTGCCGCGGGTAAAAATCTTCGCGGGCAAGGCGGCGGCGAGCTACCGCTACGCCAAGCTGATCATCAAGTTGATCAGCGACGTCGCCGAGGTCGTCAACAATGACGCGTCGCTCGGCGGCAGACTGAAAGTCGCCTTCCTCGCCGACTACAATGTCAGCCTCGCCGAGGTGATCATCCCCGCCGCCGATCTCTCCGAGCAGATCTCGACCGCCGGCATGGAAGCCTCCGGCACCGGCAACATGAAGCTCGCGCTGAACGGCGCGCTGACCATCGGCACGCTCGACGGCGCCAATATCGAGATCCGCGACAATGTCGGCGAGGAGAACATCGCGATCTTCGGCCTCGAAGCCGGCGACGTCATGGTTCGCCGCAAGCAGGGGCTCGATGCCAGCGACATCATCCGCAAATCGCCGCGGCTCGAGCGCGCGATCCGCGCCATCGAGAGCGGCGAGTTCTCGCCGGGCGATGCGGCGCGCTTCGCCTCGATCGGGCACGCGCTGCGCTACCTCGACCACTACATGGTTTCGGCCGATTTCGATTCATACTATGCCGCGCAGCGCGGCATCGACGACCGATGGCAGGTACCCCCGGCCTGGACCCGCGCCTCGATCCTCAACGTGGCGCGCATGGCGTGGTTCTCCTCCGACCGCACCATCCGCGAATATGCCGAGGACATCTGGCACGTGCCGGTGCATCCGAACGCCTCGCCGCAGCTCGGCAATCAGCGCGAGGCGAAGGGCTAATCCCGGGACGCGGAAATCGATGACGTCCGACGTCATTGAATTCGGCACCCTCGCCGCGATATTGCATGTCGAGCGTCATTCCGAGCGTAGCGCGGCTGTCCATTGCACCCCACATGCGGATCGACGGATTGCTTCGGCCTTCGCTTAGGCTTCGGCGGACAAGTCGTCGCCCAATGACCGCGGCACAGTTTGGTATTTAGGGAATTGCATGCTCACCAAGGCTCCGCACCTCTTCGATGAAGCCACCGCCGTGACTGCCGGCGACAGCCGCTGGCAGGGACGGACCAGCCCGGATTACTGGGCGTTCGTCGGCCCGTTTGGCGGCTGCACCGCCGCGACGATCCTGCGCGCCCTGATGCAGCACCCGCAGCGCGCGGGCGAGCCGCTGGCGCTGACGGTGAATTACTGTGCGCCAGTCGCCGAGGGCGTGTTCGATCTGGACGTCCGCCTGGTGAGAAGCAACCGCTCGAGCCAGCACTGGTCGATCGAGATGACGCAAGGCGGCGGCGAGGTCACGACCTTGGCGACGGCGGTGTTCGCCGAGCGCCGCCCGTCGTGGTCGCACCAGCCGGCCGAGTTTCCCGGCGCGGTGCCGTTCGAGCAGCTGCGGCCCTATCCAAAGCTCGCGATGACCTGGGCCAACCAGTATGACTTCCGCTTCGCCGAGGGCGAACCCAAGCTTAACGGCGGCGCCGCGAAGCAGCCCTTGAGCCCCTACTCAAAACTCTGGATCGCCGACCGCGTGCCGCGCAAGCTCGACGCGCTGTCGCTGATGTCGATGTCGGACGCGTTCTTCGGCCGTGTGTTCCATGCGCGGCAGGAGCTGGTGCCGTTCGGCACGGTGTCGCTGACGACCTATTTCCACGTCGATGCCGCCGACCTGGACGCGGAGAATACCACCCGCGTGCTCGCCACCGCCGATGCCAAGAACTTCCACAAGAGCTATGGCGACCAGCACGGCGAATTGTGGTCGCCGTCCGGCCGCCTGCTCGCCACCACGACGCAGATCGCCTATTTCAAGGCGTAGTGCGTTTCCGAGCGAAGCCTGTCCCGCACTTGATGCGGGATGGGCACCGGTTCGCGGTGAAGAGAACGCGTCAAATCTGGACGCACGCCGCAACTATCCACATGGCCGGATTGGACCGGGTTGCCTATTTCAGGGGTTGAGGGAACATTGGCGGGTCGCTTCTGTTCCACGCCTTTGGGAGCCCCGCCGCATGTCCGAAGCCGACAACTCAAAACATCAGCGCATCGCCCTGCTTGGCGTTCCCATCGAGATCGGCGCGTCGCAGCCCGGCCCGCTGATGGGCCCGGACGCGCTGCGCACCGCAGGCATCGCGCGCCTGCTCGAGCAGCTCGACTTCCACGTCGATGATCACGGCAACCTTGCGATCCCGGCGGTCCTCGCCGACGGCCCGGCGCCGGCGAACACCAAATTCTACGACGAGGTGAAGACCTGGACCCGCGCGCTCTCGGAGCGCGCCTACTGGCTGGCGCATTCCGGCGCGATCCCGATCTTCATGGGCGGCGACCACTCATTGTCGATGGGGTCGATCAACGGCGTCGCGCGCTACTGGCAAGAGAAAGGCCGGCCGCTGTTTGCGTTGTGGGTCGACGCGCATGCCGACTACAACACGCCGGCCACCACCATCACCGGCAACATGCACGGCATGTCGGCGGCCTTCCTGTGCGGAGAGCCTGGGCTCGACGATTTGCTCGGCGGGCTGCCGCGCGCCTCGATCCCGCCGGATCAGCTCGACCTGATCGGCACCCGCTCGGTCGATCCGCTGGAGCGCAAGCTGCTGCGGCAACGCAACGTCTCGATCGCCGACATGCGCCAGATCGACGAGTTTGGCGTCGCCGTGCTCACGCGCCGCGTCATCGACCGCGTCAAGGCGAAGAACGGCGTGCTGCATGTCTCGTTCGACGTCGACTTCCTCGATCCCGAAGTCGCGCCCGGCGTCGGCACCACGGTGCCGGGCGGCGCGACCTATCGGGAAGCGCATCTGATCATGGAGCTGCTGCACGATTCCGGATTGGTGCGCTCGCTCGACATCGTCGAGCTCAACCCGTTCCTCGACGAGCGCGGCCGCACCGCGCGCGTCGCGGTCGAATTGATCGGCAGCCTGTTCGGATTGCAGATCACCGATCGCCAGACCCCGAGCAACGCGGTGCTGCCGGAGATGGGGGAGTAGCTGGTAGTCAGCGCGTAGCACGCACCCCGCCAGTCCCGTCATCCTGAGGAGCGCCGCAGGCGCGTCTCGAAGGATGCACGGCCCGGCCGGTGGCCGTCGACCCTTCGAGACGCGCTTCGCGCTCCTCAGGGTGACGGATCAAGTTAGCATCGCGCGCGACAGAGTAATCAAAACAAAAAGGCGGCCACCAGGGCCGCCTTTTCAAATCGCGAGATCAGCGCGAGCGGCTTACTCCGCCGCGAGCTTCACTTCCGGCGCGGCGGCGCGGACTTCGGCGTCGACCTGTGCTTCGAACTTGGCGAAGTTCTTCTGGAACATGCCGACCAGCGCACGCGCGGTCTTGTCGAACTCGGCCTTGTCGGCCCAGGTCTTGATCGGATCGAGGATGTGCGGCTCGACGCCCGGCAGCGAGGTCGGCACCGCGAAGCCGAAATACTTGTCGGTGCGGAAATCGGCATTGCGGAGCGAGCCGTTCAGCGCCGCGGTGAGCAGCGCGCGCGTCACCTTGATCGGCATGCGGCGGCCGGTGCCGTACTTGCCGCCGGTCCAGCCGGTGTTGACCAGCCAGCAATCGACATTGTGCTTGGCGATCAGCTCGCGCAGCATGTTGCCGTAGACCGACGGATCGCGCGGCAGGAACGGCGAACCGAAGCAGGTGGAGAATTCCGGCTGCGGCTCGTTGCCCAAGCCGCGCTCGGTGCCGGCGACCTTCGCGGTGTAGCCGGACAGGAAGTGATACATCGCCTGCGCCGGCGTCAGCTTGGCGATCGGCGGCATCACGCCGAAGGCGTCGGCGGCGAGCATCACGACGTTCTTCGGATGCGGCGCGCAGCCGGTGCGCGAAGCGTTCGGGATGAAATCGAGCGGATAGGCCGAGCGGGTGTTCTCGGTCTTCGAGCCGTCGTCGAAATCGGGCACGCGATCACTCGCACCGAGCACGACGTTTTCCAGCACTGCGCCGAAGCGCTTGCTGGCGGCATAGATTTCCGGCTCGGCTTCGCCGGATAGCTTGATGCACTTGGCGTAGCAGCCGCCTTCGAAATTGAAGACGCCGTCCTCGCTCCAGCCATGCTCGTCATCGCCGATCAGCGTACGCTTGGGATCGGCCGACAGCGTGGTCTTGCCGGTGCCGGACAGGCCGAAGAAGATCGCGGTGTCGCCGTCGGGGCCGACATTGGCCGAGCAGTGCATCGGCATCACGCCCTTCTCGGGCAGGTAATAGTTCAGCGTGGTGAACACGCTCTTCTTCATCTCGCCGGCATATTGCGAGCCGCCGATCAGGACGATCTTGCGGGCGAAATCGATCGCGACGACGTTCTCCGACTTGCAGCCGTGACGTTTCGGATCGGCGCGGAAGCTCGGCAGGTCGATGATTGTCAGCTCCGGCACGAAGCCCGCGAGCTCTGACGTCTCGGGACGAATGAGAAGCGTACGGATGAACAGCGAGTGCCAGGCGAGCTCGGTGAAGACGCGGGTCTTGATCCGATGCTTCGGATCGGCGCCGCCGTAGAGATCCTGCGCGAACAGCGTCATGCCTTCGGCATGCTTGAGGAAGTCGGCATGGAGCGTCGCGAACTGCTCCGAGGTGATCGACTGGTTGCCGGCCCACCACATGTTCTTGTCGGTGAGATCGTCGCGGACGGTGAACTTGTCCTTCGGGCTACGGCCGGTGAACACACCGGTGTCCGCGCAGAGCGCGCCGTCGGCCGAGAGCACGGCTTCGTTGTTGCGCAACGCGTGCTCGTAGAGCTGCGGCGCACCATAGTTCCAATGCACGCCCTTGAGATTTTTTAAGCCGAATTTGTCGGCGCCGAAGGCACCGTTATGCACGCCCGTCTCTTGCACGAAGAACCTCCTCGAACCCGCGTATCCTTGTTCGCGCGAATATCGCTAGTCGCGCTCCGCCGCGGTGACCGTCATCGGAATATAGCCTCTCGGCCCCGGTCCGGCGACCTAATAGTGGGGATCGCCGGGCTTGCCAAGCCAGTCGGATGGCTTTTGGTTGATTCCGAGGCAGGCACATGATCTGGCGCAAATACCGCAGCGCGAAACGCTTTCGCTTTGTTTTCGCTTTCTCGTCGTTTTCGCAGCGGTCGGGCGACGTTTCATAGCCTTTCGCGCTGCGCGCAAGGCGTTGCGATGCACAAAGAGTGCCAGCGATCGGCTTGTGTCTGCGCTGAGCGCAGCAGGAGGCACAGAGAATGCCGGGTATGCATTTCGCGCTGAGGATGTGTCGTTGAGATCGACTGCCGCGAGTTGAGGCGGCGCTGCAGTGCCGGGCCTGTCGTCCACGATCGTGTTGCACGCGGATAGCACCACTTGGTCGGTGTTGAGCTGCATTCGATCGAACTCAACACCACGCCGTCGAAGCTGGGTTACTTCAATGCCCGGCGGCGGCAAATGTTCCGCAGCGCGAACTGCGTTCGGCGGCAGCGCGATCACCGGCCGCTGCGATCGATGGTAACGCAATCAACGCGCGGCAACTCTCCGTCAGCGCGGTTGAACCTCGCGATCCCGCCGATTTTCCGATGCAGCAGCGCAAGCAATTCTGGCACGCGCATCGCGCCCGTCGGCAACCATAACGGCGCCGGCACGAAATGATCGCGCTGTCAGAAACGCCACACCGGCTTCGGCAACCATGCGCGGAAGCCGCATTGTGCGACACCATGCCTCGCCGCGCGCAGCACCGCCGTCCGGTGCCGTCGGGTCGCGCTCGCCATGCTCCGCTATCCCTTTCCTTTGGCGCGTGCTTCGCCGGCGAGCCGCACCAGCATCTTGCGCAGCTCGGTGCCGCTTGTGACCCGCTCCGGGAAATCGAGCCGCAGCGTGTCGCGACCGGCCTGCATGTCCATGCCGTCGGGGTCGCAGCCGGTGCACAGCCAGTCGGCACTTTGCGCGCCGAGCAGCCGTGTCGCGTAGAGGTTCATGGCCTCGCGGTGATCCTCGTTCATATGCGCGACCGCGCCTGGCTCGGCCTCCAGCAGCGCGTCGGCGCCACCGAGGTCGGTCAGAAACTGCGCAGGGCTGAGGTCGACGATCCGGCCGAACCCGGCCACCAGATGCGCGCCGCTCGGCCGGATCACGAAGAACGAGAAATCCTTAAATTCTACAAAAGCTTCCGCCGACGGATGGGCGCCGAGGTAGCGCCGTTGGGCGAGCTCCCGCTCGGCGTCCGCGACCTCCTCCGCCCGCCCCGCCAGCATGATCCGCGCGCCTTCCAGCGGATCGCCTTCGACACGCTCGTCCAGCATCAGCGACACCCTGCTGTCGGCCAGAATGTTCTTCGTGTGCAGCGCCAGCCGGGAAATCAGCAGGATCGGCGCGCCGTCGGGGTGGCTCGCCAGATTGACCAGGGAGCAATAGGGATCGCCGGAGCCGGCCATCAGCGTCGCGAGCGCGCCCTGGCGGCTGCGGCGGAGCAGCGAGCGGGCAAGGTGGGCAGGGTCGAAGTCGGCGGTCGGTTGCATGGGCTTATCGGGTCATTTTGAGGGCGAATCGGGCGGTTCCCGTCGAAAAAAGGGCCTTTTCTCACGATCTCAGGGTGCTATATGGGGTCCAACGCTTGGGTCGCAGAGCGTCTTTTGCGGAACTCGGTCACACTTCAGCCCAGCTTGCATTGCTCGTTGACCGCGTTCGAAGCCCATATTCTACGGCGAGTCGCCAGAGTGCCCGCCGTCCAAGCCACTCTCATTGTGAAAGCAGCTCATGCCCACAATCGCCTTGGTCGACGACGACCGCAACATTCTCACGTCGGTCTCGATCGCGCTCGAAGCCGAAGGCTATCGCATCATGACCTACACGGACGGTGCGTCGGCGCTGGATGGATTTCGCACCTCGCCGCCGGATCTGGCGATCCTCGATATCAAGATGCCGCGCATGGACGGCATGGAAACCCTGCGCCGGCTGCGCCAGAAGTCCGACCTGCCGGTGATCTTCCTCACCTCGAAGGATGAGGAGATCGACGAATTGTTCGGCCTGAAGATGGGCGCCGACGATTTTATCCGCAAGCCGTTCTCGCAGCGCCTCTTGGTCGAACGCGTCAAGGCCGTGCTCCGCCGCGGCCAGCCGAAGGATCCGACCGCCGCGCCGAAGGAGCCGGACGCCCGCGCGCTCGACCGCGGCCTGCTGCGGATGGATCCGGAGCGCCACACCTGCACCTGGAAGAACGAGCCGGTGACGCTCACCGTGACCGAATTCCTGATCCTGCAGGCGCTCGCCACCCGCCCCGGCGTGGTGAAGAGCCGCAACGCGCTGATGGACGCGGCGTATGACGACCAGGTCTATGTCGACGACCGCACCATCGACAGCCACATCAAGCGGCTGCGCAAGAAGTTCAAAGTGGTCGACGACGACTTCGAGATGATCGAGACGCTGTACGGCGTCGGCTATCGCTTCAAGGAAGCCTGATCTGCGCTACCGGAGCGGCTTGTTGACTGACAGGCTCCGCACGGCTGGGGTAAGCTTGGGCGACTGTCTGCTTCGCGGGACGACATCCATACCAACCGGCAGCTTTGCCAGTGCTTGATCGAACGCAGCTCGAGCAAGGCCAGAACACCGAGGACGCGTCGCAGCTCCTCGATCAAGAGGTCGTGGCCGACGATCTGGCGCGGGACAAAGGCTGGCGCCGACCGCTCGGCTGGCTGCGCCGCGCCGGTCAGTTCTTCTTCGCGCTGTCGTTCTCGAGCCTGACGCGCCGCATCGTCTCGCTCAACCTCGCCGGCCTCGTCGCGCTCGTCGCCAGCATCCTCTATCTCTCGCAATTCCGCGCCGGCCTGATCGAGGCGCGGACGCAGAGCCTGCTGGTCTATGCCGAGATCATCTCGGAGGCGATCGCGGCGTCCGCGACCGTCGAAGGCAATACCGTCACCATCGATCCCGATCGCCTGCTCGACCTCAAGCCCGGCGAGAGTTATGGCCAGCCGGATGAATCGGCGGATTTTCCGATCAACCCCGAGCGCGTCGCGCCGGTCCTGCGCCGCCTGATCGCACCGACCAAGACGCGGGCCCGCATCTTCGACCGCGACGGCGGGCTGATCCTCGACAGCCGCAACCTGTTCGCGCGCGGCGACGTGCTGCGCATGGAGCTGCCGCCGCCGTCGGAGAAGCCGTCGCTGTATGAGAAGACCAAGGCCACGATCAAGACCTGGCTCAACCGCGGCGACCTGCCGATCTACCGCGAACTCGGCCCGGAAGGCGGCAAGGGCTATTCCGAAGTCGCGCAATCGCTCGAGGGCATGAAGGGCAGCGCGGTGCGCGTCACCGATCGCGGCGCGATCATCGTCTCGGTTGCGGTTCCGGTGCAGCATTTCCGCGCCGTGCGCGGCGCATTAATGCTGACGACGCAAGGCGACGACATCGACCAGCTGGTGATGTCCGAACGCCTCGCCATCCTCAAGATCGGCGGGGTCGCCTCCGCCGTCATGATCATGCTGTCGCTGCTGCTGGCGAGCACGATCGCGGGCCCGGTGCGGCGGCTCGCCGAAAGCGCCGAGCGCGTCCGTCACCGCATCCAGACCCGCGTCGAGATTCCCGACTTCACCGGACGCCGCGACGAGATCGGCCATCTCTCCGGCGCACTGCGCGACATGACCAACGCGCTTTATAGCCGCATAGAGGCGATCGAGATGTTCGCCGCCGATGTCGCCCACGAGCTGAAGAACCCGCTGACCTCGTTGCGCTCGGCGGTCGAGACGCTGCCATTGGCGCGCAACGAGAACAGCCGCGCGCGGCTGCTCGCCGTGATCGAGCATGACGTCAAGCGGCTCGACCGCCTGATCTCCGATATCTCCGACGCCAGCCGGCTCGACGCCGAATTGCAGCGCCAGGACATGGCGCCGGTCGATCTGCGCCGCCTTCTGACCACGCTGACCGGCGTCGCCAACGAGACGAGGCTCGGCCACGACGTCGCCGTCGAAGCCCGCTTCGAGGGCCGCGGGCCGACCGACACACTCTCGGTGCCCGGCCATGATTCCCGGCTCGGCCAGGTGATCTCGAACCTCTTGTCGAATGCGCAATCATTCTCCAAGCCGGGCGACAAGGTGCGCATCATCTGCCGCCGCACCCGCGGCGAGGTCGAGATCGTGGTCGACGACGACGGCCCCGGCATCGGCGAGGACGCGCTGGAGCGGATCTTCGAGCGCTTCTACACCGACCGGCCGCACCAGGGATTCGGCCAGAACTCCGGCCTCGGGCTCTCGATCTCCAAGCAGATCATCGAAGCGCATGGCGGACGCATCTGGGCCGAGAACCGCTTTGGTCCCGCGGACGCAGACGGCAAGCCCACGGTCGCCGGCGCCCGTTTCGTGGTCAGGCTGCCGACGCTATGAGCGACAATTCAAGCGTGCACGCATCCGCCGTTCTGGTCGGCGAGCGTGCGGTGCTGATCCGCGGCCCGTCGGGGGCCGGCAAGTCGCGCCTCGCCTTCGATCTGATTCTCGCCGGACGCACCGGAGCGCTTCCGCCGGCCATTTTGGTGGGGGATGACCGTGTCCATCTCGACACAGCCGGCGAACAATTGTGGGTTCGCCCGGCACGGCAATTGGCCGGTCTGATCGAGATACGAGGCCTCGGAATCCGCCATTGTGCGTTCGCCGGCGAGGCCGTCGTCGGCCTGGTCGTCGACCTTGCTGCCGACGACGCCGAGCGGCTGCCGCCGCCCGAGGCGCTCAAGATCAGCATAAATGGTGTTTCAATACCGCGAATTCCCGTACCGGCCGGCTTCCAACCCCTGCCGCTGGTTGTCGCAGTGCTGACGACAACCTGAAAGTTCATGTTCCCGTAATCTTGCGGCCAATTGTGGGAAGGGAATTGGTAACCATATCACATCCACTATCGCGTCGGATTTTGCCGGCGCAGCCTCCCCTCTCTACCGCCAGGAACCGGGAGACTAGCCAAGATGCCCTCTTGCGCAGGGCCTCTGGATGGTCAAAGTGGCGCGTTCGTGCGGTGCACCAAAGGGCGCCCGCGAGGAGTTTCCGATGATTGGTCTAGTGCTGGTGACCCATGGGCGCCTTGCCGACGAGTTCAGAGCGGCGCTCGAACACGTCATGGGTCCGCAGAAACAAATTGAAGCAATTACGATCGGAGCCGAGGACGATTCCGATCTCTGTCGCAGCGACATCATCGAGGCGGTGAACCGCGTCGATAGCGGCGACGGCGTTGCGATCCTCACCGACATGTTCGGCGGCACGCCGTCGAACCTTGCGATCTCCTGCATGAGCCGCCCGAAGGTGGAAGTGCTCGCGGGCATCAATCTTCCCATGCTGGTCAAGCTCGCCAAGGTTCGCGAGGAGCGCTCGTTGCCCGACGCGATCGCGATGGCGCAGGAAGCCGGCCGCAAATACGTCACCATCGCCAGCCGCGTTCTCGCAGGCAAATGAGCGACGAGGCCCCGGGCGAAAACCATGTCGGCCCGGGCGTGCCAGCGGGCGCCATTTCGCGTGAACTCCTGATCGTCAACAAGCGCGGCCTGCATGCGCGGGCATCGGCGAAGTTCGTCCAGCTGGTCGAGCGCTTCAACGCCGAGGTCTGGGTGACGCGCGGCAGCGAAACCGTCGGCGGCACCTCGATCATGGGCTTGATGATGCTGGCCGCAGGGCCCGGCACCACCGTCATTGTCTCCGCGAAGGGCGACGAAGCGCAGCAGGCGCTCGACGCCATCGCCGAACTCGTCGCCAGCAAGTTCAACGAGGAAGGCACGTAAGGGCCGCCTCGCCCGCTACGCCAAGCGAAAGCCTAGCACCGTCATCCTGAGGAGCGCGAAGCGCGTCTCGAAGGGTCGACGGCCACCAGCGGGGCCGTACATCCTTCGAGGCTCGCTCCGCTCGCACCTCAGGATGACGGGAGCAGCACTGATGTCGCGAAGCGCTACTTCGCCGGCGGCACCAGATAGACTTTCCACGCCGTCGACGGACCGGGATGGCCGTTGAAGAAGCGCATGGTGGTCATCACAAGCGGCTCGGCATTCTTGGCATGCTCCGCCATCCACGCCTCGCAGGGCTGCAGGAACACCGGATCGGTGGTGTCGCAGACGCCGATGAAGCCGAGACGCCTGGCTTCGTCGAGCGAGGTCAGCCCCGACGACCACGCTTCGCCCGGCACCAGCGAGGCCGGATGATCCGGACTGTAGAACGTCATCGGCTCGCCGATGTCGGAGCGCGCGACGACCACCGCCCAGCGCGAATGGAATCTGTCCTGCCAGGTCTGGGTCAGCTCGCGCGCGAGTTCGGAGCGCGCGGCGTAGGTCGAGCCGCCGATCCGGTTGGACGCGATCTCCTGTGTGGCGATGCTGGGCGCGGCGATCAGCGTGGCGATCGTGGCCGCGAACCAGATCGCCGTGATGGCGAACAGCGCCATGCGCGGGAAACGCAGCGAGGGGATCGCAACCAATGCCAGCGGCACCAGGAAGAACAGCGGGATGCCCCAGTCGGTCTTGATGTAGACGGTGAATGCCAGCGCGCCGAGCGGCGGCCCGATCGCGACGATCGACTGGATGATCCAGACGTTGAGCGCCTGCGGAAGATTGACGGCCGGATTGGGTCCGCGCGACCAGATCCGCGCCAGCACGTCCGACGGCCGCCACGGCACCGACCCCAGCAGCAGCGCCACGAGGCCCAGCACGACCGGGATCGCGAGCAGGCCGAGATTGTGCAGGATGTAGCCGATCACGAGCTGGACGTTGAGCTCGCGGCTCGACAGCGCGTAGACGTCGCCGGCGTAGGTGAACGGCACGAAGTTCACCTCCTCCAGCCAGACCAGATGCGGAATCATCGCCACGATCATCGTGCCGATCGCAACCCACGGCGCCGGCGAGCGCAGGAATTGCGTGCGCTGCGGATGGATCAGCGCTGCAAGCCCGATGGCGCCGATCATCGTCACCACCCAGTACTTGGTCATCAGCGCCAGCATGCCGGCAAAACCGAGCCAGAGACCCGATTTGAAACTGCGTTTCTCGAACGCGTTCAGATAGGCCAGCACCAGGAGCGGCAGCGGCACCAGCTGCGCAAGGTCGGCGTTGTATTTGAAGCCCTTGAAATTGAAGATCGGGTAGAGCGCGAGCATCACCACCATGAAGAACGCACGGCGGCGATCGACGACGCGCAGCGCGATCAGCCAGCACACGACAAGCGCGAAGCTGACGGAGGCCATCGCGAGCGCATAGGTCGACCAGTTGGTGACCGGGAAGATCCGGAACCAGACCCCGGCGATCCAGCCCGACAGCGGCGGATGCTTGCCATAGCCGAGCAGGAAGCGCTGGCCCCAGGCATAGGCCTCCGCGACGTCCATGTGGACGTCCTGCGCGGCCTTGAGCTTGACCAGGATCAGCGTCCACAGCAGCGCGTGAACCAGCGCGAAGCCGATCACGAACCACAGGCTGGTCCTGGGATCGATGGCGCGCGAGGCGATCCAGGCGGCGATCCGCCGGATCGTCAGCCTACGGGTGGTACGCCTTGCGGCAGGGAGCGTGGTGGCGGTCGACATGGCCTGTGCCTGAGGCATGACCCGGAAACGTGGAAAGCGGTATTCCGGAAGGGTCATGCCCGAATGGAAGTGGAAGCGCGATGAGTGAATGCTCACCGGCACTTCAGCGCCCTTTAGCGCGTTTTTGTGGCCAGTGAAATCAGCTTGGCGTGAGAATGGCTCAAGAGCGGGATGGCTTTTCTTCGAATCGTCATCCCGCTCTATTTTCTTGTCTCGAGCACGATCTCTTCGGAAAGCCGCGGCACACTTTTCCGGATCATGCTCAAGCCGACCAGTTCACTTTTCGAGAAGCTCCGGCCGGTATTCGAAGTGCATGGTATCGTAGTGGTACCACTTGCCGCCCCAGATGAAGCCGTGGCGCTCGAAGATGTCGACGATCTCGCGCGGCATCCGGTTCTTGTAGGGGATGGTTTTGGCCTTGCCTTCCCCCTTGCCCGCCCACAGCCAGTAATCCGAGACCTTGAGGTTGAGGTCGATCGCCGCCGCATAACCGTGCATGCTCATCCGGCCGGTATCGGCAACAGTGCGACAAGACAGCACACCCGCGATCGGAAAGGCCGCGGCGCGCAGCGCCGGATCGAGCGCGTCGATCTCGGCGGAGACCCGCTTGAGACGCTCGGCGACGCCGTTGACCCGCGTCACCTGGACCGCCTTGCCCCAGGACCGCGGTAGCCAGGTGATCGTCACCAGGTTCCGCCGGACCTCGGCCGTGTTGCAGTCGCCATACATCTTCTTGAAGAAGGCCTCGTTGCGGAAGCGGCCGGGATCGACATTCGGGGCCGGCGGCGCCGCTGGCCCGGACGGATAAGGCAGCCGCATCTGGTCGAGGATCGAGGCATTGCGCAGCAGCTGATCGAACGGCTTGCCGGAGACGCCGTCATCGACCGGCATCACCGTGCCGTCGCGCCAGGTGATCGTGGTGTCGTCATGGGCGGCGAGCGCATCGGGATAGGCGCGCACCAGGCGGTCGAGCATCTCGCTGCTGCTTTGAGCGCGCGCAAGCGGCGGCAGCAGTGTCAGCAAGGCAACGATGCAGGCGGGCCAGCGCGCGGCCATTCAGCGTTTTCCGACCTGATCGATCAGCGCGACGTTGGCCTCCTCGATCGCGTTCAGCTTCGGATTCCAGCTGTTCGGCGCATACCAGGGAAAGCGCGAAAAATACGCCTTTAGATCGGCGGAGTCGAAATAGCGTCCTCGGCGGGCGAAGATCTCGTTGCGCGCGATCCGCAGCTCGTCCCGCGACAGCCGTCGCAGATCGGCGGGCGTCAGTAGACGCCGGTCGGAATCCGGGAAGATGAAGCCGCTCGGCGCGGCACCGCCGCCGGATTCGAAGCGATCGATCAACGCGACATTGGCGCTCTCGATCGCACTGAGCGGCGGATCCCACGAGCGCGGCACGTACCACGCGAACCTGCTGAACCGCGCGGTCAGGTCGGGTGCGTTGAAGTAGCGTCCGCGACGCGCGAAGATCTCGTTGCGCGCAATCCGCAGGTCGTCCTTGCTGAGCGCCCTGAGATCGTTCTCCGACAACAGGCGGCTGTCGGAATCCGGAATGATGAAATCCGATTGCGTGCGCACCGCCGGCGACGCGGATGGCGGCGCGTTCTGCGGCGGCAGCGTCTGCTGCGGCGGGATCACCGTCGCCGGCGGATCGGCGGTCGCGACCTGGTTTGTCAAGTTCTGTGCCGGCGCGTTGCCGGCAAAATAGAACGCGCCGTCGATCGGCGAGGTCGAGACCCAGGGCTGCTGTGCGTTGCCGGTGGCGCGCTTGACGACGAGGCCGACCTGATTGAACGCCTGCAGCACGTCGAGCCCAGGCTTCTGCACGACGTCGACGAGGGCGCGCGTGTAGGGGCTGTGACCGTCATCGCCGTCGAGCGCGACGTTGCCCGGCTGGGTCGCATACGACAGCAGCGTGCCCTCCGGCGCGCGGATCTGGGCGAGGCCACCGTCGGCGGCGCGCAGGCCGCGCCCGCCGAACGGATTGTTCCGGCAGGCGTCGAGGATGACGATGTTGAGCCGGGTGCCCGCGCCTTCCATCTGCCGCAGCACCAGGCCGACGTCGACCATCTGGAAATCGACATCGGCCTCGCGCGTGGGGTTCGCGGAGACCGGCACCAGATAGTTCGTGCCGCGAACCTGGATGCCGTGGCCGGCGTAATAGAACAGCGCGACATCCGCCCCCATCAGCTGGCTGCCGAAGCGCTGGATCGCGGCATCGAAGCCGGCCTTGTCGAGATCGACCTGGGCCTGCCCGCCGATGAGCGCAAAGCCGAGCCGCTGCAGCGTGCCGGCCACGAGCTCGGCATCGTTCTTCGGGTTCTGCAGCCGCGGCACGTTCTGGTAGGCCGAATTGCCGATCACCAGCGCGACACGCTTGTCGGCGGCCGCCGGCGCCGCGAACAACACGGCGAGCAATCCGGCGGCGAGAAGGGTCCAGCGCATCGTCAAATCCACGATTTTCGGGCCGCCAGACCTAGCAGAAACATGCCCGAAAATCGATCATTGCAACCCTGCCGGAAACGCCCCCGTGATTCGCCGTCACACCCCTGCAAAATACCGCAATATGGTTGCCCGCGCGGGGGTGCGGATGCTATCCCGCGCCCCATGACAACTGCCCCGATTTCGAACATCCGCAACTTCTCCATCGTCGCCCATATCGACCATGGAAAATCGACCCTTGCCGACCGCCTGATCCAGATGACGGGCGGCCTGTCGGATCGCGAAATGGCGGGCAAGGAGCAGGTGCTCGATTCGATGGATATCGAGCGCGAGCGCGGCATCACCATCAAGGCACAGACCGTCCGGCTGAACTACCGCGCCAAGGACGGCGAGGATTACATCTTCAACCTGATGGACACGCCCGGCCACGTCGACTTCGCCTACGAGGTCTCGCGGTCGCTGGCGGCCTGCGAGGGTTCCCTGCTGGTGGTCGACGCCAGCCAGGGCGTCGAGGCGCAGACGCTCGCCAACGTCTACCAGGCGCTCGACAACAATCACGAGATCGTGCCGGTCCTGAACAAGGTCGACCTGCCCGCGGCCGAGCCCGAGAAGGTCAAGCAGCAGATCGAGGACGTGATCGGCATCGACGCCTCGGACGCCGTGATGATCTCGGCCAAGACCGGCGTCGGCGTGCCCGACGTGCTGGAAGCGATCGTCACCCGCCTGCCGCCGCCGAAGGGCGACCGCGACGCGACCTTGAAGGCGCTGCTCGTCGACAGCTGGTACGACGTCTATCTCGGCGTGGTCGTGCTGATCCGCGTGGTCGACGGCGTGATGAAGAAGGGCCAGCGCATCCGCATGATGGGCACGGGTGCGGCCTACGACATCGAGCGCGTCGGCTTCTTCACGCCGAAGATGCAGCAGGTCGACGAGCTCGGCCCCGGCGAGATCGGCTTCATCACCGCGGCCATCAAGGAAGTCGCCGACACCCGCGTGGGCGACACCATCACCGACGACCGGAAGCCGGTCACCGAAATGCTGCCGGGCTTCAAGCCGGCGATCCCGGTGGTGTTCTGCGGCCTGTTCCCGGTCGACGCCGACGATTTCGAGACGCTGCGCGCGGCGATGGGCAAGCTGCGCCTGAACGACGCCAGCTTCTCCTTCGAGATGGAAACCTCCGCCGCGCTCGGCTTCGGCTTCCGCTGCGGCTTCCTCGGGCTGCTGCACCTCGAGATCATCCAGGAGCGGCTGTCGCGCGAGTTCGATCTCAACCTGATCGCGACCGCGCCAAGCGTCATCTACAAGATGAAGCTGACCGACGGCACCGAGCTCGAGATCCACAACCCGGTCGACATGCCCGACGTGGTCAAGATCGCCGAGATCGAAGAGCCGTGGATCGAGGCGACGATCCTCACGCCGGACGAATATCTCGGCAGCGTGCTGAAGCTGTGCCAGGACCGCCGCGGCGCGCAGAAGGAGCTCACCTATGTGGGTTCGCGCGCGATGGTGAAATACGATTTGCCGCTCAACGAAGTGGTGTTCGACTTCTACGATCGCCTGAAGTCGGTGTCCAAGGGCTATGCCTCGTTCGATTATCATCTGACCGACTACAAGCCGGCCGACCTGGTCAAGATGCAGATCCTGGTCAACGCCGAGCCGGTCGACGCGCTGTCGATGCTGGTGCATCGGACCCGCGCCGAAGGCCGCGGCCGCGCCATGGTCGAGAAGATGAAGGAACTGATCCCGCCGCACATGTTCCAGATCCCGATCCAGGCGGCGATCGGCGGCAAGGTGATCGCGCGCGAAACCGTTCGCGCGCTGCGCAAGGACGTCACCGCGAAGTGCTACGGCGGCGACATCACGCGCAAGCGCAAGCTTCTGGAGAAGCAGAAGGAAGGCAAGAAGAAGATGCGGCAGTTCGGCAAGGTCGACATCCCGCAGGAAGCCTTCATCGCCGCGCTCAAGGTGGACAGCTGAGGCGCGGTCACCGCCGCGCCTGTTCCGCCCTAACCGAAAATCTCGAAAACAACCCCATGCACAGTAGCCGGATAGCTGACGCGCTGTCGCAGGCGCGCTTGTTGCCCGTCCTTGTCCCAGCAACAAAACGCACCATGATTTGAATCGCCATCGCAGGGCGGCCCGACTAAGCTTCGACCATGTTGCGCATCCTGTCCCTCCTTGTCGTCATCCTCGCATTGCTGCAGCCGGACCTGAGCTCGGCCGCGTCCTCGAAAAAGCGGCACGGCTCTACCCGCTGGCATGGCTATGGCTTCCTGCCCGGCTACCGGCAGCCGCCCAATCAGACCATTCCGGTGCTCGGTCCGCGCGGCGCCGCCCGCGGCTACCCGGACTTTTCGCCTGAGTATTACTATGGCGGCGATTGGCACTATTTCGGCCGGCCCGGCTTCCATGGCGGCGGGCGCTACAATGGCGGCAGCTACGGCCCGTGCTGGGTCTGGACGCCGATCGGACGCGCTTGGCAGTGCGGCTAGCCGCGCGTCGCTGCGACATTCTTGCGCATGCAACGCACAATCCGTTGATCCCGGAATGAGAGGCATGTTGCCCGTCATATTGCCCCTGGACCTCGGATAGGCCACCATCCCTACTGCGCGCACCACAACAAACAACAGCGCCGGGGAAACGCATGAGCAAGGACGCTCGGTTCGACTATGGCTGGGTCGTCGTCGGCGCGGGCGCGCTGATGACCTGCGTCGGCTTCGGCACCATGCTGTCGCTCGCCGTGTTCCTGCAGCCGATCTCGGATGCGATGGGCTGGTCGCGTGCCGGCGTCTCGGCGGCCGCGACGCTGGATTTCCTCTGCATGGGTTTTGCGGCGTTCGCCTGGGGCGCGCTGTCCGACCGCTTCGGCACCCGCATCCTGGTGCTGGCGGGCAGCGTGCTGCTCGGGCTTGGCGTCGTGACGGCAAGCCAGGCGCAGAGCCTGTGGCAATTCCAGCTCTGCTTCGGCGTGCTGATCGGGATCGCCGCCGGCAGCTTCTATGCGCCGATGATGGCGCTTGCCAGCGCCTGGATCGACAAGCATCGCAGCCTCGCCGTCGCCCTGGTGTCGGCCGGCATGGGCGTGTCGCCGCTGACGGTCGCACCATCCGCGAGCTGGCTGATCACGGCCTATGACTGGCGCTTCGCGATGCTCGTGATCGGCATCGCCGCATGGGCGCTCTTGATCCCCGCATCGTTCCTGGTGCGCCCGGCGCCGCAGGGATCGAACGTCGCGATGCCGACCGCGGCAAGCGCGCCGCGAGCGGAATGGACCGTGGCGCAGGCGCTGCGCACGCCGCAATTCATCACGCTCGCGTTGGCGCATTTCGCCTGCTGCGCGGCGCATTCCGGCCCGATCTTCCACATGGTGTCCTACGCCATGGTGTGCGGCATCGCGCCGCTCACCGCGGTCACGGTCTACAGCCTCGCCGGCTTTTCCGGGCTCGGCGGACGCCTGCTGCTCGGCGTGCTGGCGGACCGGCTCGGCGCCAAGCCGGTTTTGGTCGGCGGCCTCCTGGTCCAGGCGCTGTCGATCGCGACCTATCTTGCGGTGGCGCAGCTCGGCCAGTTCTACGCGCTGTCTGTCGTGTTCGGCCTCGCCTATGGCGGCGTGATGCCGCTCTATGCCGTGCTGGTGCGCGAGTTCTTCGGCGCGCGCATCATGGGCACCGTGTTCGGCGCGGTGTCGGCCTTCGCGAGTCTGGGCATGTCGCTCGGGCCATGGGCCGGCGGTTATGTGTTCGACACGTTCCATGGCTACACATGGCTGCACGCCGGTTCCTTCGCGATCGGCCTTGCCGCGGTTGCGGTGGCGCTGAGCTTCTCGACCAAGCGCCAGCCGTCGCTCGATCTTGGCCGCGCCGCCGCCTGAGCGCGGACGCATCGTCGATCGCGCGAAGGCGCCGCGCGCGGATGGCTGATCTGCGCATCATCCCGCCTTGCCCTCCCTTGCCGGATGAGCCACCATCGCTTGGCCGCCCAACAAGAACGACAGAAGGCGCCGAGGACACGCATGAACAAGCCGCAGGGAGTAGACCTTGTCGAGCGGGCGCGCGCGCTGGCGCCTTTGATCATCAGCGAAGCCGACGAGATCGAACGGACGCGGCGGCTGACGCCTTCGGTCACCGCGGCCCTGGTCGACAACGGGCTGTATCGCGCGCTGCTGCCGAAGCGTTTCGGCGGCGCCGAGGCGACGCTGGACGCCTTCATGCAGATGCAGGAGGAGATCGCCAAGGCCGACGCCTCGACTGCGTGGTGCCTTGGCCAGTGCAGCGTCTGCGCCATGACCGCGGCCTATCTCGAGCCCGACGCCGCAAACGAGATCTTCAACA
This sequence comes from Bradyrhizobium sp. CCBAU 53421, assembly GCF_015291625.1. NCBI lineage: Bacteria > Pseudomonadati > Pseudomonadota > Alphaproteobacteria > Hyphomicrobiales > Nitrobacteraceae > Bradyrhizobium > Bradyrhizobium sp. CCBAU 53421. Next base: position 8,748,579 of record NZ_CP030047.1, read on the forward strand.
CCGCGCCCGGCATCCTCGCCTGGGGCGCGATCGCCCACGAAGTGCGCGCCGAGCCCGGCGGCTACCGCGCCAGCGCGCGCTGGGATTTCGCCTCGGGCTCACGGCAGGCGAGCTGGCTCGGCGCTCATGTTCGCGTCGTCGAGGCCGACGGCTCGCCGCGCAGGAAGGCGGACGGTTCGCCGGAGATCCGCACCATCCTGTTCCCGATGTCGTCAGCTACGATGTACGACGTCTGGGACGTGATCGGCCTGAAAGGCACCGGCACCGATTCCTACTCGGTCGACAATCTCTTCATCCCGGAAAAATTCGCCGCGCTGCGCGACGATCCCGCCGCGTGCCGCGAACCGGGCCCGCTCTACAAGCTCTCCACCAACATGGTGTTCAGCATGGGCTTTGCCGCCACCTCGCTCGGCGTCGCCCGCGCCATGCTGGATGCGGCAACCGAGCTTGCCCGCGGCAAGACCCCGCAAGGCCTCAAGGCAATGCGCGACAACAACGCCGTGCAGGGCCAGATCGGCCGCACCGAGGCGAGCCTGCGCGCCGCGCGCGCCTATCTGTATGCGACGGCGAACGACGTCTGGAGCGATCTCGCCCGCGGTGAAGCGATCAGCGAGGCGCATCGCATCGCGATCCGTATCGCCTCGACCTGGACCATCCACCAATCCGCCGCGGTGGTCGACGTCGCCTATCACATGTCGGGCGCGACGGCGGTGTTCGCGAAAAATCCGTTCGAGCGCCGGTTTCGCGACATGCACGCGATCGCGCAGCAGATCCAGGCCCGCGACACCCAGTACGAGGACGCCGGCAAGGCGATCCTGGCGGGCAATCTCTCCGCGCCGCCGACCGCGCGATAAAGGCGTGATGAAGTCAGATTGAACCGGGGGCGTGGTCTCATCAATCCGCAGTGTCGGCTCTGCCCCTTAAGACCTGACATCGCCGGTAACCACGGCATGCGGGTTTGGGCCAAGGGCGGACGTTCGGATGTGGAGCATCAATCCTAAGCCGCAGGCGAGCCGCTGCGTTGATGAAACAGCCGAGGTGCGCCGTCCGGAAGTAGCCCGTAAGCCTGGAGCACGGCGTAAACGAGTGCCGCTAGAACTATGAAGCCGACAATGCGATTTAGTTTGAACATATCGCTAGCCGCACTTTGGAATGAGGCCAAGGAGAGGCAAACTTAGGAAGCCGCCGCCCGGGCAGATCAACGTTTATCGATTGCGATAACCGATATCCGCCACCGGTACGATGCGTCATGAAGTCTGCTGCGGGTCAAAGCCGCGAATAGCGACCGAACCCTAGGAGCTTCCGCTTCACTTCGGAGAGCCGACGTTCTCGATGGCCAGACCGCCAGCCATGAGCCGAACCGGACCTGTCTCAAACCGCGCGTCGCTGCGCGATTCTGGCAAACGCCGCGGCCCGGGACAAGCCACGATCATGGCTGGCAGCCAGGATCGCGGGAGCGTTCTCTTTTGTCCGCCGCCGGTGTTTGATCGCGACCGGCGGGAGGACGGGCGATGCGGGGATCCCTCGGCGAGAAGATCAACCAGGGCGGCACGGCGGACATCCACGCCTGGGCGCCGGGTCAGATCGTCAAACTGTTCAAGGAAGGTTTTCCGCCGCAGCTCGTCCGGCAAGAGGCACGGATGACCCGGGCGGTCTTCGCCGCCGGCGTGCCTGCGCCGGAGGTGTTCGGCGAGGTGACGCTCGACGGACGCTTCGGCATCGTGCTCGGCCGCCTCGACGGACCGACACTGCTGCAGGTCACGCGCAGCGGCGCCGTGACGTTCGCCCAGGCCGGCGCGATCCTTGCGTCCCTCGTCCTGTCCGTTCACAGGATGTCGCCGCCGCCGGAGGCCTTGCATCTACGACGCTGGATGGACATCGCCTTCAGGGACTCAGGTGACATCGTGCCCGAGCACATCGCCTCCGGTATCCTCGCGCTGATCGACCGCCTGCAGCAGCCGGGGGACTTGCTGTGCCATGGCGACATCCACCCTAACAACGTGATCATGACTGCGGACGGTCCGCGGCTGATCGACTGGACCTTTTCGATCCGCGCGCCCGCGGCCTTCGATCACGGGCACTTTCACATCAACCTGACCGAGCTCGCCCTCGACGTCACCGACAATCCGCAGCGGCCGCTTGCGGTCTACGCGGCCGCGCAAGCCGAATACGCGCGGCTGTCCGGCATCCCGACAGCGGCGCTGAAGCAAGCGATGGAGACCTGGCTGCCGATCGCGATCGTCCGCTACTTCCTGCTGATAGGCGGGCCGACAAGCGAGCGATGGCGGCGAATGATGCAGCGCGCCGAAGCGGCCCTGCGCCCGCAGGACTGAATCCTTCATCGCGCGCGCGTGGCCGTCGATGCGGCTGCTCGGTGTCGGCTTCGGGTCAAGAGCCATCGATCGCGACCGAACCCGGGCACTTCCAGACCGTCAACTATGGGCCGGAAGCAGAAGTCCGCGAGAATTGGCAACAGCGTGAATTTGTCAGGGCCCCGGTCGGTGCCTTCGTTGGGCAAATACAACGTTCGACATTGTTCGTTCGCCGTGTTTCCGGCCGTCGCACCTTGATTATCAGAGCCGTCGCACTATCAGGCCTATCTTACAAGAGGCAGGGTGATCTCGAATGTTGAACCCTGCGGCCCCGATTTGCCAAGAACCAAACGGCCGTTATACCTCTCGATGATCGTGCGGCATATCGCTAGTCCCAATCCCATGCCCGCCGGCTTGGTCGTAAAGAACGCCTCAAATACGCGGTCCTGATCCTGCGGAGGCACTCCAATGCCAGTATCCTGGATGGACAGGAGAACGAACGAATTTCGCTCGATCCGCGTATCAACGTTCAATCGGCGGCCGTCGCGGGGAGTGAAGACCATCGCGTCGATGGCGTTTTTTAACAGGTTCAGAATTACTTGCTGCAGCTGTACCGGATCCGCATGCACGAAAGGCGCTTCGACTCGAAAGTCCGTCACGACGAGGACCTCGTTGAACTGCAATTCGTGCTGCAGCAGCCGTAACACCTGTCGCGCGACACCCTCGATGCTGATCATGGCCGGTTGATCGGTCGCATCCTTGAACAGCCTGCGAACGCTTTTGATTGTCTCGCTTACCCTGAGGCTGGCTTCGCCAATATCTTTGAGAATGGCAACTACCTCTTCGAGCCGGGGAGGTTGTGCGACAAGCACCTCCTGAGCAGCGTCTGCGTTTAACGTGATTGACCCCAGCGGCGACCTTATTTCATGAGCAATTGCCGCAGTGGCTGCATCTATACTCACGAAGCGATTGGCGCGCTCGCGCCGCTGCATCACCAGGGCGCTGGCCAGCCGCGAATAGAGGACGGTCATTTCTGTGACCAGTACGGACAGCAGCAAGCAGCTCGCGATCAGGGCGAAGCCGCGAGCGGTGTACCAACCTACGGAAAACCGAGCCGAGCCAGCATATGCCGCCACCAGAAAGTTAGGGACCGCGGCAAACAACGTGACCATCAGCCATAGGTCGAGCACTGTGCGTCTACGGACAAAAAGCACGAGGAGTACGAAGCAACCCAGTAGCGCGAGGCCTACGTTGAATTGATTGCTGAGTGGCGTCTGCAGCATGAGACCTGTGGTGAAGAATCTCGGCAGATGCTCGACTTCGCCTATCGCCAGCCACGACAGAACAGCTATTGTCGCCACTACACATATCAGCGTGATCGCGATGCTTGCCGTCGTCGACCGGCGCGAGGTCTTTCCCTTATCCTTGAGCAGCGCATAGGCAAGGACACTTAGTGGAAATGTGGTGTACCAAAGTACGAAGAACCAAGCCGGCGTGTTGTAGACGTCCCCTATGAGCCCGTTGGGTGCATAGCTGCCCGGAAAACTCAAAGTCTGCAGAAAGGCAAACGAGCCAGCGAAGATGTATCCACTCGCCACGACCAGCAAGGCGCGGTGCGGCTGCACCGAATATTGAGCGAATAAGAGGATTGCCGTTAGCAGATCAGCCGCGCTCAATACCGTCTGAACGACCGGGAGAAAGCTGTCAATTCTGCCAATTTGTAGGCTCACGAAAGGAGCGATAAGCGCTGAAACGGCCAGCATACCGGCCACGACACTGACAGCTATCGCTCGGTGTCGGGGGGTATAAGGCATCAAAGCGACCACTATCGGAGGGTCGTGATCCGCAGCGAGCGCAAACTGACGGGTATCCGCGTTCAGCATTGTGGCCTCGTCTATCCCCGATGTTAGCAGCATATCGAAGGTTTCGGCATTCGATTAAATGCCTGCGCCAGGTCATTCTCAGCCGATTTCAACGTGGCATCGCGATGTCTGCTCGTTCTCCGGAAGCGGACATCGGATCGCTGGCGTTTATGAGCGCACGGCCGCGAGCAGGCTGCGCTCCAACTCCCGCTTACGGGGATGGCTGGGGTCGCCTGTCGCGAATCGCATCGTGGAGCGAGCCCCCAACCGCCGCAAGCAGGAGAGGCGAAGCGAGTCCCCGGTCGAACTGCTTCAACCCAATCTCATCGCGCTTTAGCCGCCCAGTACGAAAGTAGCACCAGCGGCAACGGTCGCGGCGCGAACTTTCGGCGGCGCAACATCCGGTTGTTAAGCTTTTTCTGAGAGTTTGCGGACGGCGCTAATGCCTGGAGTTCCACTGGCCCCATGTTCAAGCTTCGATCGATTGCCGCCCGCCTGATCCTGGCGATTTCACTGACCGTTGCGGTCGCCTGCGCCATCCTCGGCGGCTTCTCCATCAGCCAGCAGCGGGCACTGACACGGCTCGCGCTCGATCAGCAGCTCAAGCTGCAATATGACAGCGTGATTGCAGCGATCGACTACGAGGGCCGCACCGCGCTCGCGGTCTCGGCGGTCATCGCCGCGTTGCCGCCGGTCGAGGATGCCATCGCCAAGGGCGACCGCGATGGCCTCGGCAGGCTGCTCGGCGCGCCCTGGGCCGCGATCAAGGCGCAGGGCATCCCGCTGATCTCGTTCTGGCAGGCCCCGGCGACCAGCTTCTACCGGGTCCACACGCCAAAAATCTTCGGCGACGACGCCTCCACACGGCGCATAACCGTGGTGGAATCGATCAAGGCCGGCAAGCCGATCGTCGGCGTAGAGCCCGCCCGCGAAGCCCTTTCGATCTTCGGCATGACCCCGGTCATGCACGACGGCAAGACGCTGGCCAATGTCGACATCGGCGTCGCCTTCGGCAAGGAATTCGTCGATCGCGCCAAGAAGCGCTTCGGCATCGACCTCGCCGTGCATTCCTTCGACGGCAAGACCTTCAAGCGGCTATCCTCGACCTTCGGCGACAGTGTGGTTGCGACCGAGGACGAGCTCAAGAATGTGATGAACGGCGCGGCGCTGCTGCGCGACGCAACGCTCGATGGCCACGCGGTCGAGCTCTATCTCGGGCAGATCAAGAACTATGCCGGCGAACCGGTCGCCGTGCTCGAGATCGTCAAGGACACCAGCGACTATGAAGCCGCCGCGGCGAGCGCGCAGCGCAATCTGATCCTCGGCACCGTCGCGATCCTGGCCGCGGCCGTGCTGCTCGCATTCCTGCTCGGCCGCGGCCTGTCGCGGCCGCTCGCCGCGATCACCGCGGTCATGAACCGCCTGTCCAGCGGCGACACCGGCGTCACGATCCCCGGCAGCGAGCGCCGCGACGAGCTCGGCACGATGGCGAAGGCGGTCGACGTGTTCCGCCGCAGCATGATCGAGACCTCCTCGCTGCGCGATGCGCAGGAGGCGGACAAGGTGAAGGCAGCGGCCGACAAGCAGGCGCTGCAGCGGCAGATGGCCGACCGCTTCGAATCCGACGTCAAGGGCATGGTCGCCGCCGTCGCGCAGTCGTCGAGCGCCATGCAGCGCGTCGCGGGCGAGATCACCACCAGCGTCAACGGCACCTCCGAACGGACCGCGGCGGCGGCCGCCGCGTCCGAGGAGGCGTCGGCGAGCGTCAATGCGGTCGCGGCCGCAACCGAGGAGCTGGCCTCCTCGATCACCGAGATCGGCCGCCAGGTCACCCATTCCAGCCGCGTCGCCGACAATGCCGTGGCCAAGGCGATGGAGACCACGGAGATGGTGACGAGTCTCGCCGCATCCGCGGAGAAGATCGGCGACGTGCTGCGCCTGATCAGCGCGATCGCCAGCCAGACCAATCTGCTGGCGCTCAACGCCACCATCGAGGCTGCCCGCGCCGGCGAGGCCGGCCGCGGCTTTGCCGTGGTCGCCGCCGAGGTGAAGGAATTGGCGAGCCAGACCGCGAAGGCGACCGACGAGATCGCCGGCCAGGTCGGCGCGATCCAGTCCGCCACCGGCAATTGCGTCAGCGCGATCGGCGACATCAGCGGCACCATCCGCGAGATCTCGGGCATCGCCACCGCGATCGCGGCCGCCGTCGAGCAGCAGGACTCGGCGACGCGGGAGATCGCCCGCAGCGTACAGCAGGCGTCGTCCGGGACCGTCGAGGTCTCCGCCAATATCGCGGGCGCGAGCGAAGCCGCCGGCCAGTCCCGCGCCCTCACCGGCAATGTGCTGGATACCTCAAGCCAGCTCGGCGATCACGCCTCCGCGCTGTCGCACAGCGTGGACACGTTCCTCGCCGGATTGCGCAACGCGGCCTGAGCGGTCGCGGTCTGGATGACGTTCAAGGCGCTGTGGTAGACAGACGCGGGACGTCCTCCTCGCGGAGCCTACCATGCGCAAGCCGGCGACATCGACCAGCAAGGCGGCACGACGACCGCAAGCGAAGGCTGATGCGCTGTTCGACGCCTATCCTGCCCCCGTGAAGACAAAACTGCTGGCGCTGCGGCGCCTGATCTTCGAGATCGCGAAGACAACCAAGGGCGTCGGCGCGCTGGAAGAGACGCTGAAATGGGGGCAGCCGAGCTATCTCACGCCGGAGACCGGCAGCGGCAGCACGGTCCGGATCGATCAGGTGAAGCCGGCCGCCGACCAGGTCGCGGTCTATTTCCACTGCCAGACCAATCTGGTCGAGACTTTTCGCGAGCTCTATCCCGAGCTCAAATACAGCGGCAACCGCGCGATCCTGCTCGATGTCGCGGGCAAGCTCCCCGAGCCGGCGCTGCGCCACTGCGTGGCGCTGGCGCTGACGTATCATCTCAACAAGCGGACGACTGGCAGCGGCAAGTAACCCACCCGTCATTGCGAGCGAAGCGAAGCAATCCATGCCTCCGCGTGTGCGGGACGATGGATTGCTTCGTCGCTTCGCTCCTCGCAATGACGCTATGGCAACGACCGTTCCTACGCCGCCGTCGCGACGCGCTGCGCCCTCAACAGGCTGATGACCTCGGCGTTCGGCCGGGCGCGGCTGAACAGAAAACCTTGGCCCTCGTGGCAGCCTTCGGCGCGCAGGCAGCTCAGCTCCGCCTCGGTCTCGACGCCCTCGGCGGTGATGGTGACGCCGAGCCCGACGCCGAGGCTGACGATCGAGCGCACGATCGCCTGCGCGTCTGGGTTGGCGCCGAGGTCGCGCACGAACGACTGGTCGATCTTGATCTTGTCGAACGGAAAGCTGCGCAGATAGCTCAGGCTCGAATAGCCGGTACCGAAATCGTCCATCGACATCCGCACCCCGAGCGCGCGCAGCGCATGCAGCGTCGCCAGCACCTGGCTGCTCTTCTCGAGCAGCAGCGTCTCGGTGATCTCGAGCTCGAGCCGCCGCGCCGGCAGGCCGGATTGCCGCAGCGCGTCGGTGACCAGCGCCAGCAAATTGCCGGTGCGGAATTGCAGCGGCGACAGATTGACCGCGACGCGCACGTCGTCGGGCCACTGCGCCGCGTCCATGCAGGCGCGATGCAGCATCAGCGAACCGAGCGGATTGATCAGGCCGGTCTCCTCGGCCACCGGGATGAACTCGCCGGGCGAGATCATGCCGCGCTCCGGATGCGGCCAGCGCACCAGCGCCTCGAAGCCGGTGATGCGCCCGCTGGTGAGATCGACCAGCGGCTGGTAATAGGGTTGCAGGCCCTCATTCTGGATCGCATCGCGCAGATCGATCTCGATCTTGCGGCGGCTCTGCGCGCGCGCATCCATCTCGGCCTCGAAGAACGAGAAGGTGCCGCGGAATTCGCTCTTGGCGCGCGACAGCGCCATGTCGGCGCTCTTCAACAGCTTCTCGGAATCCTCGCCGTCGCCGGGCGACATCGCGATCCCGATGCTGGCGCCGACCACCACCGAATGGCCGTCGAGCAGATAGGGCTCGCCGATCGCATCCAGGATCCGCCGCGCCAGCAGCACCGCATCCTCGGGCCGCATCACGCCGCCCTGCACGATGGTGAATTCATCGGAGTTGAGCCGGGCCAGCGCGTCTTCCTCGCGCAGCGTCGAGCGCAGCCGCTTGGCGACTCCGCGCAACAGCTTGTCGCCGATGCCGTGGCCGAGCGTGTCGTTGACCGCCTTGAAATTGTCGAGCCCGAGCATCAGCACCGCGACCTTGTCGGTGGAGCGGCGGGTGTGCTGCAGCATGTCTTCCATCTGCTGGCGCAGCAGATTGCGGTTCGGCAGGCCGGTCAGGCTGTCGTGCTGGGCCATGAAGGCGAGCCGCGCCTCGGCGCGCTTGCGCTCGGTGATGTCCATCAGCGCGAGCAGCATCGCCGGCTGGTCGCCATGCATCAGCTGGCGCGAATAGATCGCAAGATCGATCAGCGTGCCGTCCGCGCGCACATGCTTCCAGGTCCGCGCCGCCTGCTCGTCGCTGCTGCGGCCTGCGGCCCAGGGCAGCTCGGCATCGAACGCCTGCAGGCTCCTGATCGTCATCTTCTCGAATTCGGCACGCACATAACCATAATGCGCGATCGCGGCGTCGTTGACGGCGAGGATCCTTTCGCCGTCGAGCGCGCACAGGATCATCGGCACCGGATTGCCGTCGAACAGCAGGCGGAACGACGCCTCGCGCTGCTTCAGTTCGGTGATGTCGACGCGCAGGCCGACGATGCCGCCATCCGAGGTCAGCCGCTCCTCGATCAGCACCACGCGGCCATCGGCGAGCACCTGCTCGTGCCGCTCGCCCGGCCGGTACATCTTTGCGAGCCGCTCGGCGATCCACGCCTCCTCGCGGCCGGCGGCCTCGGGATAGTCGCCGCGCGCGACGCCGATGCGGATGGTATCTTCCAGGCGCGCGCCGTGTTCGAACAGGTCGGAACTGCGCTTGTAGATTTCCGAGTATTTCTTGTTCCAGAGAGTATAGCGGCCTTCGGGGTCGAGGAACACGATGCCTTGCGGCAGGATGTCGATCGCCTCGCGCAGCCGCGCATTGGACTTGCGGGCCTCGGCGATCGCGGCATCGGCCTGCGCGCGCTGGCGCACCAGTTCGCCGATCTCGACGGCTGCGCGGCGCGAACCGCCGGACATTTTCGGCAACGGTCTCGGCCGGCGGCCCTGAGGACCTGACAGTTTGGCCTGCTTCGGTTTCTTGGTCTTTTTCGGCCGCATCATTGCTATCGCACGCCCACGCGCATTCCAGTTCGGTGACATTTCTGCGATAAGTCTCTGAAAAATTGGTATCTCTCGGCGAATGGCTGCGCTGGCTGAGAAAGCCGTCCATGCCTGCTTTGCGGGCGAGTTCACGCCCAACGCGAGGGGCTGGTACTGCGCAAGCGGCGCTCCGCCCCAATTTGCGGCGTGGAAGCGCCACGGCGTGGTGAAGGAAGAGTAAACCCGTGCGCGTCTGCACAATGAATGCGCGAAACGCTGCAACCGCGACAATGCTTGTCAGCGTGCGACAGGGTTATCGCGCGGTAAACGCGCGACCGGACTGACGCGTTTTTGTCACGCGAACCGATCCACTTCGTTCGAAAACGCTTTTAGTTAGTGATCTCGATCCGCGTGCCGCCGCGGCCGTTGCGTTCGACCAGCCCGTAGAGCTGCGCCGCGTGCGAGGGATTGAGGCGCACGCAACCATGCGAGACCGGCCCGCCGAGACGCGTGAGCTCGTAGGTGCCGTGGATGGCGAAGCCGCCGTGGAAGAAGATCGCGTACGGCATCGGCGAATTGTAGTATTTCCGCGAGTACCAGCGGCGCGCCATCATCTGCGGGCGGAACACGCCGCTCGGCGTGCCGTAGCCGCGGCGCCCGGTCGACACCGGCCAGTTGTAGCGCGTCATGCCGTCGACGCTGACCGCCATGCGCTGCGATGATTTATCGATGTGAACGACGATGTCGGCTTTCGCCGGCGAGAATGCCAATGTCGACGCGGCAATCGCGGCGGCACATGCCGGCCGTACGCAAGATACGCTTGTCATAATAACGCCAGCCCTGAAATTATCGTGCGCATGATGTCGCCTGCAACGTGTGCTTGTAAAGTGGCGTGGATCACATGCGGGTCGGGAAGCCGCGGGTAATCTTAATCCGCCTTGTGGGCGATCAAGCAAATGGGATGAAAGCGCGGTTCGCCTGCTTCGAATCCATGTTAGCGTTGCGCAGACAGAGTGATCCGAATGACACCCCGCCTGCGTCTGATCCCGCTCCTGATCCTATCCCTCCTCGCCGGCAGCATCTCCGCGCGCGCGCAGGACAAGGGCTCGCTCAATCCGCAGCCATTGCCGCCGCTCGCTAACCCTAGCGATCCGACGATTGGAGCGAAGCAGCTGTTCGCGCGCAAGGTGTTGCCGGCGGCGATGCCGACCCAATCGATCGGCGGCTACACCAAGGGCTGTCTCGCCGGAGCCGCGCAGATGCCGCTCAATGGCGACACCTGGCAGGTGATGCGCCTGTCGCGCAATCGCTATTGGGGCCACCCCGCCATGGTCGCGCTGCTGAAGCGGCTGGCCGCCAACGCCCACAGGGACGCCGGCTGGCCCGGCATCCTGGTCGGCGATATCGGCCAGCCACGCGGCGGCCCCGCGCTCTCGGGCCATGCCAGCCACCAGATCGGGCTCGACGCCGACATCTGGCTGACGCCGATGCCGGACCGCAAATTGTCGCGCGAGGATCGCGAGGAGATGTCCGCAGTGATGATGGTGCGCGACGACCGGCTCGATATCGATCCGCGCGTGTTCACGCCGGCTCATGTGCTGGTCATCCGCGATGCCGCGCGCGAGCCCGCCGTGCAGCGCATCTTCGTCAATCCCGCGATCAAGAAGGCGCTGTGCCGCGAGGCCAAGGGCGACCGCCGCTGGCTGTCAAAGATCCGGCCGTGGTGGGGCCACGACTACCACTTCCATATCCGCATGCGCTGTCCGCCAGGCAGCCCTGCGTGCGAGGCGCAGAAACCGCAGACGGAAGGCGAAGGCTGCAAGCCTTCCGATCTCGCCTTCTGGTTCAAGGACTCGGTGCTGCATCCGAAGCCTCCGCCGAAGCCGCCGAAACCGCGCCCGCCGATGACGCTGGCGCAGATGCCGGCGGCCTGCAAGACGGTGCTGGACGCAGCCGACGCCAAACAGCAGCTGCCAGGGCAATAACATCTTCGTCAGGCGGCTATGCCGGCCGGCTTGAACTGCGTTATGATCCCGCGTCGTCGCGCCGTAAGCGCGATCGAGCGATGGATCGGGGCCGCTGATCTATTTTCATCCGTCACAATTGCATTGGATCAGACATGCGCACATCGCTCCTCGCCGCATCGCTGCTGCTTGCCTCAGTTCCCGCCTTCGCGGCGGAGGAGCCGAGCGGCTGCGACAAGTTCAAATGGTCGATCGACCGCGCGCGCGCCGCGCTCACCGCGCCCGATCGCGCCAAGCTCGCCTCGGGCAGCGAACAGGCCGCTCTGCCGCCAACCGCCATCACGCTGGCGCTGGTCGCCCCCGCCGATGCCAAATTGCCGACCCCGCCGGAGCGCGCGCCGAAGGACGGCACCTTCGCCGGCTTCACCAGCTTCAAGGCCGCGCCGAAGGCCGGGCTCTATACCGTCAGCCTGTCGGCCGGCGCCTGGGTCGACCTGGTGCAGGACGGGCACTTCCTGAAGCCGAAGGCGTTCAGCGGCGCGACCGACTGCGACGGTATCCGCAAGACCATGAAATACAACCTCGCCGCCAGCCCGTTCGTGCTGCAGGTCAGCGGCTCGAAGGACAATTCGCTGTCGATCGCGATCCAGCCGTCGGACGAATAGGGCGCCCTGTTAGACAAACGGTCGCCTTTACCGTAAGTCCCAGCCTGCTATGTTTGCAGTGCGATATCCCCGAGGACCGTAAGTCCTTCGGAGACCAGCGGAACAGCGCTTTCCGTCCGTCGCGCCCAGACCCCACCAACGCCTGATTTGCGCGTGCCGTTCGCGCGCGAGCTCGCACGGAGCGCTTTCGATGTCACGACTTTCAATTTCACGACTTGCCGGACTTTTCACTGCCTTCGTCATCCTGCTCGGCGCGATCCATTCGCCCGCGCGCGCCGAAGACAAGACCCTCACCGTCTTTGCCGCAGCCTCGATGAAGAATGCGCTCGACGAGATCGATGCGGCCTACACCGCCAAGACCGGCGTCAAGATCAGCGCCAGCTATGCCGCGAGCTCGGCGCTCGCAAAACAGATCGAGCAGGGCGCGCCGGCCGACGTGTTCGTCTCCGCCGACACCGACTGGATGGACTATGCGATCAAGCAGAAGAACGTCAATGAAGCGACGCGGGTGAACCTGCTCGGCAATTCGATCGTGCTGATCGCGCCGAAGGATTCCAAGATCGACAACGTCAACATCGCACCCGGCTTCGATCTCGCCAAGCTCGCCGGCGACGGCAGGATCGCGACCGGCGACGTCAAGGCGGTGCCGGTCGGCAAATACGCCAAGGCCGCGCTCGAGAAGCTCGGCGCCTGGCAGGCGGCGGAGCCGAAATTCGCGATGGCCGAGAGCGTGCGCGCGGCGTTGACGCTGGTGGCGCGCGGCGAAGCCGTGCTCGGCATCGTCTATTCGACCGACGCCAAGGTCGAACCGGGCGTCAAGATCGTCGGCACCTTCCCGGCCGACACCCATCCCACGATCATCTATCCGGTCGCGGCGACCACGACCGCGAAGCCCGAGACCACCGACTACCTCGCCTTCCTGCGCTCGTCCGCGGCGAAGACGATCCTCGAGAAGTACGGCTTCAAGTTCCTGATCAGCCCGACGACTTAATCGCGTGTTCGAGATCTCGCCGACCGAATGGACGGCGATCCTGCTGTCGCTGCGGGTCGCCATCATCGCAACGCTGGTGGCGACCCCGTTCGGGATCGCGCTCGCCTGGCTGCTGGCGCGGCGCGATTTCTGGGGCAAGTCGCTGCTCGATGCCGCGGTGCATCTGCCGCTGGTGCTGCCGCCCGTCGTCACCGGCTATTTGCTGCTGCTGACCTTCGGCAAGCGCGGCCTGGTCGGCGGCTGGCTGGCCGATCACCTCGGCATCGTGTTCGCATTCCGCTGGACCGGCGCCGCGCTTGCCTGCGGCGTAATGTCGTTTCCGCTGCTGGTGCGCCCGATCCGCCTGTCGATCGAAGCGGTCGACCGCCGCCTCGAGCAGGCGGCCGAGACGCTCGGCGCCGCGCCCTGGCGGGTGTTCGCAACCGTGACGCTGCCGCTGGCGCTGCCTGGCGTGCTGGCCGGCATGGTGCTCGGCTTTGCCAAGGCGATCGGCGAGTTCGGCGCTACCATCACCTTCGTCTCCAACATCCCCGGCGAGACCCAGACCATTTCATCGGCGATCTATTCGCTGATCCAGACACCCGACGGCGACGCCGCGGCGGCGCGGCTCGTGATCATCTCGGTCGTGCTCGCGGTCGGCGCGTTGATCGCCGCCGAAGTGTTCGCGCGCCGCGCCACCGCGCGCCTGCACGGGCAATAGAGCATGCTGCGCGTCGACATCACCAAGCAGCTCGGCGAATTCACGCTCGCGGCGTCGTTCAGCAGCGAGGGCCGCGTCACCGGCCTGTTCGGCGCGTCCGGCTCCGGCAAGACCTCGCTCATCAACACGATCGCAGGGCTGGTGCGTCCCGATCGCGGCACCATCGTGATCGACGGCGAGACGGTCGACGATACGTCGGCCGGCATTCACGTCCCGACATATCGCCGCCGGATCGGCTACGTGTTCCAGGACGCGCGGCTGTTTCCGCATCTTAGTATCAGGCAGAACCTCGACTATGGCCGCCGGATGAACGGCCTCACCGAGGATCCCGCGCAGCACAAGCGCGTCGTCGACCTGCTCGACATCGGCGCCTTGCTCGACCGCCGCCCCGGAAAGCTCTCCGGCGGCGAACGCCAGCGCGTCGCGCTCGGCCGCGCGCTGCTGTCCAGGCCGCGGCTGCTGCTGCTGGACGAGCCGCTCGGCGCGCTCGACGAAAGCCGCAAGCTCGAGATCCTGCCCTATCTGGTCCGGCTGCGCGACGAGGCCGGCGTCCCGATGGTCTATGTCAGCCACGACGCGGCCGAGCTGCGCCAGCTCGCCACCCAGATCGTGATGCTGCGTCGCGGCCAGGTCACCGCGTTCGGCGGTGTCAAGGTGTTGACGGGCGGCACCTAGAGCTACGGTTCTGGTCTCGAGGCGTTTTCTTCACGCGAACCGGTGCCCACTTCGCTCGAAAACGCCCCGGCTGGCCGTTTTTCCGAAAGTCGGCATAAGATAGCCCATCTTGTCTGCTAGGCCCGGATCGGGACGTCCGATCGAGCATGGGGAAAGGTGCACTTTGCGACTGACTGGCTGGGTATTGCTGCTGATCGGCGGGCTGCTGTGCGCCACGATTTCGTGGGCCGCACTCGGCTTCCTGCTGATGGGCATCGGCCTGATCTCGCTGCAGATCGCCGAGCGGCGTCGGCGCGAGGGGGATGCCCCCGTGCCGGCCGGGGCTGGCGGATTCACCCCGCCGCGCCTCAGCGCCGGGCTGCAGCCGCCGACCTTCGACCCCGTCACCAGCCAAGACACTGGCCAGGACACCGGCCAAGACAGCGGCCAAGACAGCGGACCACAGCGCCAGCCGCGCCGGGTGGCCTGGCCCGACAAGAAGGACGACGCCCCCTACGACCGGCAGACCTGGCGCCGGCTGGTCGAGAGCGATCCCGATCTCGCCCAACTGGCCAAGGTGCTGGCCGATTACGGCCCGCAATATGTCGATGAGCTCGCGGCGAGCTATCTCGCCGCCCCCGACAAGAGCCGGCTCGGCGAGATTGTCGACGGCATCATCGCGCGCGCCCGGGACGGCCAGCCCACGCCGCCGCCCACGCCGGTCGAAGCTTCGCGGCCACCGCCCCTGCCGCCCCGGCCGGAGCCAAAGCAGGCGGCCGCCCCTGCCGCCAAGCCAGCGGCTTCGGGCAATCCCGCCGATGCGCTGGAAGCGTCCCTGCTCGCCACGGTCGAGGAGGCTTCCGCCAGGATCGCCGCCGAACGCGCGGGACTCTTCAAGCCTGGCAAGGAGCTTGGTAGAGAGCCTGGCAAGGCCACCGACAGCCGGCCGTCGACGGCGGGCCAGCGGGAACCGCTGTTCGGTCGCGCCCCCCGGGACGCGAAGCCCGCCGCGCCGCCAATGCCAGCGGCGCCACCGCCGATGCCAGCCGCAGCCCCGGCCATGCCGGCGGAGACGCCCGCCGATCTCGAAGCATCGTTGATCGCCGCGGTCAGCAAGTCCGCCGCAAGACGGGCGGACACATCCAAGCCGGTCCCGGTACCGGAGCCGACAAAGCCGCCCCCGGCGGAGGCCGAGATCGACGCCAACCCGCCGAAGCCCACCCCGCCCCCGCCCGCCAGCGCGCCGCCTGCCAAGACATCGCCTGCCAAGACACCGTCTGCGAAGACGGCGGCCGACAATCTCGACGAGACGCTGCTCGCGGCGCTGGCCGAGATTTCCGGCCAGAAGTTCAAGGATGAGCCGAAGTCGGACGCTGCGTCGAAGGGCTCACCGGCCGACGACGGCCTGTCCGACATGATCAAGAAGTTCGCCCCGGATTCGAGCTTCCTGCGCAAGCAGTGACGGCCGGTCTTGTTCTGACGCGTTTTCTTCACGCGAACCGGCATCCACTTCGCTCGAAAACGCTTTAGACGCCGGCGACCGACGCCCAGATATCGGCGAGCTTGCGCCGGACGGTCTGCATCCGCGTCTGCGGCACGACCACCTCGTCTTCCTCCGGCAGGCGCAGGCCGACCACATTGACGCGGCCGCCGCTGATGCTGCGTGCCACCAGCACGATCTCGTCGAGCGCAAGCTCGGCGCCTTCCTTCGGCGCGCGGTCGAGATTGACGTCGAAATAATCCGCCAGCGTCAGCTTGGCCTGGTGCTCGTCGACCTTGACGCCGTAGATCTCGGCGAGCTCGCCGAGCGTATGCTCGCCCGACACCATGAAGTCGCCGAGCAGATGCGGATCGGGCGCTGACGACGGCGCCATGTCGACGAAGAAGCGGTCGAGCGCCTCGGCGCGCTCCGGCGGCGCCAGCAGGTAGATGTAGTCGCCGGGCGCGACCGGATCGGCCTCGACCGGGGTCAGGATCCGCTCCTCGCGGATCACCAGCGTCGGCTTCGACCAGGACGGGATCAGCCCGCGGCGGAAATACAGGCTCTTCGGCCGCACCGGATAACCGACCAACTGCTGCTCGAGCTGGCCCGGCAGATCCAGCTCGACACGGCGCGGGCCGCGTTCGGCGCGGGGCAGTGCGACGTGCAGCCGCCGCGCCGCCGGCGCCAGCGTCCAGCCCTGCAGCAGCAGCGAGATGATGACGACGACAAAGGCGACGTCGAAATAGAGATAGGCCTTCGACAGCCCGACCAGCATCGGGATCGAGGCGAGGAAGATCGCGACCGCGCCACGCAAGCCGGTCCAGGCGATGAAGACCTTCTCGCGCCAGTTGAACTTGAACGGCGCAAGGCAGATCAGCACCGCCAGCGGCCGTGCCACCAGCATCAGCGCGAACGCCACCAGCACAGCGCCGCCGGCGCTGGAGAGCAGGCGATGCGGCGAGACCAGCAGGCCGAGCAGCACGAACATCACGATCTGCGCCAGCCAGGTCGCGGCGTCGAGGAACGTCACCACCGAATTATGCGCGCGGGTCGGCCGGTTGCCGATGATGATACCGGCGAGATAGACCGCGAGGAATCCCGAGGCATGCACCATCTGCGAGCCGCCGAAGATCACCAGCGCCGCGGTCGTGACGAACGGCGCATGCAGGCCCTGCGGCAGCGCCACGTAATTCAGCGCGATCACCACCAGCCGGCCGCCGATCACCCCGATGATGGCGCCGAGCACGGCCTCCTGGATGAACTCCATCGCGATGTGCGAAGCCGAGCTCTGGCCGATCGAGATGAACTCGACCAGCATCAAGGTGAGGAAGATCGCGAACGGATCGTTGGTGCCGGACTCCGCCTCCAAGGTCGCGCCGACGCGCGGGCGCAGGCGCAGGCCCTGGGTGTGCACCAGCAGGAACACCGCCGCGGCGTCGGTCGAGGCGACGACGGCGCCGACCAGAAGCGACTCGGTCCAGTTGAGGTCGAGCACGTAGCGGGCGACCGGCGCCGTGATCAGCGCGGTCAGCAGCACGCCGGCGGTCGCCAGCATCATCGAGGGCGCCAGCACGGTGCGGATGCTGGCAAACCGCGTCTTCAGTCCGCCGTCGAACAGGATCAGCGCCAGCGCCACCGAGCCGACCAGATAGGTGGTGCGGACGTCGTCGAACTGCAGCCGGCCGGGGCCGGAATCGCCAGCCAGCATGCCGACCAGCAAGAACACCAGCAGCAAGGGGGCGCCGAACCGCAGCGCCAGCAGGCTGGACAGGATGCCGGCCATCACCAGCACCGCACCGAGCAGGATCGCTATACTGACGGAGTCGAGGGATGCCATGCGTCTTTGGAGGTCTCAAGGACTTCGGAGGTCTCAAATACTTGCAATTGCATCCTTATCGTCGCCACACTGGGACGCCAACCGATTTCTGTCCTAAGCGGCAATGTGCCCGATCCTCCCGGGCCTAGGTCGCCCCGACACTGTGGTGTATCGATGGTCGCGTGCGCGCCATTGTGGGATTCTGGCTGCACCTTCGAATCACATTTGCCTGACCCGCGCTTCGAGTTGAGACTTTGCAGATGGACATGAGCTGGAAGGACGTTCTGGAATCGATCCAAATGGCGGCGCGCTCGGTCGGCGCCGAGGTCGCCTCGCCCTGGTTCTATCTGCAGTTCGGCATCATCCTCGCCGCCGCAGGCCTCGCCTACGCCGCCGATACCGCCATCCATGCGCGGGTCAACATGTCGACGCTGGCGAGCCGCTGGCCGCTGCCGCTCCGGCACTTTGCCCGCGTGATGGTGACGAGCGCCTCGACCGCGGTGTTCGCGGCGCTGATGGTGATCTCGCGCATCGTGATGTGGCACGCGACCTGGCCGAGCCGCAGCTATCTGATCGCGGTGTCCGCCAAGCTGGCGCTGGCCTGGCTCGTGATCCGCCTCGTCACCTCGGTGATCGACAACGCCTTCATCGTCAAGCTGGTCTCGATCGCGGCCTGGGTGGTCGCCGCCCTCAGCATCATCGGCCAGCTCGACTGGGCGGCCGATACGCTGGATTCGTTCGCCGTCGTCATGGGCGGTCTGCGGCTGAGCCCGCTGCTGCTGATCAAGGCCGGCGCGGTGCTGATCCTGGCGCTGTGGCTGAGCAATATCGCCAGCAATTTCATCGACGGCCAGATCACCCGCTCGACCGATCTGACCCCGTCGATCCAGGTGCTGCTGGTCAAGATCATCCGCATCGGCCTGATGGTGGTCGCGGTCGCCATTGCCTTGAGCGCGGTCGGGATCAACCTGTCGGCGCTCGCGGTGCTGTCCGGCGCCGTCGGCGTCGGCATCGGTTTCGGCCTGCAGAAGATCGTCGCCAACTTCATCTCGGGCATCATCCTGTTGGTCGACAAATCGGTGAAGCCCGGCGACCTCGTCACCATCGGCGACAGCCAGGGCCGCATCAGCGCGATGAAGACCCGCTACATCTCGGTCGCCGCCGGCGACGGCCGCGAGTTCCTGATCCCGAACGAGGATCTGGTGACGCAGAAGGTCACCAACTGGACCTATACCGACAAGAATACCCTGGTGAAGATCGCTTTCGCCGCCAATTACGACGCCGATCCGCGGCTGGTCTGCAAGCTCGCGATCAATACCGCCACGGCCCACGCCCGCGCGCTCAAGGGCAAGCCGCCGAACTGCATCCTGACCGAATTCGCCGAGCTCGGCATGAAGTTCTCGCTGACCTTCTGGATCGCCGACCCTGACGGCATGGACGGTGTGAAGAGCGACGTCATGCTGGCGCTGTGGGACGCCTTCAAGCAGGACGGCATCAAGGTGCCCTACCCGGTGCGGGAACTCCGCATCCGCGGCGGCGCGCTGCCGGTCGAGAGCGTGGTCGAGGTCTCCAGCTAGCGCTTCCGCGCGGTTTTTCGGACCAGCGGCCGTCGCTGCTCCGGATTTGGCCGGGAAATCAAGCCGTTTGGACATTGTCCCCATGCCCAACCTTGGCTTGCGCCGGGCGCGCCGATCATTAGATTAGGGCCTGAAATCAGCCCCTTGCCTGCAGAAACATCCCGCCCATGAGCTATATCGACGCCACCGACACCTCGCTTCGCAAGACCGGCCAGATCAAGCTGCACGGACCGAGCGGCTTTGCCGGCATGCGCAAGGCTGGCGCCCTGGTGTCGAAATGCCTCGACGCGCTCACCGACATCGTCAAGCCGGGCGTCCCGACCTCGGTCATCGACGAGTTCGTCCGCAAGTTCGCGTTCGATCACGGCGCCTATCCGGCGACGCTGATGTATCGCGGCTACCGCTACTCGACCTGCACCTCGATCAATCACGTGGTCTGCCACGGCATGCCGGGCGACCGCCCGCTGAAGGAAGGCGACATCGTCAATGTCGACGTCACCTTCATCGTCGACGGCTGGTATGGCGATTCCAGTCGCATGTATGCGATCGGCGCGATCGCGCGGAAGGCCGAGCGGCTGATCGAGGTGACCTATGAGGCGATGATGCGCGGCATTGCCGCCGTGAAGCCCGGCGCCACCACCGGCGATATCGGCCACGCCATCCAGAGCTTCGTCGAGCCGCAGGGCATGAGCGTGGTGCGCGACTTCTGCGGCCACGGCCTCGGCCGCCTGTTCCACGACGAGCCGAACATCATCCATATCGGCCGCCCCGGCGAAGGCGCGCCGCTGAAGCCCGGCATGTTCTTCACCATCGAGCCGATGATCAATCTCGGCAAGCCGCATGTGAAGATCCTGTCCGACGGCTGGACCGCGGTGACCCGCGACCGCTCGCTGTCGGCGCAGTTCGAGCACTCGGTCGGCGTCACCGCCGACGGCGTCGAGATCTTCACGCTGTCCGAGCGCCACGGCGAGAAGCCGTGGGTTCAGGTGTGATCGGGTTCAAGTGTAATCCGCGACAAGTTCAATAATCGCTCCGCGTGCGCTCGATGATCTCCTCGGGCGTATGGTTCTCGCCGATCGACATCGCGCAGATCCGCGACAGATGCAGGTAGGACAGCCCGGTCTCTTCCGCCCAGGCGTTGAACTGCGCCTGCACCTTGGCAAGGTCGCGCTTCGACTTCACTTCCTCGGCGATATCGACGCCGGCATCGCGCAGGCAGGCGACGACGTCGCGCGAGGTGACGAAGCCGTCCCAGCCGAGGAAGCGCAGCAGCATCTGCCCGGTGTTGCCGCCGAGCCGGCTGCCGCGCTTGGTGAGCAGGTCCAGCAGCCCGACCTCATCCGATGACGGCCAGGCGCTAAGGAATTTGCCGAAGCTGCCATGCTCGCGTGCGATCTCCTGCACGAAGCGGCCATTGTCGCGCACCGACATGATCTTGGCGCCGTTGCGCACGATCCTGGCGTCGCTCGTGAGCTTCTCCCAAAATTCGTCGGGCTTGAAGGCGAGCTTGGCCGGCTGAAAGCCGAGGAAGGCCGCCTCGAAGCCCTGCCATTTGGCGTCGATCACGCTCCAGGCAAAGCCCGCGCAGAACACGCGCCTGGTCATCTCGGCCAGCACGCGGTCGTCGCCGAGCTTGGCCAGCGCCTTGGCGCCGGCCGGCGGCCGCAGCAGTTTCTCCAGCGCCTTCGGCCCGCCCTTGCGCTTCTCGGCGCGCGCGCGGATCACCTTGAACGATGTCACGCCGCCCTCCCTTTTCGATCCCAAACGTTGCGGCCGACGGTAATTCGCCCGCCGCATCGTGGCAAACCGGGAAGTTGCATCGGCTCTTGCAAAACCCGGCAGGCACGGCATGGTTGTGGCCGATGCCCGCCAAACCCGATGCCAGCAACGATGAGGCCGACGAGACGCCGCACTATCACGGCCATCGCGAACGGCTGCGCGAGCGCTTTTACGCCGCGGGGCCGGAGACGCTGACCGATTATGAGCTGCTGGAGATGGCGCTGTTCGCCGCGATCCCGCGCCGCGACACCAAACCCCTGGCCAAGGCGCTGTTGAAGAAGTTCGGCTCGTTCGCCGAGGTCGTGCATGCGCCGCCGGCGCGACTGCGCGAGGTCGAGGGCGTCAAGGATGCCGCGATCAACCAGCTCAAGCTGCTCGCCGCGGCCGCCGGCCGCATCGCCAAGGGCGAGATCAGGCGCAACATCGCGCTGTCGTCCTGGAACGACGTCATCGACTACTGCCGCACCGGCATGGCGTTCGCCGACAAGGAGCAGTTCCGCCTGCTGTTCCTCGACAAGCGCAACCAGCTGATCGCCGACGAGGTGCAGCAGACCGGCACCGTCGACCACACCCCGGTCTATCCGCGCGAGGTGATCAAGCGCGCGCTGGAATTGTCCGCGACCGCGCTGATCCTGGTGCACAACCACCCCTCCGGCGACCCGACGCCGTCGCAGGCCGACATCCAGATGACGAAAGCGATCGTCGATATCGCGAGGCCGCTGGGGATTGCCGTGCATGATCACATCATCGTCGGCAAGAACGGGCACACGAGCTTCAAGGGGATGCGACTGATTTAGGCTGGCCAAGTGTGCTTTCGCGTATGTCGGCAGGCACGCCCGCGTGGACTCGGAAATACAATGCGTTCACGCTTCCGCACCGCTTTCCTCGTCTACCAAGAACTTGGCAACATCCTCGTCGATCGTGAACTCATCACCGCGCAGTTCGGGATTGTCCCATGCGAGGAAGCGCCGCCAGTTGCGCGTATAATCCTCGGCCCACAGTGCCGCCGCCACGCCCTTTGCGACGCGCTCTGCGCCGACGCTGATCGCCGGGACGTCGCCGGTAATGGGCCCGTGGCTCAGAAAGGCCGGGAAGTTGAAGCAGTGCACGCGCTCGACCCATGGCGCCGTGCCCGCGGCCCGCTCGAGGAATTCGAGATCGGTCCAAGGAACGGGTGGTCGGCCTGGGCGAATTCGCGATCGGCGGGCGCGAAGCGATCGCGCCATTTGAGGACATGCGGCGCGAGCGCGGCCAGCTCCGGTCGGCGCGGCCAATCCACGGTGAAGCCCGTGGCGAGAATCAGGAAATCGAACGCGAGCCTTCCACGCGTCGTGTCGAGCACGACGCGGCCGTTGCGCAACGCGATGTCGCGCGGGGCGCAGCGCGTGACAATGGAAAAGTTGCTGTGCCGCGAGCATCGAAGCATCGAGGCGCGCGGCGGTGGGACCGCCGCATCGTCGATGCCCTGCACGAACGACCAGCGCTGAGCAAGCGTCAGCCGGTTGAAGCCGTGCCACATGCCGGGGCTTCCGATGCCCATGCCGCGATTGAAGCGCGGCACGTCCGTGCGCCGAACCAGCATCGCGACGCGCGTTGCCCCGGACTCCAATGCCTCGGCTGCGGCGTCGACGGCGGATGCGCCGGAACCGATCACGCCGACCACCTTGCCGCGCAGTGCGGCGAAATCGATGTCGTCGCTGGTGTGCGCGCAGCACTTTCGGTCAAGCCCGGCAAACAGCTGCGGCACATAGGCGCCGCCGAGACCGTCGCGGCCACTGGCGAGGATGAGACGACGTGCGGCCACGCGCTCGATGCCGGCAGCCGAGCGCAGGGTAAGCAGCACCGTCTCGGAATCGCCGCCGAGGTCGACGAGCTCGGTGCGGTTCTCGACCGGCAGGTCGGTCACTTTGCGGTACCAGCGCAGATAGTCCGACCACTGCAACCGCGGGATACGATGCACCCCGGTCCAGGCCACCCGACCGAACTGCGCCTCGAACCAGGCACGGAAGGTTAGATTGGCGAAGCCGAGCGCGGGGCCAGCAAGCTCCGGGGGCGAGCGCAGCGTCTCCATGCGCGCGAAGGTCGCCCACGGCCCCTCGAAGCCTTCCGGGGAGCGGTCGAACACACGCATGTTGCGCACGCCGAGGCATTTGAGCGCAAAGCCTGCAGACAGCCCGGCCATCCCGGCACCGACAATGGCGACATCGAGCACCGGTCCCCACTCGGGATGGGTTCGCGGCTCAAGCCAGTCCTTCGCCGGCGGCGACAACGCCAGAAAGTCGAGATCGCGCGCAAGGCGCGCCTCAAGCTCGGCGAGCGAGCGCGGCCCGGGGTCATCAGCCGGAAATGCGATGGCGTCGTCCATGGCTCGTCTCGGATCAGCACCCGACGGCTCGAATGACACATATTACTTGAACCGGTCATGCGGATCTCATGCTATTGTTGGATGAGCTCATATCAATACCGTCATGGGGGACGCCGCCATGCAGTTGAGCGAACGCGTAGGCCGCCGAATGAAGTTGCGAGACCTCCATGTCTTCATGACGGTGGTGCAGGCCGGCAGTATGGGGAAGGCGGCACAACGCCTCAACACGGGTCAGCCCGCAGTATCGAGATCGATCGCAGAACTGGAGCACGTGCTCGGTGTGCGCCTGCTCGACCGCGACCGCCAGGGCGTAGAGCCGACGCCTTATGGTCGCGCCCTGCTCGATTGCGGAGTGACCGTATTTGACGGCTTGCGCCGGGGCGTGAGGGACCTGGAGTTCCTGGCCGATCCTGCCGCGGGGGAAGTGCGGATTGGATGCAATCCGTTTTTGGCTGCAGGCTTCGTCTCAGCCGTCGTTGATCGGTTGTCGCGGCGCTATCCCCGCATGGCGTTCCACCTGGTGACGGAGCAGACCGAGACACTCTATCGGAGCCTGAATGAGCGCGACGTCGATTTCTTGATCGCAGTATTGCGCGCTCCCGTCGCCAATGAGCGACTGGAGCTTGAAGCGCTCTATGAGGATCCCTTGATCGTCGCTGCGGGCGTGCAGAGTCCGTGGGCGCGGCGGCGAAGGATTGAGCTTTCCGAACTCGTGAATGAATCCTGGGTATTGGCCCCGCCGGAAGCAACGATCTCGTCGCTCTTCGACCAAGCCTTCCTCGTCAACGGGCTCCCGTGCCCTCGTGCGACTGTGGTCGCCGTCCCACCTGAAGCGCGGATCAGCCTCGTGACAACCGGACGCTTCCTTTCGGTTTTGCCGGCTTCCGTGTTGAGGTTCTTCAGTCGGCGCGCCGAGGTAAAGATCTTGCCCGTCGAACTGCCCGTCACGGGCATACCAAACGGAATAGTGACACTGAAGAATCGCACGCTCGGCCCCGCCTCGCAAAGATTCATCCAGGCCGCGCGCGAGGTTGGGCGATCGTTTGCAGCGCCTTAGAGACGGGTCGGACGGGCGCTTTCGTGTGTTAACGTGATCGCGAGGCCGCTCGGCATAGCCGTACACGCACACCGAGGCGCCTCAACGGAGACGATGATGTCGAATGGTCCGAGCGCGATTCTCTCGTCCGACGAGATCGGTGCGATCGCGCGTGACGCGGTTGCAGAGGGACAGGCGGGCCACACGCTGGCGGCATCGCAAAGGATCGAACCGTTGCGAAAGGCCCAGCGCCGTCAGGCCGAGGCGGCGATGGCATTGCTGTGGATCGTCGACAGGCGAAGCCTTGCGAGGGAAGAGGCGGCCGGCATCCTTGCCGAGATAGCCGATGCCCACGATGACGACTTGGCTATCCTCTCGAGGCTCGGCCTGTGCCTCGAAGCCGTCCGCGACATTGACGATCTGAATGCGCCCCCGCCGGAGCACCCGATATTTCAGACGATGGTCGCAAGACTGGACCGCCTGGCCAGGCGCTACGAGGGGCGGCCCGAACATGAGCAGATCCTGCGCGGGCTCGCCACGGCGGCGCGAATGACGGCGCGCCAGAACGATGCGATCGCCGAGGCCAGTCTTCGCAGGCTGATCGAAATTGATCCGCAAAGAAGCGCACATCATTACAATCTGGGGCTCTTCTACAAGACGCGCGGCAGATTCGCGGAAGGCGTTGCGGCAAACCGGGCCGCAGCAGACCTGTCGCAAGAGGTCGTCGACAGCACCGAATGGAACCTCGGCATCTGCGCCACGGGAGCTCTGGATGCCGAAACCGCCTTGGGCGTGTGGAAGCGGATGGGGCAGAAGATCGAGCATGGACGCTTTGGGTTGCCGGAGGGTGGATATCCCGCTTGCAAGGTGAGGCTTGCCGCGCGTCCGCTCGCTGAGCGGACGGCTGACGGTGACGACCCGGGCGAGGAGGAGACGGTCTGGATCGAACGGCTGTCTCCGTGCCACGGCATTGTCCGCAGCGTGCTGTACGGCGATCTCGGCGTCGACTATGGCGACGTCATCCTGATGGACGGCGCACCGATCACGCATCACGCCTACGGTGACGAAGAGATCCCCGTCTTCCCGCATCTGGCAACGCTGCTGCGGCAAAACTACCAGTTCTTCGATTTCGCGGGCACGCAGGAGACCACACGGCAATTGGCCGGCATCAGCGCGGAGTTGGACGGGGACGCCGTCGTCTATTCGCATTCGGAAAGCGTCAAGATCATGTGCGCCAATTGCTGGCGCAACCCCGACATCGATCACGCCGATCACGAGACGATGGAGAAGCACGTCGTCATCGGTCGCATCGCCGCGCCTCCCGACCTCACGCCCGCGCAGCTTCTGGACATGATCGACAAGGCGATCGAAGCACGCGGAAGCTGCCAGCTCTACGCGCCCGATCTTTGCGCCGCAGCCGGACAATCGGCGCGCGAGCGGATCGACCGACGGCGGTTTGCGCTGTTGACGGACAATTAGTGCCGTCGTCCTGGCAAGGGCGGGTAACTCAGTGATTGAACGTTAGGTAAGCACCGAAGGAAGGGTTCCCTCTCCCCTTGCGGGAGAGGGTTAGGGAGAGGGGTGCCGCTTGCTCCGCTGTTGATCAAAGGGCGGGCGCTCCCTCGGCATCGGCTTGTTGATGAAACGCTCCATCATTCGCATCTCGCCTGGGGCCCCCTCTCCCCACCCCTCCCCGCAAGGGGGGAGGGAGCCTAACCAGCGTGCTCACCTCCCTCTCATTGCGGCGCCGTCTCCGAACGACGAGAGAGACGCAGCATCGCTTGAAGCGTCACACGAACCACTGGCAACTGCCGCTAAAATCGCCATGCAACGTTTTCCGCGCGGCGGCGTTTGTTGCAGGTTGATTTCATGGCTGGGGGACCGATGTCCGATTTCGTGATCGAGGAGGGGCTGCCCTATCCGCTGGGCGCCCATTGGAGCGGCCACGGCACCAACTTCGCGGTGTTTTCCGCCAATGCCACCAAGGTCGAGGTCTGCCTGTTCGACGGCGAGCGCGAGACGCATCGCTTCGAGCTGCCGGAATATACCGACCAGGTGTTTCACGGCTTCATCAACGGCGTGCAGCCCCGCACATTCTACGGCTATCGCGTCTACGGCCCCTACCAGCCCGACGGCGGCCACCGCTTCAACGCGAACAAGCTGCTGCTCGATCCCTATGCTTGCGCCCATGCCGGCAGCCTCACCTGGAATCCGGCGGTGTTCGGCTACAAGATGGAGACCGGCGACGACCTGACCTTCGACGAGCGCGACAGCGCGCCGTTCATGCCGAAATGCGTGGTGGTCGATCCCAATTTCGACTGGGTCCAGGAAGCGCAGCGGCAGGACGTGCACTGGGACGAGACCGTCGTCTACGAGACCCACGTCAAGGGTTTTACCAAACAGCATCCGGGCATCCCTGAGAACCTGCGCGGCACCTATGCCGGCTTTGGCGCGGACGCCGCGCTCGATCATCTCAAGGCGCTCGGCATCACCTCGGTCGAATTGCTGCCGGTGCATTCCTTCATCAACGACAGCAACCTGCTGGAGAAACATCTCACCAATTACTGGGGCTACAACACGATCGGCTTCTTCGCGCCGGACCCGCGCTACGCCGCCGACGTGCCGAACAGCCTGCGCGAATTCAAGGAGATGGTGTCGCGGCTGCACGGCGCCGGGCTCGAAGTCATCCTCGACGTGGTCTACAACCACACCGCCGAAGGCAATGAACGCGGCCCGACGCTGTCGTTCAAGGGCATCGACAATGCGAGCTATTACCGGCTGCTGCCGGACAAGCGGCGCTATTACATCAATGACACCGGCACCGGCAACACGGTGAACCTGTCGCATCCGCGGGTGATCCAGATGGTGATGGACAGCCTGCGCTACTGGGCCGGCCACATGCATGTCGACGGCTTCCGCTTCGACCTCGGCACCATTCTGGCGCGCGAGGTCTACGGCTTCGACGAGCAGTCCGGCTTCCTGAAGTCGATGAACCAGGACCCGCTGCTCGCGACCGTGAAGCTGATCGCAGAACCCTGGGACTGCGGTCCCGGCGGCTACCAGGTCGGCGGCTTCCCGCCGGGCTGGGCGGAATGGAACGACAAGTACCGCAACACCGTGCGCGATTTCTGGCGTGGCGAGGCGGCGCCCGGCACGCTGGCGCCGCGGCTGCTCGGCTCGCACGACGTGTTCAACCGCGAGGGACGCCGCACCTGGGCCAGCGTCAACTTCATCACCGCCCATGACGGCTTCACGCTGAACGACTGGGCGAGCTACAACTCCAAGCACAACGAGGCCAACGGCGAGAACAACAACGACGGCTCGTCCGACAACCATTCCTGGAATTGCGGCGCCGAGGGCCCGACCGACAATCCCGATATCCGCACGTTGCGCGAACGCCAGAAGCGCAACATGCTGGCGACGCTCGTGGCCTCGCAGGGCACGCCGATGCTGCTCGGCGGCGACGAGTTCGGCCGCACCCAGCGCGGCAACAACAACGCCTATTGCCAGGACAACGACATCTCGTGGTTCGACTGGAATTTTTCCGACGACGGCAACAAGCTGCTCGCATTCACCAGGCGGATGATCAAGCTCAGGCGCGACTATCCGATCCTGCGCCGCAGCCGCTTCCTGTCCGGCGATCGCGATCCGCAGCTCGAGATCCGCGACGTGGTCTGGATCAACGCCTCGGGCGTGGAGATGACACAGGCCGACTGGAGCACCGGCTGGATCAAATGTTTCGGCGCCGTGCTCGATGGCCGCGCGCGCAAGACCGCGATTGCCCGCGAAGGCGAGGACGACACCGTGCTCGTGATCCTCAACAGCTATCAGGGCGAGGTGGATTTCAAGCTGCCGGCGACGTCCGCCGGCCCGCACTGGTCGCTGCTGCTCGATACCAATACGCCAGAGGAACCGGCGGGCGCGCAGTTTGCGTTCGACAGCACATACAAGGCGGCGGGGCGCTCGTTCGTGCTGCTCACGGCCGGGGCGGTGAAGTAGCTCCATCCGGGCTACAAGCCCGCCTTCTCCTTCCCCCTGAAGGGGGGAAGGTCGGGATGCGGGTCAGCCGCGGGCTCCGCTGCAAGTGGAGAGAGCGGATCCCCACCCGCTTTGCTCTCGCGAGCAAAGCGACCTCCCCTTTTCAAGGGGAGGTTGGCCACTCAAACCGTGCAGGCCTGAACGATCTTCGGCAGATAGCCCTGGCAGAAATCCAGATAAGTGCGCACGATGGTCGATTGGTGACGGTGCGGCGGGTAAAGCAGATTGAGCGACCACTCCGGCAGCGGATGCTGTGGCAGCAACCGGACCAGACGCTTCTCGCGGATTGCCGCCGCGGCCAGGAAGGGCGGCAGCTCCGTGACCACGTCGCCGCGCAACGCCCGCGTGCACAGATGATGGTAGTCGTTGGTCGACAGCACGGCCCTGGGCTCGACAGCATGGTCACCCAGCTCCCATCGCACGGGGGTATCGACCCGCGACGCCCATACGCCGCACGGCAGACGATCAAGCGCGTCCGGATGCTTCGGCAGCCCGAAGCGTTTGATCAAGCGCGGACTGGCGACGAGCACATTGCGGAACGACAGCACGCGGCGCGCCACCATCGCCTCGTGAACGATCGCGCCGACCCGAAGCGCGACATCGATGCCGTCCTCGACCAGATCGACGCGGCGCTCGGTCGAGTAGAGGTGAATTTGAATATCCGGATAGCGCTGCTGGAAGGCAGCCAGCAGCTCCCACCACGGCTCGAATGTCTGCGGCAGCGACAGGCGCAAGCGCCCCTTCAACTTCATCTGGTCGTCGACGACGGCCTGCTCGGCCTCCAGCAGTTGCTCGATACCTAGCCCGGCACGCTCGTACAGCCGCGCTCCGGCGTCGGTGAGTTTCGCGCCGCGTGCCGAGCGCGCGAGCAGCTGCACATTGAGCTGTCGTTCGAGGTCCCGGATGCGGCGGCTCAATGTCGGCAGCGGGACGTCGAGGCGGGCGGCCGCCGCCGAGAGGCTGCCGGCCTGAACGACCGCGACGAACATCCTGACCGCGTTGAGATCCATGAGTCAGCCTATCATATCTGGAAGGCTTGTTGCCAATCCTAGGCATTCATTTTCATATTTGACTGCCTACGTCTCCGGCCATGAGGGACCTCATCTCCGGAGAGCCAATGAAAACGAGCATCCTGACAGCCATGACGTTCGCGCTCGCGAGTTCGGCCGCATCGGCACAAACACCGGTGTCACCGCCGCAACCCGTCACCATCGAGACCTACAATCGAGCCCAGACCGACGTCTATTTCGCCGGCGTGGTCAAAGGCGGCGGCTTCGGAAAATTCCGTCACGGCCGCGAACTTGCCCCACCGCTGCCGTCAGGCATCGTCCGTCCGAACCGCGATACGCTGTACTCGTTCGCGATCTTCGATCTCGATGCCGGACCGGTGACGATCACGCTGCCGGACGGCGCCAGGCGCTTCATGGCGATGCAGATCGTCAATGAGGATCAATACACCACGGGCGTCTACTACGGCGCGGGCAGCCACACCTTGACGCGGGAGATAGTTGGCACGCGCTATGCCATTGCAGTGGTCCGCTTCCTGGTCGATTTTTCGAACGCCGACGAGATCCAGCACGTCCACGCTTTGCAGGACGCGATCGCATCGAAGCAGGAACACCCCGGCGCATTCGAGATTCCGAACTGGAACGAAGCCAGCCTCGGCAAAGTGAAGGCAGCGCTGCTGCAACTCGGCACCACGGTCTCCGACACACGGCGCATGTTCGGCGCCGACGCGCACCAGGTCGATCCGGTGAAGCACCTGATCGGCAGCGCCATGCTGTGGGGAGGCAATCCCGAGAGGGACGCGCTGTATCTTCCGATCACGCCGGCGCGCAACGACGGCAGCACCGTCCACACGCTGACGGTGAAGCACGTTCCCGTCGACGGCTTCTGGTCGCTCACGGTCTACAACAGTGAGGGCTATCTGCAGCCGAACCCGACCAACAGCTACGCGGTGAACAGCGTGACTGCCAGGACAGCCGCCGATGGCGCGATCACCATCCAGTTCGGCGGCTGCGACGGCCAGGTCGCCAACTGCCTGCCGATCACGCCGGGGTGGAATTACACCGTGCGGCTGTTTCAACCGCGCGCTGCGGTTCTCGACGGCAGCTGGAAATTTCCCGAGGCGCGGCCTGCGGATTGAGTCGCGTCTGCGGCTGCGATCCCTCCAAGGTCTCCTCCCCGCGACCGCGTCGGCCAATTGACATTCGGCCATGGGCTGCCAGACTTCGCGGAAAATTAGGGGTGGAGACCTCTGGATGGCCAATCTTTCGGCCTCAAATCACGTTGCCCGTGTCTTATCGGCGGCCAATCAGGTGGCCGGCGTCGACACCGAGGCGCGGATTGCGGCGTCCTGGCGGCGCTGCGTGGTCAATCACAACCTTGATCCGGCCCGGCGCGGGCCGCCGCAGACCCTCACCGAAGCCGAGGTCCGGCATATCGCCGAACCGATGGAGGATTTGATCCAGGTCGCGGTCCCGGAACTCGAGGACCTTGCCCGCCTGCTCCACGACGCCGGCTACTGCGTCAACCTCGCCGATCCCAACGCGACCATGCTGGTGAGCCGGCTGCCCGGGGGCGACTACGCGCGGATGTTCCTGGAATGGAAGATCTACACCGGCTCGAACTTCGCCGAGACCTTCGAGGGCACCAACGGGCTCGGCACCGCGCTCGCCGAGCAGCGGCCGATCATCGTGCATGGCGACGAGCATTTCCGCGAGCAGTGGCACATGTTCACCTGCGCGGTGTCGCCGCTGTTCGACCATGCCGGCCGGCTCGCCGGTGCCGTCAACATCTCCTCGTGCCGCAGCGATCTCGGCCGCAGCGCGCATGAACTGGCACTCGCCGTCACCACGGAGGCGACGCGGCGGATCGAGCAGTCGTTCTTCCGCCGGCGCTACCGCGCCGCCTGGATCGCGACCTTGCCCGGCGACGGGCACGGCATGCTCGCCTATGACGACGACCGCCGCGTGGTCGGCGCCTGCCGCACCGCGCGCGGCGTATTCGGACTGACCGACGCGATGATCGATGACGGCATCGACCTGTCGCATCTGATTCAACTGGACGATCGCGCGACGCGGGCCGCGGACGAGCCGGTCACGCTACGCCGCGCCGACGGCACGCCATGGGGCCGCGGCCGCGTGGCGCCGCCGGTGCGCACGGGTGTCTCCCGTACGCCGACGGCGCCGTCGCGAGAGGTGCCGGCCGGACAGTTCGGCGCCCAGCATCGGCTCGCGGGCCGCGATCCCGTGCTGATCAAGGGCGTGAAGCGGCTGATGACGGTCGGCAATCTCGATCTGCCGATCCTGCTGCGTGGCGAGACCGGCGCCGGCAAGGACGTGTTCGCGCGCGCCATCCACGCCGCCAGCAACCGCGCCGGCCGCAACTATGTCGCGCTGAACTGCGCGGCGATGCCGGAGAGCCTGATCGATGCCGAGCTGTTCGGCTACGAGGCCGGCGCCTTCACGGGCGCGCGGCGCGACGGATCGAAGGGGCTGATCGTGCAGGCGAGCGGCGGCACGTTGTTCCTCGACGAGATCGGCGACATGCCGCTTGCGCTGCAGACGCGGCTGCTGCGCGTGCTGGAGAATCGCGAGGTCTGGCCGCTCGGCGCGCTGAAGCCGGTGCCGGTCGACATCCGCCTGATCAGCGCCACGCACCGTGATCTGGCGCGGATGGCCGAGGACGGCAGCTTCCGCTCCGATTTGTACTACCGGCTGCGCGGCATGGAGATCCGCCTGCCCGCCTTGCGCGAACGCGCCGACCGCAGGGACGTCGTCGCGCAGATCGCCGACGAGGAAGCACCGCACTGCCACATCGCGCCGGACGCCTGGGCGCAGCTGATGGCCTATCCGTTCCCCGGCAACATGCGCCAGCTCCGCCATGTGCTGCGGCTCGCCGGGGCCACCGCCGAGGGCGGCGTCATCACCGAGGCAGACCTCGATCTGCCGCTAGTCGGCACGCGCCATGTGGAGGCCGATCACACTGCGCGCGAGCGCGCCGCGATCGTCGAGACGCTGCGCGCCAATGACGGAAGAGTGACGAACGCTGCCAAGGCGCTCGGGCTCAGCCGCGCGACGTTGTACCGGAAGATCAAGGCGTTAGGGATCGAGCTGGACAGCTAGACCCGAAGCGCAGCTGTTGTTCCGGCCGTGCGGGAAAGGTGCTATCCTACGCCTTTCATTCAACGCCACGGAGCGGGTCCCATGACACGGTTTCCCCTCGCTGTGGTCGTTGGCCTCATTGCCGCGACCATTTCGCAACCTGCTGCTTCCGATTCTACTGAACAACGATTGGGCAAAGTCCATTTTGCAACGTCCTGCAAGCCCGAGGCGCAGGAGCTGTTCGATCGCGCCATGCTGTACCAGCATTCGTTCTGGTACAGCGCATCGCGACGCACCTTCGAGGAGGTGCTCGAAGCCGACCCGCAATGCGCCATCGCCTATTGGGGGATCGCGCTCAGCTATCTCTACAATCCGCACGGGCCGCCACCACCCGAGAACCTTCCGCTCGGCCTTGAGGCCGTGAAGAAAGGCCAGGCGCTGAATGCCGGCACGCCGCGCGAGCGCGAGTACATCGATGCGATCGCGGCGATGTATGTCGACTACGACAAGGTCGATCACCGCACCCGCGTGCAGCGGTTCCTCGCGGCCGAAGAGCAGGTCGCGGCGCACTATGCCGACGATGACGAGGCCCAGATCGCCTATGCGATCACGCTCAACGTCGCGGCATCGCCGACCGACAAGACCTATGCCAACCAGCTGAAGGGCGCGGCGCTGCTCGAACCGATCTTCAAGCGCCAGCCCGAGCACCCCGGCATCGCCCACTATCTGATCCATCTCTACGACTATCCGGCGCTCGCGGAGAAGGGCCTGCCCGCGGCGATGCGCTATGCCAAGATCGCCGAACAGGCGCCGCATGCCCAGCACATGCCGTCGCACATCTTCACGCGCGTCGGCTACTGGAAGGAGTCGATCGCATCGAACAAGGAATCCGCCCGCATCGCCAGGGAAGACGGCGAGCAGCAGGACCAGGCGCATGCGATGGACTATCTGGTGTATGCCTATCTCCAGCTGGGCCAGGACAAGGAGGCACGGGCGGTGGTCGACGAGCTCGGCCAACTCCAATTCAAGCAGGATCGGTTCGCCGGCCCCTTCGCGGTGGCGGCAAGCCAGGCCCGCTATGTGTTCGAACGCGGTGACTGGAAGGGAGCCGCCGCGCTTGAAGTGCATCCGACCAAATACGCTTATGCGGATGCCATCACCTATTTCGCCCGTGCGGTCGGCGCCGCGCGCTCCGGTGACCCCGGCGCCGCCAAGGCCGATGTCGCCAAGCTGGTCGAGCTGCGCGACAGACTGAAGGACGCCAAGGACGCCTACTGGTCCAATATCGTCGACATCCAGCAGCAGATCGCGAGCGCCTGGGTGCTGTACGCCGAGGGCAAATACGACGAGGCGCTCGGTGCGATGAGTGCCGCCGCGGAGGCGGAAGACAAGACCGAGAAGCATCCCGTCACCCCGGGACCGCTGGCGCCGGCGCGCGAGCTCTACGCGGCGATGCTGCTCGATCGCGGCAAAGCCGCCGACGCGCTCGCCGCCTACGAGGCGGTGCTGAAGAAGGAGCCGAACCGGCTCGCGGCCTATGTCGGGATGATCAAGAGCGCCAAGGCATCCGGCGATCAGGCCAAGACTCAGGAATGCGCAGCGCAGATCGCTCGGCTCACCGCGGATTCCGACGTATCGAGACCGGAGCTGATCGAACTGCGCCAGACCACCGGAAGCAAGCTGTGATGCCGCTGACGACATGGCGCAATGAAGGATGGCGCAACGGTGGGGCGGCGCTGCTCGGCGCCGTCGCGCTGTCGCTTTGCCACGTGCCGCCGCTTGGCGCGATGGAGATCCTCGGCCAGGCCGGCGTGCTCGGCGAATGGGAGCTGACCGGGCATCTCACGGAAAGCGCGCCGGGCGCGCGCGGGCAATTCTCCGGACCGTTGAAGATGAAGCATGTCGGAATCTGCACGCAGGACGGGCCGGAGGAGCGCGCCGGCGAGATCCGACTGCAGATCACCGGTGCGGATTCGCAGGTCACGGCCGAGCTGGTGCTGGACGGCGCGCCTTGCACCTACAGCGCCCGCAAGGCGCGCAACTACGAGGGCACGCTGTCCTGCGAGGGCCGCGCGCCCGTACCACTGCTGGTGTGGCTCAAATAGACGTTGCCGTCAGTCAGGCGGCGGGCCGCGAGCGGCGCAGCCATTCGTTCAGATCGATGCGGCCGATGCGCGCCTCGCCCAGCGGCACCAGCGAGTGCTCCTCGACCCGTCCACCCCAGTAAAGCGCATCGGGATCCTTCACCACCTGACGCGGGTCGCCTTTTGCCTTCAGGTAGCGGGCGACGATGTCGTTGAACGGCGCGCGGTCGGGACCGGCGATCTCGACGATGCCGTTGCGCGGGGCCTCCAGCGCGACATCGGCAACGAGCGCAGACACGTCGTCCGCCGCGATCGGCTGGAACAGACCGGGCGAGAGCCTGATGGTGTCTCCAACCGCACTGGCATCGGCGATGGCTCCGACGAACTCCATGAACTGGGTCGCGCGGATGATGGTGTAGGGAATGCCTGACGCCTCGATCAGTTTCTCCTGCGCGACCTTGGCGCGGAAATAGCCGTTCTCGGGCGTGCGGTCGGTGCCGACGATCGAGAGCGCGACGTGATGCTTGACGCCGGCCGGCTTCTCCGCCGCGAGCAGGTTGCGGCCGGAGGTCTCGAAGAATTCCATCACCGCCTTGTTCTCGAATGACGGCGAATTGGCGAGGTCGATCACCACGGCCGCGCCGGACAGCGCCTCTTTCAGCCCCTCGCCGGTGATGGTGTTGATGCCGTTCCTGGGCGAGGCGGCGACGACCTCGTGGCCGCGCTGGCGCAGAATGGCTGTCGTCCTGGAGCCGATCAGCCCGGTGCCGCCGATCACAACGATCTTCATGGTTGGGTCTCCCTTGTCGATGACTGGAGATCTCGAGATGCGCTTGGGGTCCCAAACTGCCGACGGAAAGCGCAGCGGCGCTTATAGCATGCCGCTCACGCGCATGACGCGCGCGTCAAAGTGATCAGGATTGGTCAGCGGTGCTGATTGACTATGGCAGGCGTGCCGCGCGCCAGCCGCTTCAGGAAAACTCGTTCCAGCTGACGCGCCGCGCGTCGACGTCGCCGAGCGTGATCGGATCATGAATGTTGCGTACGCTCTGGAAGCCGCTTCGCAGATAGATCAGCGGATCGACCGTGGTCGCGGCACGGACGTGCTGGACCTCGCCGATGAAGATCGAATGGGTCTTGGTCTCGAGCTCCTGCGCCAGCACGCAGTCGAACGCCGCGACCGCATCCTCCAGCACCGGGGCGCCGGTGGCGCCGGTGGTCCAGCGGCCGAACGCAAACCGGTCGTCGCCGTTGACGCCCTTCTGACCGGAGAAGGTCAGCGCCAGCAGCGCGTGGTCCTCGTTCAGGAAGTTGATGACGAAATGGCGCTCGGCGCGGATGCGCTCGTGCGCGCTGGCATTACGGTTAACGCAGACCAGGACCGAAGGCGGGTTGTCCGACAACGAGCAGGCCGAGGTCACGGTCAGGCCGGTGCGCTGTCCCGGCTCGCGGCCGACCGTCACCAGCGCCACCGCGCCGGCGCAATGCCGCATCGCCTGCTTGAAACTCTGTGCGTCGACCGTCATGCCGCAAAACCTCATAGAAAAGCTCCATCTAAGATATGCGACGGGGGGTGCGAGGCAAGCCCCGCACCCCGCGCAGCTGTCATGCGGCCTTCTCGAACTCGGCGCCGAGATGCTTCAGCCGCGGCATCACCTCGTTCTTGAGCAGGTCCAGCGAGTGCCGCCAGGCCTCCGGCTTGTGCTTGTAGTCGAAGCCGAACACGCAGAGCACGCCGAAGCCGCCGACCTCCCGGTAGATCTTCTCGATCTTCTCGGTGACCGTCGCCGGCGAGCCGACGATCCAATTCCGGCGTGCGCAATATTCGACGGTGACGTCGCTGTCGGGCACGTCAGGGGCGTGCTTCAGATAGTCCTTGAAGCCGAAATGGCCGAGCAGCGGCAGGAAGTACTCGCTCATCATCCGGCCCATCATGTCGCCGGTCGACAGCTTCCACGCCTCCTCATCGGTATCAGCCACGAACACCTCGCGCACCAGCCGCCAATCCCTGCGGCTCGGCTTGCGGCCGGTCTTGGCAGCTCCCGCTTCGACCGACTCCCAGTGACTGCCGACATAGGCCGGGTTGAGGTTGAGGCTCATCGGGATGAAGCCGCGCTCGCCGGCGAGCTTCAGCGTGTCCGAGTTCTTCGACAGGCCGGCAACGCCGATCGGTGGGTGCGGACCCTGCAGCGGCTTGATGTGTGGTTTGAGGAAGTCGAACATCGTGTCCGGCTTGCTCACCGTCCAGTACTTGCCCTTGTGCGTCCAGGGGCCGGGCTCCGACCACATCTTCAGGATGATCTCGAGCGCCTCGCGGGTCATGTCACGGTTCTGGCCCGACATGCCGTCGACATTGAACATCGCCCAGTCGCTCGGCAGGCCCGAGGCGGCGACGCCGAAGTTGAGCCGCCCGTTCGAAAGATGATCGAGCATCGCGACGCGGTTGGCGAGCTCGGCGGGATGATGATACGGCAGCAGGAAGCCGCCAGGGCCGATGCGCAGATTCTTGGTCTGCGATAGCGCCTGCGCCACCAGCAGGTCGGGCGACGGGTGCGGCTCCCAGGGTGCGGTGTGATGCTCGCCGATCCAGGCTTCCTGATAGCCGAGCTCGTCGAGCCAGCGCAGCGTCTGCAGGTCCCAGTCGTGGCCCTCCTTCAATCCGCACTCCGGCGGGTGCGAGGGCATGGTGAAGTAGCCAAGCTCCATGTGCGTTTCCTTCCTTCGCGTTTGGGTTCAGTCGTGCAATGCGTCTTGCGCGCATTCGCACGACGTTCAGCAAGCGCTGTGCCAGCGAGGAAATCGCAGGGAATGGGCGGGATCGGCGGGATTTCGGCAGGCTGCGGCCGATCGCCAGGCTCAAGAGAGCTGACAGCGTCTCACCGTCGCGAGACGGGTCGCAACCGTGAGACGCGCCGATCGCGTTCAGTTCGTCTACTCCCTCTCCCCGTTCTTACGGGGAGAGGGTTGGGGTGAGGGGCTTTCTCCGCACAAAAGGGCGGCAGTTGAGCTCGCGGAGCCTCCCCCTCACCCGGATCGCATCTCCGATGCGATCCGACCTCTCCCCGCAGGCGGGGCGAGGTGAAGCGGAGCGGCAGATCAGCCCGCAGCGCGGCGCGGCAGCGTGTTGGCGTCGGGCTCGGAGGGCGAGGGAAGCTGCATCAGGATGGTCTGGCCCATCGAGGCGATCTCGATGCCCTCCTCCTGGAAGCGCCGCTTCATGCGGCGGTTGAACTCGCGCTGCACCGACCAGCGGCCGCTATCAGTACAGCGGATCTGGCCGACGATGGTCACGACCGAGCCGTCGACCTTGTCGACGCCCCACAATTCGAGGTCGCCGCGGATGAATGCGCGATACGCCGTCTCCTGACGCATTTGGGCGACGATGTCCTTCAGCACCTCGCCGGCACGATCCGTATCCTCCTTGTAGGACACGTTGACGCTGACCGCGGCATTGCCGGCGCCGCGGCTGGAGTTGGTGATCGTCGTCACCGCGCTGAACGGCACCACATGCACCGAGCCGTCGCCGGCGCGCAGCCGCATGGTGCGGATCGAGACGTTCTCGACCACTCCGGAGAGGCCCGACACCGTGACGGTGTCGCCGACCTGCACGGTGTTCTCGATCAGGAGGAACAACCCGGTGATGAGATCCTGCACCAGTTTCTGCGAACCGAAGCCGATCGCGATGCCGACGATGCCGGCACCGGCGAGCAGCGGCGCGACATTGACGCCGATCTCGCTGAGCGCGGTGAGCCCGACCACCGCGACGATCATGCAGAACAGCGCGGTGCGCAGCATCGGCTGGAAGGTGCGCAGGCGCGCGGCGCGGGCGTAATGCCCTTCGCGCGACAGCGTGTCGATCTGCCGGTCCATCAACGCGTTGGCGACTTCCCAGATCACGGCGGCGGCGAGCGCGGCAATGCCGATCGTCACCAACGCCGAGATCAGGCGGGAGCCGATCTGGCCGCCATAGAACCAGACGATGGCATCGACGCCCCAGACCTCGAGCAGCGCGACGAAGCCAACCAGCGCGATCACCGCCGTGACCACCCTGCGCAGCAGCGGCAGATAGCGGTTGGCGCGGGTCTCCAGTCCCGGGAAGCGCTGCATCAGGTCCGGGCTGATGCGGAAGCCGCGATCGATCAGGCTCAGCACCACCATGGTGACGAGCCGGGTGACCAGCAGCACCGCGACGGTGCCGACGAAATATTGCAGCAGCAGCGAATAGCCGTTGCGGATGTTGAGCGCCCATACCGCCCACAGCGCGAGGTCGAGCGCGATCGCCAGCACGTGCCAGAGCGAAGCGAGACGGTTGCGCGTCCGCGCCGCGAGGCCGGTGCGATCGGCCGGCGCGCGGATGACGTCGGCGACCTGCCGGCGGCACTGCAGAATGATGACGACGATGAAGAGGTGCACCACCAGCATCACCAGCCGGATCAGCGCGGCGTAGCCTGCGCGATGCAGCCCGAGCAGCAGCGCGACATTGGCAAAGGCGATGCCGGAGACGCCGACGGCGACGATGCGCCGCGCCCAGATCTCGACATAGGCCGCGGTCTCGGCACGGACGCGGAACAGGCCGAACGGGCCGGCCAACGCGCGCACCACGCAGATCAGCGCGCGCGAGAACGCATAGGCGTTGACGACCGCGAGGATCACCAACCGCGTGGTCGACTGATCACCGATCTCGGTGCCGAGCAGCGCGGTGGCGACGCCGCCGAACACGACCACCGGCAGCAATTCGAGCAGCAGGCGGCCGAGCACGAACGGCACCCGGACCAGCGACTGCCAGGCCCGCGCCAGGCTGATCCGGCGGCGATGCAGATCGCCCTCCGGCGTGACGTCGGTAACCGATGACGGCGGATCGGCGCTGGCGAGCACCGGCACCGGAACACGCGCGGTCTGCGGCAGCCGCGCCTCCAGGAACGCGACGGGCCGCTTGATCAGGCGGAACACCACCCATTCGGCGGCCAGCGCGCAACCGAACACCAGTGCCAGCTTCCAGGCGATGTCGATCAAGAGGCCATAGGCGGCCGGATCATTGGCAGTGCGCACAAACCAGTAATAGAACGCCGAAAAATTCGTCAGCGTGCGCGCGACGTCGGCGATCTCGTGCGACATCTCGCCGACCTGCTCCGAGACCATCAGCAGGAGCTGCGCGCCGAGGCTGTCCGC
Organism: Bradyrhizobium sp. CCBAU 53421; assembly: GCF_015291625.1. Taxonomy (NCBI): domain Bacteria; kingdom Pseudomonadati; phylum Pseudomonadota; class Alphaproteobacteria; order Hyphomicrobiales; family Nitrobacteraceae; genus Bradyrhizobium; species Bradyrhizobium sp. CCBAU 53421. The sequence continues at coordinate 8,788,424 of NZ_CP030047.1, forward strand.
ATTGAGCGGAATCGGCGAATGCTGCTCGGGTGCCGGCTCCGCGGCAGCCGGCTGCGGCGAGGCATTGGCGATGGCGCGCAACGTGTTGATGATCTCGCCGCGCTTCTTGTCGTCCTGCAGCGTGTCGAGCGCGCGCTTGGCCTGCTCGGGCGTCAGTGTATCGCCGGCCACGGGTTGCGGCGGCGCCGGCTTCGCGGCCGCCTGCGCCAGCGCGGGAGAGACGAACAAGATGAGGATGAGCAGAAGCGCAAAGCGAAGTGTGTGCGACACGAGGGCCTCTTATTAAAATAATTGCGCGACCGCAGCTCCCCCTTAAGGACTCTGCTCTCGCGCTCGCGCCATGTCGGATCGCCCCTTTTCGCCTTGATGATGTGTCGGAAGTTTGCCGCTGCGACGACCATCTCTTGGCATTTGCCGCAACACAAACGTCACAAGTGTTGAGCGGCGTTTACGCATGCAGGCGTGTTCCCGGCTCAGCCGGCCGATCGGCGCATCACACGTCAGAGATGAGGCGGCAGAATCTTTCGCTTGACGCGCAAGGGCCGCCGTGATGTTCTTATTTTGTTCTTTTTGTTTCCGATTGCGTTTCGAGGTGACCATGCACGACGTCTTTGCCGAGAACGGTCCGATCAGGCTCTTCATTCACGACGACAGCGAGACACCGATAGAATTCATGCGCGACCTGCTGCGCACGGTATTCGGCAAATCCCGGAAAGAGGCGGTTGCCGCTGCCGCACGAATCGAGACCCAGAACGGAATCGCATGCGGTCCCTATCCAGCACCTGTGGCCCAAGCCCTGCTGGAGTCCGCACAGCAACTGATCCGCAGCAATGGCCATCCGTTAACGATCACGACGGAGGCTGCCGACGCGGCGCGGCCATGCAACCTCTGTGGCTCACTGGAACCCGTGACGGATGTCTTTCTCTTCCGCAAGACGATCTGCCTGTGCAGCAACTGCTTGCTCGCTGCCAGGGCCAGCTCGGAAAAACTGCCGGGCGAAGAATTCAGATATGCCTTTATAGCACTCGATTGGCATTTTGCCGGAGTGCCGCGCAACCAGATCATGACCCGGTCGCGGCAGTTTCCTGGTCACATGCGTGCCGATGTTCAGATCGCGATTGACAGGCTGTTCGACGCGCCGATCCATTTCTTCGGCCTTCATGAGGAACACCGCTACGAGACCTTGGCCTTCGCCGCACTGATGGAGAACAGCCGCAACGCGCCGGCGATCGCCCCGCCGCAGTATCACGACGTCGACGTCGGGGAGTCCGAGCCGGTGAAATGCCTCACCAACGGGCTGTGGCTATGCCAGACCGAAGAGCTGCGCTACGCGGTGCTGCTCAGCTATCATCGCGATTATCGAAGCGAGCCGGGCTTGCGGCTCGAGCTCGCGGTGCCCGCAGGCGCCGCGGGAAACACCCTGGTGCAGCGGACCTTCGCCGAGCTGGAAGCTGCCGTGCATGCGGCACGGTCCTATCGCGGCAAGATCCTGTCGCTGGAAGATGCCCCGGACTATCGCGGCCGCGCCCGCGGCGTGACCGTGCATCGGCTGCCGACGGTTGCGCGCGATGACGTGATCCTGCCGGAACGGACGCTGCGGCTGCTCGACCGCAACGTGCTTGGCTTTGTCGAAAGCCGCGATCTGCTGCGCAAGCTCGGCCAGTCGACCCGCAAGGGCATCCTGCTGTACGGACCGCCCGGCACCGGCAAGACCCACACCATTCGCTATCTCGCCACCAACCTGCCGGATCACACCACACTGATCATCACCGCCGAACAGGTCGGGCTGCTCGGCGCCTATATGAATCTGGCGAGGCTGCTGCAGCCGACCATGGTCGTGATCGAAGATGTCGATCTGATCGCGCGCGACCGTGAAGACATGGGCGGACCGTGCGAGGAATCCCTGCTCAACAAGCTGCTCAACGAGATGGACGGCCTGAAGGAGGATTGCGACATCCTGTTTCTGCTGACCACCAACCGCCCCGAAGAGCTCGAGGGCGCGCTGGCCGGCCGGCCCGGCCGCATCGACCAGGCGATCGAGGTACCGCTGCCCGACGAGACCGGACGCGACAAGCTGATCCGGCTCTATGGCAAAGGCCTGCCGCTCGAACAGCCCGTCATCGACGAGGCCGTGCGGCGCACCGAAGGCGTCAGCGCCGCCTTCATCAAGGAGCTGATGCGCCGTCTCGCCCAGGCCAGCATCGTCCGCGACGGTGGCGGGGACGTCACCGCCTCCGACCTCGACGGCGCGGTCAGTGAAATGCTGTTCGACGGCGGTCGGCTCAATGCCAAGCTGCTCGGCGGTGCGCAGGGGATGAGTGCGGGATGACGGCCCATCACATCGCCGCTGCTGGCAGCAACAGCTCGCGCTCCCCTCGCGCGACACGTGCAAGCTCGTCGGACATCCGTGTCAGCACGCCCTCCCAGGCCTGCGGTCTGTCCTGGCGGAACAGCCGCATGGTCGGATACCACGGCGTGTCGGCGCGATCGCGCAGCCAGCGCCAGTCGAGCGCATAGGGACACAACATCCAGACCGGGCGGCCGAGCGCGCCGGCGAGATGCGCCACCGAGGTGTCGACGGCGATGACGAGATCGAGCGCGCAGACAGCCGCCGCGGTATCGGCGAAATCGCCGAGCGTCGGCGCGAGGTCGACGATGTCGGAGCCGAGATGCCGCAGCACCGGGGCATCCTCCGGCCGCGGCTCCTTCTGCAGGCTGTAGAGCTGCACGCCTGACGTGACCAGCCGCGGCAGCACGGCGTCGGCCGGCAGCGAGCGCTGGCGGTCGCCCTTGTGTCTGACATTGCCGGCCCAGACCACGCCGACTTTCAACGCGGCCACGCCAGCAAGCGCCTCGCGCCAGCGCGCGAGCTTGATGCCGTCCGCCTGCAGATAGGACACGGCCGAGGGAATGGTCTCGACGGTCGTGCGGAAGATCCGCGGCAGGCTGAGCAACGGCAATTGCAGGTCGAACCGCGGCAATGGCTCGCCGCGGGCGAATACCGCGACATCGGGCAGCATCGGCCGCAGCAGCGAGACCAGTGCCGGCTGCACCTGCAGAATGATCCGGCCGCTTTTGCCCGCCAGCATCGGCACATAGCGGACGAAATTGACGACATCGCCGAGCCCGTATTCGGCGAACAGGAGCAGCGTGCGTCCCGCCAGCGGCTCGCCCTGCCATTCCGGCTCATCGAACACGGGATCGCCTTCGCTGAGCATCTTGGTCTTGCGGCGCCACCGATACTCCTCAAAACCTTCCTCGAACTCTCCGTTCATCAGGAGGAAGTGCGCGTGGTTGTAATGCGCCAGCGGCTGCTCGGGATCGAGCGCGATGGCCCGGCGCGAGGCCACCAGCGCCGCATCGATCTCGCCGGCGTTGCGCAGTGCGACCGCAAGATTGGCGTGACCCTTGGCATAATTGGGTTCGAGCTCGATCGCCTTCCGATGCGCGGCCACCGCCGCGTCGACCAGATTTTGCGCCTCGAAGATGATCCCGAGATTGGTGTGCGCGGCGGCATAGTCCGGCTTGAGAGCCAGCGCGAGCTCGGCGCAGGCGATGGCGTCGTCGACCCGTCCGAGCTCGAACAGGCAGGCGCCGAGGTTGTTGAGGATAACGTGATCGGACGGATCGCGGGCCGAGACCTTTCGATAGATGCGCGCCGCCTCCTCGCGCTCGCCCAATTCGTGCAACACCATGGCCAGCAGGCGCCACGGCGCCGGATTGTCGGGATCGAGCGCGGTCGCACGGCGATAGTGCAGGACGGCGTCCTCCAGCCGGCCGAGGCGATAGAGCGCCGCGCCGAGGCCGCTATGCAGGCCGGGATTGTCGGGGTCTGTGCTGAGCCCACGGCGATAGGCGGTGGCGGCGGCGTCGTGCTTCTTCTGATCGGTCAACGCATTGCCGAGGTTGAGCCAGACGCCGCGATAGGCGGGATCACGCGCGATCACCTCGCGATAGGCCTGCTCCGCCTCGACCGGCCGCTGCTGCCCGGCCAGCGCAACGGCAAGGTTGAACCGCGCCCGCGTCAGGCCGCCATCGAGTGCGATCGCGCGGCGAAACGCCGCCTCGGCCTCGCCGAAGTGCGACACCTCGCACAGCGCGACGCCGAGCTTGATGTGCAGCCCGGCATCCCTCGGCCGCAGGGCCACGCCGCGCTGGAACGCCGCCACCGCGCCCTCGTGCTCGCCCTTCACCGCGAGCGCATCGCCGAGCGTGGCGAACGCCGGTCCGTGATGCGGATCGAGGCTGAACACGCGATTCAGCAACACCGCGCCTTCGGCAGCACGGTCGGTTACGAAGGCGATGACGGCGGACAGATGCAGCGCCGGAACATGGTCGGGATCGGCGGTGAGGATGTCGCCGCACAAGGTGCCGGCCTCCGCCGCGCGGCCCGCGCCATAATGCGCCACCGCATCCAGCAACATCCGATCAACCGCCACACTGCCCACGATACCGCCCCCGCCAAAGATCCCGATGGGGATTAAACGGGCGATGCCGCCAAATCCGGCACGCAAATCCGGGTTGAAGAGGTCATATCCTGATCGCTTCTCCTTCCCCTGAAAGGGGGAAGGTCGGGATGGGGGTCAGCCACGAGCTCCGCTGTTCGCGCAAAGAGTTGATCCCCACCCGCTTTGCTCTGGCGAGCAAAGCGACCTCCCCTTTTCAAGGGGAGGTCAGAGCCCGGCCATGGCGCGATGATGCCCGGCATCGCCCTATTGACGCGCGGCCTTTCATGCAACATATGGAGTTACATGATACGCGATAGCCGCCTCTCCGGTGTCCTGCACGGCCTGCTCCACATGATCGGAGCGGGTGAACCGGTCACGTCGGAGCAACTTGCACAGGCGATGGCCACCAACCCGGTGGTCGTCCGCCGCGTGATGGCGGGCCTGCGCGAGCAAGGCCTGGTGCGTTCCGAGAAGGGTCATGGCGGCGGCTGGACGCTGGCGCGCGATCCCGCCGACATCTCGCTCGCCGACATCTATCGCGCGGTCGGCGCGCCCACGATCGTTGCGATGGGCCATCGCTCGGACAATCCCGGCTGCCTGGTCGAACAGGCCGTCAACGACGCGCTGTCAGGCACGTTTCGCGAGGTCGAGGCGCTGTTCCTGAAGCGGCTCGGCGCGGTGACGCTCGACGCGCTTGCGAAGGATTTCAAGCGCCGGCTCGCCAAACACAAACAAAGCCTCGAGGACCAGATTCATGCAGTCAAGTGAGCAGGCAAAGCCGCTTCCGTTCAACGATCCCGCGCACTGGGACAAGATGGTCGCCACCTACGAGGCGCAGTCGCAGCCGTTCACGACACATTTCGCCGAGGCCGCGGTCGCGATGCTCCCGATCGGCCGGTCGTCGAAGGTGCTCGATGTCGCCACCGGCACGGGTGCCGCGGCGCTTGCGGCCGCGCGCAGGGGCGCCGACGTCACCGCGATCGACTTCTCCGCCGGCATGGTGGCACGGGTCCGCGCGCATGAGGTGGCGAATATCGAGGCGCGGCAGATGGACGGCCAGGCGCTCGATTTGCCGGATGCCGCGTTCGATGCAGCGGTGTCGGTGTTCGGCGTCATGCTGTTTCCGGACTGGCGCGCCGGACTGCGCGAGATGGCACGGGTGACGCGACCGGGCGGATCGGCGGCGATTGCAGTCTGGAAAAGCGCCGACGGCGCCGCGGTGTATCTCCTGCTCTCGCAGATCATCCGCCGGCTCTATCCCGACCACGTCACGCCGATGCCCTGCACCGGCCTCGCCGAGCTCGCCGATCCCACCCGCCTCAGCGCCGCGATCATTGCCGCCGGCTTCTCCGATCCTGTCGTCGCCGAGATCACCCACGACTTCCAGCTCAATGTCGTCAATCCTGCCGACGTCGACAAGCTGTTCGAGTTCATGCCGCATTGGGGCGGCCTCGATGCGGACCAGAGCGACACCGTTGCGCGCGCCTTCCGGGGCGAGATCGAGCGAGGCCGTGTCGGCGACAGTTTTGCGATTCCCTCGACCGCGCTGATCGCGACGGCGCTGCGACCCTCACCTCGCTCTCCGGCAGCAACCGCCGCGCCTGGATGCGCGATCAATCGGCACATTGCGTGCGCCGGATCGACCTCATCTGCGCTTGCGCCTGTCGTCGCCCTGCTTGTCTGCGTCACTTGGCGGCTGCAGGCCGGCGCTGTTGGCCCAGCGGTCGAGTTCCTCGATGATCCGCCGATGGCTCGGCCGCAGTGTCGACGGAGCACCGGGCTCCTGAGACAATTTTCGGGGCAGCTTGACCTGTTCTGGCATGGCTAGGCTCCAGAGCTGGGCAGTACGCACGATACTAGTGGCGATCGCTACGCACGCGACTTGAGGAGATCGCGAATCTCGGTGAGCAGTTCTTGCTCCTTGGTCGGCTTCGGCGGATCGGCCGGCGCCGCCGGCGCTTCGCGCTTGAGCTGATTCATGAGGCGGACCACGATGAACAGCACGAAGGCGACGATAAGGAAGTTGAGCGTGAGGGTCAGGAAGTTGCCCCAAGCCAGCACCGCACCCTGCTTCTTGGCATCGGCGAGGTTGGTCGCCGTCACCGACTTCGAGAGCGCGGTGAAATAATTGGAGAAGTCGAGCCCGCCGCTGACCGCGCCGATGATGGGCATGATGATGTCGGCCACCATCGACGAGACGATCGCGCCGAACGCCGCGCCGATGATCACGCCGACGGCGAGATCGACGACGTTGCCCTTCATGGCGAATTCCCTGAATTCCTTCAGCATGTGATCTCCTGTTCCAGGAAAGCGTCGGGACGGCCCGGCGACTGCATCACCGGCCGCGACAAAGGTGCGAACGATTATTGGTGGGCTGCCGGCTTCGCGGGCGCCGCGACCGGCTGCGCAGGCGCGGCCTGTTCCCACGGCGCCGGCAGGATGACCCGCGCCGGCGGCAGGGTCTGCGCGGCGCGCTGCACGCCGGCATTCACATGCGCCGGCTGCGGCTCGTCGCCGGTGTTATCGGCACGGGCAACGGCGATGCCGAGCGCCAAGCCGGCGAATCCAAGTCCGGCGACAAGTCCCGCGCCGATCGACGCGGCAGTCCGCACCAGGCGGGGTCTGTCCAGGATGGCAAGATGAGATGAGGTCACCGCAACTGCTCCTCACGCAATACACTTCGTTCGAAGCCGGCGGGACGCTGCCGTCCCGCGCGGCTCAAGGCAAATCGTCAGGTCTTGATGTCGGCCGGCAGCTTGCCGCCATTGGCGGCGAGCTTGGCCATCACCTGCTGATGCAGCCAGACGTTCATGGTGGCGGTGTTGTTGGTATCGCCGGTGTAATGCAGCTCCTTGGCGAGCTCCTTGCGCGCGGCGAGGCTGCTGTCGAGGCCGAGCGCCTTCATCAGGTCGACGATCGAGGTGCGCCAGTCGAGCTTCTCGCCGCTGGCCGCGGCCGCCTTGTCGACGATCGCCGCGACGTCGACGGATTGCGCGGCGGGCGCCGCCGACGCGGGAGCTGATGATGTTGATGCCGGTGCGGTGCCAGGCGCAGCCGTCGTTGTGCCCTCAGGTGTCTTGGCCTGGGCGCCGTGACCGAAGATTGCACCCATGATGCTTCCAAAAATGCTCATGTTCTCTCACTCCGTGCGCCCGGGACACCGTTCGTCCCGTGGCTGGTTCCGGTGACGGGCGGACGATAGGCAGGCCATTGGCCGAGTGGAAGATGACCATCGTCACTATCGGAGTGTGGGGCGGCGTGGTGCAGTCGGGGGAGAATCGCGCGGTCGTGCACCGCACGTCGCGCGCGTTTCATCGTACGCCCCACGTGCGATGAAGTCAGCCGTCCCGGCCCGATTCGCCAGCCCCGAGAAGTCGGGACGGCTGACACCAACATGCGCTTGCGTTGCGTGAACTAGAGCTGGCGGCGGCGGATGGTCTGCGCGAGCTCGACAAAGCTTTCAGCGATGCCGACGCCGGTCTTGGCGCTGACCGATTTGACGCTCGACTTGGCGAGCCCGGCAATCGCGCCGGCGCTGCCGGCGGCTTCCGGCAGGTCGATCTTGTTCAACAATGCGCGGTAGGGCCGGCCCGGGAATCGCTCCTCGAAACCGCGCACCAGCTCGACCATGCGGGTCACGGTCTGCGGCCGCGTGACGTCGGACACGATGATGGCCGCGGATGCGCCGGTGACGTAGACGGTGTCGAAGATCTGCGTGCCGAAATCGCCGTCGGTGTCCCACAGCACGAGCCGCATCGGATCGCTGCCGTCCGCCGGCGCCACGTCGTGGCTCAGGATCTCGACGCCCAGCGTCGATTTATACTGGCCCTCGAACCGGTTGTAGATCAGGCGGTAGAGGATCGACGTCTTGCCGACCCCCATGTCGCCGAGCAGCATGACTTTTGCGGTGAGCATCAGCGGGCCACTTCGCCTCGATAGACCGTCTCAAACGCGACGCGGCGGTTGCCGCCGACGGTGGTGTCGAGCCGGTCGGTGATCGGCATCGTCGCGGCGCGCGAAACCAAAATCAGCCGCGACGGGTCGACCCCGAGCGCGGTCAGCCTGCGCTGCACCTGCTCCGCTCGCTTGCGACCCAGTGTCTTGTTGGTGCCCTCGGTGCCGCTCTGATCGGCATAGCCGACGATGCGCAGCCTGAGATCGTTGTTCGTCATGAGTCCGGCGAGTTCGCGCAGCTGCTGCTCGGCCTGGTCGTTGTCGAGGAATTCGTCCGAATTGTTGACGAAGAAGATCGCGGTCGAGGCGATGAAGCGGTCGAGCCGCGCCGCCGGCCCGTCGGCGACGGACTGCAGCTTGGTGACTTGCTCGCCCAGTTTCGCGGACTGCTCGCCGAGTCTGTCATATTGCGCGGCGAGACCGGCATATTTCTCATCGCCCGACTTCGCCTGCGCGCCGATCGCCTCACGCATCTGGTCGAGACTCGCCTGCAGGCGCGTCAGGCTCTGCTGCAGGCCCGCGATGCCGGCCTGCGATGCCGCCGCCTGTTCCGGCGTGGACACCAGCCCGATGCGGTCGACGACCTTGTAGGGCGCCGCGGCCGCAGCGAGCGCGTCGATCAGCGGCGCCGTCTCCAGCTGGTTCGGCTCGATACCCGACACGGCCACGCTTGCCTTGCCGTGATCGAAGTCGAGCCGCAGCGGGAAGGTGACAAGCAACGGCTGCTTGGCGGCGAGCTGCTCCAGCGCCGCATGGGTGCGCCGCTCCAGGAGGGCGCGCGTCACCGAGGTCGCGGCAAGCCAGAGCGACAGCGCGGCCGCCGCGGCGAGCACGGCACACAGGATCACCTTACCGCGCCGGCTCGCGATCCGCCGCGGCGCGTCGTCGGTCTCGATCGCGGCGGCGAGCGAGGCGAGCATCGGGCCATCGCAATCCGCGCCGCGGTCGATGCGCTCGATCGCGTCGAAGAACAGCGAATTGATCCGGGCATTGTCGGCGGGACGCAGCGGCCCCAGGCACTCCGCCGCCAGGATGAAACGGGGCGAGGCGCGCAGCGCGAGCTGCCGGCCGCCGAAATCGAGCGTCTGCAGATTGCCTTCGCCGGCCAGCGCCTGCACCGAGAATTCGAGAATCGCCGCGACCATCGCGCTGAGCAGGTCGGCGCGCTCGTCGGCGGTGGCCTCGCGCTTCCAGTCGGCGATCAGGCGGCCATTGCCGCGTTCGATGATCAGGAGCCGGTTGATCTGCGGCGGACTGTCGGCGAGCACGAACTCGCTGATCGGACGTCCCGTCACCAGCGACTTGACCCGCCCGACCCACAATTGCGCCGAGGTCAGCGCATTGATGCGCTGTTCGAGCGAAGCAACCAGTTCCCGGAACGCGTTCGCGACCGCGGCGCTGACCAGCCGGCCGACGATCGGATAAAGCGCCTCGATCATCTGCTCGCGCGAATTCTTGATCTCGCTGCGGATCGCGGAGACCACGACCGGCGCGATCGCGCTGGCGAGCTCGCGCGGCCGGTTGACCTCGGCGCGCTCCAGCGCCTCGACCAGGATGCCGGCGGTGGCCGCTTCCAGACGATCGGCGTTCCCGACATAGCGCTGCAGCGTATCGAGGTCGGCCTCCAGCGACGTCAGACGCGTCGCCTCGGGCTGAAACAGCAATGTCTTGAGCTGCTCGATCTCGCGGTTCTGGCCGGCAGCAGCTGCCATGCTATTTGCCCGTGCGGCCGGATCCCAATCCGCTGATCGCAGCGCCGAGCTGGGTGATGGCCGCACCGACATCCTTCAGCGAATCGAGGCGCTTCTGCTCGGTATCGCGTTCGAGGTCGGAGAGCCGCGCCTGCAGCGCGGTGAGCTCGTTGGTGAAGTCCGCCTGCATCTGCTTCAGCGACGCCTGCATCTCCTCGCGCAGACCCGAGAGGTTGGTCTCGAGCGAGCGTTGCGCGCCGCCAAACAACAGGTCGCGGACCTGATCGATCGCCGCCATGCCATGCGCCGCGGCATCCGCGCCGTTGCCGGCCGCCGCGTTTGCCGGACCGTCGGTGTCCTTGGTCTGGCGCTCGATACCCTTCATGGTCATTTCCCGCTTACTCACAGCTGCGCAATCCGGACCTGCGGTGTCAAAAAGCAAATCCGAAACAACCCTATAGCCAATTTTGTCGGCGCGGCCCAGAGAAAGGCGAGCAATCTCAGCAAGATCAACCGCATGGTTGTGCGATCGGGGGCAATTATTTCTAGTAAGTTATTGCCTTTATTGCGAGTTCCGTACGGTTCTTGACCTGGCATTTCTCCAGGATGGTGCTGACATAGTTCTTCACCGTGCCCTCGGCCAAATGCAGCCGTTCACCAATCTCGGTATTGCTCTTGCCCTCGACGATCAGCGTGAGAATTTCATTCTCCCGCGCCGTCAGCCCGTCGCGAACCGGCAGCTTCGCCGAGACGCGCGGGCCGCGCAGCCGTTTGAACTCGTCGAGGATGCGCGCGGCGACGCTGGGCGACAGCCCGGACTGGCCGTTGATCACCGCGCGGATGGTCGAGGCGATCTCCTCCATCCTGGCGTCCTTCAAGAGATACGCCTTGGCGCCGGCGCTGACCGCCTCGAAGATCAGATCGTTGGTCTCGAATGTCGTCAGGACGACGATATGGGTCTGCGGCAGCTCGCGGAGAATCCGCTGGGTCGCCGCAATGCCGTCGACGCGCGGCATCTGCAGGTCCATCAGGATCACGTCCGGCCGATAGCGCCGCGCGAATTCGATGGCCTGCTCGCCGTCGGACGCACCGGGAAGGATCTCGAAATCGTCGTTCTGCTGGGCCAGCAGTGTGGCGATACCTTCCCTGATCAGGGTCTGATCCTCGGCGATCAGCACCCGCACCTTCTCAATTCTGCTCACGTCATCCTCTTGAAGGTCCTGAGCATGATCCGATTGAATCGGATCATGCTCCTGTCGTTTTGTTGGTCGCGCTTTTCTGGCGCGAACTGGTACCCACTTCGCTCGAAAACGCGCTGAATAGGCAGCAACGACATCAGTCCGCCAGCACGCCGTCGGACGCTGCCGGCGGCACCGCCACGGGAAGCGATATCCGGACCAGCGTTCCTTGCCCGGGCGCGCTCTCCACCGCGCAGCTTCCGCCGACGAGTTCAGCAAATTCGGTCATCCCGATCAATCCGAAATGTCCGGGAGTAGGAACCGCGAGATCGAAGCCGCGGCCGTCGTCGCGGATCTCGACAACGAGCTTGCGGCCGACCGCGGCCGGCTCATCGTACGCGTGAAAGGAGACACGGCGTGCCTGCGCATGGGCCTGAACATTGCGCAATGCCTCGCTGAGGATGCGCTGAACCGTCAAGCCGCAATCGCGCAAGCCGGGACGCGCCTCCTCGTCGATCTGGATCGACACCCTGACACCGCTGCGCGCGGCGAAGTCGCTGAGCAGCCCCTCGACATCGGGATCGAGCTTCAGATCGTCTGGTGTGCGCAGGCGATCGATGGCCTCGCGGGCACGCGAGAGACCGCTCGCTGCGGCGTCTTCGGCTGTCGCAAGGCTGTCCGCCACCCGCACGGGATCGGCCGACAGATAGTGCCTGATCAGCCGGATCTGGGTCAGCAGCGCCACGATCGAATGCACCAGCGTATCGTGCAGGTCGCGCGCCAGCCGCAGCCGCGTCCGCGCCAGCGAGGCGAAACGCACTTCCGCGCTCGCCGCCTCGAGCTGCTGCTCCATCAGGCGGCGAGCCCGGCGTTCGCTTCCAAGCAGCGTTTCGACCTGACGGCCCGCGAAATCCGGCGTGGCGATGACGAAGTAATGTGACTGCGCACGATTCCACAGCACGACCGCCGACAGCGGCTGTGTGATGTCGGGCGAGGCGCCACGCACGCCGGCCAGTGCGATCATGTCCCGCTGGCCTTCAGCAAGCGCCGCCAGCTCGGCCTCCATGCCGACCAGCAGCATGCATTCGCAACAATCGACGCCGATGGCGGGAAGCCATTCGACCAGCCGTCCGATCTTCCGCTGCATGGTCCGGTCGGCACCGATGACGGCGAGACCAATGACGTCGGCTCCGGCCGCCGCAAGCAAATCCGCGCTCAGATCGATCATGCGTTGCCCATCAACTCAGCGAGCAGCCCACTTTGGCGTAAGCCCGCGCCGGCCGCAAACGAATATGACTTTCGTCACAACTGATCCTGACTTTCGTCAGATGCCGCTGCCGCTCGAAATGCGGTTCTGTCTCACGAATGAGCAACAGCGCAAGCCATGATGTGCCACATGCCGGCGTCCATGGCGATGCCGGCCGGGCGCCGGGCCTCGCGGAAGGTCGCGCCAGTCGGCCGGAGTGTGAGCTGACAATGAAGGCCGCGCCGCGCAAATCGTTGGGTATCGAGCTCATGCGGGCGGAAGCGGAGAAGCCCGCGCGGCGCCGGCGCCTGAGCACGACCCAGAAGCTGGCATTGCAGGAAGCGCTCGCCGGACGCCTGCAGCTCTACCCGCGCGGATATGCCGCGAGCAAGACCGGGCCGTTCCACTCGCGGCGCGCCATCCTCGGACTGGTGCGCGCCGGCCTGATGAGCCTCAGCGCGACCGCGCGCTATGCGGCCGTAACCAGACGCGCTCGGGACATGTACGCGGCGCCGACAACCGGCGAGAGCGAGTAATCGCAGGTCATCGGCACTGCGCATCTCGGGCCGACGCTTAGTCCGGCTGGGGCGCGCCCCAGCTTGCCGTCACGTTGCCGCCGAGCCTCGGATTGTTAAACGGCCTTCGCGAGCGGATAATTGGCGGCAAGCGCTGATCGTGAAATCGGGCGTAATACGGTTCCATCCATGCAAGGTCTCCCTGAAACGTCCAAGGGAAAACCTGCTGCGGAACGTTGGTGAGAGCGCCGAAGCTGCGCTCGTCCTGCACCGCGCGAACGATCGGGTCGGCGAGCCGATGGATCGCTCCATTATTCTCCGCGTAGAGATCGATCTTCCGGCGGCTGGCGAGCTCGGCGCAGAACACCAGCGGAATCAGCGCAAAGTTGTGGTAATGCAGCGCGCGCTCGCCGCGCTTCAGCTCGCGTTGCAATTCGCCGTGAGCCCCGATGTCCCCGATACCCTGACGCGCCCGGGAAATGCCGGCATCGATCAGATCGCTCCGATCCGTCAGAGTGCCGATCGACATCAGATCGAGCCCAGCCCAATAGACCAGATTGTTGCCGAGGTGGTTGATGCGATCGGCATCGCGGGTTTCCTCGGCAATCCGGATCAGCCACGGCTTGATCTGCTGGAATCGATGGTCGGCCTTCGTCGACGCAACAGGGAAGCGCAGCAGCGCCAATGCGAAATCGGTCCCGGCCCAGGAGCGTTCGAAATCGCCCTGGTAGCTCGCGCCGATCGTCAGCAGCGCATCTCCCCTCGCCCAGCTTGCGAGCAGGTTCAGCACGCAATCCTGGTCGTGTTCATCGGCGGCCTTGTTGACCTGCGCAATGAACGCATGCAGGGGCTTGATCGCCTCCGCGTAACCGCCGGCATCCTGGTAGAAGCCGGGCGGATCGACCGACGCCAGCGCCGGCGGCGCCTCGCAGGTCCGGGCCGCAGCAGGCTGCCCGAGGCAAGGGAGGGCGATCGACACGCTGATCGTCGTGAAACCAATCCAACGCTTCATGGAGAGAACTTCGCGAGCCACCGCGGGGGGACGAGACGCCACATCGCGGGCGCAAGCGCAGTCATCGGCAATCACGCGCAAGAAGACAACAAAACCTAATGTGATGCGCTCAAGAGTCGGGTTCAGGCGCGGTTCAGCTTTGAAGCTTCGTCCGGCAAGGCGCTGCGACGACGCCCACGATCACGGGAATATGAAGCTAGACTGCGAAGGCAATCTTTACAGTTTATCTTCATATCTGCTAGTGTCACTGACATGAACAATGCAGCGGCACGTACCGGCTCGGCGCGCACATCCGCGCTGGCCGAAGACCTTCGCCTGTTGATCGGAACGCTGAAGCGCCGGCTGCGCGAGCAGGGCCAGCGTGAAGATCTTCCGCCGTCCCAGGTCGCGGTGCTGCTGCGGCTCGAGAAGAATGGCCCCGCGACCGTGTCGAGCTTGGCGCGGTCGGAAGGCATGCGGCCGCAGTCGATGAGCTCGGCGATAGCGGCGCTCGAGGCCGCGGGCCTGGTCCGCGGCGCGCCCGATCCGGACGACGGCCGCCAGACCATCATGTCGCTCACCGATAGCTGCCGCGAGCGGCTGCGCACCGGCCGCGCCGCGCGGCAGGACTGGCTGTCGCGCACCATCGCCGCACGGCTGTCGGCGCGGGAACAGGATGAACTCGCCGCCGCCGTGGGCCTGCTGAAGCGGCTGGTCACGGACTAACGCCGGCCGCGCCGCGCCAATCGCAAGAATAAGGAGACGATGATGGCTCTGACGACGCTCGATCCGATCACCGCTCTCATTGTCGTCGATCTGCAAACAGGACTCGTCGGCGCCCCCTTCGTCCATCCGTTCGAAGGCATCGTCGCGCGCGCCCGCGCCCTCCTCGATGCGTTTCGACAGCGTGGACTGCCGATCGCGCTGGTCAATGTCGACGGCACGGCACCAGGACGAACCGAGCGGCCACGCCACAACGGACAATTTCCCGACGGCTGGACCGACCTGATTCCAGAGCTCGACCGGCAGCCAGGCGACATCATCGTCACCAAGCGGACATGGGGCGCGTTCGCCAGCACCGATCTCGAGGATCAGCTGCGCGCCCGCGGCGTTACCCATGTCGTGATCGCCGGCGTTGCGACCGGCACCGGCGTCGAATCGACGGCACGGCAGGCCTACGAAGCCGGCTTCAACGTCACACTCGCGATCGACGCCATGACCGATGCGCGCCCGCACGCACATGACTACAGCATCGAACAGGTATTCCCGCGGCTCGGCGAAACCGGCTCGACGCAGGCGATCATCGACCTGCTTGAAAGGACCAACGCACATGAACTGGCTTGACCTCGTCGCCTACTTCTTCGGCGGCGCCTTCCTCACCAACGCGATCCCGCATGTCGTCGCCGGCATGATGGGCGAGCCATTCCAGAGTCCGTTCGCCAAGCCGCCGGGCGAGGGCCTGTCGTCATCGACCGTCAACATCGTGTGGGGCTTCTTCAACCTCGCGGTCGGATATCTGCTGGTTTGCCACGTCGGCGACTTCGGCCTGAAGACCACCGGCGACGTCGCAGCACTCGGCCTCGGCGGCCTCTCGATCGGCCTGTTCCTGGCGCGGCGGTTCGGACGGTTTCACGGCGGGAATGACCCGCAGAGAACATGAGACGCGTCTTTCGATCACTCGCAAGCTTCAACTATCGGGTCTGGGCGGCCGGCGCGCTGGTGTCCAACATCGGCACCTGGATGCAGCGTGCCGCCCAGGACTGGCTCGTTCTCACCCAGCTGACGCAGCATAGCGCATCCGCCGTCGGCATCGTGATGGCGCTGCAATTCGGGCCACAGCTATTGTTGATGCCGTGGAGCGGCTTTGCCGCCGATCATTTCAACCAGCGCAAGCTCTTGATGGCGACCCAGGCGACGATGGGCGCGCTCGCCCTCGCCCTCGGAATTCTCACCGTCACGGGACTGGTGCAGCTCTGGCACGTCTATGTGTTCGCCTTCCTGTTCGGCTGCAGCGCCGCGCTCGACGCGCCGGTGCGCCAGACCTTCGTCGCCGAGCTGGTCAGCGACACCAACCTGTCGAACGCGATCGCGCTGAATTCGACCTCGTTCAATGCCGCGCGCATGATCGGCCCCGCCGTCGCCGGCCTCATCATTGCCTCCGTCGGCACCGGCTGGGCGTTCCTGTTCAACGGCGCGTCGTTCCTGGCGGTGCTGACCTCGCTGACCTTGCTGCGCACCTCGGAGCTGCGCCCGAACGCGCGGGCCCATCCCACCAAGGGCAGCGTCATGCAGGGCTTCCATTATGTCTGGTCCCGCCCGGACCTCCGCGCGACACTGATCATGCTGTTCCTGATCGGGACCTTCGGACTGAACTTTCCGATCTTCATCTCCACCATGGCGGTCGGCGTGTTCCACACCGATGCGCGCGGCTTCGGCCTGCTGTCGTCGATGATGGCGCTTGGCACGATGTCGGGCGCACTGCTGGCCGCGAGCCGCGACCAGCCGCGGTTCTCGTCCCTGATGCTGGGATCGGCGATCTTCGGCCTCGGCTGCACGCTCGCCGCCCTGGCGCCCAACTATTGGCTGTTCGCCGCCGCGCTGGTCGTGATCGGCGTCGCCGCGCTAACCGTCGCCAACACCTCGAACGCGCTGATGCAGCTCTCGACCGAGCCCGCGATGCGCGGCCGCGTGATGGCGCTGCGGCTCGGCGTGGCGCTCGGCGGCACGCCGATCGGCGCACCGATCGTCGGCTGGGTCGCCGATCACCTCGGCCCGCGCTGGGCACTCGGCATCGGCGCCGCCGCCGGCTTCGCCGCCGCGATCGTTGCCCTCGGCATGCTATCGCGGGCAACCGCCGAAGCCGGACATGACAGCGGACATGGCAGCCTGCCGCCGGCGGAGTGACCTTAGCGATGCAGCGCCTCAGACGAAGGCGCTCAATCCCGTGATCGACTTGCCAACGATCAGGGTATTCATCTCGCGGGTGCCCTCATAGGAGTAGATCGCCTCGGCATCGGCGACAAAGCGGCCGACATGGTTCTCGAGCAGGATGCCGTTGCCGCCGAGCAGCTCGCGCGCATAGCCGACAGTCTCGCGGCATTTGACGGTACAGAACGCCTTCGCCAGCGAGGCGTGCTCGTCCAGCATCACGCCCTCGTCCTGCATCTGCCCGAGCCGCAACATCATCGCCTGGGTCGCGGTGACGTTGCCGAGCATCCGGACCAGCAGATCCTGCACCAGCTGGAAGCCGCCGATCGGCTTGCCGAACTGCTGCCGCTCGGTCGCATAGCGCAGCGCATGCTCATAGGCGCCCATCGCGCAGCCGACGGCAAACCACGCCACGCCGGTGCGGGTCATGCGCAGTACCTTGGCGGTGTCCTTGAAGGAATTGGCGTTCTGCAACCGGTCCGCCTCGGGCACGCGGCAGTCCTTCAGGGTGATCAGGCCGTTCTGCACCACGCGCAGCGCCATCTTGGTCTTGATCTTCTCGACCGAGAAGCCGGGATTGTCCTTGGCCACGACAAAGCCCTTGACCTGGTTGGAGCCCTCCTCACGCGCCCAGATCACGTTGAGGTCGGCGAAGGTGGCATTCCCGATCCATTTCTTCTGGCCGTTGAGGAGCCAGACGTCGCCCTCGCGCCGGCAGGTCGTCAGCATCCCGCCCGACGTCGCCGAGCCGACCAGCGGCTCCGTCAGACCAAATGAGCCGATCTTCTCGAAGCGCATCATCGCCGGCAGCCAGCGCTGCTTCTGCGCCTCGTCGCCGCACAGATAGATCGAGCCCGCCGACAGCCCGGTGTGCACGCCCCAGAAGGTCGCGACCGAGGAATCGACCCGCGCCAATTCCATCGCGACAAAGCCGTTCAGCAGCCAGCTGCCGCCGGCCGCGCCATAGCCCTGATAGCCGACGCCGCCGATGCCGATCTCGGCCATCTTTGGGATGATCGCGAACGGAAATTCGTCGCGACCCCAGTATTCCTCGATCACAGGCGCGACGACGCCCTCGGTGAACTCGCGCACGCGCCGCACCAGCGCGCGCTCCTTGTCGTTGAGGACGCTGGCAATCCCGTAGAAATCGCCGTTGATCGGCGGCGGCGCGTAATCCGGCCTGGCCGCCCGTGTCGCCTGCGCGTTAGCCATGGTGTCCTCCCTGATGCATGGCGATGCTTCGCCGTTGTCCCGCGTTCCCGGCAGAGCCCACGCTCCGCCGGGATTCGTCCCACCGTGACGTCAGGTCGGCTTGTTCGGACGGACGCTGGCGCGGAACTCCTCGAAATTCTCCTTCATCCGATCCTGGATGATCTTCACCGCTTCCGTGGTCGACTGCCGCGCCGTCGATGCGCTGTCCTGCGCGCCCTTGACCGCGATATCGAACACCTTGCGCGCGAATTCGGTTTGCAAGGCGAGGTTCTCGTGAATCTTGCCGAGCGGCTTGTACTCGCGCGCCAAGGTCGAGGCCTCGCGCAAGCCCGCCTCAATCACCTCGCGTTGCTTCTGAGCCACCGATTGCGCGCCTTGCGCCGCAACCTTCGCGCTCTGGCCGAGCGCCTCGAGGTTCTTCCGCTGCGCCTGCAGCAATTCATCCACGTTCAGCTTCGGCAGGCCGAGATCACTGCCGAACTTCCGGAGCATGTCGATGTAAGAGGTATTGTCGGTCACGATATCCTCCCTGGTTGCTGTGTTTTAAGGCTTCTGGCGTCCGCCTCCGGACGTTGGAACGAGATCCCTGAAGTAGCTCGTGGTTCGCGAGAGCAGCGATGACGACACGGCCTGACGGCTCTCGTCGGCGAGAAACGCTTCGATCAGGCCGGCGGTTTCCTTTGGCCGCGTCACCATGAACAGGTGCCCGTCGTCGATCAGGCGCAGCTCGGCGTTAGGGATCAGGCCAGCCATGATGTGACCGTTGACCGGCGGCACCAGCGGGTCGTCGCTGCCCATCAGGATCAGGGTCGGTTGCGGCAACGACCACAGCCAGGGCAGGCTGCTCCAGCCGGTCATCGCCAGCAGCTGATAGAAGTAACCCATGCTGCGCGCGCCGTGCATCGCGGCGGCATGCCGGCCGATCAACGACGGATCGTCGCGAAACGCCCCGCCGTAGATATCGGCGGCGATCGTCTTCATGTAGCCCTTGTCGGTGTAGCGGCGCGGCGTCGCCATCTTCCACAGCACCGAGGGACTAGCCGGCACCATGGTGAAGCCGGGTGCGGTCGCGGCCAGCACCAAGCGGCGGCAGCGCTTCGGAAACTGATGCGCGAATTGCTGCGCGATACCGCCGCCCCAGGACACCCCGGCGACGTCGACCTCGGCGTAGCCCAGCTCCGCAACGAGCTCGGCGGCAAGCCGCGCCAAGGTCGACGGACGATACGGCCACGCCGGCCGCGGCGACCCGCCGACGCCGGGCACGTCGAAGATGATCGCGGTGGTGCCGGTGAGCGCGTCGAGGAACGGCTTCGCCAGCTCCCAATTGGCGCCGATGCCGTTGAACAGCAGAAGCGGCGGCCCGTTGCCGTCGCCGTGCCGGATCGCGACCTGAAGCAGCTGGCCGTCGATCGTGATCTGCCGCGTCTCGATCGTGCCGCGCTGCGCCACCATCGCCGGCGCGGCCTCGCCACTGCTGGTGAGATCGTCAGTCAAAGACGTAGGTCCCCGGTGCCGCGCCAAGGGAT
Organism: Bradyrhizobium sp. CCBAU 53421; assembly: GCF_015291625.1. Classification (NCBI taxonomy): domain Bacteria; kingdom Pseudomonadati; phylum Pseudomonadota; class Alphaproteobacteria; order Hyphomicrobiales; family Nitrobacteraceae; genus Bradyrhizobium; species Bradyrhizobium sp. CCBAU 53421. Next base: position 8,808,113 of record NZ_CP030047.1, read on the forward strand.
GGATAGCGAGCGCTGCCGAGCGTGGCAGGTGCCGGCACCTCGTCGCCCGAGCGGGCCTGTAGCCAGTCGCGCCAGTCGAGCCACCAGCTGCCCTTGCGCTTCTCGGCCGAGGCCATGAACGCATCGGGCTTGTCGTCGGAGATCGGCCCGATCATGAAGGACGCCTTCGGATTGCTCGGCGGATTGAGCAGGCTCTGCAGATGTCCGCTGTTCGACAGCACGAAGGTGGTGCCTTCACCCATGATCTGGGCGGTCTTGTAGACGCCCTTCCACGGCGTGATGTGGTCGGTCACCCCTGCGACGACGTAGCTGTCGGCCTTGACCTTGCTCATGTCGATCGTCTTGTCGTTGAGCTTAAGCTTGCCGGCGTTGACGAACGGGTTGGAGAAATAGAGATCGAGATAATCGCCGTGCAGCGCCGCCGGCAGGCGGGTCGTGTCGGCGTTCCAATAGAGAATGTCGAACGCCGGCGGCTGGTTGCCGAGCAGATAGTTGTTGACCCAGTAGTTCCAGATCAGGTCGTTGGGCCGCATCCAGGCGAACATCCGCGCCAGGTCGTGGCCGTCGACGATGCCGCGCAACTGCGAGGTCGCCTTGGCCGCGCGCATGGTCTCCGGCGTCATCAGGCAGCCGAACGCACTCTCTTCGGCCGAGTTGGGATCGAGCAGGCAGACCGCCAGAACCAAATTCTTGATCTTCTTCTCGGCGGCGCTGCCCAGCGTCGCGAAATAGGCGGTCGAGGTGATGCCGCCGGAGCAAGACCCCATCATCGAGATGTCTTCGCTGCCGGAGATCTCGCGCGCCGCATCGACGGCTTCGTCGAGCGCCGCGACATAGGTGTCGAGCCCCCAGTCGCGGTGCGCCGCGGTCGGGTTGCGCCAGCTCACCGCGAAGACCTGGATGCCGCTCTCCAGCAGGAAGCGAACCATGCTCTTGTCCGGCGAGAGATCGAGCGCGTAGTACTTGTTGATCTGCGGCGGCGTGATCAGCAGCGGCCGCTTCCTGACCGTCGGCGTGGTCGGGGTGTACTGGATCAGCTCGAGCAATTCGTTGCGGAAGATCACCGCCCCCGGCGTGGTCGCGAGGTTCTCGCCGACCTTGAAGGCGTTCATGTCGACCATCGACGGCATGCCGCGATTCTGCGTCAGGTCGCCGATATAGTTCTTCAGCCCGCTCCACAGGCTCTGTCCGCCGGTATCGATGAACTTGCGGACCGCCGCCGGGTTGGTGAGCATGGTGTTGGTCGGCGCGACCGCATCGATCAGGATGTCCGTGATCAGATGCGCGCGCTGCTTGTCGATGTCGCTGAGGCTGGTCTTGTCGACCAGACCGTTCACCGCCTCGCCCCACGCCAGATAGGCCTTGAGCAGGCCGGAGTGCAGCGAGCTCTCCTTCCAGGTCGGATCGGCAAACCGCTTGTCGCCGGCCTTCGGCGCCCGCTCGGACTTGCCGGCGGCAATCGAGCCGAGCTCGCTGACGAACGACAGCCACTGCTCGGTCGCGACCTTCGGCTCGTTGATGACCGCCTTGAACAGGATCCCGGCCCCCTCGACGAGATCCTGGCCCTGGATGCCGACCAACGGATTGAGTGCCAGCGTATTCCTGGATGCCGCCTCGGACATGTCGGATGCCGAGGAATCCGGACTGCGATTTTCCGTGCTCATTGCTTGGCTCCCGCTGCGGGAATCAGAAGCGCCAGCGTCTCGGCGATCAGCGCCGGCTTCTCCGATCCTTCGACCTCCAGCGTGTTCAGGGTCTTCATGATCACCTGGCCACCGTCCCTCGGCTCGATGCCGGACAGCACGACCCGCAGCCGCACCCGCGCGCCCGCTGGCACCGGCGCCAGGAAACGGACCTTGTCGACGCCGTAGTTCAGCCCGGCGGCGGCATCGCGCGGAATGATGCCGACCTGCATCGCCAGCGGCGCCACCATCGCCAGCGTCAGGTAACCATGCGCGATCGGGCCGCGGAACGGGCTCTCGCGCTTGGCGCGTTCGACGTCGACGTGGATCCATTGATGATCGCCGGTGCAGGACGCAAAATTGTCGATGCGCTGCTGGTCGATCGCGACCCAGTCGGAAAGCCCGAGCTCCTTTCCGACGTGTTCGCCGAGGCCGGCCAGGGTGAGGTTGCTCATGATGTCGTCCTCCTCGATCCGTTCTTGGCTGTGCCGGACCGTCACATGTCGCCGTACTGCTCGCGCAGCTCCTTCTTGTTGATCTTGCCGACGCTGGTCTTGGGAATGCTGTCGATGAACAGGATCTTGCCGGGGATGCCGTATTTCGAGATCACGCCCTTGTCGGCGAACACCTTGAGATGGTCCTTGATGGCCTCGTCGCTGAGGTCGTCGGCGCCGGCCGGCTTCTTGACCACGAGCGCGAGCGGCCGCTCGCCCCATTTGTCGTCCTTGACGCCGATCACCGCGGCCTCGGCCACGCCGGCGCATTGCGAGATCAGATCCTCAATCTGCAGCGAGGACACCCATTCGCCGCCGGTCTTGATCACGTCCTTGATCCGGTCGGTGATGTGGACGTAGCCGCCCGGGGTGACCACGGCGATATCGCTGGTGTGCAGATAGCCGCCCTCCCAGAGCTGCTCCGAGCCTTCGGGATTGTTGAAGTAGCCCTGGGTGAGCCACGGCGCCCGCAGCACGATCTCGCCGGCGGACTTGCCGTCATGCGGCACGTCCTTCATGTCGGGATCGACGATGCGCAGATCGACCAGCGGGCCGGCCATGCCCGCGCGGGTGCGGAATTCGACCTCGCCGTCGGGATCGCCGCTGAGATCCCTGGACTGGACATGGGAGACCGCGGCAAGCGGACCGGTCTCCGACATGCCGTAGCCTGCGAAGATGTCGATGCCGGCCTCCATCGCCTGCTTGGCCAGCGCCTTCGGCAACGCCGAGCCGCCGATCACCATCTTGAGGCCGTTGAGATCGACCTTGGCGGCGGCGGCGGCATTGAGCAGCATCTGCAGGATGGTCGGCACGCCGTGGGTGAAGGTGACGCCTTCGCTCTTGATCAGCTTGACCAGCATCGCCGGCTCGTAGCGGCCGGGATAGACCTGCTTGGTGCCGGCCAGCGTCGCCGACCACGGGAAGCCCCATGCGTGGACGTGGAACATCGGCGTGATCGGCATGTAGACATCGTCGCGCGAGAAGCGGCCCTGCGAGCCGGCCATGCCGAACAGCGCGAGACCGGCGATCGTGTGCAGCACGAGCTGGCGGTGGCTGTAATAGACGCCCTTGGGCAGACCGGTGGTCCCGGTGGTGTAGAAGGTGGTGGCCTGGGTGTTCTCGTCGAAATCGGGAAAGTCGTAATCGGGTGAAGCTGCCGCAAGCAGGCTCTCATACTCGCCGATGAAGGGCAGGCTGCCGGTCTGCGGCGACGGCTTGTCCGAGATCACGATCATCCGCTTGACCTTGGGCAACTGCGCCTTGATGCCTTCGAGCAATCCGACGAATTCGTCGTTGACCAGCAGCGTCGATGCGCCGGCGTGATCGATCGTGTAGGCGATCTGCTCCGGCGACAGGCGGACATTCACCGTCTGCAGCACGGCGCCCATCATCGGGATCGCGAAGAACGCTTCGAGGAAGCGATGGCTGTCCCATTCGAGCACGCCGACGGTGTCGCCGGGCTCGACGCCTGCCTTGCTGAGCGCCGAGGCGAGGCGGCCGATCCGCTCTCTGGTCTGTCGATAGGTCTGGCGCTTGAGATCGCGATAGACGATCTCCTGATCCGGCGCCTGCACGCGCGGCGTGTGCCAAAGCTGCTTGAAGATGAGCGGATAGTGATAGGCGGATTGGGCAGTCTGAATCAGCCTTCCAACCATGGAAGCCTCCCTCGACCTGGCATGTCCTCCGACCGTTGCGTCCGCAGTTCTAAGGCGAGCGGATCGCGTGGCCTGCCGTCCTCATGTCGCAACGGTCTGACCGCGTGACATTACGACCAAGCCTCGCGTGGCGCCCGAGATTTGTGAAGGTCCGAAACGGACATCAGCGGGGTCTCAACCGGACAATGCGCGCTCATCAATGGCGACTGTCTTGCTGCTACGCAGCAAGAGCGACCCATTGATAAGTCTCGATAACTCTTGGGTTATGGCGCGAACCGGCTATGTTCCAAGGGCTTGCGAACGGAAATCCGCTCGGGCCAGGTTTGCGGCGCACTGCTTCCCGATCGAAGGAAAGGCTGGTTCATTTTGCAACCAACCACGCGACTGAAGAGGCCTGCGGGCTCCCGCAACGACATCCTGACCGTCGGCACCGGCGACAAGGTCTATGAGACGACCAAGCTTGGCGCCGTGTTCGACATGCTGGCCGGCGCCGGCGTCCCTGCCGACGCCATCCTGCGCGACACCAAGATTCCGCTCGCCGACGTCCACTCGCCGCAGGCGCGGATTTCGCTGACGCAGTTGATGACGGTTTGTCAAAACGCACTGCGCCTGTCGACCGACCGTCATTTGCCGTATCGCATCGGCGCATCGATCCACATCTCGACATACGGAATGTACGGCTATGCGCTGCTGTGCTGCCCGGACTTTCGCAAGGCAATGGAATTCGCGATGCGCTACCACGCGCTCGCCGCGCCGCTGGCTGCGATCGAATTCACCGAGGACAAGGCCCATGCGAGATGGACCATCGAGCCCAATCTGCACGCGCTGGCCGATTCCGCGCTTTACCGGTTCGTCGCCGAGATGCAGATCGGCATCCATATTTCGCTGATGCGCGACATCATGGGGCCGGGCTTCGCTCCCCATGAAATCACCCTCGCCTATCCGCAAGCGCAGGACTTCGAGCTTCCGCCCGATCATGTCGGTTGCCCGGTGCGCTTCGATCAGCCCGCCAACCAGATCGTCTTCAAGGCGCAATGGCTGGACCGGAGCGCGGACCTCGGTAACAAGACGACGTATCCGACCATCGTCGCGCTGTGCGACAACCTGCTCGGCGACTTGAGACTACGGACCGGCGTTGCCGGAAAAATCCGCGCCATCCTGCTTCGCGACATCGCCAATCCCCCGACGTTCGAAGCGATCGCAAAGCTGCTCGGCGTGAACGAGCGGTCGTTGCGCCGTCAGCTTCGTCAGCAGGGCTTTTCCTTTCGGGGGCTGCACGATGAGCTGCGGACCCAGATCGCGCTGAAATATCTCCGCAACACGACGCTCGCCAATGAAGATATCGCATTGGCGCTCGGCTTCAGCGACGCGGCAAATTTCAGGCGCGCGTTCCACCGCTGGACCAACAAGGCCCCGAGCGATATCCGCGGCGAGTAGCATTCGCCCGCTGTACGTTTTCAGGGCGCCTTCCCTAAAAAGCGTAGGAGTTCGCGTTAGGTTGTACCGTCAGCCGGAAAGCGATGTCGGTCGAACCGTCCATCCTCTCGAGGACTTCACTGCAAACCAGGCATCGAAACTCGCCCGCCGGGCCGCCCTTCGACGTCAGTTCGATCCGGCGATAGCCGGCTTGGTATTTTGGACACGTCACATCGGATTTGCGCATGAAGTCAGCAAGCGGTTGAGAATCAGTAAGCGGTTGCCGTCTTCATTTTCCCATACGCCACCATCGGAAATGTGACGAGTCACATCTCCAAGATCGAGCATCATTGGACATCGACGATCGTCACCGACGTCCGACCGGCGATGTGTAGACCGGCGCGGCCGGACGATAGGGAAAGGCCGAGACCCCGAAGTTACGGCCATATTGCTGCTGCACCGCCGGGACGTTGACCACGCCCACCTTGAGATCCTGCGATTTCGCGTCGATCGGCGGCGTGTTGGTCACGGGCGGATTGACCTGATCGACCTGCTTCCTCAATCGCTCATTGATACAGCCAAGCGAGGCCGCATCGCCGCAACGCTCGGCGGGCGCGACGCCGCCACCTCTCGCCGCAGCCCGACCGGTGCCGCCACTGGTGTCGCGGTTGAGGTTGAGCGCTGGCGGCGGTGTGCCGACGACAATTTCCGGCAGCGGCGTGTGCTGCTGCGTCTGCGCTTCCGCCTGCATCGCCGACAATCCGGCGACGGCGACCGCCAACATGATCACTTTCATCGGTGCTGCTCCTTGCAGAACCAGAACTGTTTCAAACGATAGGAAGCCAAGGGCAGATATCAAGCGAGGACAGGCAACGATGTGAACGAGAGAGGCGCGGCGTTGCTATTTCCCTCCCCGGGCCTGGATCACAAGCGCGTTGAGCCGTGTGTTGAGCGCGACGAGATCGACGCGGCCGATGCGTCCGCCGCCGAGGCATTTGCGGCCGCATCCGCCGCTACCACCACCCCCGGCGCGCCCCGGTTCGCCGAAGGTCGCGACCGGCACGGTTCCCGTCACCCGGAAGCCGCGCGCAAATAGCCGGGCGCGCACCGCCACGCAATAATTCACCGACAGATATGAGAAGCGGGTCTCGCCATGGCCTGCGCGGTACTTCATGACCGCGGTGCACAGGTCGCCGCCGGCAAGGCGCCACGCCTGCGCAAGATACATGACACCGAAGTGAATATTGTTTTCGGGAATCGCGAGTTCGGCAAGCGAACCGGAGAAGCCGAGCATGCGCGCGGTCGACGGCAGGAGCTGCATCAGTCCGATTTCGCCGACGCCGCCGATCACGTCGGGATTGTAGCCGCTCTCCACACCCATCACCGCCTCGGCGATCTCGGGCGCGAGCCCACTTCCCGCCGCCTCCTTCTCGATCAGCGCGCGATAGCGCATGCGCGCGTCCGAAACCGCGGGCTGGCCCACGGGCGGAGGCGGAAGGGTTTTCGTGCCGACATCCTTCGCCGCATCCTTTGCCGGCGCGGCTGGCTTCGTCGCGGTCTCGGCTGGTGGCCTTGCCGTCGCGTCGGCTGACGGTTCGGCCGCCTCGACCGCGGCAAAGCGCGTGCTGAACGACGGCGCCGGCGTCGCTTCCTCCGCGTGAGCGGACTGGGCGAGACATAGTGCGAGCGCGAGGCCAGCGGCTCCGATGCAGCCGCCCCGACGACGCGCAGGATCGAGCAGCTTCCGCCAACGGCTGAAGCTGCTCGCCTTCGTCGTGGAGGAACCGTCATTCATGGCTGTTTGCGGCCCCGATCGTCGCGCGTCCGCACGACTACTGGATCGTGGGAGTTGTCCCCGCTTCCGCGGCGCGCTCATGCGACGGCTGCTGGGCCGGTGCAGCGGGCTGCGGCGCAGCCGCGGCGCCATTCCGCGCGACGATCTTCGGCAGCTCCTCGCGCAGATAGGCGATCAGCTCCTGAACCAGCCGGTCCCAGACCTCGATCTGGGCCCGCACGAAGTTCGGCGCAACGCCGCCGGCCACCGAGAGATCGAGGCAGAACATCAGGAACGGCTGGCTGAACTGCAGCCGCCCGAACCGCCGCGTCGTGTTCCAGCGATTAACGAGGTCGAGCGGCAGCTCGCCCTGCACCTGAAGCGTGGTGACCAGCGTGGCGTCGACGAAATCCTGCTCGTCGCCGACCAGCTGGTTTCCCGGCCGGATCTCGAAGCCGAGCCCCGCCGTCGCCGAGCGCAGATAGGTCGTGTTGGCGACCGGATCGGTCAGCGTTTCGACGCGATAGCCGACACTCTGGAAGCTGTCGCGCAATCCGTCGATGGTGAGCCTGGTGATGATCTCGGACATTCTGGTCTCCGTATTACTTCTTCGACGCGTCGAGCAGGCTCGACAGTGCAAGTTCGTTGAGGACGGGCGGATGCTGCTTCAGCAGCTCGGCAAGATAGGCCCGCCGCATCATGTTCGACCGCTCGGAGCGGATCTGCAGCACCAGCTGGTCGCGCACTTCCGGCAAGGTGCGCGTATAGGACGCCTTGGTGTCGATCAGCTTGATGATGTGCCAGCCGTCGTCGAGCTTGATCGGCTCGGACATGCTGTTCTTGGCGAGCCCCATCACCTGGTTGCGGATCTCCGGGCGGATCTGGCTCTCGGCGACCCAGCCGAGGTCGCCGGCATCCTTGGCGGCGTTGTTGTCGCCGCGCGCGATCGCCGCGAAATCGGCTCCCGGCGCCTTCAGCTTGCGCTGCACGTCGTCGAGCTCCTGCTTCGCCTTGTCCTCGGCGGCCTTGTCGCCCTCCTTCGGAGCGGCGATGAAGATTTGCGCAAGCTGGAATTGCCGCGGCATCAGGAATGCGGCGCGATTGGCCTCATAGACCTTCTGCAAATCGTCTTCGCTCGGAAAGTTCGCCGGCGGCGTCGACACCGATTGCAGATAGAGCTCGACCACCGCGCCCTCGCGCGCCCGCTCGAGCTGCGCGGCGACGGCGGGTTGCTGATCCCACTTCTTCGCCACCGCCTCCTGCAGCACGAGGCGGTTGGCGAGCAACAGGCGGACCGCCTGGCTGAGCATGGCCGGATCCTTGGCCAGCGCGGCCTGCTCGCGCGGCGCGAGGGCTGCGACATAGCTGCGGAGATCATCGGCCGAGATGTTGGTGTCGCCGACGCGCGCGATGACGTTCTCGGGCGCGGTGACGGGCTTCGGCGCGGCTGCGACGGGAGCCGGCGCCGGCGTGGCGGCGGCTTGCGCCTGCGTCGCGGGCTGCGGCGCCGGCTTCCTGACCGGAGCCTGCACCGTCCGCGGCGCGGGAGCCTGCGCCTGGGCGGGCGCTTGTGCCGACGCATCGATCGGTGCAACGAAAGTTGCCAAGGCAGCGGTCATTCCGGCGGCGAGACCGATCGACCGGAGCGGCTTTGCGATGAGGGCGGTCGTCATGGGTTCACCTTCTGATCGAGGAATTTGTCCTGGCTTTCCTGCAGCTGATTCTGGATTTCGACCCGGCGCTGCTGGATCATCGGCTCGCGCGACACCACGATCTCGCCGATGGTCAGGTCCTTGTAGCGCTGCACCATCTCCTTGCCGGCCTTGATCAGCTGGGTGTTCTTGGCGACGCAGCTCTTGGTGCTTGCCTTGTACGCCGTCGCCTCACCTTCGAACTTGGCGCGCTCGGCGTCCTTGGTGCGGGCAACGGTGGCCGCCTCCTCATAGGCCGACTTCCACTTCTCCAGCGTCTCGTCGCGTTCGGCGAGCCGTTGATTGAACTCGTCGACGGCGTCGCGATGTTCCTTGTCGGCCTTCTTCAGCTGCGCTTTGAGGTCGTCGACCTCCTTCTTGGCCGCCGCTTTTTCGCGATCGGCGTCGGCGATCTTGGCCTGCATGGCCGTGCGCTGGTCTTCCAGCGCACGGGTCTGCGCCGTCGCGCTGCGTAGCGCTTCGCGCAGACGATCGGTCTCGGACTGGGCGGATGCGGTGCCGGAGCTCAATGCTCCGATCACCATCATCAGGACGAAGAGTGCGATGCGCATGATCAGAACTTCGCGTTGAGGTCGACTTGCAGGACGTCGACGGCATAGGGATTGCCGGCGATGCTGTTGGCGCTCATCCAGCGCAAGGTCGCCCAGACATTGTCGCCGAGACCGATGTTGCCGCCGACGAAATAGCCTTTGAGGTTGGTGCCGCCGAGACCGAAGTCGGAGTCTGCGAATGCATCGATGGTGGCATCCGATTCCAGGTATTTGTAGCCGGCGTGGACGTTCCAATCCCAGAGATGCTTGATCTCCCTGTCGCCGACGGTGACACGGCCGAGCCAGCCCTGATTGCCGCCGTTGAACGCGCCGGGCGTGGTGCCGCCATCCGGGCTCGGCCCGCGGTTGTTCACCGCCGCGGCGTTCATGAGGGAACGGCTGAACGCGGTGTTGTTGACGTATTCGCCATCGAGAACGATGTGGGTCGGATGGAAGTGTCCGAGATCGAGCTGTCCGCTGACCACCACCGGGCGATACTGGCTGACCAGTCCGAAATACTGGTACTTGAAGCTGGTGCCGCCATTGTTGCCCGTGCCAGGGGGATCGGGGATGATGTTACGCAGCGCGAAATAGCTGTTTCCCTTCTGCGCAAAGGACGGCCGGGTCAGATCGGTATCGCAAACGTCGGATGCAACCTCGACGATGCAGGGACTGGAGAGCTGGCCCTGCACATTGTCGAAGTCGTAGTAGGCGACGCCGAACCGGAACGCATATTCCGGACTGAAGCGCGCATTGAAACCGACCTGGCCTCCGAACAGCCACTTGTTGTGGCTCGCGAACTTGGTTGGCGGCGTCGTCAGGTTGATTCCGGCGTTGAAATCGGTGTTGTAGATCGGGAATGCGCCGGCCACCGCGAATGGCGTGAAGCCTTCCCACACCTCGTGCTTGGCCTGAACGGCAAAGCCGTCGAATCCAAGTTCGCGGTACCAGACCAGATCGGTCGGCGACCAGAACGGATTGTCGAAACGGCCCGCGGAGATTCTCAGGTCGTCGCCCCAGGTCTGCCAGTTGATGTAACCGCGATCCAGCCAGACGCCATATTTCGAGAAGTTGCCCCCGCTGCTACCAAGCGTCTGGTTGGTCGACACCGGCGAGTTGTTCTCGCCAGACGCAATGCGCAGGCCGGCCGTGAACCCGTATAGCAAGTCCGCTTCCATGCCGAGGCGGCCGCGGAACCGGAACTGGTTGCGGTCCTGCAGGGCATCATAAGTCGGCGCGGAATAAGGGTTCGAGATGGACGAAAGGTCGTAGGGCGAACCGGTATTGATGGCGTTGAAATTGATGGCGCCGGCCTGGTCGTTGCCGGTCGGGAAATAGTTGCCCTGATAGCGCACGCGCGCATCGCCGTAGAAGCGGATGCGCTGCGCCCATTCCGGGTAGGTTCCGGGCGACGCCCAGTTTTCTTTCTGCGCCTTGGCCATCACCTCCTGCTTAATCTCTTCCCGTAACTGTCTTTTGACGACTTCGGGAACGTAGGTGACGTGCCGCGTGCCGGGCGGCTGCGCCGCCGCAGCGGCGGCGGTTGCCGCCTTGGTGGCGTCGTCGGCCTTGGTCGTGGCGTCCTTGGCGGCCTGGCGGGAGACATAGGCCTCGTCCTCGGCCTGCTTGATCAGCGCCTGGGCCTGCTCCTCCTTGAGGACACCCTGCTGCACCAGAAGATTGACGAGGTTGACGGTGGCATTCGACGATGTCGGCTTGGCGCTCGACACCTTCGGCTTCTTGGCATCGGTCCGCTTCGCCGCGGCGGCGGGACCTTGCTCGGCGGCCTGGTCCGCGGTCTGGCCCACGGCCGGCGTTGCGCAGGCCAGCGCGCTCAGCGACACCGCAAGCGGCAACGCGCGCCATTCTGCGTGAGCTCGTTTCTTAAACATCAGTCCCCCAGTTCTCACTCGCACATTGAATTTCGAAGTTGGTCGTTCGTCAGTTGGTCTCGTCAGCTCGGCCGGCGTGCGGTGACCCGCGTGACCACCGGCATCGGCATGTCCTTGGGCGGCGGCTCGCGCAGCGTCAGGCTGCCGATCACCTCGTTGCGAAGCGCCGCATCAATCTCCGGATTGCCTGACGACGGCGTCAGGACGACGCGGGTGACGTGGCCGGAGCCATCCACCCACAGCCGCACCTGGATCTGCGCCGCCATGTTGCGGGTCTTCGAATTGGCGCGGATCGCCGCCTCGACCTGCGAGGTGATGATCGTGGTGTACCAACCCCAGCGGCTGCCACCGCCGCCGCCTCCGCCATACGGGTTGCCGCCGGGCTTGCCGCCGAGATTGAACAGATCGCCGGGTCCGGTCGGCTTGGCATCGAGCGACAGCGGGCCGGGCGGCTCGTCGTTCTTGGCATCCTTGGCCGGCTCGTCCTTCGGCTTGTCGACCGGCTTCTCTTCCTTGAACTCGGGCTCCGCCATCTTGGGCTGCTCGATCATCTTCTGCTCGGGCTGCGGCTGTGGCGGCGGAGGCGGAGGTGGCGGCGGCAGCGTCACATTGACGATGGTGAGATCGCGCACCTGTCGCGGCGGCGGCAGATCGTCGTGACCGAGGAAGAAGTAGACGATGCCGCCAAGGAACAGCGCGACGACCGCCACCACCGCGCCGTAACGCAGCAGCGCGCTGCGATCGCCCTTCCGGGCGGCCGTGTTGCGGGCAGCCGTCGGCGGCGCCGCAGCTGTTGCGGGCGCGACGGCGACATCGTGATCGTCGGCCGGCGGCGCGGCACGCGCGTTCTGGTCACGCATCGGCGCGTTCATGGCGCGGCCTCCACCGAGGTGCGGTCGAGCAACCGGTCGTTGACATATTGCGTGACGAAGCTCGCGAGCGCGTCGAAGTCGGTGGTCTTCAGGATGACCTCGGTGTCGGGGCCCGCTTCGATCGCAGCCTGAAAGGTGTCAATCTCGCTCAGATAATCCACATAGGCCGCGGCATCGATCGAAAGCCGGGTCCACTGACTTCGCGAGATCGTGAGCCGCAGCGGATTATGAGCGAGCTCGCGGCCCGCGACGTAGCGGCGCAGCACATCCGCGAGCTTGACCAGCAGCGCCTCGCCATGAACCGGAAATGCCAACACCTCGCCGCGCTGTTCCGCGCGCATGTCCGCGGCGACCGTTACCACACGTAACTCGGCGGCAATCTCGTTGCGGATCGGTACCCGAGAGGCGGGCTCGGTAGGCGTGACATCCACGGCACCGCAGCCATGATCGAATGACCGCATCATGCCGCTCAGCCACGACCGCAGCGTCCTGCGCTCGGTCAGCGGGAAAGGTGATGGCTGCGTGATCATGGCGTCGCCTCCCGGCCGGCTCACTTCACGAGCGGCTTGGTGGCGAGCCCGACCTGGCTCAGCCCGATGCGGCTGAGCAGATCGAACACGTCCATCACGCTCTGGTACTGCGCCTGCGCGTCGCCGCGCAGCACCACGGGAAACTCCGGCGTCAGCGCCTTCTGCTGAATCAGCCGCTGCTCGAGCTCGGGCAGCGTGACCGGTATGGTGTCGAGGAAGATCTTGCCGTCATTGGCGACCGTGATCGCCTTGGTGGTTTGGGTCGCAAGGCTCGGCGCCGCCGAGGCCTTCGGCAGATTGACCTTCTGGCCCTGCACGGTCGCCGTCGTCATGATGATGAAGATCACCAGCAGCACGTAGGCGAGATCGAGCATCGGCGTGATGTTGATGTCGTCATAGGGCTTGGAGTCGGCCTGGATCTGCATCGCAATTACTCCGCGGCGATGCGGTGTTCGATCGGGTCCGGCCGGTCGGCGGAATAGAATTCCGCCATCTTGGTCACGAACTCGTCGACGAAGACCTGAATGTCGTTGGTCAGGTCCTTGATCCGGGAGATCAAGTAGTTGTAGCCGAACAGCGCCGGGATCGCGACGCCGAGGCCGGCGACGGTCGCCACCAGCGCCGCGGCGATGCCGGGCGCGATCGCATTGACGTTGACGTCGCCGCTCGCCGCGATCGCAGCGAAGGTGATCATGACGCCGACCACGGTGCCGAGCAGGCCGAGGAACGGTCCACCGGAGATCGCGATGGTCAGCACCACCATCATGCGGTTGAGCCGCTGCATCTCCTTGACCACGCCGCTATCGAGCGCCGCACGGATCGCCGCGATCGAGACCGCCGACAGCACCGGCGCGCGCTGCGAGTTGTTGAAGCGATGGCGGATTTCCGCGGCGCCGATGTGATAGATGCGGTAGAGCGAGGACGAGCGCATCATCTTGGCGTCGGCCTCGGTGAGCCGTCCGCCCAGCGTCGAGACGTCGTCGGCATCGCCGCGATCCAGCATGGTGAGATCGGCGGCGATCTCGCGGAAGCCCTTCATGAACTGGGCGTTCGCCCTGGCCTGCTTGTTGAGATACGAGGCCTTGTCGATCATCACCACCCAGCTGATCGCGGCCATGATCAGCAGAATGCCGATCACCACCCAGCCGTCGAGCGTCACCGACTTCAGGATCACCGCGAAGTAGCCGGACAGCCAGCTTGCGGTCTCCTCGTCGACGCTGAAGGCCATCAGCTTGGCCTGGTCAGGGCCCTGCCCGATCGCCATCACCTTGATGAGACCGGCGGGGCGCGCGACCTTGCTGATCTGCAATTCGTCGATGTCGCCGACGAAGCCGGCCATAGCGGCAGCGGGCGCAGGTGCCGGCGTTGCCGCCGCATCCGGCGTCGCCGCGGGCGTGGCGCCACCGTCCGCAGCCGACGCATCAGGGGGCACTGATGGTGTCGCTGCGGACGGGGCCGTCGCAGGCGCGATCGGAGAGGCACTGGAGGTCGACGAGTCTCCTCCGATCAGGCCAACGGTATTGAGAGCCGGCAGGCTTGCACTGAGCGCGGCGTAGGATACGCCGTCGAGATACAGCGTGACCTGGCCGTTTCCGGCAACGACGGCGACATGGTGCCAGCTACCGGCCGCCAGCGGTGCTCCGGCGCCCGAGCGTTGTACGGAGCCTGCATTGCTGACTTCGACAAACGGACTGCCGTTGTCGATACCGACCACCAGCGCGTTGGCGCCGTCACGCCGGCTGAACAGCGCAGCGTTCGGCTGCAAGGCAGCCGGCTTGATCCAGGCCGACCAGGTCAGCGCGGCACCATCCGGCGACGCGAGCGACGGCGAGGCCGGCACGGTCACCGGCGCGCGGCCGTCGAGCCGCAAGCCGGTCCCGATCAGCGAGCCGTCCGCCGGCTGGCCGACGCTTTGGGCGTTGTTCGCCCATACCGAGGAATCGATCGCCGGCGTGCCACGCTCGTTGAAGTGATAAACCGTCAGCGTATCCGGATCGTAGGTTCCCTTGGGATCGCTGGTCGCGAGCGCTTTCTTGTTGCCGTAATAGAGCCAGATATCGGTCCGCGCGCCCGGCGCGAGGTTCGGCACCGCGACCCAGACCAGGCCCTCGCCCAGCAGTGAGTCGAACTTCTCGATGTGATGCTTCAGCGGCGTCTTGTCGTCACCGGCGACGAACCGCAGATCGCTGCCGTCGTCCTTCGCCGCGCTGAAGCGGAAATTCCCGACATGCAGTCGCACCAACACCGCGGCCGCCCCGATCGGATCGGTAACATTGGCACCTGATGCGCTGACGTCGACCGTGATCTTCTTGCGCAACGACCATTCGTCGTTCCACCACGCATTCGCCGGCGCGAGCGACGCCACCAGGGCGACGAGCCCGAACAACAATGCCGTCGCGGCGTTCGCGATGCCTCGGCGCAGCGCCGGCCGGCGCGTGCGCCGCTCGAGAGTAAGACCCATCCCCATCAGAATTCACCCCAGATTCGGAAATTCACGCGCGGACTGTTTGCGTGCGTGTATGCTTGAGTAACCCCCGGCACCGAAAACGCGACCATGCCGTTGAAGTAGTCGAACGTCTTGAACCGCGTGCCGACGCCGTAGCTCCATGCGACGAATGACGACTCCTGGCCGGGCAGCGGCTGCTGGATCGCCGTGTACCCGCCATCGAAGAATGTGAAGAAGCGCCAATCGTTGAAGGTGACGAAGCGCGGCTTGCCGTCGCCGGTTTCGCTCTTGAGCTCGCCTTGCAGCATGCTGCCGACATTGGGCGTGCGCAGCTCGAAATTGGCGACCGCGCCGTTGTCGCCGAGCACCTCGGATTCGAGGTAACCGCGAACGGTATCGAGACCGCCGAGGCTGAACTGCTCGCTCGAGACCAGCGGCCCGTCGGCAATCTGCCCCTGCACCTTGCCGTAGAGCTGGAAGCCTTCCGGCAGCTCCTGGGTATGCGAGACGTCGAGATTGAGGTGGGTAAAGCTCGGCGACGCCTTGAAGCGCTTCGCGTCGAACTCGTCCCACGGGCTGCTCAGCGTCCGGATGTTGTAGCTGACGCCGGCATTGAACTGCGTCGTGAACTTCTCGTCCTGGAACGTCGCCCCGTAGGTCGCAACGACGGGATAATAAGTGACAGGCGACGAGAACCCGTCGGTGCCGAGCTTCACGGTCTGGTCGAAATGCTTGTAGTCCATGCCGACCGACAGCGTGTGGAACAAGCCTTCGCGCGTCGGCAGCGTGATCACGGCGCGCTCGCCGATGATCGTGCCGGGACCGACCACGTTGGTGCCGCCGATAGTCGCGACATTGCTGTTCGACTTCACGCTGTAGAACAGCAGGCTGAGCCAATCGGCGTTGGGCACGCGCGCCATATACGAGCCGGAGAACACCTCGGCATCGCTCGGGCGCTCCGGCGCGACCTGATAGGTGAAGCTCAGAGAGTGGCCGAGTTGCCACAGATTGTCATAGTGTACGGTGGCGGAGACACGGCTCGCCGTGGTGGACGGCGATTGCCGGTTGTTGGCTTCGAGGCTGGCGTGGAACGGCGCCTTGTCCTCGACATTGAGATCGACGTCGACGGTGCCCGGCGCCACGCCGGCGCGCAGCGCCGGAGTGACGCGGCGATCCGGCCACTGGTTGAGCGACACGATGTCCTTGGTGACATCGGTGAAATTGGGAACGCTGCCCTCCTTCAGCGAAGGCGCGCTGTCCTTGATCCGGTCGAGATCGAAATAGCGCGAGTTCTTCACTCGCAGCCGCCCGACCTTCAGCTCGGTCACCTTGAGGGTGACCACGCCGCCCGTCACGTTCTGCTGCGGGACCGCGACGCTGACGGTCTGAAAACCCTTGTCGTGATACGCCTTCTCCAGCGCGGCCCGCGCCTTCTCGACGTCTTCCGAGGTCTTGTGCGGACCGAGGAAGGGATAGATCGCTTCCTCGATTTCGACCTGCGGCAACTTCTCGGCGCCCTGCACCGCGAAGTCGTCGATGTCGAAGCGCTGCAGCGGCGCCGACGGCTTTTGCGCCGGCGCATTGGCCTGCGCCGGCTGTTTGCCCGCTGCCGGCACTGCCGCCGCAGCGGCGGAATCTTTCGCCGCCTCCTTCGCCGCGCGCGCCGGAACGATGGCCGCCAGGGAGCCAACCACAGTGAGTGCCGCAGCCGACACGCGCAACCCGATCCGGCATCGCAGGCGACGCCCCAAAACCCGATGATCTCTTCGACTACGCACAGACGTCCCACTTAGTTCGCGCAGACGCGCGCCATCGCGACTGGAAGGCCGCGATGACGACGCCTTACTCAGAAGACGTCCGGGCGAACGCAAACCCGCAAAAGAATCTGCGGCGTCGCAAAAGAAATTTTTGGTTTGTGAGGAAATCGAGCGGCGCGGCGTCGATTCGTTCGAATGGAGCTCCGTTCCGATTGAATTGGAGCAAGGCTCTGGATCTTCTTGACGCGTTTTCTTTGCGCGAGCCGGTATCCACTTCAGGCGAACCGGTATCCACTTCGCTCGAAAACGCTTGAGGTCAGCTCATCAGCACGACACCGCCCGGCAGCGATGTGATCCGCGCGCCGAACAGCTGCTCGACCTGGGCGACGAAATTGTCGAGCTTGTCGACCTGAAATGTGCCGTTGACGAGCCGGCGTCTCAGTTCCGCGTTGGTAATGATGATCTTTCCGGCGCGATACCGGTTCACTTCGTCGACGACGCTCGCGAGCGGCCGGTCGCGGAAGATCAACAGTCCGGTCTGCCAGGCAGCGACCTGTTTGGCATCGACCGGATGCGATGCCTGCAGGCCCGCGGGCGAGTAGGTGACCTGCTCTGCCTTGCGAAGCTGCACGGAGCGGCCGTCCTGCTCGACGGTGACGATGCCGTCGAGGCACGTCACCGAAACCACGCCATCGAGACAGCGTGCGTTGAAATCGGCCTGCAGCGCGCTGATGCGCCCGTCGCGCGCCAGCATCACCAGCGGCGTCGATGACGACCTTCGGGCCACCACCGAGGCCTCGCCGGAAATCAACTCGATCCGCGTTTCGTTCGGCGTGGGCCGCAGCGCGACGCTGGTCTGGGTGTTCAATTCAACCGAAACATCCGGCGCCAGCATCACCTTGCGCTGTTCGCCCTTTCCGGTCCGGTAGTCGGCCGAGAGCTCCTCGATCGATGGCCACATGTCGAGTGGCGGGCGGAGCATCATATAGCCGGCCGCAGCCGCGATCGCGCCGCCGAGCACGATGCGGCGCGTCAAGAGGCGTGATGACCGGGGCGGCAACGCCACCACGGAGGCTGCCGTGGCCTGTTCATCGGCAAGTTCCTTTGCCGCGGCGCTGGCGCTGCGGAGCAGCCGCGCAGCCGCTCTGAAGGCATCCTCGTGGGCGGGACTTTGCGCGCGCCAGCGCTGCAACGCATCGACGTCGGCGCGTGTCGGCGCACCGGCTTTCAGCCGAACAACCCAGTCAAGCGCCTCATCCAGCAATGGATCGGGCCCGGAAGTGCGGGTCGGCTCGGTCACGACGGATCGCTCATCACCCTGCTCGTCAAACCTCAACCTCCCGATCGCGTCGGGCACATAGCGAAGGTCGCTATATAGACGATTCCGACGGCAGCCGGGCACCGCAATCGGCCGTTGCGCACAACGCAGGCAGAAACATCCGGCAATCCCAGCACGCGCGGTATCGCGCGTCGGGAAGTTGCGCGGCGACCGCATGCGGGGCCGATCAGGTCTGAACGTGCCTTGAAACAGCTCAACACTTCCAGCGAACCTTTCCCATGGACCCAAACGGTCCTTATGAGATCGCTCTCTACCCTATAGACGACGGAAAACCCGCTATCCCGCAGAACAGAGGTTGAAAATCCTGCAGCCTGTGCCCCCTGATTTCAGGTCAAGCGCCTGCAGTTGTTGGAAATAGTTCCCGCAACAAATTTCCTCGGCGCGCCGCGCGTGACGGCGTGCGTCACAGCCACGGCAAATTCGATCAAGAACGGGGACGAGGACCGCCGAGACGACGGATCAGCGTATAGTCGAGGCAATCGGCACAATGGCTCAGGGCCAACTTCAAATCGCTTTCCACTGTTCGCACGCTGACGCCGAGGCGGGTTGCCACATCGTTCGGCGTCCGTCCCTCGATCGTAACACTGTAAAGAACATCGCGCGACCGCTCTGGCAGTTCGGCCAGCGCGCGCTTGAAGGCATCAATATCGGATCGCGCCTCGACGATTCTCGCCGGGCTCGGTCCGTCGTCGCTGACGTCGAGCAATGAGTCGATTTCGGCGGCGCTGACGCGCAGATTCTGCGCCTTCTGGCGATCCCGGGCGATGTTGATCGCGATCCGGAAGATATAGTCGGCGGGGCTGCGGATCGGCACGGCGTCAGTGACCCGCTCCAGCCGCAGGAACGTCTCGTGCAGGGCTTCGTACGCGAAGTCCGACGATCCCAGACGACGGGTCAATTTCTTGACGAGGCCGTCGTAGTTGTCTGCCAGCTGGCCCCGCAGCCGCACTCGATTGATTTCAGCCACGTTCCGCGGCCTCCCAGACACCAGCCCGATATCCAGATTGCATTGTTCTTGAAACTGCCAATCTCGTAACGGCCGCGCACAACACATTTATGACGGCAACAAGTCGACACCGAACGACACGCAAGCTAGTGCATCGCGGTCACATCCAAACAATGAACTGGCGTCCGCGATGACGAAGCCGAACGGTCCCGCGCAACCGGATCAGGCCGGGTCGAAGACCAGCGTGATCTGAATATTGAGCCGGTCGGGCAGCGCCGACGGGATCGACGGCAGCGGCTGCGCCCGCCGGATCGCATCGACCGCAGCCTTGTCGAGCACGGCCTGTCCGGAGCTGGTCTTGATCCAGACCTCAAGCAGGGTGCCGTCCCGCTGCATCGAAAACAGCGTCTCGACCGCCCCGTGCAGCCGCCCGAGCCGCGCAGCGTTCGGATAGCGCTGGTAGCGCGCGACGTGACGAAGCAGCGCCTGCTGGAACTTCACCGCGACACTGTTCGGCGGCGCATCGGCAGGCGACGGCGTCGGACGCAGGCTCGGCACGGCCGGCTCCGCCGGCATCGGCTCGCGCGCCGGGGCCGCCGTCAGATTATCGAGCGGCGGATCGGAACTCTCCGGCGACACCTCGGTCCGGCTCGCAAGGGTCGCGGTTTGCGGCTCCGACACCGGCGCAACCGGAATCGGCGCGGGCGACGGGCTCGGCAGCAACCGGACCTGGACGATCGAGCTCTGCTCCGGGCTGGCCGGTCCAGCCGGCGGCTGCAGCCGGATCCAGTAGATTCCCCCGACGAACAACAGGGCCGCGATGGCCGGCACCAGGAGCAGACGCAGCACCTCGCCCGAGGTCCAGGCGCTCGGATCCTCGGGGTGAAACAGCCGGGTCATCGGACTCAGGCCCCGCGCGCCATCCGCTCCGCTGCTGTCGTTGGCCCTCATTGGAACGATTTCACCCGGATCGCGATCCGCACCGGCTGTGACGCATTCGCGGGCGTGGTCCGGCTGACGGTCAAGCCTTGCAACGCCGCGGTCACCGCCGCATCGCGGTTCTGATCGCCGGTCGAGCGCAACAACTGGGTTCGCTGGATCGTGCGCGAGGGATCGATCCACAGGTCGACGACGAGCTGATAGCTGCCGCCGCGCGATCCGATATTCTTCTGCAATGCCCTTTGCAGGTCGAGCTGCAGGCTCTCGCTGTAGTCGCGCAGCGCGCCGGTGTCGTTGCCGTCGCTGGTCGCCCGCACCTGCAGCGTGCCGAGCGACAGATCCGCGGTCGCAAGCGGGCTCGCCGGCGGATGGTCGGCGCGCACGGCACGCGACGCAAGCGTGATCGCATCCGGGCGAATGTACTGCACCTTCAGGTCGGTTCCCGTCAGAAGCAGATTCAATGCATCCTCGGGCGTGAGACTGCCCTCGACCGGCGTCGACTTCCGGCCCGTCGCAGAATTGCTCTCGTAGAGCACCTGAACTCCGGTTCGCTCGCCGTAGGCCTGCAGCGCGCTTGCAAGCTGCTGGGCCGGGATGTTGAATTCGATTGCAGCCGATGCCGCGACGGAGTCGCGCTGCTGCGCGGCGACCGCGCAGATGCTGCCGATCAGCAGTGCAGCCCAAATCGCAAACAGATACCGCGACGTCGCGGAGGCTCCCGGAGCGTCAGCGCCCGCGCGTGCACCATGTGATCCAACTGCCGTCATAACCTTGCTTCGGACCAAAGTGACCGCGGGTGAAATTCGGCCAGCATGTCTGTGCGGGTTGGCCTTCCGGCCAGCGAGCCTGCGTTCTTTATATCCGGAATGTGACGGCCGTCTAACCGGCAATATGATCGGCCGAGCTGCCGGGAATTTGTGCTGACCTTTCAGCGCGAAAAGTTCCCGAACCCCACCGATGCGGCGCGGCGATCGAGGCACGCGACGCCTCGCGGGCCAAAAAACGAGCGAGCGCTCTCTCAGAAAATTCGATCATCCCCCTTTTCCGACCGCCGGTTGGTGGGCTAGGAATTGAGCAAGGGCGCAAAGCCCGGCCCGGACCGGCAATCAAATGAAATGGTCCGGGGACATAGCCAGGGAGGCAACGTGGGTCTCGCGCGTCAGCGGCCGGGGACGAATGCGTTCGCGATGGACGTGCTTTGCGCACGCATCCTCGAACGCCACAGGGATTCCATCCGGGTCCAGAAGCCGCATCTCGCCGTTCCGAACCTCACGCGCATCATCGGCGCCACGCTCACGCTTTCCAACAAGCACGGCTTTCACGCCACCACGCTGCGCCAGCTCGCAGAAGCCTCCGGCCTCAGCATGGGCGGCCTTTATACCTATTTCGACAGCAAGCCGACGCTGCTGTCGATGATCCTCGGCGAGGTCGCCGAGACGGTGGCGGAGGTCCTCACCGCACCGCCCGCCGGCGTGAAGCAGGATGCCCGCAAGCATCTGCACTGGATCATCGCCACCCACATTCGCATGAGCGAGGCGATGCAGCCCTGGTTCGTGTTCTCCTTCATGGAGGCGAAATCGTTTCCGCCCGCGGAACGGCAGCGCGCCATCGAGATGGAGGTGATGACCGAGAAGATCATCGCCGACGTCCTGAAGCACGGCGTCGCCAGCGGGGTGTTCGCGATCGACCAGGTCACGCTGACGGCATCGCTGATCAAGCCGCTGCTGCAGGACTGGTACGTCAAGCGCGCCAAGTACCGCAGACGCGGCACCTCGATCGAGGCCTACATCAACGCCGTCGGCGCCTTCGTCGACGCCGCAGTCGCCGGCCGGACGCGGCCGAGCCGTGTCGCGACCGGCTCCCGCACCAGATCCAGGCCGACGGCGCAGCCATAGCAGCAGGAAGGACGAGGCAATGAAGCGATTGCGGTTCAACCAACAGGAGATCGTCTTCGCCGTATTCGCCGTGCTGTTCCTGGCGTTCTCGATTTTCCTGCGCGGCTTCCTGACGCCGGAGAACATGCTGACGCTGCTGCAGAACGTCGCGGTGCTCGGCATCCTCGGGCTTGCGATGGCGCTGGTCGTGATCGGCCGCGGCATCGACATCTCGCTGATCGCAGCGCTCGCGGTCCCGCCGGGGCTGGTGCTGCAGATGGTGCAGAACGGCCACTCGCTGCCGGCCTCGCTGCTGACGGCCGTGCTGCTCACGATCGCGTTCGGCCTGATCAATGGCTGGCTGATTGCCTATGCCGAGGTCCCTTCGCTGTTTGCGACGCTGGCGACCGGCCTGCTGCTCGCCGGCCTCGGCCAGGCCGCGCTGTTTCAGCTCGACGTCGTGCAGTGGAGCGACGGCATGAAGGGATTCGAGCGGCTCGGACAAGGCACCATCGCTGGCATTCCGACCTCGATCGTGATGTTCGCGATCGCCTGCGTGGTGGTCGCCTTCCTGCTGCGCCAGACGCGCTGGGGCGCCTATATCTACGCGATCGGCGACAATCCCTACGCGGCCCGCGTCACCGGCATCCCCTCGCGGCCGATCATCGTGCTGCAATATGTCGTCGCGGCCCTGATCGGCTGCTTCGCGGGCCTGGTGATGGCGGCCTCGGTCAACTCGATGCCGACCCGCATCTTCAACTCGACCCTGATCTACGACGTCATTCTGGTCGTCGTGCTCGGCGGCATCGGGCTGTCGGGGGGGCGCGGCGGCGTGCTCAACGTCGTCATCGGAACGCTGCTGATCGGCACCATGCTCAACGGCATGACCATCATGGACATCTCCTATGCCGGACAAAACCTCGTCAAGGGTGTCGTCCTGCTGCTCGCCGTCATCACGGATTCATTCCTGAATCCGCGCAACGAAGAAACGGCACAGCAGGGCGACATCTGAACCAAGTCACAGAACGATCAATCACGACCAAGGAGGAAGCAATGAAGTACGCTGTCAGGACTGCCAAGGTGATCGCCGCAGCGCTCGGGCTTGCGGCCATCGCCGCCCCGGCTCTGGCCCAGCAGGGCCTCGACGAGCCGTTCCAGAAGCCGTTCAAGGAGTCGCTCGCCGGCAAGACGGTGGCCTACGTTCCGGTCGCCATGAATTTCGACCTCACCGAAGGCTGGTACGCCGGCATGAAGAAGGAGCTCGAGCCCTTCGGCGTCAAGTTCGAGATCCGCGATCCCAACTGGAACACCAATGCCGGCGCGCAGGCGGTGACCTCGCTGATCTCGGAGAAGCCGGCCGTGATGGTGATCCACAATCCGGACGTGCAGACCTACGCCAAGCTGCTGCAGCGCGCCGAGAACGAGGGCATCTACGTCATCCAGATCAACATGGGGTCGGCCTATCGCTCCTCGGCCTTTGTCGGCGCCAACTGGATCGAGATCGGCGAGAAGGACACTGAGGCGGTCGTGAAGGCTTGCCAGGGCAAGTCGAACAAGATCGCCGTCGTGCAGGGCGCGCTCTCGGCCGCCGCCAGCGCCTACACGCTCAAGGGTG
Organism: Bradyrhizobium sp. CCBAU 53421; assembly: GCF_015291625.1. Taxonomy (NCBI): domain Bacteria; kingdom Pseudomonadati; phylum Pseudomonadota; class Alphaproteobacteria; order Hyphomicrobiales; family Nitrobacteraceae; genus Bradyrhizobium; species Bradyrhizobium sp. CCBAU 53421. The sequence continues at coordinate 8,831,586 of NZ_CP030047.1, forward strand.
TCGAGAACGTGCTCGCCAAGCATCCGGAGATCAAGGTGGTCTCGAGCCAGGCCGCCGACTGGGACGCGGCAAAGGCCAAGGCGATCACCCAGACCGTGCTGAAGCAGAATCCCGATCTCTGCGGCATCGTCGGCTTCTGGGACGGCATGGACATCGGTACCGCGGCCGCGGTGAAGGAAGCCGGCCTGACCGGCAAGGTGTTCGTCGCAACCTCCGGCGGCGGCGAGCGCAAGGGCGCCTGCGAGCTCGTGAAGTCCGGCGCCTTCGACCTCAATTTGAGCTACGACGTGCCGACCCAGGCCGCGCAGATGGCCGGCACCATCAAATGGCTGTTGTCGTCGGGCGCCAAGGCCGGCTCGATCAAGGGTTCGGAATACACCACCCTGATTCCGATCACCAAGGAGAACGCGGACAGCCAGACCGCGTGCTGGAATCTCGGTGACCTGAAGAAATAATCCGGCCATTCCCGCTGAATGTCCCGGGCGCATCCCGCCCGGGACGTTCACCTCCCATAATCGAACGCCTTGCTGGAATGCCGATGCGCGACACCTTGACGAGCCTGCGTTACCGCTATTGGCCGGATCATCTCCTCGGCGAGATCCTGTCCAAGCGCTGGACCGAGACTGCAATTCCGGTGATCCTGCTGTTGATCGTCGGCTTCGCGCTGAGCCGCTCCATCGATCACTTCCTGTCGCCGGCGAGCCTTGCCGACACCGCGCGGCAAGCCGGCGAGATCGGCTTCATCGGGCTCGGCATGGCGCTGGTGGTCATCGTCGGCGGCATCGATCTGTCGGTCGGCTCGATCTTCGCGCTGACGGATTTCTGCGCGCTCTATCTGCTCGACGTGCTGAACTGGCCGGTGCCCGCGGTGGTGGCCGGCACCCTCGCCTGCGGCGCACTGCTCGGCGCCGTCAATGGCGTGCTGATCGGCTATCTTCGGCTGCGCGCCTTCATCACCACGCTGATCACCCTGATCATCTACCGCTCTGCATTCGATCTCCTGATCCAGCGCTACTCCAATTCGATCGCCGCGGCCTTTCCCGACATCCCGTCGTGGAATTTCATCGGCGGCGGCGATTTGTTCGGCATTCCGAGCGTGGCGCTGGTCTACATCGCGATCGCGATCTTCGGCCATATCTTCATGACCCGGCTGCGCCCGGGCTGGCACATCACCGCGATCGGCGGCTCGCGCCGTTCGGCCTACAATTCCGGCATTCCGGTTCGCCGCACCATCGCGCTGTGCTACGTCGCGAGCGGCGTGCTGACCAGCATCGCCGCGCTGTTCTTCGCGGCAAGGCTCGGCACCGTCGGCGGCGATATCGGCGTCGGCCTCGAGGTGATCGTGCTGACCGCGACCGTGCTCGGCGGCATCACACTCGGCGGCGGCAAGGGCTCGGTCGCCAAGTCGCTGGTCGGCGTTCTGATCGTGCTGCTGATCACCAACGGCCTGACCACGCTCAATGCGCGCGGCGGCATCAACCGCATGGCGCTCGCCGGCATCCTGCTGGTTGCCGCAATGGTCGACATCCGCTGGCAGAAGAACCGCACCCGCATCATCAGCAAGGTGTATGTCGCGCCGACCTATCACGCCTTGCCGCCGCCGCCAGCCACCGAGATCGGCCAGGGCGGCCCGTTCGAGCAGAACGACAAGCTGCGCGACGTCGAACTGATCGGTCTCGGCCGCATCGAGGCGCCGGAGGACGTGATCCTCGATCGCAACAACAATCTCTACGCCGGCTCGCGCCATGGCGACATCATGCGCTTCTTCGCGCCCGACTATCAGCGCATGGAGGTGTTCGCCCATATCGGCGGCCAGCCGCTCGGCATGGCGTTCGACCGGCGGGACAATCTCTATGTCTGCATCGGCGGCATGGGCCTCTACCGGATCACGCCCAACGGCACCGTGGAGAAGGCGACCGACGAGACCAATCGCAGCATGCATTCGGTGAACGACGACAGCCGCCTGCGGCTCGCCGACGACCTCGACATCACCGACGACGGCCTGATCTTCTTCTCCGAAGCCACCGTGCGCTACGAGATGGACGAATGGCCGATCGACGGCCTCGAGGCGCGCGGCAACGGCCGCATCATCTGCTACGACACCAAGACCGGCGCCACGCATACCGCGCTGCGCGGCCTCAAATTCCCCAACGGCATCTGCGTCGCCAGCGACGGCCAGTCGATCCTGTTCGCCGAAACCTTCGGCTGCTCGATCAAGCGGCTGTGGTTCGCCGGGCCGAAGAAGGGCCAAGTCGAGGTGGTGATGGACAATCTGCCGGGCTATCCGGACAACATCAACCTCGCCTCCGACGGCAATTACTGGCTGGCGCTGGTCGGCATGCGCAGCCCCTCGCTTGACCTTGCCTGGAAGATGCCGGGCTTCCGCCGCCGCATGGCCAAGCGCGTCCCGGTCGACGAATGGCTGTTCCCGAACATCAACACCGGATGCGTCGTCAAGTTCAACGAACAGGGCAAGATCCTCGAATCGTTCTGGGACCTGCGCGGCGAGAACCATCCGATGATCACCTCGATGCGCGAGCATCGCGGCTATCTCTATCTCGGCGGCATCATGAACAACCGGATCGGCCGCTACAAGCTGGAGAACGCCGACCCGAACTTCGTACAGTATGACAAGCGCTGGGGGAAAGCGTCGTGATCGCGGCCGTCAGGGAATTCGCCAACCGCTTTCTCGGCCGCGGCGAGGCCACCATCACCGTGCCGTCGTTCGACGGCGCGCTCAAGCCGAACCAGAAGCTGGAGGCGGCAACCACCGTGCTGGAATGCGAGGCGCCCGAGGACCTCGCAACCGACGGCCGCAACCTCTATGTCGCCGACGGAAGGCGCCTGCTGCGCCTCGACGGCAGCGCTGCGACCGAGCTGCGCAGCTTCGAGCAGCCGATCTCGGCGCTTTGCGCGCTCGCCGACGGCGGCATCGCGGTCGCGCTCCGCGGCCGCGAGGTGCGCCTTTACGCCAATGCTTCATCGGGCGAGCCTGGTGTGACGTTCAGCGACGCCGCCTTCAACGCGATCAACGCGCTGACGCCGGCGGACGACGGGACCTTGATCGCGACCGACGGCTCGGCAAGCTGCGACGTTGACGATTGGGCACGCGACCTGATGGAGCTCAACCGCAGCGGCCGCGTGTTCCGGCTCGATCCCAAGACAAGGTCAGTGAAACCGCTGGCTTCAAAGCTAGGCTACGCCTTCGGCGCCTGCGCGCGCGGCGACGGCGTGCTGGTCAGCGAGAGCTGGCGGCATCGTCTCGTGCTCGTGTCGGACGGCAGGCCTCCGCAGACCGTGCTCGGCCACCTGCCCGTCTATCCGTCGCGGCTGTCGAAGGCTGCGGGCGGCGGCTACTGGCTGACCGCGTTCACCGCACGCACCCAGCTGATCGAATTCGTGCTGCGCGAGCCGGCCTACCGGCGCCGCATGATGGCCGAGATCGATCCGGCCTACTGGGTGGCGCCGCGGCTGCGCTCGGGCTTCTCGTTCAAGGAGCCGATGCAGGGCGCGCACATCAAGACGATGGGCGTCATCAAGCCGTGGGCGCCGCCGCGCTCCTACGGCCTCGTGATCCGGCTCGGCGAAGACGGCAAGCCGCTGTATTCGCTGCACAGCCGGGTCGACGGCGTCAATCACGGCGTCGTCGCCGCACTCGAGCTGGGCGGCGACCTTGTGCTGATCGCCAAGGGACCGGGCCGCGTGCTGAAACTGCGCCTCGCCGGGCTCGCCGAGGAGACAGGCTCATGAGCGACACCGTGCTTTCGCTGCGCAAGGCCACCAAGCTCTACGCCGGCGTGCCCGCCATCGAGGGCGTCGACTTCGACCTTCGTCGCGGCGAGATCCATGCGCTGGTCGGCGAGAACGGCGCCGGCAAGTCGACGCTGACCAAGGTGATGGCCGGCGTCGTGACGTTGACGTCGGGCAGCATGACGGTCGACGGCTCCGACGTCGCGCCGCGCACGCCGCTCGAGGCCCGCCATCTCGGCATCGCCATGGTGTTCCAGGAGAACAGCCTGGTGCCGACCATGACCGTGGCGCAGAACCTGTTTCTCGGACAGGAGAAATTCTACAACCGGCTGCGCGGCATCTACATCGCCGCCCAGCAGTTCCTGCAGTCGCTCAATTTCGACGTGACGCCGACCGCGACCGTGAGCGGGCTCGGCGCGGCCAAGAAGCAGATGGTGGAGATCGCGCGCGCGGTCCTGCACAAGGCCAAGGTCATCATCTTCGACGAGCCGACCGCATCGCTGACCCCGGAAGAGAAGAAGTATTTCTTCGACCTGGTCCGCGATCTCAAGAAGCGCGGCGTCTCGATCGTCTTCATCTCGCACGCGCTGGAAGAGGCGCTGCTGCTCGCCGACCGCATCACCGTGCTGCGCGACGGCAAGCACGTCGTCACCGACGACGCGGCGAAATTCGACCGCGCGGCGATCGTGCAGGCGATGGTCGGACGCGACCTCTCCAACACGCTGTACGGCGCCAGGAAGACCAGCGTCCGCCCGGCCGGGGCTCGCGTGCTCACGGTGCAGAATCTGAAGATGGCGCCGATGGTGAAGAACAATTCGCTGTCGGTGTTTGCCGGGCAGATCACCGGCGTGTTCGGCCTGGTCGGCGCGGGCCGCACCGAGACCTTCAAGATCGTATCCGGCGTGTTGAAGCGCGACTTCTTTCATGGCGGCGAGATCCTGCTGCATGACAAGCCGGTGCGCTACCGGGTCCCGGCGCCGGCGGTGAAGGCCGGCATCGCCTATGTTACCGAGGATCGCAAGGTCGAGGGGTTCTTCGAGACCGCCTCGATCGCCCGCAACATCTATCTCGGCCTGCTCTCGAAGTTTCCCGGTGGCCGGATGCTGCTGTCGCGGCGCGAGACCAACACGGTCGGCAAGGGCTGGATCCAGCGCCTCAAGGTTCGCGCCATCGGCGACGAGGCCAAGGTGGTCGAACTGTCGGGCGGCAACCAGCAGAAGGTGGTGATCGCCAAGTCGCTGGTGCAGGAGCCCGACCTGATCATCTTCGACGAGCCGACCCGCGGCGTCGACGTCGGCGCCATCGTCGAGATCCACGAGCTGATCAACCAGCTCGCCGACGAGGGCAAGGCGGTGGTGGTGATCTCATCCTATCTGCCCGAGATCATGGCGCTCTCCGACCGCATCCTGGTCTCGCGCCAAGGCAAGGTGGTCGAGGAATTCTCCGCGGTCGAGGCGACCGAGGAGAAGATCATGTATGCGGCGATCCATTGATGCCGCAACAGACATGCGTCGTGGCCTGCCGGCCACGCCATGGAAGCCGTGTCTGCGGCGATCCCGGTTCGCCCGCTACTGCTTTGGACCGACGGTCCCGGTCGCCTTCAATCTCGCCGACCTCACCCAACCCGAGACGTCGTTGCCGCCCCGCGGATTGAGGTACATCACCGACGACCAGCCATCATCGGTTTGCGCGTAGGCGACGAGCTCGTCGTTCGGAATGACGAACACGCCGCTGATCGGGCAATGAAGATTCGGCGCCGAGTAGAATTGCAGCCGTCCCTTGCCCGTCACCACGTTGGCGAGCGGCGGCGACAGCATCGGAACGCGATTGGTGCCCTCCCGCGGCTCCTTGCAGCTCGACGGCGTCTGCGCGTGCACGGATGCGCCGAGCGCACCAAGCATCACGGCAGTGCAGACCAAGCAGGCGAGTACAGACCTGTCCGACATCACTTCATTCTCCCGACCGCATCGATGGCGATCACCCGGTATTTGTCGCAGGACATGCCGAGCAGGTTCTATGGATGCGACTGCAGGCTCAAACAACCTGCACCGGCGGCCGGCTCAGCGGACGCGGCCAATGGCAAACGCCGCAACGGCGCCACGATTGGCCGTCGGAACGATTCAGAAGATGTCCCGGTATTCATCTTTTATGCCATTGAGATATCGGCATGATTTGCCGGCTGCCACACCTGTTCCCTTGGGCCTGCCCGGAACTCTTCGGGAAGCGCAGCACACGGCCGGGTCGTGCCGCATGTTGATTGGTTGAATTCACGACGCCGGAGTCTTATGCGTGATGGCCATGAGCACCCTTGCCAACGCCGAACCGTCCCTCATGTCGTTGCCGCGCCACCGGGCGCGCCCCGGCAAGCCGGCACCATTCCTGCCGATGAACCGCGCCGAGATGGCGGCGCTCGGCTGGGACCAATGCGATATCGTGCTGGTGACGGGCGATGCCTATGTCGACCATCCGAGCTTCGGCATGGCGATCATTGGCAGGTTGTTGGAGGCTCAGGGCTTCAGGGTCGGCATCATCGCGCAGCCCGACTGGCAGTCGGCCGAACCGTTCAAGGCGCTGGGAAAGCCCCGCGTGTTCTTCGGTGTCACCGGCGGCAACATGGATTCGATGGTCAACCGGTATACGGCGGACCGGCGGCTGCGCCACGATGACGCCTACACGCCGGACGGCGAGGGCGGCCGCCGGCCGGACCGCTGCACCATCGTCTATGCGCAACGCTGCCGCGAAGCGTTCAAGGACGTGCCGATCGTGCTCGGCGGCATCGAGGCGTCGCTGCGCCGCATCGCGCATTACGACTATTGGTCCGACAAGGTGCGCCGCTCGGTGCTGGCGGACGCCAAGGCGGACCTTCTGCTCTACGGCAACGCGGAACGCGCCGTCGTCGAGGTGGCGCACCGGCTCGCCAATGGTGAAGCGCCGTGCGATCTCGACTCGATCAGAGGCGTCGCGCTGTTCCGCCGCGTGCCCGAGGATTACGCCGAGCTGCATGCCGACGACCTCGACTCCGCCGACGAGGGCGCAACGCGCCAGTCCGGCAACGTGGTGATCCGCCTGCCGGCCTGCGAGCAGGTCGAACAGGACCGCGAGGCCTATGCCCGCGCCTCGCGCGTACTGCATCGGGAGAGCAATCCCGGCAATGCACGACCGCTCGTGCAGCGTCACGGTGACCGCGACCTGTGGCTGAATCCGCCGCCGATCCCGCTGACGACGGCCGAGATGGACGCCGTCTATGACCTGCCCTACGCGCGCGCGCCGCATCCCTCCTACAAGGACGCCAAGATCCCGGCCTGGGAGATGATCCGGTTCTCGGTGACGATCATGCGCGGCTGCTTCGGCGGTTGCACCTTCTGCTCGATCACCGAGCACGAGGGCCGCATCATCCAGAACCGCTCGGAGGTCTCGATCCTGCGCGAGATCGAGCGCATCAGGGACAAGACGCCGGGCTTCACCGGCGTGATATCAGACATCGGCGGGCCGACCGCCAACATGTACCGGATGGCGTGCAAGGATCCGAAGATCGAGGCGGCGTGCCGGCGGCCGTCCTGCGTCTTCCCCGAGATCTGTCCGAACCTCAACACCTCGCATGACGACCTGATCCGGCTCTATCGCAAGGTGCGCGAGGTGAAGGGCGTCAAGAAGGTGATGGTGGCGTCCGGCGTGCGCTACGACCTCGCGGTGGAGAGCCCCGAATACATCAAGGAGCTCGTCACCCATCACGTCGGCGGGTATTTGAAGATCGCGCCCGAGCACACCGAGCGCGGCCCGCTCGACAAGATGATGAAGCCGGGCATCGGCGCCTACAACCGCTTCAAGAAGATGTTCGACGCCGCCGCCGAGCAGGCCGGCAAGAAATACTTCCTGATCCCGTATTTCATCGCCGCGCATCCCGGCACGACCGACGAGGACATGATGAACCTCGCGCTGTGGCTCAAGAAGAACCGCTACCGCGCCGATCAGGTGCAGACGTTCCTGCCCTCGCCGATGGCGACCGCCACGGCGATGTACCACACCGGCGTCAATCCGCTGCGCGGCGTGCGCCGCGGGGCGAGCGACAAGGTCGAGGCGATCAAGGGCCTCAGGCAACGCCGGCTGCACAAGGCGTTCCTGCGCTATCACGACCCGGATAACTGGCCGCTGCTGCGCGAGGCGCTGAAGCAGATGGGCCGTGCCGATCTGATCGGCTCTCGGCCCGATCAGCTGGTACCCGCGCAGCAACCGCCCGGCACCGGCAAGGCCGCTGGCACGCAACGCCCCCTGCGCGAGGGCGGCAGGACGCAGCGCTTCACGACCAAAGGCTTGCGGATGCGCAAGTGAGAGGCCATGGCTGGCCGGAAGTCGGATCCGGCCGAGCATGGCGACGCGGGACCTTCAGCCCGGTTCATTCTTCGACTGCCCCTGCCGAAGATGCCGGATCGGCCAGATCACACTATTGATGATGTCCACCCGTTCAGCCGGCACCAGTCCTGTCGCGGGATACTCGTCCGGCTTCGGCACCCATGCCGTGCCGAACAGAATGTCCAGGAGCGGGAAGAAGGCAGCAAAATTCTTGTCCCGATGCTCGGGATGGATCGAATGATGGATCCGGTGCCATTGCGGGTTGTTGATCCACGTCACGAACCGGCCGAGCGGGATGCGGATGTTGAGATGCGCACACGCATCGGGGACAAAGAAGATGAATGCCGCGGCAATCGCCATCTCCGGCGGGATCCGAAACAGGATCGCCAGAACAGGAAGAAAGGCGTCGGACAGCACCCTCTCCAGCCAGAAGTGCCGGGCGCCGGTGATGAACGTGATGCCATTTGCGCTGTGGTGGAACGAGTGCATCGCCCAAAGAAAGGGGATCGCGTGTTGCAGGCGATGGAATGTGTACTTGTAGAGATCGAGCGCCACCACGACGATCGCGAGCGAGACGAACCACCAGTAGCCTTCGGTCGGCAGCGCAATCCAGCCAACCCCGGCATAGCTCATGATCGCACCAGCACTGATCGCCGCGATCGGAGCAAGCATGTGCTCCAGCCCGACGCTCACGATAACGGCCAGCCAATCATCCCGAAATTCGGCGCGCGACACATCGGCAATGGGCCACCTCTTTTCGAGGATGCGACTGCCGTAGATGACCCCCAGAAATATCGCCGCCAGCAAAACGGCCTTTGAGATCTCACTCGACATGACGGACGACCCGCCGGTTCAAAAAGGACAGCCAGAAGGAATAAAAACAATGTGCCGGCCTATAGCCTGAAACGGCTTATTTTTTCTCAACGACCGGACGGGCGCAAGCAGGGTTTTTGCGGGCTGGAGGCAGCCGTCGCACGCCTCACATATGAGAAAGCCCGCGACGTTGTCGCGAGCCTTCTGAAAGAGATCGGCAATGCCGGTCAGTGCAGCGAGCGGTTCGTCCGGACAGAAGCCCGCGCCGTTGTGATCTTGCTTCGCGGTGTCAGGACATTGAGCTGATGCGGAGTAGCCGACGTCGCGGCGACCGGCGCCTGCTCGCGGACATTCGCAGCGCCGAGCACAGCAGCCTGCACCGGCGAGATCGGCAGGCCCGCGGCTTCGAAAGTCGGACGCTCCGCGGCTGATGCAGCGGTCGCATTGGCGATCACAAAGGTCGCGGCGATGATGGAGAGGGAAATCTTGGTCACTTGAAGGCTCCTCGATGGAATCGAGAAGCGGACCTAAGCCTATTTTGTTGCAAAGCAATAAAACCAATGCCGCATCGCACAAATAGTTGAACGCTGCGACCGCCCGGCAACGGAAGCCGCAAAGCGCTGCGGGCGATCTCGCCCGGCAGGCGTCGCGAAAATCCAATGAAAACAAAGATGAATGGCGCGCCCGGAACGATTCGAACGTCCGACCCTCAGATTCGTAGTCTGATGCTCTATCCAGCTGAGCTACGGGCGCATTTTCGCGGGTGGGCCTGAAGCCCGGATGGCTCCGGGAGCCCCGGAACGTCGCGAAAGAGCGCTCTAGCTACAGGCTCCCGGTCCCGTTGGCAAGGTCTGGAAGTGCCCAATTTCGGGGGCGGCTCAAGCGGTCCCGGAATGCCGGGAGGCCGGTTTACGCCCGCGCCCGCTCGCTGCGGATCGACAGCAGTTCCACCGGGCGGTCCGGGATCGAGATCCGGAAGGTGGCGCCGATGGTGCCCTCGACCAGATGGATATGGCCACCATGGGCGCGGATCAGCTCAGCGGCGATCGCCAGGCCCAGCCCGCTGCCGCCGGGGCGGCCGGAGGTCTGGAACGCCTCGAACAGATGCTCGCGCGCCTTGGCCGGCACGCCGGGGCCGGTATCGGAGACCTCGATGATCGCAACCGTCCCCTCGCGGCGGCCGGTGATGCGGATCTGCTGGGCACCGCCATCGCTGTCCTGCCGGCTTTCCAGGGCCTGCGTCGCATTGCGCACCAGATTGAGCAGCACGCGGAACAGCTGATCCGGATCGGCGTCGATGGTGAGGCCACGCTCGATCGCGCTGATCCAGGTGATCGAGACATCGGTCGCCAGCCCGGCCGATTCCCGCACCTCGGCCACCGCAGGCTCCACCATGATCACGCGGCGATCGGGCGCCGCCTCCTGGGCGCGGCCATAGGACAATGTCGACTGGCAGAAGGCGATGGCGCGCTCCAGCGAGCGCAGCAGTTTCGGCGCGAAGCGCTGCACCCGCGGGTCGGGCACGCTGGCGAGCTGATCCGACAGCAATTGCGAAGACGCCAGCAGATTGCGCAGGTCGTGGTTGATCTTGGAGACGGCAAGCCCGAGCGCGGCCAGCCGGCTCTTCTGATGCAGCATCGAGACGAGGTCGCGCTGCATGTCGGACAGCTCGCGCTCGGCAACGCCGATCTCGTCGCCGCGCTGGCTCGGCACGATGATTCGCGCCGAGCTCTCCGGATTCTCGTGGAAGCCGACCAGGCTTGCGGTCAGCCGCCGCATCGGGCGGACGAACAGATAATGCAGAGCCAGATAGACGAGGCCGGCGGTCAGGCCGGCGATCAGCAGCGCGACCACCAGGACGTTGCGCGAGAAGCGGTACATCGCCTGCCGGAGCGGCTTCTCGTCGATCACGACCTCGATGAACTGCGCCTGGCCCGGCGCGGGCCCGACCACGCGGATGGTCTGGTCACCATGTTCGAGCATGATCTCGAAGGCATCGACGATCGCCGACCACACCGTCATGGCCCGCATGTCGACGTCATGATCGATCGCGGCCGGCAAATCGGCGCTGGCAAGCAGGCGGCGCTGCTGTCCGAGCTTGATGGCGACGGCGCGGGCGCCGATGCTGGTCAGGATCTGCCGGGCCAGCGAATCCGGCACCAGGCCGGACGGGGCGGCATCGAGCACCAGCGCCGCGGTATTGGCGGCGGCCAGGCGGTCATTGAGCCGGTTCATCCGGAAGTTGGCGATCGCCGGCACGTAGATCAGGAGCCCGGCGATCATCACCAGGGGGATCGTCAGCAGCAAAAGCTTGCCGGACAGCCCGAGCCGGAGGGACGGCTTGGACCGCTGCTTCTGCGCGGTCGCCTGATCGTCAGTTAGAGCCACAAGATAAGGCCTTGTTGGGCTGAGGGGTCGGAAGATGCGGTCCGGCCCCAAGCCGGTCAAATTACGGATCGCTAATGTCGGCGGTTCCCCGAACGCCTCAAAGCGTACCCTTACCGTCAAATACCCCGCGAAATCAGATATATTCGCCCCAATTGCGACGTTTCAAAGAACCCTCTTTGCGACGCCCTGTGACATTGACGAAAACAGGGCGCTCCCTTATAAGCCGCGCCAACTGTCCGCGATGGCCCGGTTCTTGACCGGGGGCGGCTCTTTGGGGCCGTAAATGGCTCGTTTGAGCCCGCCAGCATCACCGGATTCCATCTCAATATAACGGCAAATTGCCCGGTCAGCGGAGAATTACCCGTGAAGCGGACTTATCAACCCAGCAAACTGGTGCGCAAGCGCCGTCACGGCTTCCGCGCCCGTCTCGCCACGGCCGGCGGCCGCAAGGTTCTCGCTGCGCGTCGTGCGCGTGGCCGCAAGCGCCTGAGCGCCTGAGCCCGGACGTCTCCTCTCCGGAGATACCCATTATGGATCGGCTGAGGCAGCGGGCGGATTTCCTCGCCGTTGCCAATGGCGCACGGGCGAATACCGCAGCTTTTGTGCTGCAAGGCCGCCGTCGCGACGATCAGGGCCCGATCCGCGTCGGCTATACCGTCACCAAGAAGAATGGCACCGCGACCGAGCGCAACCGCATCCGCCGCCGGCTTCGCGAAGTGATGAGACGGGTCGATGCCGTATTCATGCGCCCGCACCATGATTATGTGCTAGTCGGCCGTCGTGACGCGCTGACCCGCGACTTTGCGACCATGATTGACGACCTGCGGTCGGCGCTGCGTCGCCTCGACCGGCCTGCGCCCAAGACGGGCAACGACAAGGCGGGTAACAAGAGCGCGCCCAATCCGAATGGAATGACGAGACCCTGAGAGATGTCCGACAACCGCAACACGATCATCGCCGTCATTTTGTCGGGCCTCGTCCTGATCGCCTGGCAATATTTCTACAACGTGCCGCAGATGGAGAAGCAGCGCGAGGCGCAGCGCCAGGCCGAGCTGCTGAAGCCGTCGCCGCAGGCCACGCCGGGGGCTGCTCCCGGCGCAGTTCCGGGTGCTTCGACCACGCCCTCGCCGGCACCGGGCAAGCCTGCTGCTGACGCTCCGGTGGCAAGCCGCGAGACCGTGCTCGCAGCCGGCCCGCGCATCAAGATCGACACCCCGCGCGTCATCGGCAGCATCGCCCTGAAGGGCGCCCGGATCGACGATCTGTCGCTGGTCCAGTTCCGCGAGACGGTCGACCCCAAGTCGCCGGCTATCGTGCTGCTGTCGCCGTCGGGCACGGCCGAGCCGTATTATGCCGAGTTCCTGTGGCTGACCGCCAACGGCGCGTCGGTGAAGACGCCGGACGCCGAAACCGTCTGGCAGCAGGAGGGGTCGAACAGCCTGACGCCGAGCACCCCGGTGATTCTGAAATACGAGAACGGCCAGGGCCTGACCTTCCGCCGCACCATCTCGATCGACGATCGCTACCTCTTCAGCATCAAGGACGAGGTCATCAATCAAGGCAGCGCGCCGGTGACGCTGTACCCGTTCGGGCTGATCTCGCGCGGCGGCAAGCCGCCGGTCTCGGGCTACGCGATCCTGCACGAAGGCCTGATCGGCTATCTCGGCGAACAGGGTCTGCAGGAATACACCTACAAGAACATCGACGACAGCAAGATCCCGACCGGCGAGGACTCGCGTGGCGTCAAGTTTGACAACGTGACCAACGCCTGGCTGGGCATTACCGACAAATACTGGGCGACAGCCCTTCTGCCGGACACCAACGCCACACTGCAAACGGCCCGTCTTACCAACGACCAGGCTTCCGATCCGCGCGCCAAGCGCTATCGGGCCGACTACATGCTCGGCGCCCAGACCATCCCGATCGGCGGCACCGGCGTCGCCAATGCGCGGCTGTTCGCCGGCGCGAAGGAGGCGGCGACCGTCGGCCTCAACTTCCCGCTGGTCGGCTTCGGCGGCTACAACAAGCAGCTCGGCCTCAACCATTTCGATCTCTTGATCGACTGGGGCCATTTCTACTTCATCACCAAGCCGATGTTCCTGGCGCTCGACTGGTTCTATCGCCTGGTCGGCAATTTCGGCATCGCGATCCTGCTCGTGACCGTGATCGTGAAGCTCTTGTTCTTCCCGCTCGCCAACAAGTCCTACGCCTCGATGGCGAAGATGAAGTCGGTGCAGCCGCAGCTGCAGGCGCTGAAGGAACGCTATCCTGACGACCGCGTGAAGCAGCAGCAGGAGATGATGGAGATCTACAAGAAGGAGAAGATCAACCCGATCGCCGGTTGTCTTCCCGTCGCCTTGCAGATCCCGGTGTTCTTCTCGCTCTACAAGGTGCTGTTCATCACCATCGAGATGCGGCACGCGCCGTTCTTCGGTTGGATCAAGGACCTCTCCGCACCCGATCCGACCAATCTGTTCACGCTGTTCGGGCTGATCCCGTTCGATCCGATCGCGCTGCTCGGACCGCACTTCGGCGCCTACCTGGTGATGGGCATCTGGCCGATCATCATGGGCATCACGATGTGGGTGCAGATGAAGCTCAACCCGGCGCCGCCGGATCCGACCCAGAAGATCATCTTCGACTGGATGCCGCTGATCTTCACCTTCATGCTGGCCGGCTTCCCGGCGGGTCTCGTGATCTACTGGGCCTGGAACAACACGCTCTCGGTGCTGCAGCAGAGCTTCATCATGCGCAAGAACGGCGTGAAGGTGGAGTTATTCGACAATCTGAAGTCGACCTTCGCCAAGAAGCCGACATAGGCAGCACCGCCATTGCGAGCGAAGCGAAGCAATCCATGCCTCGGCACGAGGAGAGATGGATTGCTTCGTCGCTTCGCTCCTCGCAATGACGGAACGAGAGTGGGCCAGCGCACATGACCGCCGAACCCGATGCGGAGCTGATCGAGCAGGGGCGAAAGCTGTTCGCCGGCGACTGGCGCTTCATCTGGGCCTCGCCCTCGATCGAGACCCTGCCGCCGATGGCCGGCCTCGAGGTCGCCTTTGCCGGCCGCTCCAATGTCGGCAAATCGAGCCTGATCAACGCACTGACCGGCCGCAGCAATCTGGCGCGCACCTCGCACACGCCCGGCCGCACCCAGGAACTGATCTTCTTCGAGGGACCGGAAAAGGCCGGTTTCCGCCTGGTCGACATGCCGGGGTACGGCTACGCCTCGGCGCCCAAGACCAAGGTGGCGTCGTGGACCGCGCTGATCCACAAATTCCTGCTCGGGCGCGCGACGCTGGCGCGGGTCTATGTGCTGATCGACGCCCGCCACGGCATCAAGGACGTCGATCTCGACGTGCTGAAGACGCTGGACAAGTCCGCGGTCAGCTACCAGGTCGTGCTGACCAAGGCCGATCAGGTCAAGGCCGGCGAGCTCAAGACCGTCACCGCCGACACCATTGCGAAGCTCGCAAAACATCCGGCCGCATTCCCCGAAGTGCTGGTGACCTCGTCGCGCACCGGCGACGGCATGCCGGAGCTGCGTGCCGCCATGGTGCGCCTGATCGAGGAGCGGCGCTGATGAACCGCGCATCCCGGCTCCTGATCGGCGTTGCCGCCGTGATGGGCGCCTGCGGCGTGATATTGGCGGCGGCCGCAGCCCATCTGCCGGATGCTACGCGGCTGGCGGCGGCGTCCTCGATGCTCCTGTTCCATGCACCCGCCGCCATCGCGACCCTCGCGGTCGCGGACCGCGCGATCATCCATGCCAAGCTCGGCATCGCAGCGGCGGCGGGCTTCGTCATCGCGGCGTCATTGTTCGCGGGCGACCTCGTGCTGCGCCAATATGCCGGCCATGGCTTGTTTCCGATGGCCGCGCCGACAGGCGGAACGCTGCTGATCCTGAGCTGGCTGGTGCTGGCGGTCTCGGCCATGTGGCCGAAGCGATGATGACTGCCTTCCTTCTCCCCTTGTGGGAGAAGGTGGCGCGGACGTAGTCCGCGACGGATGAGGGGTCTCTATCCGCGGAGACAGACCCCTCACCCGTCTCAATCGCGCGTTGCGCGATTGATCCAGCCTCTCCCACAGGGGGAGAGGGCTGAAGACCGCTTTGCGCCCTGCCCGGCAATCAGATAGAACCGCGCCCGTCCCTCCGCTGACGTGAGACCAGCCCCATGACCGACCAGCACATCAGCCCGCTCGATCAGGCCCGCATCCTGTCCGAGGCGCTGCCGCACATGCAGGAATATGACGAGGAAACCATCGTCATCAAATATGGCGGCCATGCCATGGGCGCCGAGGACACCGCCAAGGCGTTCGCGCGCGACATCGTGCTACTCGAGCAGACCGCGATCAATCCGGTGGTTGTGCATGGCGGCGGGCCGCAGATCGCGACCATGCTGAAGCGCCTCGGCATCCAGTCGGAATTCGCCGCGGGCCTGCGCATCACCGATGCCGCGACCATCGAGATCGTCGAGATGGTGCTGGCCGGCTCGGTCAACAAGCAGATCGTCGGCTACATCAACGAGGCCGGCGGCAAGGCTGTCGGCCTCTCCGGCAAGGACGGCAACATGGTGAAGGCGTCGAAGACGACGCGCACCATGGTCGATCCCGATTCCAACATCGAGAAGGCGGTCGATCTCGGCTTCGTCGGCGACCCCGAGAAGGTCGACCTCACGCTGCTCAATCAGCTGATCGGCTATGAGCTGATCCCGGTGCTGGCGCCGCTGGCGACCTCGCAGGACGGCCAGACCCTGAACATCAACGCCGACACCTTTGCCGGCGCAATCGCGGGCGCACTGAAGGCCAAGCGCCTGCTGCTGCTGACCGACGTGCCCGGTGTGCTCGACAAGTCCAAGAAACTGATTCCGGACCTGTCGATCAAGGAAGCCCGCAAGCTGATCGCCGACGGCACGATCTCCGGCGGCATGATCCCGAAGGTCGAGACCTGCATCTACGCGCTCGAACAGGGCGTGCAGGGCGTCGTCATCATCGATGGCAAGACCCAGCACGCGGTGCTGCTCGAGCTCTTCACCAACCAGGGCACCGGCACGCTGATCCACAAGTAATGGCAGACGCGGGACACACGGCGAGGATCCCTCGCCGGTCGCCGGCGGCACGGCTCGCGATGTCGCTGCCGGCCGCGCTGATGTCGTTCCTGTTCTCGTCGGCGCCGGCGCATGCCGACCTCAAGCTCTGCAACCGCATGAGCTATGTGATCGAGGCCGCGATCGGCATCGACGACAAGGCCGCTACCGCAACGCGCGGCTGGTTCCGGATCGATCCGGCGACCTGCCGGGTCGTGGTGCAGGGCGCGCTCACCGCCGACCGCGTGCTGCTCAATGCGCGGGCGCTCGGCGTCTACGGCGCCTCGCCGATCCCGCAGAACGGCACCGACACGCTCTGCGTCGCGCAGGACAATTTCGTGATCGCCGCCGCGCGGCAATGCCGCTCCGGCCAGACGCCGGCGCAGTTCACCCAGATCACACCAACGCAGACCGACGACGGCAATCTCGTCGCCTATCTCGCCGAGGATAGCGAGTATGACGACGAGCAAGCGCGGCTCGCCGGCATCCAGCGCCTGCTGGTGATCGCGGGCTACGACGCGGCGCCGATCGACGGCGTCGACGGGCCGAAGACCCAGAGCGCGCTGTCGGCGTTCCTCAGGAGTCGCGGGCTCGGCAGCGACATCGTGCAGTCGCCGAACTTCTTCGCCACCATGGTCGATGCCGTGCAGAAGCCGTCGCCGACCGGGCTGACCTGGTGCAACGACACGCCGCACAAGGTGATGGCGGCGGTTGCGACCGATGACGGCAAGGCGGTGACCAGCCGCGGCTGGTATCGTATCGACCCCGGCAAATGCCTGCATCCCGACGTGTCGGGCACGCCGAAGCAGATCTATTCCTTCGCCGAAGCGGTCGACGGCGACAACCGCGCCATCCGGATCAAGGACAAGCCGCTGAACTGGGGCGGTGGGGTGCAGCTTTGTACCCGCGAAAGCAAGTTCGAGGTCAACGAGCAGGGCGACTGCGCCACCCGCGGCCTCACCGCGCTCGGCTTCACCACCGTCGACATGACCAGCGGCGGCAGGACGCTGCGCTTTGCGATGCCGTGATGAAGATAATTGCGCCACAAAGACCACTCCTGGCGGAAGCCAGGACCCATTACCACAAGACTTCGTTTGGCGAAGACTGGTAGTGACCGACCGTTGCGCGGTAATAGCACCGCGCTTCATTTGATGGATCACGCGGTATGGGTCCTGGCTTTCGCAAGGACGACGACGGAAAGATAACATGAAAACTCCCCGCAGCTTCGGCCATGTCGAGACCTGGGTGTTCGACCTCGACAACACGCTGTATCCGCATCACGTCAACCTGTGGCAGCAGGTCGATGCGCGGATCGGCGAGTTCGTCGGCAACTGGCTGAAGATCTCGCCCGAGGAAGCACGGCGGCTGCAGAAGGACTATTACCTGCGCTACGGCACCACGATGCGCGGCATGATGACCGAGCACGGCGTGCAGGCAGACGACTATCTCGCCTATGTGCACAAGATCGATCACTCGCCGCTGCAGCCGAATCCGGCGATGGGGGCTGCCATCGAGAAGCTGCCGGGACGCAAGCTGATCCTGACCAACGGCTCGGTCGACCATGTCGACGCGGTGCTCGACCGGCTCGGCATCGGCAATCATTTCGACGGCGTGTTCGATATCATCGCCGCCGATCTCGAGCCGAAACCGGCGCCGCAGACCTATCAGAAGTTCCTCCGGCTGCACGACGTCGATCCGGCCAAGGCTGCGATGTTCGAGGACCTCGCGCGCAATCTGGTGGTGCCGCATGAGCTCGGCATGACCACCGTGCTGGTGGTGCCCGACGGCAGCCAGGAGGTGGTGCGCGAGACCTGGGAGCTCGAAGGCCGCGACGCCGCTCATGTCGACCACGTTACGGACGATCTCACCGGGTTCTTGCAGCGGCTGAAGCCCTGATCTCTCCCACCGTCGTCCCGGCGAAGGCCGGGACGACGGTGGGGTCAGCCTTGACTCCGCGGCCCCAAATCCCGAAAAAGCCCTGCAAAATTCCCGTCATATCCCCGATACGCCCAAGGATTGTCCCGATGTCGCTGTCCGCCCTCGAAACCACCGTCAACACCGCGTTCGACGCCCGCGAAGGCATTTCGACCTCGACCAAGGGTGAGGTCCGCGAGGCCGTCGACCACGCGCTGGAGCTGCTCGACAAGGGCGAGGCCCGCGTCGCCGAGCGCGAGGCCAGCGGCAAGTGGAAGGTCAATCAGTGGCTCAAGAAGGCGGTGCTGCTGTCGTTCCGCCTCAACGACATGGGCCAGATCGCCGGCGGCCCGGGCAAGGCATCATGGTGGGACAAGGTGCCCTCGAAGTTCGAGGGCTGGGGCGAGAACCGCTTCCGCGACGCCGGCTTCCGCGCCGTGCCGGGCGCGATCGTGCGCCGCTCGGCCTTCATCGCCAAGAACGTCGTGCTGATGCCCTCCTTCGTCAACCTCGGCGCCTATGTCGATGAGGCCACCATGATCGACACCTGGTCGACGGTCGGCTCCTGCGCCCAGATCGGCAAGCGCGTGCACATCTCCGGCGGCGTCGGCATCGGCGGCGTGCTCGAGCCGCTACAGGCCGAGCCTGTCATCGTCGAGGACGATTGCTTCATCGGCGCGCGCTCGGAGGTCGCCGAGGGCGTGATCGTGCGCAGGGGCGCGGTGCTGTCGATGGGCGTGTTCCTCGGCGCCTCGACCAAGATCGTCGACCGCGAGACCGGCGAGATCTTCGTCGGCGAGGTCCCGGAATATGCCGTCGTGGTGCCCGGCACGCTGCCGGCCAAGCCGCTGAAGAACGGCCAACCGGGCCCTGCCACCGCCTGCGCCGTGATCGTCAAGCGCGTCGACGAGCGCACCCGCGCCAAGACCAGCATCAACGAGCTGCTGCGGGACTGATCGGTCTTCCGCAGCAACAATCTACCACCGTCACCCTGAGGAGGCCGCGGAGCGGCCGTCTCGAAGGGTCGACGGCCCGGCTGGTGGCCGTGCATCCTTCGAGACGCGCTACGCGCTCCTCAGGATGACGGGTTCGAAACTGTTCGAACCAATTCCGATCCGACGCCGACATAACTCCGGGCTGCGAAGAATTGCCGCGGCCCGGAGTTTTTTTCATGGACTGGGCCAATTACCTGTTCGGCTTCAAGGGCCGCGTCAACCGGGCCAGATTCTGGCTCGCAACGCTGATCATCGTGTGCTGGATGATGTTCCTGGCCTTGCTGGTGGTCTCTTTCGGCCTTGGCGGCAAGGGCCGATCGTTCGGCTTCAATATCGACGACATCTTCCGGGCGTTCGACCCGGACAGCTACAAGTCGCTCACCCTCGCCGGCTTGCCGGCCCTGCTGGTCAAGGCCAGCGGAACGGTGCTGTTCGTCTGGGTCTATGTCGCGGTATCGATCAAGCGCCTGCACGACCGCGACAAGAGCGGCTGGTGGATGATCACCTACTTCGCGATCCCGGGCCTCATGAGCCAATTCTCGGACCGCCTTCCCGATGATTCCTATTGGGTGATGGCCGCGGGCGCGATCGTGTTCGTGCTCTACATCTGGGGCTTCATCGAGCTGGCGTTTCTGCGCGGCACCTCCTACCCCAATCGCTACGGTCCCAATCCGCTCGGAAAAACCCATGTGAGCCGAGGCGGCGGCCGCGGCGGCGGGTCGCGCTCCACACAGGGCTGGGATCAGCAGAGCGAGCTCGATATCGTGCCGCACAAAGCTGGTCCACCCGCGGTGTGACGTGTTATGCGAGGCGCATGAGTGATGCCGTCTCGATTACCCGCGATCTGGTTCGCTGCCCCTCCGTCACCCCGGCCGATGCCGGCGCGCTTGGCGTTCTCGAAAATTTGCTGAAAACCGCAGGCTTCGACGTCCACCGCGTGACGTTCTCGGAGCCCGGCACCGCCGATATCGACAACCTCTATGCCCGCATCGGCGCTTCGGCGCCGCATATCACCTTTGCCGGCCACACCGACGTGGTGCCGCCCGGCGATGAAGCGGCGTGGATGCTCGGCGCCTTCTCCGGCGAGGTGAAGGACGGCTATCTCTACGGCCGCGGCGCCGTCGACATGAAGGGCGGCATCGCCTGCAGCGTCGCCGCGGTGCTGCAATATCTGCAGGAGCACGACGGCAAACCAAAAGGCTCGATCTCCTTCCTGATCACCGGCGACGAGGAAGACGTCTCGATCAACGGCACCGTCAAGCTACTCAAGTGGTGCGCCGAGCGCGGCGAAAAGTTCGACCATTGCGTGCTCGGCGAGCCGTCAAATGTCGAAGTGCTCGGCGACATGATCAAGATCGGCCGGCGCGGCTCGCAATCCGGCACCCTGGTTGTCGACGGCGTACAGGGCCACGTCGCCTATCCGCACCGCGCCTCGAACCCGGTGCCTGATATCTCGCGACTGATCGTGGCGCTGAGCGACGAGCCGCTCGATCACGGCAGCGCGCAATTCCAGGCCAGCAACCTCGAATTCACCACGGTCGATGTCGGCAACACCGCAAGCAATGTGATCCCCGGCCAGGCGCGGGCGAAGTTCAACATCCGCTACAACGACAACCACAGCCAGGAGAGCCTGCGGCAGCTGGTCGACGAGCGGCTGGCGAAGGCCTGTGGCAACCGCATCCGCGCCCACATCGACTGGCAGCCGTCGAACTCGAACGTGTTCGTGACCCAGCCCGGGCCGTTCACCGACCTCGCGGTTGCCGCGATCGAGGAGATCACCGGCCGCAAGCCCGAGCTATCCACCTCCGGCGGCACCTCGGATGCGCGCTTCATCTCGAGCTACTGCCCGGTGATCGAATTCGGCCTGGTCGGCCAGACCATGCACCAGGTCGACGAGCGCACGCCGGTGGCGGATCTCGAGAAGCTGACGAAGATCTATCGCGGCGTGCTGGACCGGTATTTTGCTTAAGGCCAGCCGCCCGGCCGAACCAAAACATCGAAAACAACCCCATGCACAGTAGAGGTTGGGGTCGTTAGTCATCGACCCACACCAGATACAGTCTGTAGGATGGGTGGAGCGAAGCGACCCATCGCTTCGTGGTCAGATGTGGTGAGATGATGGGTTTCGCTTCGCTCTACCCATCCCGCGAGATCGCTCACACCGCCTAATAATCCACCCGCATCAGATAGAGACCGTCCGGCGGCGCGACGGGGCCGCAGGCGGCGCGGTTGCGGGCGGCAAGCGCGGCGAAAAGATCGTCCGCGCTCCAGCGGCCCTCGCCGACCCAGACCAGCGAGCCGACCATCGAGCGCACCTGGCTGTGCAGGAACGAGCGCGCCGAGGTCACGATGTTGATGGCATTGCCGTCGCGCGTGACGTCGAGCTGGTCGAGCGTCTTCTCCGGCGATTTGGCCTGGCACTCGGTATCGCGGAAGGTGGTGAAATCGTGCTTTCCGAGCAGCCGCTGCGCCGCGGCGTGCATCGCCTCGGCATCGAGCGCGCGCGGCACGCGCCAGACATGGCCGATGTCGAGCGCGAGGTTCGCGCGGGTGTTGGTGATGCGATAGAGATAGTGCCGCTTGATCGCCGAGAACCGCGCCTCGAAATCGTCGGGCACGATATCGGCCGCATGCACGGCGATCGGATCGGGTCGCAGATGCGCGTTCAGCCCGTCGCGAAAGCGGCCGGGCGGAAAATGCTTGGCGATGTCGCAATGCGCGACCTGGCCGCGCGCATGCACGCCGGCATCGGTACGCCCTGCGCCATGGACGCGCACGTCCTCGCCGCAGATCGCCTTGACCGCGGCCTCCAGCGCGCCCTGCACGGTCGGCGCGGTGTCCTGGATCTGCCAGCCGGAGAACGGCGTGCCGTCATATTCGATGGTGAGCTTGTAGCGGGGCATCAGAGGAGCCGCGCGGGCGGCTTCAAGGGCGTGCCGCGCAGGAAATCCGCTGCCTTCATCGGCGCCTTGCCGGCGCGCTGCAGTTCGAGAATCCGGACCGCGCCATCGCCGCAGGCGATCGCGAGATTATCGTCGAGCACGTCGCCCGGCTCGCCCGAGCCCTTCGCCAGCTCGCAGCGCAGGATCTTGAGCCGCACCGGCTCGCCTTCGCCTGTGAGCTCGCACCAGGCGCCGGGGAACGGCGACAGCCCGTGAATGTGGCGCAGCACCGCGTGCGCCGGCTGCGTCCAGTCGATCCGTGCCTCGGCCTTCTCGATCTTGGCGGCATAGGTGACGCCGTCCTCGCTCTGCTTCTTAAGCTGCAAGCCGCCGCGCCCGAGCGCCGCCATCGCGCGCACCATCAGATCGGCGCCGAGCGGCGCCAGCGCGTCGTGCAGATCGGATGCCGTCATGCTGTCGGTGATCGGCAGCCGCTCGGCCATCGCGACGTCGCCGGTGTCGAGGCCGACGTCCATCTTCATCACCATCACGCCGCTCTCGGCGTCGCCGGCCATGATGGCGCGGTTGATCGGCGCGGCGCCGCGCCAGCGCGGCAGCAGCGAAGCATGCAGGTTGAAGCAGCCGAGCTTCGGCGCGTCGAGGATTGCCTGCGGCAGGATCATGCCGTAGGCGACGACGACGGCGGCATCAGCTTCATGCGCGCGAAATTCCTCGAGCGCTTCGTCTGTCTTCAACGTCTTCGGCGTCAGCACGGGAATGCCGAGCCGCCGCGCCTCCTGCTCGACCGGCGTCGGCTGCAATTGCAGGCCGCGCCGCCCGCCCGGCTTCGGCGCGCGGGTATAGACGGCCACGACCTCGTGGCCATGGGCCACCAGCTCCAGCAGCGTCGGCACCGCGAAATCGGGCGTGCCCATGAAGATCAGACGAAGAGGCATGCGATCGATTTCTTCCGAGAGTGAGCGGCGCTACTCCGCCGCGCGCTTGGCGGCCTTCTCGAATTTCTTGAAGACGCGGTCGCGCTTCAGCTTCGACAGATAGTCGACGAACAGCACGCCGTTGAGATGATCGATCTCGTGCTGGATGCAGGTGGCATAGAGCCCCTCGGCATCCTCCTCATGCAGCTTGCCGTCGAGGTCGGTGAAGCGCAGGCGCACCCGCGCCGGGCGCTCGACCTCCTCGTAATATTCGGGGATCGACAGGCAGCCCTCTTCGTAGACCGACAGCTCTTCCGAATGCGAGATGATCTCCGGATTGATGAACACCCGCGGCTGCGGCGTGGTCTCGCCGTTCTCGTCGCGCTTGGCGAGGTCCATGGTGATCAGCCGCAGCGGCTGCGCGACCTGGATCGCGGCAAGGCCGATGCCGGGCGCGTCATACATGGTCTCGAGCATGTCGTCGGCGAGCTTGCGGATCTCCGGCGTCACCTTCTCGATCGGTTTCGACACCAGCCGCAACTGCTTGTCCGGCAGGATGATGATTTCTCTTAAAGCCATGGCGGCGATTTAAGCTGCGGGCCTGATGCGGTCAATGCGCTCAGGAACCCCTCCAGACAACCTTAACCACGTTTCTTCGCGGCGCATTAGCCGAGAAAATTAGGGAAGCCTTTACCATAAGTGTTCCCCCTTCGTTCGCCTCCAGCCGCGAATCGGGTACAAGGACTGGCATGAACGAGATTCTGCTCACGATTGGCGACCTCCCGGTCCGCGTCTCCGACGCGATGATCGGCCTTGGCGCGCTGGCGCTGATCCTGCTGCTGGCCATCGCTGTGGTGATCGCCCGCGCCAGCCGGCGCGGCGCGGAACTCGCGATGGCCCAGGCCATCCGGGCCGACGAGCTGGAGGAGCGGCTCGCCGACATGCTGCGGGCCCAGAGCGAATCCTCCGGGCGGGTCGATGCCAAGGTTGATGCCTTCGCGCAGGCGCTGGCCGGCCGCCAGGCCGAGATGGCCCGCGCCGTCAACGAGCGGCTGGATTCGGTGACCCACCGGGTCGGCCAGTCGATGGAACAATCGACCCGCAACACGATGGATTCGCTGCGCGTGCTGCACGAGCGGCTCGGCATCATCGACCACGCCCACAAGAACCTCAACGAGCTCACCACCCAGGTGACGACCCTGCGCGACGTGCTCGCCAACAAGCAATCGCGCGGCGCGTTCGGCCAGGCGCGGATGGAGGCGATCGTCCAGGACGGCATGCCGAAGGGCTCGTTCGAGTTCCAGTACACGCTGACGTCGGGCAAGCGGCCGGACTGCGTGGTGTTCCTGCCCGACCAGCGCCCGCTGTGCATCGACGCGAAATTCCCGCTGGAGGCAATGACCGCGCTGCACGACGCGCGCAGCGACGAGGAACGCAAATTCGCCAGCCAGCGGCTGCGCGCCGACGTGCTGAAGCATGTCAACGACATCGCGGAGAAGTACCTGATCCCGGGCGAGACCCAGGACACTGCGCTGATGTTCGTGCCGTCGGAATCGGTCTATGCCGAGATCCATGACGGCTTCGACGACGTGATCCAGAAGGCCTATCGCGCCCGCGTCGTGCTGGTATCGCCCTCGCTCTTGATGCTGGCGATCCAGGTGATGCAGCAGATCCTGAAGGACGCCCGGATCCGCGACGCCGCCGACCAGATCCGCAACGAGGTGATGCATCTCGGCGACGACCTCACCCGCCTGCGCGATCGCGTGCTCAAGCTGCAGACCCATTTCGGCCAAGTCAACGAGGACGTCAGGCAGATCCTGATCTCCGCCGACAAGATCGAAAAGCGCGCCGGCCGCATCGAGGAACTCGACTTCAGCAAGGCCGAGACCCCGATCGAGGTCCCGCGTTTCGTCAAGCCCAGCACGTCCGAGCTGTTCCCCGCGCCGCGCAAGCTGCAGGCGGGGGAGTAGGAGTTGGTTTGCCGGAGGTGAATAGATAGGCCTCTGGAATACTGGATCGCCCGGTCGAGCCGGGCGATGACAGTTTTTTTGGGGCCGAATCCGTTGCCGCATGCCCGTCCCTACCGCGCCCCATGCGTGCTGCAGACGGGCGAGTGAGTGTTATGATCGCGGCTAGCGCCATATAATCAGCTGTCATCGCCCGGCTTGACCGGGCGATCCAGTATCCCAGAGGCGGCAGTTGGGAGCACGCAGCTACTACGTCTACATCCTCGCCAGTCGCACCGGCGGCACGCTCTACATCGGTGTGACAAATGACCTCATTCGTCGTGTCGGCGAACACAAGCTGAAACTCATCGACAGTTTCACTGAGAAATATGATGTCGTGAAGCTGGTCTATTTCGAACAGTTCGATGATCCCGAGAACGCGATCAGGCGCGAGAAGCGGCTGAAGAAATGGCCCCGCGCGTGGAAAATCTCCCTAATCGAGAAAGACAATCCGGACTGGATCGATCTTTACCCGGAGATTGCGGGTGGCGGCGGATAGGCCTCTGGGATACTGGATCGCCCGGTCGAGCCGGGCGATGACAGTCTTTTTGGGGTCGAATCTGATAACAACTCACCATGACCGCACCTGAAGCCTTGTCAGACGCGTCCGCCAAGCCACCCGCTCCCCCGCCCGCCAGCTCCTGGCGCGACAGCTTCGCGGTGTACTTGCAGCCGCGAGTACTGATCGTGCTGCTGCTCGGCTTCTCCTCGGGCCTGCCGCTGGCGCTGTCGGGTTCGACACTGCAGGTGTGGATGAAGGAGGCCGGGGTCGATCTCGGCACCATCGGGCTGCTGGCGCTGATCGGCACGCCCTATACGCTGAAGTTCCTGTGGGCGCCGCTGGTCGATGCGCTACATGTGCCGCTGTTCACGCAGATGTTCGGGCGCCGCCGTGGCTGGCTGCTGCTCTCGCAACTGCTGCTGATCGCGGCGATCCTGGTGCTGGCGCTGGCCGATCCGGCGCGCTCGCCATGGTTTGCCGCGTTCGCCGCGCTGCTGGTCGCAACCGCCTCGTCGACGCAGGACATCGTGGTCGATGCCTTCCGCGTCGAAAGCCTGCCTGAAAGCGAGCAGGCCGCCGGCATGGCGTCGTACGTCGCGGCCTATCGCGTCGGCATGCTGGTCTCGACCGCCGGCGCGCTGTTCATCGTCAGCGGCTTCGAGTCCGCTGGCCTGGTGCGCCCGTCGGCCTGGATGTGGGGCTATGTGGTGATGGCCGCGCTGGTCGTGATCGGCATCGTCACGGCACTTGCTGCGACTGAGCCGGCCCAATCGAAAGGCGCGGAGGCGGCCACGCATGCGCAGACCGCAGCCGAACGCGTGTTTCATGCGGCGCTCGGCGCATTCTCCGAGTTCCTCAGCCGCAAGGACGCCTTCGCGGCGCTCGCCTTCGTGGTGCTGTTCAAGTTCACCGATGCGTTTTCCGGCACGATGACCGCGCCGTTCGTGATCGACATCGGCTTTTCCAAGGTCGATTACGCCGCGATCGTGAAGGGCGTCGGCCTTGCCGCAACCCTGATCGGCGGATTTGCCGGCGGCTTCGTGGCGCGGCGCTATTCGCTGGCGACCAGCCTGTGGATCGGCGGCGTGCTGCAGGCGGTCGCCAATCTCTCGTTCTCCTGGCTCGCGCATGTCGGCGTCGATCAATGGGCGCTGGCGCTGGCGATCACCGCGGAGAATTTCACCAGCGCGATCGGCACCGTGATCTTCGTCGCCTACCTCTCGGCGCTGTGCCGCAATCCGCTGCACACCGCGACCCAGTACGCGCTGCTGACCGCGCTCGCCGCGGTCGGCCGCACCTATCTGTCATCGGGCGCGGGCTATGTCGCCAAGGCGGTCGGCTGGCAGATGTTCTTCGTGATCTGCGTGCTGGTCGCGATCCCGAGCCTGATCCTGCTCGCCTGGCTGCAGCGGCGCGGGCATTTTGACGAGCTGGGGCCGGTGCGGGTTTGACCCTCCGCTGTCATCACCCGGCTCGACCGGGTGATCCAGTATTCCAGAGGCGTTCGCAGTTCAGTGGAGAGGCCGCGGCGTACTGGATCGCCCGGTCAAGCCGGGCGATGACGCCGCAATTGGGGCGGCGACTTCGCCACCACGCTCCACTTCTACTTCGCCACCACGCTCCACTTGGTGACGATGGCTTCGCTCATCTCGCCGGCGTCCTTGGCGCAGGCGATCTCGTCGACCTTCACCGAGATGGCCTTGCCGGAGAGGCTCTTGAGCTGCGCCGCCTGGGCGTCGTTGGTCGGAACGAGCTGGAAGGTTTCCGGCCCGGTTTCGAGGTTGCAGAGTCCGTTCGGCGGCGGCAGGCGGCGCGGCTCGCTGGTGATCTGGTAGGTCGCGACGCGCTTGCCGCGATTCTTGGCGTCGCGCACCTTCATGACGCCGAGTTCCCCCGACAGCACGTCGCCGGCCCGGATCATCTTGCCGGGCTTCTGCGGTGCGTCGCTCTGCTGTGCGAGCGCGCACGGCGCAGCAAAGGCTGCCGCCAGAAACGCAAAGCCCAAGCGGACGCCGAATCGGTGTGTCGTCATTTGCGGTGGTTCCGTATTTGATTCGTCAGAGCGTGGATGACCGTCCCCGAATCGTCGTCCACCCTATCATTTTGTCTCAGTGCGATCTTTTCGACTTGTGTCCGAGCGCCTGGCGAACATCGCCGGATCGGGCTGTCGAGCGCGCTAGAACAGCGTCCGCTGCCGCATGGCTGCGGATAGCGTACCTTCATCGAGGTAATCAAGCTCGCCGCCAACAGGCACGCCATGCGCCAGCCGCGTCACCCGTACATTGGCCTCCGACAGCAGGTCGGTGATGTAATGCGCGGTGGTCTGGCCATCGACGGTGGCGTTCAACGCGAGGATGATCTCGCTGACCTCCGCCGCATGCGCACGCGCCACCAGCTGATCGATGGTGAGATCCTGCGGACCGACGCCGTCGAGCGGCGACAGCGTGGCGCCGAGCACGTGATAGCGGCCATTGGTCGCATTGGCGCGCTCCAGCGCCCAGAGATCGGCGACGTCGGCGACCACGACGATGATCGAGGGATCGCGGCGCGGATCGGTGCAGACCGTGCAGGGGTTTTGTGTATCGATGTTTCCGCAGGTCTTGCAGACCTGGATTTTCTCGATAGCCACCTGCAGCGCCGCGGTCAGCGGCGTCATCAGGGCTTCGCGCTTCTTGATCAGATGCAGCGCCGCGCGCCGCGCCGAACGCGGACCAAGCCCGGGCAGCCGCGCCAGCAACTGGATCAGGCGTTCAATCTCGGGGCCGGCGACGCTTGCAGCCATTAGAGCATGATCCGGAAAAGTGTGAAGCGGTTTTCCGAAGAGACCATGCTCAAACAAAGAGCTGAAGCACGATGATCATTCATCTTAATCTCGTTAGTCTCGACGCGCTTTAAGTCGGACCAAATCCCGGCGGCAGGCCGAGCCCGCCGGTGAGCGCCATCATCTTCTCCTGCATCGCCGCCTCGGCCTTGCGGCGGGCATCGCCATGCGCGGTGACGAGCAGGTCCTCGAGCACCTCGCGTTCTTCCGGCTTCATCAGCGACGGATCGATCTTGATGCCCTTCACTTCCATCTTCGCGGTCATGCGCACCGCGACCAGGCCGCCGCCGGAAATGCCTTCGACCTCGACATTGCCGAGTTGCTCCTGCATTTCCTGCATCTTGGATTGCAGCTGCGCTGCCTGCTTCATCATGCCAAGAAAATCAGCCATGCGTGCGTTCCTATCGCCAAATATCAATCGTCGTCGCTGTCGGAAGTTTCAATCGGATCTTCGCCGGTCGCATCCGCCACCGGAACCTCGGCGGCAAGGCGGCGGACCTCGACCACCTTGGTGCCGGGAAAGCGCGCCAGCACCTCCTGCACACGCGGATCGGCCTCGGCGGCGCGCTGGTGCTCGCTGCGCGCCAATTCGTTCTGGGAACGCACGGTCGGTTGGCCGGCCTCGTTGGAGATGATCACGGTCCAGCGCCGACCGGTCCACAGTTCGAGCTTGCGCGACAGATCGGTGATGAGCGCGCGCTGCGCCTTCGGCTCGAGTGCGATCTCGAGCTGGCCGTCCTCGATGCGCACCAGCCGCACATCGGCCTCCAGCGCGCTCTTGGTCATGATGTCGCGCTTCTCGCCGGCAAGCGCGATCAATTGCGGAAAGCTTGATATCCGCAGCGCCGGCGCGGCATTGGCGACCGGCGCCGCCATCTGCGGCCGCGCGGCGAGATCGGCGCGCGGCGCCGCCTGCGGCGCGCGCACCGGCACTGAGGGCATGGCCGACATCGACGAGGCCGGCGCGCCGCGTGACGGGGACGAGGCGGCGGAGCCTGACGTCGCGAGGGCCGCGCCGCGGCCGTTCTGCTCGATCATCCGGATCGCCTCGTCCGGCGTCGGCAGGTCGGCGACGTAGGCGATCCGCACCAGCACCATTTCGGCGGCCGCGGCCGGGCGCGTCGCGGTCTGCACCTCGGCGATGCCCTTGAGCAGCATCTGCCACATCCGCGACAGCACCCGCGTCGACAGTTTTGCGGCGAACTCGCGCGCCCGCACCCGCTCGGTCTCGCCGAACGCGACATTGTCGGCGGTGCCCGGCACGAACTTCACGCGGGTGACGAAATTGACGAACTCGGCCAGGTCGGACAGCACCACCACCGGATCGGCGCCGACATCGTACTGCGCGCGGAATTCGGCGAAGGCTGAGGCGATATCGCCGCGCGCCAGCGAATCAAAGAGATCGATCACGCGGGTGCGGTCGGCGAGGCCGAGCATCTGCCTGACCGCGTCGGCCTTCACATTGCCCGCGGCATGGGCGATCGCCTGATCGAACAGCGACAGCGAATCGCGCACCGAGCCCTCTGCCGCGCGCGCGATGATGCCGAGCGCCTCGGGCTCGACCTCGACGCCTTCCTTGGCCGCGATATTGCCGAGATGCTGCATCAGCACGTCGGCCTCGACGCGGCGCAGGTCGAAGCGCTGGCAGCGCGACAGCACCGTGATCGGAACCTTGCGGATTTCGGTGGTGGCGAACACGAACTTGGCGTGCTCCGGCGGCTCCTCCAGCGTCTTCAGGAAGGCGTTGAACGCCGCCGTCGACAGCATGTGGACTTCGTCGATGATGTAGACCTTGTAGCGCGCGCTCGCCGGCGCATAGCGCACGCTGTCATTGATCTGCCGGACATCGTCGACGCCGGTGTGGGACGCGGCGTCCATCTCCAGCACGTCCATGTGCCGGCTTTCCATGATCGCCTGGCAGTGCACGCCGAGGTCGGGCATGTGGATGGTCGGCCCCTTCACCGAGCCGTCCGGCTTCGCGTAATTCAAGGCGCGGGCGAGGATGCGCGCAGTGGTGGTCTTGCCGACCCCGCGGACGCCGGTCAGGATCCAGGCCTGCGGAATCCGCCCGGTCTCGAACGCGTTCGAAACCGTGCGCACCATGGCCTCCTGGCCGATCAGATCCTCGAAGCTGGAGGGGCGGTATTTGCGGGCGAGAACGCGGTAGGGCTTGGCGGTCTCAGGCGCGCCGCCGAGATCGAATCCGCCGTCAAGGCTTGCTTTGGCTGCGCCGTCGGACGGTTGGGAGGGGTCGCCAGCGTCATTCATGCGTCGATCCGCAACTTGGGTGTCTCTTCAGCCGGCGTGCGGATAGGAGCCGAAATCGAGCGCCGGGCGCGGAGACCGCCGTTCCAGCGCGATTCGCTCGGAAAAACAGGTAGGAGACTGACGAGCGACCCGATCCGGACCTCGTTAGGGCTGCTTCCTTCCGGACCTGACCCGGTTGGCGAGTGGCTCGTCCACCGCCAATCTCCCGGTCCCTATTTGGGGCCAAAACCGCCGGAAAGCAAGCGGCCTGACCCGGCTTTGTAAGGCTGGCTTTGTGGGGCTTGTCTGGGAACACGGAAAGGCATTATTTGCCCGTCATGCCCGCCTCCAATTGGTCGCTGCATTCGCAGCTCAAGAAAGACACCATCGACATCGGCGACCTGCCGCTGTGCAAGGTGCTCGTCATCAAGGATGCGCACTATCCCTGGCTGCTGCTGGTGCCGCGGCGCGACGGCGCGGTCGAGATCATCGACCTCGACGAGGTTGCGCAGGCGCAGCTGATGACCGAGATCACCCGCGTCTCGCGGGCCCTGAAAGAGGTCACCAAGTGCGACAAGCTGAATGTCGCAGCCCTTGGCAACCTCGTCCCGCAGCTCCACGTCCACGTCATCGCGCGCCGCACCAGCGACGCTGCATGGCCGCGTCCCGTTTGGGGCGTGATGCCGCCGCTGGCGCATGACGCCGAGGAAGTGCAGAATTTCATCAGCGCGCTTCGCCGCAAGATCTGGTTGGGTTGAATTTCAATGTCTGCATCCGATTCTTTTCCGCTTGGCCAACCGGCCTTCGTCACCCATGTGCTGGACCGCGCCGCGCATCTGCGCGGCAATGACGAGAAGCTGTTCGCGCTGGAGGGCCATCGCGAGGCGCGAGCCTATGTGATCTATCGCGACTCGCTGGTGGTGAAGCAGGAAGATGGCGGGGCGCGTGCCCTGCTCTCGCTGGAGGAAGCCCGCGGCTTTGGCGCCAATCCCGGCACGATCTTCTTAGGCCTGCGCGATGCCGCGCCGATCTTCGGCATGGGGATCGCGCCGCAGGCGGCCGAGAAGCTGGTCGGGCGCGCCGACGTCGCGATCACCGAATTGCGCGGCATGGCGATGCAGGGCGTGGTACCGCCGGAGCAGCTCTCCGCGATCGCGATGGCGAAATCGATGGTGACCTGGCATCAGCGCCACGGCTTCTGCGCCAATTGCGGCACCCGCACGGCGATGAGGGAGGGCGGCTGGAAGCGCGAATGCCCAAGCTGCAAGGCCGAGCATTTTCCGCGCACCGATCCGGTCGTGATCATGCTGGTCACCTCGGGCGACAAGGTGCTGCTCGGCCGGCAGAAGCAGTTCATGCCCGGGATGTATTCCTGCCTCGCCGGCTTCGTCGAGGCCGCCGAGACCATCGAGGACGCGGTGCGGCGCGAGATTTTCGAGGAGTCCGGCATCCGCTGCACCGACGTCAATTATTACATGACGCAGCCTTGGCCCTATCCGTCGTCGCTGATGATCGGCTGCACCGCGCGCGCAACCAACGAGGACATCGTGGTCGACCGCACCGAGCTGGAGGATGCGCGCTGGTTCGACCATGCGGAGGCAACGCTGATGCTGAAGCGCCAGCATCCCGACGGCCTCGCCGGCCCGCATCCGTTCGCGATTGCCCATCATTTGCTCGGCCGCTGGGTGCACCACCGAAATCCGTTGGACCAATAGCGGGAACCGGACATCGTTCTGCCGATTAAATCCGGGACTGGTTGAAGCAGTTGACGGAACCATTGCGACGGATCCCCGCATGAATTTTCAAGACGGTGCCCCGAAAGTCCCGCCCCGCATCCTCTGCATCGGCCTGCCGGTGCGCGACCTGACCTTCCGCGTCAATGTTCCGGCGCGCGGCTCCAAGGAGAACGCGACCCATTTCGACGAGATCTGCGGCGGCAACGCGCTGAACGCCGCCATCGGTATCGTCCGGCTCGGCGGCCGCGCCTCGATCTGCGGACCGATGGGCGATTCGCGGGAGACCTCGAGCCGCTACATCTTCGACAAGCTGGCCCAGGAAGGCATCGAGACCAACCACCTCATCCACATGCCGGACCTGGTCACCCCGATTTCGGCGATCATGATCGACGACACCGGCGAGCGCACCATCGTCACCTTCCGCGATCCCGAGCTCTGGAAGGTCAAGCTGCCGCCGACCGAGCTGCTGCTGGAGGATTGCGCGGCGATCCTGACCGAGAGCCGTTGCGCGCCGTTCTGCACCGAGCTGTGCGCCGAAGCGGTCAAGCGCGGCATTCCCGTGGTGGTCGACGTCGACCGCGCGATGTCGATGCGGGAAGGGCTGCTCACCGCCTCCTCCCATCTGGTGTTTTCCAGCGAGCCGTTGCAGCAGACCGCCGACGTCACCGACGACGGTCAGGCGCTGCAGAAGCTCGCCAGGCTCACCCCTTCCTTCCTGGCCGGCACGCGCGGCCCTCAGGGCACGATCTGGCTCAACGAGAAGGGCGGGCTCGAGGAGACGCCGGCCTTCCCGGTCCATACCGTCGACACGCTGGGCGCCGGCGACGTCTTCCACGGGGCGTTTGCGCTGGCCATCACCGAGAAGCAGGAGCTGCGGCAGGCGCTTCGCTTTGCCTCGGCCGCTGCGGCGCTGAAATGCACCCGCTTCGGGGGCGCTTATGCCGCACCGCAACGTACTGAAGTTGAAGCGTTTTTGGGCGAACACGCCGACGCCCGGCCAGCCTGACCGGCCACGATCCGCTTGATTTGGAAGATTTTTCTCTATATGAGGGAGTTTGAACCTTCATGTGGAACTTTCTTCTATGACCGATGTCGCCATTCAGCTTCATGACAACAACCGCCGCCTCGACGCGATCGATCGCAAGATCCTGACCGTGCTGCAGGAGGACGCCTCGCTCTCCGTCGCCGAAATCGGCGACCGGGTCGGGCTGTCGTCGACGCCGTGCTGGAAGCGGATCCAGCGGCTCGAGGCCGACGGCGTGATCCTGCGCCGCGTGGCGCTGGTCGATCAGAACAAGATCGGGCTCGGGATCTCGGTGTTCGTCTCGGTCGAGAGCGCCGACCACTCGGAAGCCTGGCTGCGCAAATTCGCCGACGCCGTCAGCGCCATGCCCGAAGTGATGGAGTTCTACCGGATGGCCGGCGACGTCGACTACATGCTGCGCGTCGTGGTCGCGGACATGCAGGCCTATGACGTCTTCTACAAAAAGCTGATCAGTGCCGTGCCGCTGAAGAACGTCACCTCGCGCTTTGCGATGGAGAAGATCAAGTCGGTGACCGCGCTGCCGGTGCCCGCGGTGTAAGCCACCTTCTCAACTGTCATCGCCCGGCCTGTGCGCAATTGCGCACATGGACCGGGCGATCCAGTACGCCGCGGCCTCTCGCCTCGATCACGACTGCCTCTGGAATACTGGATCACCCGGTCGAGCCGTGTGACGACAGTCGTGTATGTAGAAAGCCCGCGCTCAGATCTTCTGATTATATTCGCCGACCTCGGGATGCGTGCGCAGCACGGAATCCATCGCTTCGAACATGTCGCGCATGCGCTGCTCGCTGACCGGACTTTCCACCACGACCACGAGCTCCGGCTTGTTCGAGGACGCGCGCACCAGGCCCCAGCTGCCGTCCGCGACCGTGACGCGGACGCCGTTGACGGTGACGAGATCGCGGATGGCCTGGCCCGCGACCTGCGCGCCCTGCTGCTGCAGCGCCTCGAAGTGCTTCACCACGGCGTCGACCACGCCGTACTTCGCCTCGTCGGCACAGTGCGGCGACATGGTCGGCGACGACCAGGTCTTCGGCAGCGCGTCCTTCAGGTCGGCCATCGACTTGCCGGGCGCGCGGTCGAGCATCTCGCAGATCGCGATCGCCGACACCAGGCCGTCGTCATAGCCACGGCCGAACGGCTTGTTGAAGAAGAAGTGGCCGGACTTCTCGAAACCGGCCAGCGCGCCCAATTCGTTGGTGCGGCGCTTCATGTAGGAATGCCCGGTCTTCCAGTAGACCGTCTTCGCGCCCTGCTTCTGCAACACGGGATCAGTCACGAACAGGCCGGTCGACTTCACGTCGACGACGAACTGCGCGTTGGCGTTGATCGCCGACATGTCGCGCGCCAGCATGACGCCGACCTTGTCGGCGAAGATCTCCTCGCCGGTGTTGTCGACCACGCCGCAGCGGTCGCCGTCACCGTCGAAGCCGAGGCCGACATCGGCCTTGTGCGCCAGCACGGCATCGCGGATCGCGTGCAGCATCTCCATGTCTTCCGGATTCGGATTGTATTTCGGGAAGGTGTGATCGAGCTCGGTGTCGAGCGGGATCACCTCGCAGCCGATCGCCTCCAGCACCTGCGGCGCGAACGCGCCCGCGGTGCCGTTGCCGCAGGCCGCCACCACCTTGAGCTTGCGCTTGAGCTTCGGCCGGCTGGTGAGGTCGGCGATGTAGCGCGCCGGATAGTTCTCATGAAACTGATAGGAGCCGCCGGCCTTGTTGTTGAACGCGGCGCCAAGCACGATCTCCTTCAGCCGCGTCATCTCGTCGGGGCCGAAGGTGAGCGGACGGTTGGCGCCCATCTTGACGCCGGTCCAGCCATTGTCGTTGTGCGAGGCGGTGACCATCGCGACACAGGGCACGTCGAGATCGAACTGCGCGAAATAGGCCATCGGCGTCACCGCGAGCCCGATGTCATGCACCTTGCAGCCCGCCGCCATCAGGCCCGAGATCAGCGCGTATTTGATCGAGGCGGAATAGCCGCGGAAGTCGTGACCGGTGACGATCTCCTGCTTGACGCCGAGCTCCGCGATCAGCGCGCCGAGCCCCATGCCCAGCGCCTGCACGCCCATCAAATTGATTTCCTTGTTGAACAGCCAGCGCGCGTCGTATTCGCGAAACCCGGTCGGCTTCACCATCGGCTCGGATTCGAAGGCATAGGTGTTCGGGACCAGCGCGGATTTCGACTTGGGAAACATGGGTCGGCCTTATGGTCGCATGCAGAGAGACATCGCCGCAGCCTTTAGCGAATGCGCAGGCCGGGCGAAAGGTGGGACTGCGGCTGGTGGCCGACAATTACGGCGGAAATGGCGGCGATATCGCGTCGCCGCGGATAGCCCGAAGCGGCTGGATTTATTGCTCCAGCAACAATTTGCCGTTGGCGTATTCGAAGCGCTTCAGCTTCGACAGGAAAGACAGGCCGAGCAGGTTTTCGGACAGCGCCTCGTCCGGCAGCACCATCGCATCGACGTCGCGCACGGTGAGGCCGCCGATCTCGATCATGGCGATGCGGGCGCGCGCCGCCTTGATGGTGCCGTTGGCGGTGGTGACGCGCGAGGTGTAGTCGCCGGGCACCGGGCGCAGGCCGAACCGCGCGGCCGAGGTTTCGTTGAGGGCCACCACGGAGGCGCCGGTGTCGACCATGAAGTTGATGCGCTGGCCATCGATCCGGCCGTCGGCCGCGAAGTGACCGCGCGGGTCGGGCGCGATGCTGAGGGTGCGGGCGCTGGCCTGCGCCACCGTGACGGCGGGAGCCATGGTCTGCTTTGCGGTGGTGGCGGCGGCGGGCGCCATCTTGCTGGCCATCTGGGCCATGAACGTGCCCAGCCCGATCAGGATGGCCGCGAAAATCATCAGGT
Organism: Bradyrhizobium sp. CCBAU 53421; assembly: GCF_015291625.1. Lineage (NCBI taxonomy): Bacteria > Pseudomonadati > Pseudomonadota > Alphaproteobacteria > Hyphomicrobiales > Nitrobacteraceae > Bradyrhizobium > Bradyrhizobium sp. CCBAU 53421. The sequence goes on from NZ_CP030047.1 coordinate 8,867,917, forward strand.
TACGCATGACACCATACTCGGAAAACCGAACACGCAATTTCACCACGCCGGGCGCCCTGCCGCGAGCGAGGGCGGCAGCGCGAGCCTGCCATTTTGGCGAAAAGGATGAGCGAAGAGTTAATGCGAGGCGGCAGAGGCGGCCGAATGTCATCGGCCGCCTGCCCAGGCACGAATTTATTGGCCCTCAAGCAGTTCTGGCGACCGGGCTCGGCATCGCAACCCGCAGCGCGTAATAGACCGCGCCCGCGATCGCGACACCGAAGAACCAGCCATAGACCGCCCACCAGGACGGCAGGATCGAGGTGAAGTTCGGCAGCACCGACGAGAACAGGGCACCGATCGCGGCTGCGATCAGCGCGCTGACGTTCCAGCCGTTCTGGAAGCGATATTCGCCGTCCTCCTGGTACAGCGCCGGCACGTTCACGCGACCTTTGGCGATCAGATAGTAGTCGACCATCATGATCCCGAAGATCGGCCCCATGGTCGCGCCAATCAGCCCGACGAACGAGGCGGCGCTGCCCTCCCAGGGCGCGAACGGATACAGCGCGAGCGCAATCAGCGCCGCGATGTAGCCGCCCTTCTTGAAGTCGATATGCCGGGGAAACACGTTGGAGAAATCGAACGCCGGCGAGACGAAATTGGCGACCACGTTGATGCCGAGCGTCGCCACCGCGAAGGTGACCGCGGCGAGCAGGGCCAGGAACCAGCTGTCGAACTTCGCCGAGATCTGGTCGGGATGCAGCAGCACCTCGTGATAGACGTTGAAGGCCGCGATCGTGGTGACGCCGGCGACCAGCGAGAACAGGATCAGGTTGACCGGCAGGCCCCAGATATTGCCCTTGCGCAACGCCCGAGCGTCAGGCGCGTAACGCGAGAAGTCGCAGAAGTTGAGATAGAGCGCGGCGAAATAGGTGATCCAGGTCGCGGCGACGGCGCACAGCGCCGGGAAAGAGCCGGGCTCGCCGGGCACGCCGGCCTCCTTGGTCTTCTCCAGCAGCACATCCTGCGGGATCGGCGCGGTGAGCGAGATGCCGCCGGCCGCGATGCAGAGATAGATCGCGAGGATCAGCATCATCAGCCACACCGCCGGCCCGGCCCAGTCCTGGAAGCGGCGCACCGTTTCCATGCCGCGCTGGATGATCAGGAGCTGCAGCGCCCAGATCACGACGAAGCAGATCACCTCGAGGGTGGAATGGCCGAGCAGATGGCTGGACTGGTGGAACACCTTGAAACTGTCTATGCGCGTCAGCAGCGCGACGATCGCGCCCGAGGCCGCCGCGGTCTGCGCGCCGTACCAGAAGCAGGCGACGATGGCGCGCACCAGCGCAGGAATATTGGCGCCCCAGATCCCGAACGAGGCCCGCGCCAGCACCGGATAGGGCACGCCGGTCCTCACCCCGGCATTGCCGATCAGGCTCATCAGCACGAAGATCACCAGCGAGCCGGCGCCGATCGCGATGATGAAGTTGACGAAGCTGCCGCAGAGCAGGAACAGGCTGGCGGCGAGATAATAGCCCCAGAGGCTATGCACGTCCGAGGTCCAGACGTTGAAGATGCTGAAGGCGCCCCAGTTGCGTTCCCTGGCCGGCGCCAAATCTTCATTGTACAGCGACGGCGATGCGTTCTTGATCTCCACGGTGGCCTCCCCAAAACTGCGAGCCCGTGATCCCATCCCAGCGCGCAAATCTAACCACCGTTTGCCGGCGCTCGCCAGCGCAACCGGTCGGCATGATCGGGAAAAGGGGGACCGGCGCCATTGTCGCCGCACAACACACCGTCATCGCCCGGCTCGACCGGGCGATCCAGTATTCCAGCGGCGCTTGTGTTCGAGCCGAGAGGCCGCGGCGTACTGGATCACCCGGTCCCGTCTACGCCAAGGCTTCGACGAGGCCACGATCATTGGCGCGCCGAAGCTTCAGCGCAGGCGGCAAGCCGGGTGATGACAGTCGAGAGTGCTGCAATAGCGGTGGTCCAGTCTAGCTAGCGCAACAACGCGAAACGTTGATGCGGCGCGACAAATCGTTGCCTCGGAGGTTCACGTCCCGCGCGGTTTCACGCGCCTGGTCGGCATCGCGCTGGCAGGATCTTCCGGCCAGGGGTGGCGCGGGTAGCGGCCGCGCAGATCGGAACGCACCGCAGCGTAACTGCCGCGCCAGAAGCCGGGCAGATCGCGCGTCACCTGCACCGGGCGCTGCGCCGGCGACAGCAGTTCCAGCACCAGCGGCACCGCGCCCCTGGCGATCGAAGGATGGGTGTTGAGCCCGAACAGCTCCTGCAGCCGCACCGCGATGGTCGGGCCCTGCTCGGCTTCGTAATCGATCGCAAGCTGCGTTCCGGTCGGCGCCTCGAAATGCGTCGGCGCCTCGCGATCGAGCCGTGCGCGCAAGTCCCACGGCAGCAGCGCCATCAGCGCATCCGACAGGTCGCCGGCGGACAGATCCTTCAGCGCGGTCTTGTCGTAGAGCGCTCCCACCAGCCAGTCCTCGGCCCGCGCGGCAAGTGCTGAGTCCGACAGATCGGGCCAGCTCTCTCCCTCGGCCTTGCGCAGGAACGTGACGCGGTCGCGCCATTGCTTCGAATGCTTCGACCACGGCAACCGGTCGAGACCTGCCGCGATCAGGCCGTCGGCGAAAACGCGCGCGGTCTCGGCCGATGGCTTGAGCGGCATCGGCGCTTCCGACAGCGTGATCGCGTGCAGTGAACGACGGCGGCGCGCGCGCAGCGCCATCGCGCCGCGGTCGAACGTCACCTCTTCGACGTTCTCGATCTGATCGGCGAAGCGCTGCTCGATCTCGTCCTGGGTGACCGGCGCTGCCAAGAGGATGCGGCCGCTCGCGGCGGTGCCGGTCAGTTCGGCGACCGCGATGTAAGGCAGCCGCGCCAGCGCCGCGGTCTGCTCGACGGCTGCGCCGCGGCCATTGGCCAGTACGAAGCTGCCATTGCCGCGGTTCTTCGCAACGCGATCCGGAAATGCGAAGGCCAGCATGACGCCGGTGGAGAGATCCTTCTGCTCGCTCGGCGTTACCTTCACTTGCGAGGTCACTTGCGAGGCCCAGCGCGCGGCCATGCTGCGCGCGCTCGATGCGCGCTGCGAACGGTCACGGCGGAACTGATCGAGCCTGTGGTCGAGATCGACGCTGTCGCCGCCGAGCCCGCGCTCGGTCAGCACAGCGGCAATCTCGGCCGCCTCCTCGCCCATGCCAAAACGGGCGGAATCCACGATCATGCGCGCCAGCCGCGGCGGCAACGCCAGCGCGCGCAGGCTCTTGCCCTCCTCGGTGATGCGGCCATCGCCGTCGAGCGCGCCGAGCTCTGACAGCAGCGATCTTGCTTCCTTCAGCGCCGGCCCGGGCGGCGGGTCGAGGAAGGCAAGCCCAGCGGGATCGCTGACGCCCCATTGCGCGAGGTCGAGCACCAGCGAGGACAGGTCGGCGGAGAGGATCTCGGGCGCGGTGTAGGCCGGGAGCGAGGCGGTCTGCGGCTCGTCCCAGAGGCGGTAGCAGACGCCCGGCTCGATGCGGCCGGCACGGCCGCGGCGCTGATCGACCGCGGCGCGCGAGGCCCGCACGGTCTCGAGCCGGGTCAGCGCGATATCCGGCTCGTAGCGCGGCACCCGCGCGAGGCCGGAATCGACCACGATGCGCACGCCCTCGATGGTCAGCGAGGTCTCGGCGATCGAGGTCGCCAGCACCACCTTGCGCGTTCCCTTCGGCGCCGACGCGATGGCGCGATCCTGCACGCTGGCATCGAGCGCGCCGAACAGCGGCACGATCTCGACCGAGGCATCGTGCACGCGCTCGGCGAGAAACGTCTGGGTGCGGCGGATCTCGGCCGCGCCCGGCAGAAAGGCCAGCACCGAGCCGGCATCGGCGCGCAGCGCGGTCGCGATCGTCTCCGCCATCTGCCGCTCAATCGGCGCGTCGACCTTGCGGCCGACATAGCGGGTCTCGACCGGAAAGGCGCGCCCCTCGCTCTCGACCACAGGCGCATCGCCGAGCAGTCTTGCGACGCGCGCGCCGTCGAGCGTTGCCGACATCACGAGGATGCGAAGATCCTCGCGCAGGCCGGTTTGCGCGTCGCGCGCAAGCGCCAGCCCGAGATCGGCATCGAGCGAGCGCTCGTGGAATTCGTCGAACAGCACCGCGGCAACGCCGTTGAGTTCGGGATCGTCGAGGATCTGGCGCGAGAAGATGCCTTCGGTGACGACCTCGATCCGCGTCGCGCGCGACACCTTCGAGCCAAAGCGCACCCGATAGCCGACGGTCTCGCCGGGCCGCTCGCCGAGCGTCTTCGCCATCCGCTCGGCGCTGGCGCGCGCGGCGATGCGGCGCGGCTCCAGCACGATGATCTTCTTGCCCCTGGCCCAGGGCGCATCGAGCAACGCCAGCGGTACGCGCGTGGTCTTGCCGGCGCCCGGCGGCGCGACCAGCACCGCGGCATTGTGGCGATCGAGCGTGCGGTCGAGCTCATCGAGCACGGCGTCGATCGGCAGCGGGCTATCGAATTGGTGCGGCAAGGAGTCTCATCGCGGCAGCGGCACTCGTCCGAGCTGCGTCCTGTGGTTAACGAACCCCGGATTCTCTTGGGATTCTCTTGGGATTTCCGGGGGCCTCTTAGACCATTCGCCGGTTACAGGGAACCGGGGAAGGTCCGGCTTCGGTGGCACATCCCTTGTATTGATAAAGGAGAAAGCAACCGATCGGGCCGATGATGGACCCGATTACCCCGGAACGGGACAAGGATGACCACAAACGGCACACAGGCCGCGACAGATCGTTCCCTTGATCGATCCCTTGATCGATCACTCGGGAACGCGGGCGCGCGCGTCGATTGGGTCGACTATGCCAAGGGCATCTGCATCATCATGGTGGTGATGATGCATTCGGTGCTGGGCGTCGAGAAGGCCGCCGAGCAGACCGGCTTCATGCATTACGTCGTGATGTTCGCCAAACCGTTCCGGATGCCGGACTTCTTCCTGATCTCGGGGCTGTTCCTGTCTGTCGTGATCGATCGCGACTGGCGCACCTATCTCGACCGCAAGGTGATGCACTTCGCCTATTTCTACGTGCTGTGGGTGACGATCCAGTTCGGTTTCAAGGCGCCGTCGCTGGCCGCCGAGGCGGGTTGGGCCGAGGTTGGGCTGCAATACCTCATAGCCTTCGTCCAGCCGTTCGGCACGCTGTGGTTCATCTATCTCTTGCCGATCTTCTTCGTCGTCACCAAGCTGACGCGCAATGTCCATCCGCTCGCGATCTGGCTGATCGCAGCAGCATTGGAATCGGCGCACGTCGCGACCGGCTGGTACGTGATCGACGAGTTCAGCGCCCGCTTCGTCTACTTCTACACCGGCTATGTCCTGGCCGATTACGTGTTCGCGCTGTCGGACCGTGCGCGGGCGCAGCCTGCGGTTGCCCTGCTCGGGCTTGGGCTGTGGGCGCTCGTCAATGGCGGCCTGGTTGCGCTCGATATCAGTGAATGGCCGGTCGTCTCGCTCGCACTCGGCTTCGCCGGAGCCTGCGCGATCATCGTGACCGGCACGCTGCTCGCGCGCGCGCACTGGCTCGGCTTCCTGCGCTTCTGCGGCGAGCACTCGATCGTGATCTATCTCGCCTTCTTCCTGCCGATGGCCGCGACGCGAACCCTCCTGCTGCGCTTCGATGTCATCCCCGATATCGGCCTGGTCTCGCTGATCGTGACCGCGGTCGGCGTCGCCGGCTCTCTCGTGATCTGGCGGCTGGCGCTGGCAGCCCGGGCCAATTTCCTGTTCGAGCGGCCCGACGCATTCTGGATTGCCCCGAAAAAAGCCGCGCCCGCTCTGCAGGCCGCCGAATAGTGCCAAAAGTCATGACCCGGATTCGTTCCACCAGCGGCGAACCCGGCCGTTCGAATTTTCCGCGCTTTGAAATGACTGGCTTTTTGGTCCCTAATGTTTCGTCGCCCGGGCCGCGACGAAACAATTCTCCCGGTCACGAAACCATTTTCCGCTTTTCGCGCAGACATCCGGAAACGGGCGCTAACTAACGTTTCTCCCAACGAACCGCCGCCCAACGGCGAACTGGGAGCCTGTCATGCCGAACGTCATCGCCATCAACTCAGCAGCCAAGAATCACATCGACGCTGCACGCGCGACCTCGGATGAAACGCTGCTCGCGCATATCGCCAAGAACAACCGCACCTCGATGCACACGCTCTATGCCCGTCACAACGTCCGGGTCTACCGCTTCGTGCTCCGCATGGTGCGTGACACCACCATGGCCGAGGACCTGGTCAGCCAGGTGTTCCTGGACGTCTGGCGCACCGCGGCCCAGTTCGAGGGCCGCTCGCAGGTCTCGACCTGGCTGCTGTCGATCGCGCGCTTCAAGGCGCTCACCGCGCTGCGCCAGCGCCGGCACGAGGACATCGACCAGGAGGACGTACTGGAGATCGCCGACGGCGCCGACACGCCGGAAACCTCGCTCGATCGCGCCACCACCAGCGAGATCCTGCGCGCCTGCGTCGCCAAGCTGTCGCCGGCCCACCGCGAGATCATCAATCTGGTCTACTACCATGAGAAGTCGGTCGAGGAGGCCGGGCAGATCATCGGTATCCCGCAGAGCACGGTGAAGACCCGCATGTTCTATGCCCGCAAGCAGCTCGCCGACCTCCTGAGGGTCGCCGGCGTGGACAGCGTCGCGGCTTAAAGTAACACAATATCAGTGACTTATGATGAGATCAGGCAACCCCAGGCAATTGTCCACGAAGCCAAAAAAGTTCGGCGACGAAACAATTGAAACAATCGACGACATCACCCGGAAAAACGCGATCTCTATACCCATATCCAACGACGCAACCCCAACCCGAGTTCACTGACCCAGTTTCGATACCTCCCTAGTTCTAACCTCCCAAGTAAGCCTCCAACGACCCGGCCGGGATGCCCCCCAGCCGGGTCGCTCTGTTTTCGGCGCGGCAACTTGCGGCCTCAAAATGACTGTCGTCGCCCGGCTTGACCGGGCGATGACACCGATTGGGTGGCGCGAGCGCACCAATTCAAAGCGCAACACCTACCCCGCTTGCACTCAATCGGATGCGTGCGCCGCGGAGCGGATGACATCGGCCTCACGCCGACGTGACGTCCGCGGCACCCGGATGGCTGTAACGGCCACCGCCGTCCTCGCGAAGAACATCAGGTGTACCCGGCACGGCCTTCTGGCGCGCCGGGACCTCCGATGGACGGACGACGATGCTCAGCCTTGCCCTTGCCCTGCTTGCCGGTGTCGCCACCGTCGCCGCCCCTTGCACCCTGCCGATGCTGCCGATCCTGCTCGGGGTATCGATAGGCCAGACCGGCAAGGCGCGGCCCGCGATGATCGCGCTCGGCTTCGTGATGTCATTCTCTGCGGTGGCATTGCTGCTGAGCGCGATCACGCGCGCCTTCGATTTCGACCCGAACCTGCTGCGGACCGGCGCGGCCGTGCTGCTCGCGGGCTTCGGCCTGCTGATGCTCTGGCCGGCGCCGTTCGAATGGCTGGCGATCCGGCTGACCGGCACCGCCGGCAGCCTCGGTCAGGCTGCGCCGTCGCCGAGCCTGTTCGGCGGCTTCGTGCTCGGCTCCACGCTCGGCTTGGTCTGGACGCCCTGCGCCGGTCCGGTGCTCGGCTCGATCCTGACCATCGTCGCGACCTCGAAGGACACGGCTTGGGCGAGCCTGCAGCTCGTGACCTATGCGATCGGCGCCGCGATCCCGATGCTTGCCATCGCCTATGGCGGGCAGGCCGTCACCACCCGCGTGCGCAGCATGGCGCGGATCGCGCCGCGCCTGCAGCAGGGCTTCGGCGTCGTGATCATCGCCTTCGCCGCGCTGTCCTACCTGCAATACGACACGCTGATCGTGGCGTGGCTGACCCAGTTCTACCCCAACGGCCAGATCGGCCTGTGAAGTCCAAAGGAGATTTCGATGTCCCTGCGCTTGATTGCTGTTTCCGCTGTGGTTGCGGCCCTTGGCCTCGGCGGCGCCGTCATCCCAGGCCTCTGCACCGAATCCGACGCTCCGGCGCAGCCGGTGCCGCGGGCGGTCGCGATGACCACCGAGCAGAGCCAGGCCGCGCCGGAATTCGCCGGCATCAGCAACTGGTTCAATTCGCAGCCGCTGAAGCTCGCCGACCTGCGCGGCAAGGTCGTGCTGGTGGATTTCTGGACCTATGGCTGCGTCAACTGCGTCAACACGCTGCCGCACGTCACCCAGCTTTATTCGAAGTACCGGGATCGCGGCCTCGTCGTGATCGGGGTCCATACGCCGGAATTCCCGTTCGAGCATTCGGCCTCCAACGTGCAGGCGGCGCTGAAGCGGCACGGCATCCTCTATCCGGTGGCGCAGGACAATAATTCGCAGACCTGGAACGCCTACGGCAACCAGTATTGGCCGGCGCAATACATCATCGACCGGAACGGCAAGATCGTGTTCCAGCATGCCGGCGAGGGCCAGTACGACGAGATCGACCGCACCGTCGCCCGGCTGCTCAACGCCAATAGCTGACTGGACAATTTGTCCGCGAATTGGACAATCCGCCGTCATTCCCGGCATGCTAGGCTCCATGCCGGGAATGCGCGATCCCGAAGCTGATCGCGCCGGAAATCGACGACGGACGGTGCGTGATGTTCGAAGGCTGGGATGCGGTCGTACTCGCCCGCGCGCAATTCGCTTTCACGATGTCGTTCCACATCGTGTTTCCCGCATTCTCGATCGGGCTTGCGAGCTATCTCGCGGTGCTGGAAGCGCTGTGGCTGGCCACCGGGCGCGAGGTCTACATCAACCTGTTCAATTACTGGCTGAAGATCTTCGCGGTCGCGTTCGGCATGGGCGTGGTCTCGGGCATCGTGATGTCCTACCAGTTCGGCACCAACTGGTCGTCCTTTGCCGACAAGACCGGGCCGGTGATTGGCCCGATGATGGCCTATGAGGTCTTGACCGCATTCTTCCTCGAGGCCGGCTTTCTCGGCGTGATGCTGTTCGGGCTGGAACGCGTCGGGCCCAGGCTGCACTTCGTCGCGACGCTGATGGTCGCGATCGGCACGCTGATCTCGGCGTTCTGGATCCTGTCAGCCAATTCCTGGATGCAGACCCCGGCCGGCCAGGCGGTCAATGCCGACGGCCAGTTCGTCGCCGCCGACTGGCTCAAGGTGATCTTCAATCCGTCCTTCCCCTATCGTCTCGTGCACATGGTGCTGGCTGCCTACCTCACCACCTCGCTGGTGGTCGGCGCGGTCGGCGCCTGGCACCTGCTGCGCGACCAGCATCTGGCGGGCCCGCGCGTGATGTTCTCGATGGCGATGTGGATGGCGACCCTGGTGGCGCCGGTCCAGATCCTCGCCGGCGACCAGCACGGCCTCAACACGCTGGAGCACCAGCCGGCCAAGGTGATGGCGATGGAAGGCCATTACCAGAGCCACAAGGACGGCGCGCCGCTGATCCTGTTCGGCTGGCCCGACCAGCGCGAAGCGAAGGTGAAATACGCGATCGAGGTGCCGAAACTATCGTCGCTGATCCTGAAGCATTCGCTCGACGCGCCGCTTGCCGGCCTCGACACCGTGCCGCGTGAAAACTGGCCGCCGGTGCCGATCACCTTCTGGTCGTTCCGTATCATGGTCGGGCTCGGCTTCCTGATCCTGGGGCTCGGCTTGTTCAGCCTTTTGATGCGCTGGCGCGGCATGATGTACCGGTCACCGCTGCTGCATCGCTTCGCGGTCCTGATGGGCCCGGCCGGCTTCATCGCGGTGCTGGCGGGGTGGATCACCACCGAGACCGGGCGGCAACCGTTCACGGTCTACGGGCTGCTGCGCACCACCGATTCAGTGTCGCCGCTAGCAGCGCCCGCGGTGGGATCGTCGCTGATCGCCTTCATCGTCGTCTATTTCGCCGTGTTCACGGCAGGCGTGATCTACATCCTGCGGCTGATGGCGCAGCCGCCGCATCCCGGCGAGCAGGGCCCGACGAAAGACCTTCCCGCCCGTGCCGCCGGCATCACGCCGGCCGCGGGGGCTGTCACGGAGGGCGCGCGATGATCGATCTCGCCACGATCTGGGCCTTCATCATCGCCTTCGCCGTGTTCGTCTATGTCGTGATGGACGGCTTCGACCTCGGCCTCGGCATCCTGTTTCCGCTGTTCCCGCAAAAGGCCGATCGCGACGTCATCATGAACACGGTGGCGCCGGTGTGGGACGGCAACGAGACCTGGCTGGTGCTCGGCGGCGGCGGCATGATGGCGGCGTTTCCGCTGGCCTATGCGGTGCTGATGCCGGCGCTCTACACGCCCATGATCGCGATGCTGCTCGGGCTGGTGTTCCGCGGCGTCGCCTTCGAATTCCGCTGGCGCACCCAGAAGGCTCGCAACAAATGGGACCTCGCCTTCGCCGGCGGCTCGCTGGTCGCGACGCTGGCGCAAGGGATTGCGCTCGGCGCCATCCTGCAGGGCATCCATGTCGAGGGACGCCACTATGCCGGCGGCTGGTGGGATTGGCTGACGCCGTTCAGCGTCCTGACCGGCATCGCGCTGGTGATCGGCTATGCGCTGCTGGGCGCGACCTGGCTGGTGATGAAGACCGAAGGCGAGCTGCGCGAGCGCGCCTATCATCTGAGCTGGGTGTTGCTGGTGGCGATGCTGTGCGCAATCGGCGCCGTCAGCATCGCAACGCCGTTCCTGGCCGTGCAGTACACCCAGCGCTGGTTCGCCTGGCCCAACATCATCCTCACCGCGCCGGTCCCGATCGCGGTCGCCGCCGTCACCGCGCTCTTGCTGCGCGCGCTCGGCAACAGGAACGACCACCAGCCGTTCTTCCTGGTGCTCGCCCTGTTCGGCCTGTCCTATGCCGGGCTCGGCATCAGCATGTATCCGTATATCGTGCCGCAGAGCATCACGATCTGGCAGGCGGCAGCGCCCGCCAACAGCCAGATCTTCATGCTGATCGGAGTCTCGATCCTGGTGCCGTTGATCCTCGGCTACACCGCCTGGGCTTATTGGGTGTTCCGCGGCAAGGTGCGCCCCGGCCACGGATATCACTGATGCAACCCCATCCGAATCAGCGGCCGCTCGGCCAGCGCCTGCTGTGGTTTGCGGCACTCTGGCTCGGCGGCGTCGGCACGGTAGCGGTCATATCGTTTGCGCTGCGACTCTGGATCGCGCCGAAATAAGGCGAATGGCGCGGCGCGCCGCGGGTCCCATGACAAAAAACAGAAGCATTACAGTGATATAGTGTGACGCCCGCCCTAAACTTGCCATCAAGCTGCCGCTGAGATTTGATGCCCAAGTTAAAAGAGGCACATGGTCTGATCGCCAAACCGCTCACACTTTGGCGGACCATGCGCATTTGGGTGGAGCAACCATTTGGCCGCGCGCCAACAAGGAGAGCTTTGCATGACGAAACTTCGTCACCTGGTCTGGATGTTGATCGCCACGGGCGCGCTCGTGCTGTCGACGTCGCAAGGCTTTGCCCAGAGCCGCCCCGACGCCGACGAGCCGGGCCTGATCGCCGACGACAGCTACGAGCTCGACCCGGAATGGCAGAAGCAGGTCGTGTACTACCGGACCAATGAGGCGCCGGGCACCATCATCGTCTCCACCGCCGAACGCCATCTCTACCTCGTGCAAGGCAACGGCCGCGCGCTGCGCTACGGCATCGGCGTCGGCCGTGACGGCTTCCAGTGGCAGGGGCTGGTGACCATCACCCGCAAGGCCGAGTGGCCGGATTGGACCCCGCCGCCGGAAATGATCGCCCGCCAGCCCTATCTGCCGCGCTTCATGGCGGGCGGCCCGGGCAATCCGCTCGGCGCCCGCGCGATGTATCTTGGCACCACGGTTTACCGCATCCACGGCACCAACCGGCCCGACACCATCGGCACCGCGATCTCGTCCGGCTGCTTCCGCCTGGTCAATGCCGACGTCGCCGATCTCTACAACCGCGTTCCCGTCGGCACCAAGGTGATCATCCGCCAGAAGCCCGAACTGTAATCCCGACCCACCCGCCTTCGACATCCGACCTGATTTTCCCCGATCATTCGCGAGAGAGAACCCATGCGTACATTTCGAGGCGGCCTGACGATCGGGCTCGCGATCGCCGCACTGGTTGCGGCCGCCGCCATCACCTATGAGCGTTACGACACCCGCACGCTGAAGCGCACCGTCCGTCGCGGCGACGTGCTGTGCGGCGTCAACAAGGGCCTGCCGGGCTTCTCGATCCCGGACGACAAGGGCAACTGGACCGGCTTCGACGTCGACTTCTGCCGCGCGGTGGCCTCGGCGATCTTCGACGATCCGACGAAGGCGAAGTTCGTGCCGCTCGACGCCAGCGAACGCTTCAAGGAGCTGCAGAACCGCAAGGTCGACATCCTGTCGCGCAACTCCACCTGGAGCATGTCGCGCGAGACCAATTACGACCTCTACTTCCCGGCGGTCGCCTATTATGACGGCCAGGGCTTCATGATCCCGCGCTCGCGCAACATCGATTCTGCGCTCGACCTCAACGGCAGCAAGGTCTGCGTGCAGGCCAACACCACGACGCAGCTCAACCTCGCCGACTATTTCCGTGCCAACAACATGAAGTACACGGAGATGAAGTTCGACAAGCTGGAGGATGTCGTGAAGGCCTATGACAGCGGCCAGTGCGACACGCTGACCTCGGACGCCTCGCAGCTCTACGCGCTGCGGCTCAACCTGTCGAAGCCGAACGACCACACGATCCTCGCCGACATCATCTCCAAGGAGCCACTGGCGCCGGTGGTGCGCTTGCGCGACGACGACTGGATGATGATCGTGAAGTGGACGCTCTACGCCATGATCAACGCCGAAGAGCTCGGCATCACCTCGAAGAACATCGACGAGGCGCTGAAGTCGAAGAAGCCGGAAGTGATGCGGCTGGTCGGCACCGAGGGCGCCTATGGCGAGGATCTCGGCCTCACCAAGGACTGGGCGGTGCGCATCATCCGCCATGTCGGCAATTACGGCGAGGTCTACGACCGCAACGTCGGCGCCGATTCCAAGCTGAAGATTCCGCGCGGCATGAACCAGCTCTGGAGCGCCGGCGGCGTCCAGTACGCGCCGCCGATCCGCTGATCGACAGCGCGGGTTAGACCACCGCTGTCGCAGCACTCTCGACTGTCATCACCCGGCTTGAACCGGGTGATGACAGTTAAAGATGAGGACGCAGCTTCGCATTCTCGCGCAACGCGCGCGCAAGGGACGGACACTCGCGGCACACACCGCTGTCGTCCCTGCCTGGTGCGCAATTGCGCCTCGGGGAGTGACAGATCGCTACTGCGCGCCCTGCGCTTCAGCGTCGACCTGCACATCGTGGCCGAAGCGATCCTTGCCGCTGAGCCGGGCCTTGCCGCTCTCGAACGAGAGCAGCCATTTGCGGTCGGTGTCGCCGCCGACCAGGCGCATGTCGATCGCAAACGTCCGGCCGTCCTGCCATGTCCCTTTCAGCGCCATCACGCCGAGCGGCGTCGGTTGGCCGAGGCGGTAGGTGCCGTCGAGCCCGATCGGTCCCGCCAATTCCGTCACCGGCATCGCCGTCTCCAGCTCATAGTGCGGGGACGGATCGGTCAGATGCAGCGTCAGCGCCCGCAGATTGAGGCCGTTGGCCGGAAAGCGCCAGGTCTTGCCCGAGATGGCGACGGCGGTCTCGGGCACGGCACCGACCGCCGACGGCTTTTCCGCCGCGCTATCGCGCAGCGCCGCGGCAAGCTGATTGCCGCCGGCGGAGTTCACCGGCAGCGCTGTGTCGGACTTGACCGCGCCGGAAATGTCGTCGGCCATCTTGCCGAACGAGCAATAGTCGCGCGCGGTCACGACCGTGACGATGTCGAGCGCGGGGAAGATCATGATCAGCTGACAGCGGTCGCCGACCGCCATGAAGGCCTGCTGCTTCGGCATCACCCAGAAGAAATTGGCGTAGCGCAGGGACGGATCGAACGAGGCGTGCATGTCCGCCGTCGCATGGCTGATGCGATCGACCCAGCCGCGCGGCAGCAGCTGTTGCCCCTCCCATTCGCCGTCATGCAGATAGAGCAGCCCGATCTTTGCGGCGTCGCGCGGCGCGAGCAGAAGCCCGCCGCCGCCCTGCGTCAGCCCCGGCCCGATGCTGTGCCAGTAGGGCGCGGCAATCCCGAGCGGGCGAAACAGTTTCGTCACCGCATAGTCGCGCGCGCTCACGCCGGTGAGCTTGTTGATGATCGCGGCCAGCAGCTGCGGATTGCCGGTGTTGTAGTAGAACGCCTCGCCCGGCGCCTTCGCCATCGGACGGTCCAGGATGAACTGGATCGCATCGGGACTGCGTCCCCATTCGATCAGCGAGTCCGGCCTGCCGCCCTCGACGCCCTCCGTCCAGGCCATCCCCGAGGTCATGTCGAGCATGGTCTGGATCGTGATCGCGCGCTTGCGGTCATCGAGATTAGCGATGGTGCGGTCGCCAAAGAAATCCACCATGCGATGGTCGAGGCTGTCGAGCACCTTGTCCTTGAGCAGCATTGCGACCAGCGTGCCGGTCACGGCCTTGGTGACGGAATTGAAGAGATGCGGGATCTCCGGCGTGTACGGCGCGTAGTAAGCATCGAGCACGATCCGGCCATGACGCGCGATCAGCAGGCTATCGAAACTGTGAGCAGCGCCATGATTGACGAGCCGCGCCAGCGCGGCGGAATCCATCCCCTGCTCTTCCGGCGTCGTGGTCTGCCACTGCCGGGTCGGCCACACCGGATCGGCGGCGCCTTCCGCGCGGGCTGCGCCCGTCCAGAGCAGCGCGGCAACCGACAGCCCGCTCAGGATCGACATGACCAGCCGTCTGAGATGCATGCGCGCCTCGTCGGATGCGATGTGTGAGGCTGGCACAATCCGCGAGCAGTTGCATGCCTGTCAATATTATTGCGTGCTCTCCACGAACGTCACCGGCGTCCCCTTGGCGACACCGGCCGCGACATGCTGCGCATCCCAATTGGTCAGCCGAATGCAGCCGTGCGACGCGGCCTTGGAGACCTTGCCGGGATCGGGCGTGCCGTGGATGCCGTAACCTTCCGCCGAGAGATTGATCCAGACCGAGCCGACCGGGTTGTTGGGGCCGGGCTTGATCGTGAACGGTTTCGTTGATTTGACACCCTTGAATTTGTATTTGGGATTGTAGCGATAGGTCGGGTTCTTGTTGACCGCGGTCACCTTCAGCGTGCCGCTCGGCGTCGGTTTCTCCGTGCTGCCGACCGTTGCGGGATAGAAGGCGGTGAGCTTTCCAGCGGTATCGAACGTGCTGAGCGTCTGCCGCGTCTTGTCGACTTCGACGCGAGCAACCGGCGTTGACGCGCCAGTGTCGAGAACGTTGGCAACCGCGATGCTGGCACCGGCCTTGTCGAATTTCTGCCCTGGATTGAGCGCCTGAAGCAACGCCTCGCTCATGTGGAATTTTTCGGCCAGCGCCTCGCGCGCGCTGGTGTAGTTCAGCGCGGGCAGGTCCTGCATACGCTCCATCTTCGCGGGGACCTTCGCCAGGAACGGACCTTTCACGTCGGCATCGGCAATGGTGTAGTTGACGACCGCGGGTCCTTCGCTGGCAGCAGCGAGCCTGCTCCAGAGCTCCGCTGTCACGGCCTTGTCGAACGACAATCCATTCGCTGCGGCGAACGCCGTGAGCGCCTTCTGCGCGTTCTCGCCGAGCTTGCCGTCGATCTCGCCGGGAGAGAAATGCGCGCGATCGAGCAGAATCTCGAGCTTGGCAATGGAGGCGCTGATTTGCGGGCGACCCGGCAATTTTCCTGTTGGCGCCGCCGCGTCGTTGATCCCAGCGGCATCGAGACCCGCCGCCACCGTCGGGGCAGCGGAGACAAGCAAAAGGACAAAGGCAAAACGCACAACCAAAAAATGTCGGAACATCGCGCATCCCAACGTGGCTACATTCCGTAAAGTTGCGGAAGGCGTCGAAGTTCCAATGCAAACAGCGGCGCCCGCCTCCGAGGCCGCCTCCCAGCAGGCCGCAAGGTCCGCCGCCAGCCGCACGCGCAAGCGGCTCGCACTCCTGCTCAGATCAGGCTCGACCGGAGCAGCGCGGCTCGGCAAGGCACGCCCGGCTATCGTCACAGGCAAGGCAAAGACCACCAGGGGCCGCGCCGTTCGCGTGGCCTCGCGCGCGCGTTCGTCGAGCTGAGGCCGCGTCACGACGCGTGCACCGCCGCAAGCGCGGGCCGACTACATTTCGGTTCAATAAACCGGACGCGCTGGTGTATGTTGCTGGCCGTTTTCAGATCGGTTTGCTTGCAATTCATTTCCGGTGAGTGCTGTCATGACAGTCGTTGATGGCTTGGGTTACCTGGCGTCGGCTCTTGTGTTGTTGACGTTCTGCATGAACACGATGTTGAGCCTGCGCGCCGTCGCGATATTCAGCAACCTGGCATTCATCAGCTATGGATTGGGCGACCGGATCTACCCGGTGCTCATCCTGCACATTATTCTGCTTCCGTTGAACATCGTGTTGCTGTTCCAGATGGTTCGGCTGCTGCGGAAGGCCAATCGCGCCGCCGCAACGGACCTTTCCCCGAACTGGCTGCAGCCGTTCATGCGGCCGAAGCACATCAAGGCAGGAGAAACCATCTTCAGGAAAGGCGACGACGCCGATCTGCTGTACATGGTCGCATCGGGCGAGGTCAGGTTTCCCGAGATCGATCGAAGCGTATCGGCGGGCGAATTATTCGGAGAGATCGGATTGTTTTCGCTTGAGCGGCGCCGCACGCAGACGGCGTTGGCAGCAACCGACGTGGATCTGCTGTGGATCAGCGACGGCGCTCTGAGGAAACTGTGCGAACGCAATCCAGGACTGTCGCTGTATTTCCTGCGACTGACGGCGACCCGGATGACCGAGAACGCAGCCCGCTCGATCGGAGTTGTCGCGGCCGCGCGCTGATGACGGCCGTTCGCGCATAGGCCGCGCCGGGAATTCGTGCCGGCGCTACGGCGCGGACGACGCCGCAAGGCTCGGCAGCGGCGCGAACTGCATTTCTGCAACGGCCGAGCCGGCGTAGGCACTGGCGATCAGGATCATGACTCGAATGGCGACGAACATGGTTGCCTCCTCAGTCTTTTTCTTGGGTCCCTTGATGCCAGAGACTCCTTGCAGGCTGGTGAGGAAAGCTGGTTGCCGCAACCTTGAAAGCATTGGTAAGCGAGCCGTTTACGCAAGCTCCCGTTCATGAGTTGGGAACCGTATCGGCCGATCGACCGGCGCGCTAAACGCGCGGTTCACCGTCGCCGGGCATTGTTCGCCTCAATCAAGAAGGCGCAATCACAATGCCGATTTTCAGGACGATCCTTGTTGTCGTATCGATTTTTCTTGCCGGTTTGTACGCTTACGATGCATGCCGCAGCGACGGCTTGCTGATGGCGGCTCCGGTAAGCGACGTCTTTGCGCGGCGCTGGCCGGAACCCGATGCGTTTCATCCGGCAGCGGCAGCTGCTCCCGCCGCCACGGCCACCGCGACGCCGGCAGCCCGCGTTAGGGAAACGTTTGCGATGTTCATCCCCAGGGACACGCGGCGTCATTTGATGCAGCGCAGCCTTTAAAGCGTTTTCGAGCGAAGTGGGCACCGGTTCGCGTGAAGAAAACGCGTCGAAACAAGAATCGACCGCGCTGGTTCAGCCCAGCGATACGCCGGCCTTGGCGCGGCTGATGCCGAGTGTCACGATCCGATGCAGCAGGTCCGGGTAACCCAGTCCGTCATGCCCGGCGGCGGTCGCGAACTCCTGGCTCTTCGCGATCTCGGGATTGGGATTGGCTTCGATGAAATATGGAACGCCGGTGGTGGACAGGCGGAAGTCGATGCGCGCGTAGCCATCGAGTCCCAGGGTCCGGTAAATGCGCTTCGCCAGCCGTTGAATATGGGTGGATAGCTCCGGCGTCAGATCCTCGGCCGGTCCGTCCGCGATGCCGATACGCTCCTGATAGCTGGTATCGTGCTTGACCTTTTCGGTGGCGATCTGGCGCGCAGCCGGGCCGCCCATGCTGCCGAACTTCAATTCCCACACCGGCAGGACGCGCAGCCGGTTGTTGCCTATCACGCCGACATAGAGCTCGCGTCCCTCGATGAACTGCTCGGCGATCGCCGCCGTTCCGATCCGCTCATGGATGAAGGCGACGCGCTCCGCGAGCTTCTCGTCGGTATCGACGATCGACGCCTGCGAAATGCCGAGCGATCCATCGCTGCTGAGGCTCTTGACGATCAGCGGCAGCGCCAGCCGCGGCGGCCGCTTGACCTTGCGGCGCATCGGGAACACGGCGAAGGCCGGCACCGGGATCCGGCGGTGATGCACCAGCGTCTTGGACAGATCCTTGCCGCGCGCCAGGATCAGGCCGCGCGGGTTGCACCCGGTATAGGGGATCTTCATCAGCTCGAGATAGCTCGCGATGTGCTGGTCGTACACGACGTCGTAGTGAAACTCCTCCAGCAGCGTGAACACCACGTGCGGCTTGAAGCCCTCGATCTCGTCGCGCACCGGCTTGATTTCCTCCTGCACGCCGAGCGGACGAACCTCGTGACCTGCGGCGCGCAGGGTGCTCACCACGTCGTATTCGGTTTTCCACTCGTTGATTTCCCGCGCGGAGTATCCGTCGCTGGAGTCCGGCGGCACACAGTCCGGGTGCATCAGCACCAGAATGCGAAAGCGTTTCATAGCGCGATCCATTTGCGGCGCGACGGGCCGAACAGCGCGTGCATGGTCTTGGCCGTCAGCAGGATGGTGAAGTTGGTCACCAGCTTCTGCTCGGGGCCGACGGCACGCAGATTGAGCTCGCGGCAGCGCGAGATCATGTCGTCGAGCACGGCATCGAGCGTCAACTGGTTCTCGCCGGTCCACCGCGCGACCAGCTGCCTGACCTGGGCACGGTGCCGCCTGATGAAGGACGCGGCCGGCGGATGCCGGTGATGCCGCGGATCGGCGGAGAACAGCTTGGACAGATCGCGGTCGTAGGTCTTCGGCGGCGTGAAGGCGTAGAACGCCTGCTTCTTCCTGTAGTGCTCGCCGAGCGTCTGCTTGAGCGTATGCAGCGGATCGACCCGCTCGCGCGTCGCGAGTTGCGGCCGCTCGCCGGCAATCTCGCCCATCAGCTCGTCGACATATTCGAGCTTCTTCAGCGCGGGCCAGCCGGCATAGCGCGTCCGCCAGTTCGAGCGCGGCCGCAGCCACACCGCGAAGGTCTCGGCGAAATCCTCGTCCGGATGGCTTTGCGCGTACCACAGCCTGAGATGCTGGACATAATTGCGACTGGCCGGATTGGGCCGGTAGTAGCGCGGGTAGTGTTGCGATGACGGGCCGAACAGCTGCTGCCAGCGCCGGCGGCGTTGCAGCTGGTAGCCGTGCTGCACGGCGTGGCCCGCCTCGTGACGGAGAATGGCCATGCACTCGGACCACGAGGCGCCCTCGACGTCGAGCATCATCTTCTTCTCGAGCTTCATCAGGCGGGGATGGGCGAGATAGAAGGGAATGGCGATGCCGGGCACATCGGCCGGACTGAACCATTCGCTCGAGATCCAGGTGTGCGGCCGCAGCCGGATGCCGCGCTCTTCGAGCTCTTCGTAGAGCGTGCGGACACAATCCGCGAGCCAGGTCCCTTCGACCGCAACCCTCAGACTGCTGAGGCGTTGCTCGAGCAACTGCGCATCCGTGAGCTTCTCCCAGGCATATTTGCGACGCGGCATAGGCTTCCAAAAATCAAAAACAAACCGGAATCGGGATGGTGTCATAGGTTGCCGCCGGCAACAACCGCCGGGCCTTTGCGGCAGGCCCTGGTCCGCACCGCTTGGCGCCAACCCCGCCCCGTGCGCCCGCCATGGGTCGGCAGGACGCCGAGCGCCCGGACCATGGGTCGAGGTCGCCGACGGGGGCCTTCGCACTTTCTGCTATGATCGGCCGTTTTTCAGGCAAGGCGATTTGAGGGGGCGAGAATGGTTGATCGGCGGCGGCTGCTGTTTCACGGCATGGCCTTGTTCCTGATCGGGCTGTTGACCGGCCTGCTGGAGCAGCACTTCAGCAATGTGCGGATGGCGCTCGCGGCGCATCTCGAAGGCGTGATGAACGGCACGTTCCTGCTCGCGGCCGGCGCGATCTGGAGCGAGGTCAGGCTGCCGCCCCGCGCGAGCGTCGCAGCCTACTGGGCGCTGCTGTGCGGGACCTACGGCAACTGGGCCGTGACGACGCTCGCCGCCATTCTTGGAACCGGGGCACTTTCTCCGGTGACGGCAGCCGGGCTTAACGCCGCGGCGTGGCAGGAAACGTTGGTGACCGCCGCGTTCGTCTCGGTCGGCCTTGCGATCATCGCAGCATCGATCCTGCTGCTGTGGGGACTGCGCGGCAAGGCTGCGCCGGTTGCGCCTAAGGCTTGAGCCAGCGCTGCACGGCAGCCGCGGTGTCGGCCGGGTTGGTGTCGAAGCGCTGTTCAGCAACCATCGTGATTCTGTGCGGCGCGCGCCGCGACCGCGGCGCGCCGCTTGAGGAACTCACGCTCGCGCGCATTGCCGGCCAGTGCGGCGGCAGCCTCGAACGCGGCACGCGCCTCCGCGAAGCGGCTCAGCCGATGCAAGAGATCGCCACGCACGCTCGGCAGCAGGTGATAGGCTTTCAGCGCCGGCTCGTCGGCGAGGCCGTCGACGATTGCGAGCGCCGCCAGCGGCCCTTCGGCCATCCCGATCGCGACCGCGCGGTTGAGCGCGATGACAGGCGAATCCAGCAGCGCGGCGAGATCGCCGTACAGCGCGGCGATGCGGCGCCAGTCGGTCGCGTCCGGCGTGTCGGCCTCGGCATGGCAGGCGGCGATCGCGGCCTGCAGCACATAGAAGCCGCCGGCGCCGCCGAGCTCGCGGGCGCGGGCCAGCGCGAGCTGGCCGCGGCGGATCTGCAGGCGATCCCACAGCGCGCGGTTCTGGTCCATCAGCAGGATCGGCTCGCCGGCCGCATCGGTGCGCGCCGCCATCCGCGATGCGTTGAACTCCATCAGCGCCAGCAGGCCGTGCGCCTCCGGCTCCGATGGTGCGATCGAGGTCAGCACACGGCCGATGCGCAGCGCCTCGTTGCAGAGCTGCGGCCGCAGCCATTCGTCGCCGCTCGCCGCAGTATAGCCCTCGTTGAAGATCAGATAGGCGACCTCGAGCACGGAGGCGAGCCGCTCGGACAAATCCTCGCCGCGCGGCGTCTCGTAGACAAGGCCGGATTCCGACAGCGTGCGCTTGGCGCGCACGATGCGCTGGGCGATGGTCGCCTCCGCCTGCAGGAAGGCGCGCGCGATCTCCTCGGTGGTGAGGCCGCAGATCATGCGAAGCGCCAGCGCGGCGCGGGCCTCGCGCGACAGCAGCGGATGGCAGGCGGTGAAGATCAGCCGCAGCAATTCGTCGCCGATATCGTCGTCGAGCGCGGAATCGAAATCGGGCATGGTCTCCTGCTCCCGCACCAGATCATGCGCCAGCATGCCGTGCTTCTCGGCCAGCATGCGGCTCCGCCTGATATGATCGAGCGCGCGCCGCTTGGCGGTCGCCATTAGCCAGGCGCCCGGTTTCTCCGGCACGCCGCTGAGCGGCCAGTGCTCGAGCGCCGCGATCAGCGCCTCCTGGGTCAGATCCTCGGCGAGCGGCACGTCGCGCAGCATCCGCGACAGACTGGTGATCAGCCGTGGCTGCTCGATGCGCCACACCGCAAGGATCGTCGCCTGGATGTCGGCGGCCGTCATTGCCGCCGACCTGGATTGCCGCCCGGACGCGCCCTGTTCACGCGAACCGGAGACCGCCTCGCGTGAACGCGCCCTGTCCGCTGCGCATCAAGCGATGGCGGACACGTCGACCTGGCAGGCGCCGTCGACGCCCGGGGAGGCAAAGGGGCGCACCTCGCAGGTGCCGTCCCAACCCGGCATATGCTCCTTGTGCAGCTGCATGAACTCGACCGCGGCCGCGACCGCCTCTTCCTTGTTGCGGAGCTCGAAGATCGCGTAGCCGCCGATCATCTCCTTGGTCTCGACGAACGGCCCGTCGATGACGTTGAGCTTGCCGTCGGTGATGCGGACCTGGGCCCCCATCGCGACCGGCAACAGCCCGCCGGTGTCGATCATGCGGCCGGCCTTGATCTCCCGCTCGGCGAGCTTGCCCATCGCCTCCATCAGGGCCGGCGTCGGCGGGCGCGGGGGCTGGGTGGAGGTGACGATATACATGAACCGCATCGGAAAACTCCTGTTGGGCGAGAAGCGACGATAATCGCCGCAAACCGGCTCGCTATAGGGGACGACGATCCGAGGCATGCCGGATCGACAAGGAAAAGGGAAATATTTTGGGGGCGAAAGACAACATCTGGGCCAAGGCCCCTTCTCCTTCCCCCTGAAAGGGGGAAGGTCGGGATGGGGGTCGGCCGCAGGCAAAGCTGCAAGCGGAGAGAGCAGATCCCCACCCGCTTTGCGCTACAAGCAAAGCGACCTCCCCTTTCAAGGGGAGGTTCAGATGCGCGTTGTCCCCTACTGCTCCCGCAGCATGATCAGCGGGTCGGCGCTGTCGGGGACGCGGCGCCACTGGGCGTTGTCGTCGGCCTCGAACTGCCAGGTCTCGCCCTTGGGCGACATCAGGATCATCTGGCCGTGATCCAGCCGCCACAGCGTCGGGTTGAACGCCGCGATCGCGGGGTCGCACTTGCCCTTCAGGAACACCTGGAAATTGTCGTTGCCGGCCTCGGTATTGGTCAGCACCAGTGCGCAGATCGCCTGGCCGTTGCCGCGCACCATCGACCAGTCGCCGATCATCTGGTCCATCGACTTGGCGAGCGAGCGGGCGGCTGCGAGATTTTGCAGGATGTAGACGCCCTCGTTGGTGCGCATGCCCTCGAAGATGCCGGTCTCGACCTCGGTGAAATCGATCACCGCCTCGCCTGCCGCGTTGTGCAACCGCACGATGTCGCCGAGGCCCTTGATGCTCCAGCCGGTGATGTCCTTGGTGAAGGGCAGCGCGGCGGCGCAGGCCGGCTCGAGCTCGAGCTTGAAGCCTTGCGGCGTCGCATCGCTCTTCAGCGTCACGACGCAGGTCTTGCTGCGCTCGGTAGTGGCGAGTTCCCACTGCCCGATCATGTCCTTCTTCAACGTCGAGACGTCCTGCGCGGCTGCCGGACCGCACGCGGCCAGCAACAGACACAGCACGACGTTGAAGCGGGACAGGATCATCAGCGGCCCTTCACCGGGGTTTCGGCAACCGGCGTCAGCGGCGGCTTGCCGGCGAACCAGTTCGTGATGTTGTCGACCACAAGCTGGTCCATCGCATTACGCGTCACCACCGAGGCCGAACCGATATGCGGCAGCAGCACGACGTTCTGCATCGCCTTCAACTCGTCCGGCACGTTCGGCTCGGCCGCGAACACGTCGAGACCGGCGGCGAGGATGGTGCCGGATTTCAGCGCCGCGACCAGCGCCGGCTCGTCGACCACCGAGCCGCGCGCGACGTTGATCAGCACGCCGCGCGGGCCGAGCGCCTTCAGCACGTCGGCATTGATCATCTTCGCCGTCGAGGCGCCGCCCGGCACGATGACGATCAAGGTATCGACCGCCTTCGCCATCTCGATCAGATCGGGATAGTGCTTGTAGGAGACGTCCTTGGACGGATTGCGCGAATGATAGGACACCGGCACGCGCGAGGCCTCCAGCCGCCGCCCGATCGCCTGGCCGATCCGGCCCATGCCGACGATGCCGATCTTGCGATCGCGCAGCGAGCCGACGCTGAGCGGATAATTCTGGGTCTGCCACAGGCCGGAGCGCACATAGCGGTCCGCCTTGACGAACTCGCGCAGCGTCGCGATCAACAGCCCCATCGCGACGTCGGCGACCTCCTCGGTCAGCACGTCAGGCGTGTTGGTGACCACGATATTGTGATCCCGCGCATAGGCGGAATCGACGTGATCGTAGCCGACGCCGAAGCTGCCGACGATCTCGAGCTTCGGAAACATCGCCATCGCGGTCTTGTCGGTCGCCATCGTGTGATAGGTGACGGCGATGCCGCGGATCTTGGCCATCGTGTCGGGCGTCAGGCGCTCGAGGTCGCCGCGGCTCTCGGCCCGGTGCAGCACGTATTGATCGGAAAAGCCGTTTTCGAGGATGGGCCGGATCGGCCCATAGATCAGGAGATCGATCTTTTCGGAAGAAATCGGGGCCATCAACTGTCCTTTCCTAACGCGCTTTCATGCCAACGCCGCAACAGAAGGTGCGAAACTAGCGCCAGCACCCCATAGATGACAATCCCGGCCAGCGATAGCAGCAGAAGTGCTGCAAACATGCGGGGAATATTCAGCCGGTAGCCTGATTCAGCGATCCGGAAGGCAAGGCCCGAGCCGGCGCCGGCGCTGCCCGCCGCGATCTCCGCGACCACGGCGCCGATCAGCGACAGCCCGCCGGCAATGCGCAGGCCGCCGAGGATATAGGGCAGCGCTGCGGGCAGCTTCAGGAACAGCAGCGTCTGCAGCTTGGATGCGCCATAAAGTTGAAACAATCCGGCGAGGTTGCGATCGACCGAGCTGAGGCCGAGCGTGGTGTTCGACAGCACTGGAAAGAACGCCACGATCCAGGCGCAGACGATCACGGCGGTCTGCTGTTGCAGATAGATCAGCAGCAGCGGCGCAATCGCGATCACGGGTGTGACCTGCAGCACCACGGCATAGGGGAACAGCGAATATTCCAGCCATTTCGACTGGTTGAACAGCAGCGCCAGCACGACGCCGCCGACCGCGGCGGCGATGAAGCCTTCGAGCGTGGTCAAGAGCGTGACGCCGAGCGATTGCGACAGCACCGGCCAGTCCGCAACCAGCGTCTTCAGCACCAGGAGCGGGCTCGGCAGCACATAGGGCTGGATGCCATAGGCGCGAACGATGGCTTCCCAGAGCACGAGGCCCGCGGCAAGCACCACGACCGGAAGCAGGAAACGAACGAGGTCCTGCGGAGACTTCATGCGCCCGCCTGCCCTGCATAGGACGGCGCCAGCGCGCCCGAGACCTCGCGGCAGAACGCGGCGTACTCGGCCGAGGTGCGGAACTCCTCGCCGCGCGGCTCGGGCGAGGCGATGCGAAACTCGGCGCCGATCCGTCCCGGCCGCGCCGTCATCACGATCACGCGCTGCGAGAGATAAACCGACTCGAACACCGAGTGCGTCACGAAGATGACGGTCTTGTGCAGATTGCGCCACAGCGACAGCAGGTCGTTGTTGAGACGAAAGCGCGTGATCTCGTCGAGCGCGGCAAACGGCTCGTCCATCAAGAGGATATCGGGATCGGTGACCAGCGCGCGCGCCAGCGACACCCGCATCTTCATGCCGCCGGACAATTCGCGTGGATAGGCGGTCGCGAACTCGGCCAGCCCGACTTGATCGAGCGCCGCATCGATGCGCGCATCGGCGTCCGACGCCGGCGCGCGGGCGAGCTTCAGCGGCAGGCGGACATTGTCACGCACCGTCGCCCACGGCATCAGGGTCGGCTCCTGGAACACGAAGCCGATCGGATGGCTGCCGCGCCGCCCGGCGCCGTGCTGCGCGAGCTCGACCGTGCCGTTGCTCGGCGTGGCGAGGCCGGCAATGAGGCGCAGCGCGGTGGATTTGCCGCAGCCGGAAGGGCCGAGCAGCGAGACGAACTCGCCGCGCCTGACGTCGAGGTCGAGCGGCCCGAGCGCCGTCACGCCGCTGTCATAGGTCTTGCTGACGCCGCGCAGACGCACGGCCGATCCGGCATCAGGTCCAGACAACGCAGACTCCGCCATCGCGCGTCGGCACCCGTCAGTTCTTCGGCCGGAGCTCGGCGCCGACTGCCTTGTTGACGAAGCGCAGCGTGTAGCCCTGGCGATAGTCGATGGTGCTCTTGACCACCCCGGCACGCACCATCTTGTCGAAGAAGCTCGCCATCCGCTCATCGGTCATGGCACCGATGCCGTTCTTGATGGAATCGCCGGAATCGACGATGCCGTGCTCGCGCATCTTGGCAACGCAGTAGGCCAGCAGCTCGTCGTTCATTTCAGGATTGAGCTTCTTGATCATCGCATTGCCGGCCGAGTTGTCGCCGTAGACGTAAGTGTACCAGCCGACGATGGAGGCATCGACGAAGCGTTGCACCAGGTCAGGCTTCTTGTCGACGAGGTCGCGGCGGGTCTCGATCAGGGTCGAATAGGAGTTGAAACCGTAATCGGCAATCAGGAGAACATTCGGCTTGAAGCCGGCGGCTTTCTCCACCGCAAAGGGCTCCGAGGTGACATAGCCCTGCATCGCGGTCTGCTTGTTCACGATGAAGGGCTGCGGGTTGAAGGTGTAGGGCTTCACCTTGTTCTCGTCGAAGCCGTATTCGGACTTCAGCCACTGGAAATAGCTGGTGATGCCTTCCTTCGAGATCAAAAGCGTCAGCGGCTTCAGATCCTCGATCTTGCCGACCTTGACCTCGGGATGGGTCAGGAAGACCTGCGGGTCCTTCTGGAACATCGCCGCGACCGCGACCAGCGGCACGTTGTTGGTGACGGCGTCGAAGGTCTGCAGCGAGTTCGCGCTCATGAAGAAGTCGAGCTTGCCCGCGATCAGCAGCATGCGGTTGTTCTCGTTGGGACCGCCGGGCACGATTGACACGTCGAGCCCGTATTTCTTGTAGGTGCCGTCGGCGAGCGCCTGGAAGAACCCGCCATGCTCGCCCTCGGCGACCCAATTGGTGCCGAACGAGACCTTGTCCAAAGTCTTGTCCGGGCTCTGCGCCCGTGCCGGGAGCAGGCTTACGGAAACGCCGAGGGTGGCGGCCAGAATGGCTGTGGTTAACGCTCGCGGCAAAAAGGCCGGGATCATGGTTGGACTCCGTCGATCATTATGGCCCATGATGGAAGGCGGGATGACGTGGACCGCGCCCGGAGACGCGAACGCCCCACTGATGTTAGACAAACTAGCCTGCAAATCCACCCCATGAAACGCTTGTATTGAAACGACCGGCTCGATGACTTCTCAGCTTCCGCCCCGTGACTGGACCGCCATCCACTGGCCCGACCTCGCCAAGTCTAAGGCCGAGGGTGCGGCCGCGCGGTGGATCGCGGTGCTGCCGCTGGCCGCGACCGAGCAGCACGGGCCGCATCTGCCGCTTGGAACCGACGTCATGATCGGCGAGGCGTATCTGGCGCGGGTGCACGAGCTGCTGCCGGCGGCCATCCCGGCGACGTTCCTGCCCTTGCAGCCGGTCGGCATCTCCACCGAGCACATCGATTTTCCGGGCACGCTGACCCTGCCGACCAAGGTGGCGCTGAACAGCTGGATGGCGCTCGGCACGAGCGTGGCGCGCGCCGGCGTCAGGAAGCTCGTGATGGTGACGAGCCATGGCGGCAATTCCGCCGCGATGCAGCTCGTGGCGCAGGACCTGCGCGCGCAGCACAAGATGCTGGTGGTAACCACGAGCTGGTCGCGCTTCGGCACGCCGGACGGGCTGTTCGATGCCGACGAATTGCGCCACGGCATCCATGGCGGCGCGGTCGAGACCTCGATCATGCTGGCGAAATATCCGCAACACGTGCGCAAGGACGCGATCGCCGACTTCAAGCCCGCAAGCGTGCAGATCGAGAAGGACCATCGCTTTCTTTCGACCCAGCGGCCGGCGCCATTCGCCTGGCAGGCGCAGGACCTCAATCCGAGCGGCGCGATCGGCGATGCGACCAAGGCCTCGGCCGAGAAGGGCGAAAAGCTGCTCGAGCACGGCGCGCGCGCATTCTGCGAGCTGCTGGCCGATGTCGACAGGTTCGATCCGGGCGTCTTTCAGGGTTAACTGACCCGGAATTCCGTCGCCTTGTGAGAGGCCGACGAAACAATTCACGAAACCATATTTCCCGACCAGCCTTCGAACCGGAACCGAAGAGCCTCCGTCCAACGGGCATGCGGACCATACCGGCGCCGCGCTCAAACAGGATGGAGTATCCCATGTCGATCAAGACCAAGTTTGCCGCCCTCGCCCTCACCGCGCTCGCCGTGACCGGCACCATCGCGTCCACGACGTCGCAGGCCAATGCCAAGCCGTATGGCTGGGGCTGGGGCGTCGGTGCGGGCCTCGTCGGCGCCGCCATCGTCGGCAGCGCGATCGCGGCCAGTGACGGCTATTACGACGCCGGCTATCGGCGCTGCGTCTGGGTGCGCCAGTTCGACGCCTACGGCAACTACATCGGCCGTGTGCGTTCCTGCTACTGATCGACGGGTTTTCATAGTGTTTTCGAGCGAAGTGGGCACCGGTTCGCGTGAAGAAAGCACGTCAACCAAGAATCTAGAGCCGAGTAGGCTCTAGGGCTGCGGATCCTGCGTTCGGCACGGGTCCTCATCCACCCCGTGTCGCGCACGACCCGTCCGGTGATCCCCCCGGGCGGGTCAACCCGCGTCGGCCGCCGCATCCGCGCTCGGTTACAGATACTTTGCGATCAGCCGGAAGTCGCGCAGCACGTTGCGGCCCTTCGGACCCGATGCCTTCAGCGTCTCCTCCAGGCTATGGCCGATATGATCGTGGATCAGCGCCTTCTTGGCGCTCTCGATCGCGCTCTCCACCGCCTGCAATTGCTGGGCGATCTGCGCACAGGGCCGGCCCTGCTCGATCATCTCGACAATGGTCTCGAGATGGCCGTTGGCGCGCTTCAGGCGCCGCGCGATCGCAGCGTGCGGATGGTCGTCGGACATGCGGTTCTCCTATCCTCCCGGGAGGATAGCCATGATCCTCCCTGGGGGATAGCAGAATCGGCTTGACAGGCCATTGCAGCGGGCGTAGTGCCCGATGGTCGGAACATGCGTTCCGCAGCGGGGTTTGCTCCCGGACACCAACCCGACCACGAGCCAGCACAGAAGGCACATGGGCAGTAGCAACTCAGGCGACAGTAGACCGGCAACGGGACACTTGACGCCGCAACACAGCAAGACTGATCGCGCAGTTCTCGCCTGCGTGGATGGGTGGTCACGCCTCACGTAACCGCCTGCTCCTCACCGGCCTGCCGCGCGACAGCGGAAGTGGAGGTGAGCGATGTTCGAAAAGCTCGCAAAATTCCGATCGTTCGAGCCGCAGCAGATCCCGCCGCGGGCGGCCGCCTATTCCAATGACAACCTGCCGGGTTTTCGCCGCCCGGCGGATCGCCGGCGTCCAACCCCGGCCTGTCATTGGGTCCTGATCGACGGCCGGCTGGAATGCCGGTGGACCACCGACGACACCAGCGGTGATCTCGATCAGCAGCACGCGGGCCGTCATCTGGGCGGCCCGCACACCGCCGCACGCCGTGCCGCGGCGAAGCCGCGGCTGTGCGCCTGAACTTTTTCGCATGATCTCGCTCGGAAAGCCGCCGCGCACTTTTCCGGATCATGCGCCAGGAGGCCGATATGGACGAAGGACCTAGTCGTCCCGTTGCGCGCCATCGCGGCGCGGCAGCGGGATTCTCGAACTGCATGACATCTGGAAATGCCGCTGCTCACGGCAGTGGAGACGTGCGCGCCTGATCGCGCCGCGTCCCCCTCGCCGTGCCCGAAGGGCGGCGAGAGGGACGCGATATGACTGACACCAACACCACCCAAACCGCCATTCTCGACAGCGCGCATGCCGGCGACATCCATGGCGCGCTCGGCAGCATCGCGCGCGACGACACCGCGCCGCGCGCGACCTTGCTGGCCCGGCTGAAGACGCTGCTGGCGATCGTCGGCCCCGGCCTGATCGTGATGGTCGGCGACAACGACGCCGGCGCGTTCGGCACCTACACCCAGGCCGGCCAGAATTACGGCACCACGCTCTTGTGGACGCTGCTGCTCTTGATCCCGGTGCTCTACGTCAACCAGGAGATGGTGGTGCGGCTCGGCGCCGTCACCGGCGTCGGACATGCGCGGCTGATCTTCGAGCGCTTCGGCAGGTTCTGGGGAGCCTTCAGCGTGATCGACCTCCTGGTGCTGAACGCGCTGACCATCGTTACCGAATTCATCGGCATCACCTTCGCGCTGCATTTTCTCGGCGTCTCACAGTTCTGGGGCGTGCTGGCCTCGGCTGTGATCGTGATGCTGGCGGTCTCGACCGGAGACTTCCGCCGCTTCGAACGCTTCGGCATCGTGCTGGTCGCCGGCAGCCTGCTGCTGGTGCCCGTGATCCTGATGGTGCACCCGCCGGTCGGGCAGATCGCGGCGGATTTCTTCGTGCCCAGGATGCCGCAGGACGCCAGGCTCAGCGAGGTAATGCTCTTGATCGTCGCCATCGTCGGCACCACGGTGGCGCCGTGGCAATTGTTCTTCCAGCAGAGCTACATCGTCGACAAGCGGATCACGCCGCGCTTCATCCGCTATGAGCGGATGGACCTGTGCATCGGCATCGTGCTGGTCGTGGTCGGCGCCCTGGCGATGATCTCGTTCTGCGCCGAAGTGTTCGCCGGCAAACCCGAATTCGGCAATTACACCGACGCGCTGGGGACCGCGGTCGGGCTCGAGAAATATGCCGGCCGGCTGCCGGCGGTGCTGTTCGCCCTCGCGCTGCTGGATGCGTGCATCATCGGCGCGGCCGCGGTCTCCCTCTCGACGGCCTATGCGATCGGTGACGTGTTCGCGGTCAAGCACTCGCTGCACCGCAAGCCGTGGGATGCGAAGGGCTTCTACGGCATCTATTGCGGCCTGATCGTGCTCGCCGCCGTCCTGGTGCTGACGCCGGGCACGCCGCTCGGGCTGCTCACCAACGCGGTGCAGACGCTGGCCGGCGTGCTGCTGCCGAGCGCAACCGTGTTCCTGCTCTTGCTGTGCAACGACCGTCACATCCTCGGGCCGTGGGTCAACTCGACCAGGCTGAACCTGTTTACCGGCGCGGTGGTCGCGGCACTGGTGATGCTGTCGGTGATCCTGACCGCCGCAGTGCTGTTCCCGGATCTCGGCGAAGCCTGGATCATCGGCATCCTCATCGGCGGCAGCCTGCTCGCGCTCGCGGTCACCGCGGCCGTCAAGCTGTACGAGGTGTTGTCGTACGGTCGCGCGTCCTCCCGCATCAAGCACAAGCCGCCGCTGTTCGACCGCGACACCTGGCGGATGCCGCCACTCGATCGGCTGCCGCCAGTCCGCCTCAGCCCTTTGAGCCGGACCTGGATGATCGTGCTGCGCGGGTATCTCGTCGTCGCCGCCGGGCTCGTGCTGCTGCGGATCGTCCAGCTCGCCACGGTGGGGGCGTGACCGCGCCTGGTCGCGGCCGACGTTGGAGCGCGATCGTGTTGTTCAGGCTGGCAAGCGCCATCCTGCGCGGTGCAACCGCGCTCTATCAGCGCCGTGTGATTTCAGGCGCCGGCCTGCGGACGGCGCTGTCGATGGCGCGATGCGTCGAACGGGCCGGCGCGAGGGTCGTGCTCGGCAGGGCATCGCAGCCGGCATTCATCACAACAAGGGACGAAGACGATGGTGGCCTCGATTGAATGGTCGGGTCTCGACCGATTTGCCACAGATGCGCGGTTGATCGCAGCCGATGAGACCCGCGGCCTCGTGGCGTTACGCGACTGTCATAGTGGCGTGCAAATCGAAGAGGTATCCGGCGCGCCTCAGTTGCTATTGCGAATTACTTGCAACAAGCCACAGAGGATGCTAGGTGCTGATCTGGCTTTGGATGGGACGACGCGGATCGGACCGGGGACGGCGGGCGATGACTTCAAATCTCGGGTGGCAAGCGGCCGCCAAATCTGCAATGCCGGGCGGACCCGCCAACCGCTCGCGGAAAGCCGCGTCATGACCTGCGTCCGCCTCTTCCGGGTTCGGATCGCCGCCGGCGCAGCGCTCGGCGCGGCGGCATTCGGCACGCCGGCGGCCGCGGCCGATCTGCCGCTCAAGTCTCCCGCCGCCAAGGCGGTCTACAGCTGGACCGGCTTCTATGTCGGCGGCCATGTCGGCTATGGCGACGGCAAGCTGGGTCCGGGCACCAACCCGATCCTTGAACAGGGCGTGTTCTTTCCGCCCACGATCACCGGCGGCATCGGCGGCTTCCAGGCCGGATACAACAAGGAATTCGCCAACCGCTTCGTGCTCGGCGTCGAGGCGGATGCGACCTTCACCGGCCCGACCGACCTGCCGCGGCGCGTGCTGGGGCCGTTCAATTCGTCGATCGACTATGTCGGTACGGTGCGCGGCCGCGCCGGTTACAGCTTCGGCGCCTGGATGCCCTATGTGACCGGCGGCTTCGCCTGGGGACACACCGAGGTCAGGGTCAACGATGCCGGCGGCACCGTGATCTCGCAGCCCGGCCAGTACCAGACCGGCTGGACCGTCGGCGCCGGTGCCGAGTTCGCGGTGAGCGGCAATTGGACCGCCAAGGTCGAATACGACTACATCGACTTGTCGCGGCGCACGCTCGGTCTCAACGATTTCAGCATGCCCGGCGTTGCCATCGACCCGCGCATTCACCTGCTGAAATTCGGCCTCAACTACCAGCTCGGCGACTCGCCCTGGTCGGCGACCCCGACGCGCACCGCGCTGCCGGAATCGAACGACTGGAGCGTGCATGGACAGACCACGCTGCTCGGTCAGGGCTACCCGTCGTTCCGCGCGCCCTATACCGGCACCAACAGCCTGCCGGGCCCGGGGCAAGTGCAACAGACCTGGACCACGACGGCGTTTCTCGGTGTGCGGCTCTGGGAAGGCGGCGAGTTCTATTTCAATCCGGAGACGGCGCAGGGCTTCGGCCTCAACGGCACGCTCGGCCTTGCCGGCTTCTCGAACGGCGAGGCGCAGAAGGCCGGCGCCGAATTCCCGAAGATCCGGCCGCAGCGCTATTACTTCAAGCAGACCTTCGGCTTCGGCGGCGAGCAGGAAGACGTGCCCGACGGCCCCAACCAGATTGCAGGCAAGCGCGACATCGACCGCCTCACGATCGTGGTCGGCCGCTTTGCGGTGGGCGATTTCTTCGACGGCAATTCCTACGCCAAGGACCCGCGCGCCGACTTCATGAACTGGGCGATGTGGGCCTCCGCGGCCTACGACTTCCCGGCCGATCTGCCCGGCTACACCCGCGGCGCCGTGGTCGAGCTCAACCGCAAGGACTGGGCGGTGCGCGCCGGCGTGTTCCAGGTGCCGAACTCTCCGAACAGCGACGTGCTGATCTCCAACGGCGCCAATGGCGGCGCGGTGGTCGAATTCGAAGGCCGCTATTCGATCTTCGATCAGCCCGGCAAGCTGCGCGTCGGCGTGTTCGGCAATCGTGGCAACACCGGCAATTATCGCCAGGCGCTCGCGATCGAGGACGCCAATCCCGGGCTCGACATCAACGACGTGATGGCCGGCATCCGCAAGGACAACACCAAATACGGCTTCTATCTGAACGGCGAGCAGCAGATCGCAACCGATGTCGGCCTGTTCGGCCGCCTGAGCTGGAACGACGGCCGGAACGAGATCCTGTCGTTCACCGATGTCGATCGCAGCGTCTCCGGTGGCGTATCGATCAAGGGCAGCAGATGGGGCCGGGCGAACGACACGATCGGCATCGGCGGCGCGATCAACGGGCTATCGTCAGCGCATCGCGACTACCTCGCGGCCGGCGGCCTCGGCCTTCTGATCGGCGACGGTGCGCTGAACTACAGTCCGGAGCGGATCTTCGAAACCTACTACGCCTATCAGGTGAACAAGAGCCTGACGCTCACCGCGGACTATCAGTTCATCACCAACCCCGCCTACAACGCCGACCGCGGCCCGGTGCACATCTTCTCCGGTCGCATCCACGGCGAGTTTTGAGGCTCGCGTGGCCCGGATGGAGCGCAGCGAAATCCGGGGACACTGCATCCGCGCACGAAGAATCCCGGATTGCGCTTCGCTGCATCCGGGCTACGAAGTCTCACCGTCATTGCGAGCGCAGCGAAGCAATCCATCGCTCCGCGCACGCCGAAGCATGGATTGCTTCGTCGCTTCGCTCCTCGCAATGACGGCTGAATTGGTTGAGACAGCAAACGCCCTCTCCCCACTTAGATATATGTAGACCCCCCGGGCTTGCCGCAAGCCCGGGGTCATCCCGTAGAACGCGCGCCCAATCGAACGGAGGAGTGCGGGATGCGGGAACATGCTGTGGTGATTGCCGGTGGAGGGCCGACTGGACTGATGCTGGCGTGCGAGCTGGCGCTGGCCGGTGTCGATGTTGCTGTTGTCGAGCGACGCGCGAGCCCCGACCTGATCGGCGCGCGGGCGGGCGGTCTGCATGCACGGACCATCGAGGTGTTCGACCAGCGCGGCATCGGCGATCGCTTCGTCGCGCTCGGCACGCGCCATCCGGCGGTGCTGTTCCACTCGCATCTGGTGCCGCTCGAGATCAGCGACTTCCCGACCCGGCGCAATTTCACGCTGGGGCTGCGGCAGAACCATATCGAGCGCGTGCTCGGCGAATGGGCCGAAGAGCTGGCGGTGCCGATCGAGCGCGGGCGCGAGGTGACCGGCTTCACGCAGGACGATGATGGCGTCGACGTCGCGCTGTCGGATGGCCAAATGCTCCGCGCACAATATCTCGTCGGCTGCGACGGCGGCCGCAGCCTCGTGCGCAAGGCAGCCGGCATCGAATTCGCCGGATGGGATTTGACCAAGAGCTGGCTGATCGCCGAGGCCGAGATGTCGGACGAACC